>NZ_JBYSYG010000005.1:0-415286 GCF_058783045.1 Hydrocarboniphaga sp. FW305-C-57 | reverse complement strand
CCCATGGACCTTCCGGTGATCGTCGATAAACGCAATCATCGTTTGAGCGGGCGGTCGAGCTCCGCCTGGGCAAAATACGCGCTGGCCTTGCGCAGGATCTCGTTGGCTTGCCGCAGCTCTTGGACTTCGCGCTCCAGCGCCTTGATCCGCTCGAGCTCGGCCGTCGTCGGTCCAGGCCGTACGCCCGCGTCACGCTCGACCTGCCGAACCCAGCGCCGCAGCGTCTCGGCCGTGCAGCCAATCTTCGCGGCAACCGACGCAATCGCTGCCCACTGCGAGTCATGCTCCGACTGATGCTCCAGCACCAGCCGAACCGCCCGCTCCTGCATCTCCGGGGAATACTTCGATACTCTTGCCATAGCTCCATTCTCTCAAGTTATGGAGCCTCCGAGTTCTCCGGGGCGGTTCAGAACCATGCGTCCGGTTGCGAGATGGAGCCGACGGCTATACGTGTATGACGTTCAGCGAGGCTGAGCACAAAAGCGCGGGCGAGTTCAAGCTTAACCTCGGTGCTTCACACAAAGCGGTCCGATATCAGCCATCCGCTCCGCCCATGTGCCTGTACACCCAGTAGGTGATGGCCAGCAAAAGCGCAGCGCCCGCCGGGATGGCAAGTGCGGTGAACTGCAAGCGTTGGAAGCTGTAGCCACCGACGGAGCCGCCCAGGATGAAGCCGGTAATGAGCAGCAGGAAAAGGGTCGCTTTTCTCGTGTCGAACGGGTGGCCTCGTAATCTGGCTCCCAGCATCGTGCCGAGGTCCGTGAACAAGCCGGACACATGTGTGGTTCGGATAGACGCGCCGCTGTAGGTGCTGACCATGCCGTTTTGCAGCCCGCAGGCTGCGGATGCCAAGAAATGCCCTGAGTCGGACCCGCGACCCAGTGCCACCATTGCCCACAAGAGCAATGCTGATTCAATGATCAATGCGACGCTGTATCTGCGGCCCAAGCGCAGAACGGCGCCGTTAGTGATGACTCCGCTCAGAGCCGCACCCGCCACGAACGAGATGATGATGAGAAAAAGGTGCACGCTCTCTGCTGCATCGAGATTCACCAGCGACAAGCCGAGCAGCGTCGACGTGCCGGTGAGATGAGACACCCCTTGATGCTTGAAGCCCAAGAGCCCTATCGCATTCACGGAACCTGCGATCGCCGCGAGCCAGAAGCCACTGACCTCAACCCATCGAGGTAGCTTGGTGAACACGAGCTATTGTCTCCGTACGGTCAATGCCGGGATTGTGGCGCGACTTGTTTACGGGGCACCTCGTTGGGCTTTTCTGGCCCATTCGGGCCAAGCCGGTCTGCAAATTCCATGACACTCCAATTTCGATGCGGCCTGAAGCCGAGAGGCTTACCAGTCTGGATTAAACGCTCCGTCCATTTTCACGGCAAGCGTCACCATGCGACCGGGCGCACCGGGATGCGCGGCCTGATCCCGCTGATCGTCGTGCTCCAGGACGGTGGGCAAGGTGGCATCCGGATGCTCCACACGGCATGCCCTGGCCCGAAACGACGCAAGAGCTCGAAGACCGCGGGAAAGACCCGGCATCAGCCTGCTAGGCTGGCGCTCGTATTGCTACGCATACGGCGGGCATCCGGACGAGCAAGGAGCATTCACGTGGCAAAAGTTCATCCCGGCGTCGGACCGCGTTTTCCACAGGTGGTCGTGCTGATCGGCGCGACAGGCGACTTGTCGCGGCGCAAGCTGCTGCCGGGGCTGTTTCACCTGTCCAACGCGGGTTTCATCCCGGGCTGTCGCATCATCGGCGTTTCGCTCGACGAGCTCGATGCCGAGGCGTTTCGCGGCATTGCGCGCCAGGCGCTCGAGGATTTCTCCATGCGCAAGCCGAGCGCCTCGGAGTGGGAGGCCTTCGCGGCCACGCTCGATTACGTGCCGCTGTCGTCGGCCGAGCGCGCGCTCAAGGGCGCGGTCGAGCGCGCGCAGCAGTCGCTCGGTGGCGAGACGCGGCTGCTGCACTATCTCAGCGTGCCTCCGAAGGCGGCGCTGCCGGCGGTGCGCATGCTGCACGCGGCCGGGCTGTCGCAGGGCTCGCGCATCATCATGGAGAAGCCCTTCGGCACCGATCTGGCGAGCGCGGTTTCGCTCAACGCGAATCTGCACGAAGTCTTCGGCGAGGAGCAGATCTTTCGCATCGACCACTTCCTCGGCAAGGAGCCGGCGCAGAACATCCTCGCGTTCCGCTTCGCCAACGGCCTGTTCGAGCCGATCTGGAACCGCAACTTCATCGATCACGTGCAGATCGACGTGCCCGAGACGCTGGGCCTGGGCAAGCGCTCGGCGTTCTACGAGCAGGTCGGGGCGTTTCGCGACATGGTGGTGACGCACCTGTTCCAGATCCTCGGCTTCATGGCGATGGAGGCGCCCACTTCGCTGGAGCCGGCACCGATCAGCGAGGAGAAGAATAAGGTCTTTCGCAGCCTGCTGCCGCTCGAGCCGGCCAATGTCGTGCGCGGACAGTACGCGGGCTATCGCAGTGAGGAGGGCGTCGATCCGGCCTCGGAGACCGAAACCTTCATCGCGCTCAAGTGCCATATCGACAACTGGCGGTGGGCCGGCGTGCCGTTCTATCTGCGCACCGGCAAACGGCTCGCCGAAGGCCAGCGCATCATCTCGATCGCGTTCCGCGAGCCGCCCAAGCGCATGTTTCCGCCCGGTTCGGGTGTCGGCGCGCAGGGGCCCGATCATCTGACTTTCGATCTGGCCGACGCCTCCAAGGTCTCGCTGTCGTTCTATGGCAAGCGGCCCGGCCCGGGCATGCGGCTCGACAAGCTGAGCCTGCAGTTCGCGATGCACGACACCGGCCTGATCGGCGATGTGCTCGAGGCCTACGAGCGCCTGATCCTCGACGCCATGCGCGGCGACCACACGCTGTTCACGACGGCCGACGGCATCGAACGGTTGTGGGAAGTCTCGGCTCCGCTGCTCGAAAACCCGCCGCCCGTGCGCTTCTACGAGCCGGGTTCCTGGGGGCCGAAGGCGATCCACCAGCTGGTCGCCCCGCATGCCTGGCGGCTGCCGTTCGAACGCGCCTGGCGCGATCCGAACCGCACCGGCGCCTGAGCGCACTCAGACGTCTGGCGCGCCGGCCGGAGCCTGGGCCGGAAAGCGCAGGCTGAAGGTGGTGCCGGCCTCGCCCGACTCGACCTCGATGCGCCCCTCGTGCGCCCGTGCGAGTTCGGCGGCGATGAACAGCCCCAGGCCGAGCCCATCGGCCTGCGCCTTGTGGGTGTGGCGAAAGAACGGCTGGAACAGCTGCGGAATGCGCTCGGCCGGAATCGGCGGCCCCTGGTTCGTCACCGCGAGCGTGAACTCGTCGTTCTCGACACGCGCGCACACCGCCACGCCCTGACGCGGATCTCCGTGCGTGTAGGCGTTGGCGAGCAGGTTCGACAGGATCTGGGCGATGCGGTCGGCATCGCAGTAGACCGGCTGCTCGCAATCGAGGTCGACGCGCAGCCCCCGGTGCGGATGAATCGCCGCCACTTCGGCGATCACGCGCTGCAGGGACAGCGCCAGGTTGCCCTCGATCTGGCGATCGAGCGCGATGCCGCCGCCGAGCCGGCCGCGGGCGAAATCGAGCAGGTTGTCGACGAGCCCGGCCATGCGCTGGCTGCTGCTCAGGATGGTCTGCGCGAGCCGGTTCTGCAGCTCCGGCAGCGACATGCGCAGCAGGGCTTCGGCGCAGGCGTTCACGGCCGACAAGGGGTTGCGCAGATCGTGGCCGATGACGGCGATGAACTGCTCGCGCAGCTCGGCGGTCTCGTGCGCATCGAGCAGCTGGGCCTGGCTTTGCAGCAGCAGGTTCTCGGTTTCGAGCTGCTCGCTGATCAGTTCGGCGAAGGCCTCGAAGGTGGCGATCGCCTTGGTCGCCCGCAGCTGCGCCGGCGCCGGGTCGATCGCGCAGAGCGTGCCGAAGAACTCGCCGCTCTTGCGGAAGATCGGCACCGACACGTAGCTCTGGAAGCCGTAGAGCCGCGGCGTGTGGTGATCGCGGAACAGCGGATCCTCGGCGACGTGGTCGATGACCACGGCCACGTGGTTTTGCTGAATCTCGTGGCAGATGGTGGTCAGGATCGGCAGCTCCCCACCGACGCCCAGGCCGAAGGCGATCTCGTCGCGTACCGCGCAGGCGGTCCAGCTGTCCGCGGTCACGCGGGCCACCGCGGCGAAGCGCATGCCGGTGGAGCGGCAGGCGATCTCGAGAATCGAACCGATGGCGCCGATGCGCCCGATCGCGGCGACGTCGGCCGCGATGGCACTGCTTACGGCCGGATCGGCGCTCTGGTCATCCGGGGGCATGACGCTCCAGCCGTGGAACGCGAGGGTTGGAGCCTGGAGTGTAAGCGGATTCGGAGATCGATCGTTGCGGGTACGAAATAACCGGCTCAGCCGGCGGCCGTCGTGGCGGCCGGGATCGGTGCCGGCGGCGGCTCGTGCGTCTGCGGAGCCGTCGGCGTCGGCGAGCTCTCCGGCGCATGTGGTTCGTGTACCGGCGAGGGCGCGGCCCCGGGCGTCTCGCCCTTCATGATCTCGGCGCGCAGATGCGGCAGGTAGAGCGGGTATTCCCGCGCGATGAAGGCGATCAGCCCTTCGCGAACGCGGCAGCGCAGGTCGAAATTGCGCCCGGAGTTCTCGGACGACAGCAGCACGCGCAATTGCATCGTCGAATTGCTCGTGTCGGTCACCTGCACGATGCCGACGCGCCCGTCCCAATCCTTGTCCTGCTCGCAGAGCCGCGTGACCTCGGCGCGCACCGGGTCGACCGGCAGCCGGTAGTCCACCCAGAGCATCACCGTGCCGAGTATCTGCGAGGTCTTGCGGGTCCAGTTCTGGAACGGCTTTTCGATGAAGTACTGCAGCGGCACCACGAGCCGGCGCTGGTCCCAGATCGCCACCACCACGTAGCTGCCGTTGATCTCCTCGACGCGGCCCCATTCGCCTTCGAGCACGAGCACGTCGTCGATGCGGATCGGCTGCGTGAGCGCGATCTGCAGGCCCGCGAGCATGTTGCCGAGCACCGGCTTGGCCGCGAGGCCGACCGCCAGACCGGCGATGCCGGCGGAGGCGAGCAGGCTCGCGCCCACCTGGCGCACGCCCGGAAACGTCATGAGTGCGATCGAGGTGCCGATCAGCAGGATCACGCCGTACAGCGTGCGCGTGAGCACCTTGGTCTGCGTGAGCAGAGAACGGGCGCGCAGGTTGTCGGCCGCATCATAGGGGTTCAACGCGACGATCGCTTCGCCGGCTACGCGCACGCAGCGCAGCAGGAAGATCGTCATGGCGACGATCAGCGTCACGCCGATTCCATGTCGCACCGTGCCGATGGCGGTCAGATCGTTCGGCGCCGCCTGCAGCACCACGTTGAGCGCGATCATCGAGACGACGAAGGTCAGCGGCACCTCGGTGCGCCGCACGATCATGCCGAGCACCGAGTGATGGCTCGTGGCGCGCGTCGCCGCGAGCCGGAAGATGCGCATGGCCAGGATCACGAGCAGCAGCGCGATCGCCGCCGCGAGGCCGGTCCAGGCCCATGGCGGGGCCTGGGTGCGCAGATAGTCCAGCATTTCGTTCATGAGATTCCCTTCTCTTGTTGAAGCTTCCTGTTTGCGTTGCGACTTCAGCAGCCGGCGTGCCCGGTGCTGCGTTCCGCCGCAGTTTCAGCCGATGTCGAGGCTGTACTTCTCGATCACCGTGCGGCCCTTGCCGTGGGCGATCTCATTTCCGAACTCGACGCTCGCGATAAGTTCGTTTCCATCGAGCCGTTTTCGTGCCAGCAGCTCGCGTACGAAGACCATCAGGTCGATCACGCGGGCCGGCATTTCCTCGCGCAGCACGAAGGCGTAGTAGCGCCAGTGCTGCATCTGCGTCTCGAACAGATCGGCTTTCCCGTACGGGGTGTCGACGGTCGCAATGCAATCACCGGCCGGTTCGAGACCGCGTTTTGCGATCCACACCATGACCTCGGCCTGAATGTGCTCGGGCCTGGCCTGCGCATCGTCGACGAGCCAGAGCTCGAAAGCCGCATTGTAGTGGCCCTTGGCGCGCGTCTGCGTGACGTAGGCGATGCGAATGCGCTCGATCGCCGCAAGTGGCGCAGGCAGCGTCGCCAGCGTCGAACGATCGAGGAAGGGCTTCTTGCCGTGGATGATCTCGGGATACGCGACCACCTGCGAGGCCTCGTGTCCGGTACTCGCGGGCCAATCCCACTGCCAGCCGAGCTCGTCGCCGGGCGGGGTCGAGGCGCTCTGCGGCGGATCGTCACCCGCATAGCCCCAGGCGTTGTTCTGCACGCAGCCGTCGCCGTAGGGCAGCAGCGCGTGGTTCTTGTGGATGCGCGGCATGCGTCAGAACTCGACGATCAGATTCGCCGACAGGCGCCGTCCGCGATCCGCGCGCGAGGCCACGTAATTGCCAGCCGCGAGCGGCTGATCGAGTACCTGATCGACGATCACTTCGCGCGTGAGATTGCGGGCGGCCAGGCTCAAGGTCCAGCCGCCGGCGCGCGTACCGAACACGAGGCGCGTGTTGAGCTCGGTGGTGGCCTTCTGCAAGGTCACCGGGTCGAGATCGACGTCGACGTAGCGCTGGCTGCGATACAAGGTCTCGATCGCGAGAGTGGCGAGCAGATCGCGCGGCAACGGGAGTGTGAACGATGGAATCGCGGCCGCGGTCCAGCGCGGCGCGTTCGACAGCGTGCGGCCGCTCAGATCCTGCGTCGAGTCTTCCGACATCGCCGGTGCGGGCGCATCGGGATAGCTTCGATAGTAGGCGTCTGCGTAACCGGCCGAGCCGTAGAAGGCGAGACCACGCAGCGGCAGCATCCAGTGCACCTCGAGTTCGCCACCGCGCGAGCGCGCGCTCGCCGCATTCAGAAACACCGGTGCCGCGGCGCCGCTGTCGGTCGCGAAGGTCGAGACCTGCAGGTTGTCGAAGCGCGTATCGAACAGCGCGGCGGAAAGACGCAGCGAGCCTTGCAGCAGGCGCGCCTTGGCGCCGAGTTCGAGGCTCGTCGCGCGCTCGGGATCGAACTCCAGATTGCGATCGTTGAGCGGCAGCGCATTGAAGCCGCCGCTCTTGTAGCCGCGCGTCCAGCTCAGGTAGGTGTTCGCGTTCGGAAGCATCTGCCACTTGAGCCCGAGCTTGGGCGAGAACTCGGTTTCGGTGCGGCTCAGGTGCGTGTCGTGATCGTTCTGATCGGCGATCAGCGGAATCAGAAAGCCTTCGGCGGTGCTCGTGAAATGGCCCTGCTTGTGCTCGCGGCCGACGCGCGCGCCCGCGATGAGTGCCCAGTCGTCGAGAACGAAATATTCCATCTGTCCGAATATGGCCTGCGTGCTGGTCTTCTGGTCCAGCGTCACGTACGCGGCCTGATCGCCACCGAGCAGCGGATTGAGCACCGGGTTCAGCAGGTCGACGAGCCGGCCGATCGGGAACGCGAGCCGCGTGAGCGGCGTTCCAAGCAACTGCAGGCCGGCGTTCGCGTTCGGAGCGCCGGCCTGCGCCGCGGTGACATAGGACAGCGCGGCGCCGAGGTCTTCGACGCGGAACACGTCGTTGGCATTGAGCGTGGATTCGTACCAGTAGCCGCCGATGACGAAGTCGATCGCATGGCCGAAGCCGAGCACGTTGTCGTCGTGTCCGGTGAAGCGGAATTCCTGGCTCAGCTGGCGAAACGGGCTCGGGTCGATCAGGGTGTCGCGGATGAACGGAATCGAGCTGAAATCCGCATCGATGTCGCGATCTTCGATCACCTGCCGCGCGTAGGCGCTGATCGCGGTGAAGTCGAGCGTGTCGATGCCGTACAGACCATCGAGCGGATAATCGACCGTCGCATTGGCACCGACGAAGCGCGTCGCCCCGCGCGCGGGTACGTTGGCCGAGTTGCGAAAGTCGAGCTGGCCCTCGGCATCCGCGTCGTGCTGCCGCATGAGTTGCAGCATCGGATCGGAGACTTCGATCAGCTGGAAGTTGTTCGCGTTGAGGCGCTGGTCGGAATAGAAGGCGCCGAAGTCGGTGCGGATCTTCTCGGAGTCGTAGCGCACGCGCAGGCGCAGTGTGTCCTGGGCGACGTTCACTTCGTCGCGATCGAGATCGGTGTTGAACAGCTCACCCTGGTCGTCGCGCGAGAAATTGCCGGACAGGCGCGCGGACCAATGCTCGTCGAAGACCATGTTGAGCACCGGGCGCAAGGCGTATTCGCCGCTGTCCGAAATGAATGCTTCGCCAACGCCGCCGTTGCCGGGACCGGGTCCACGCGTGACGAGGTTGAAGACGCCGGCCGTGCTGTTCTTGCCGAACAAGGTGCCTTGCGGGCCGCGCAGCACTTCCATGCGATCGACGTCGTTGAAGAACACCGAAAGGAAATTCGAGCGGCCGTAGAACACGCCATCGACGACGGTGCCGACCGAAGGCTCGAAGCCCGCGTTGGTCGACAGGGTGCCGAAGCCGCGCACGAAGAAGTCGCCACCGGTCGGCGACAGCGCGATCGTGACGTTGCCGACGTAGCCTTGCATGTCCGCGAAGCCGGTGGCCCCGCTTTGCTGGAACAGCTCACCGGCGACGGTGCCGACCGACAGCGGCACGCGCTCGATGCTTTGCGCGGTCTTCTGCGCGGTGACGATGATTTCGGGCAGTTCGGCCGTGGCAGCGGTTTCATCGGCCATCGCCGGCTGCGATGAGCACGCGAGCGCCCATGCGACGATGCAGGAAAAAGCGGGCCGCTTGCAGGCTGGCATCCACGTCCTCAGTAAAAGCAGGCGCGGATTGTGCCGAATCTGGGGCTTGGATGCTTCTTGCCGCCGTCCCCTCTCCCGCGTGCGGGAGAGGGTGCGCGCAGCGCCGGGTGAGGGACAAGCCCTGGGCGGGCGCACATTCCACCCGGTGCTCCCTCACTCCCCTCGCTGACGCGAGGGACTCTCTCCCGCACGCGGGAGAGAGGAACACACAGCATCAACCAGCAGCGAAGGAAACCTTGCCGTCGCTCACGCCGACCACGATCCGATCGCCCGCCGCAAACCGCCCGTCGAGTATCTGCAGCGCAAGCGGATTCTCGATCATCGTCTGGATCGCGCGCTTGAGCGGGCGCGCGCCATACACCGGGTCGTAGCCGGCCTCGGCGATCTTGTCGAGCGCCGCGTCGCTGAATTCGATCGCGATGTTGCGCTCGGCGAGCCGCTTGACCACGTTCTGCGACTGCACCTTGGCGATCGAACGAATCTGCTGCGAACCCAGCGGGTGGAACACCACCGACTCGTCGATGCGGTTGATGAACTCGGGCCGGAAATGCTGGCCGACCACGGTCATCACGGCTTCGCGAATGGCCGCGTAATCGTTGCTCGACGACTGCGTGCTCATCATGTCCTGGATCAGGTTCGAGCCGAGATTGCTCGTCATCACGATGACCGCGTTGCGGAAGTCCACGGTGCGGCCCTGGCCATCGGTCAGGCGACCATCGTCGAGCACCTGCAGCAGCACGTTGAACACGTCCGGATGCGCCTTCTCGACCTCGTCGAGCAGCACGACGGAGTAGGGGCGGCGGCGCACGGCCTCGGTCAGATAACCGCCTTCCTCGAAGCCGACATAGCCCGGAGGCGCGCCGATCAGGCGCGCGACGCTGTGGCGCTCCATGAACTCGCTCATGTCGATGCGCACCATCGCCTCTTCGGTGTCGAACAAGAAGCTCGCGAGCGCCTTGCAGAGCTCGGTCTTGCCGACGCCCGTGGGGCCGAGGAACAGGAACGATCCGATCGGACGATTCGGGTCGGACAGGCCGGCGCGCGAACGACGGATCGCGTTGCTGACCGCCGTCACGGCCTCGTTCTGGCCGACCACGCGCTCGTGCAGCGCCTCTTCCATGCGCAGCAGCTTGTCGCGCTCGCCTTCCATGAGTTTGGCGACCGGAATGCCGGTCCAGCGGCCGACGACTTCGGCGATTTCTTCCTCGGTCACGTTGTTGCGCACGAGCGTGGCCTTGGCCTGCTTCTGCTCGGTGCTCGACGCAGCCAGACGCCGCTCGAGCTCGGGCAGCTTGCCATACTGCAATTCGGCCATGCGCGACAGATCGCCCGCACGACGCGCGGTTTCCATGTCCAGGCGCACGCGCTCGATCTCTTCCTTGATGTGCGCGGAGCCCGAAACCGTGGCCATCTCGGCCTTCCAGATTTCTTCGAGATCGGCGTACTCGCGTTCGAGCTTGACGATGTCCTCTTCGAGTGCCGCCAGCGAGCGCTTGGCGCCTTCGTCCTTCTCCTTCTTGAGCGCCTCGCGCTCGATCTTGAGCTGGATCAGGCGGCGTTCGAGCCGGTCCATCGCCTCAGGCTTGGAGTCCTTTTCGATGCGGATGCGCGAGGCGGCCTCGTCGATCAGGTCGATGGCCTTGTCGGGCAAGTTGCGATCGGTGATGTAGCGGTGGCTGAGCTTGGCCGCGGCCACGATCGCGCCGTCGGTGATGTCGACGCCGTGATGCAGCTCGTAGCGCGCCTTCAGGCCACGCAGGATCGCGATGCTGTCTTCGACGGATGGCTCGCCGACGAGCACTTTCTGGAAGCGGCGTTCGAGCGCGGCGTCCTTTTCGATGTACTTGCGGTATTCGTCGAGCGTGGTCGCGCCGATGCAATGCAGCTCGCCGCGCGCGAGCGCCGGCTTGAGCATGTTGCCCGCGTCCATCGCGCCATCGGCCTTGCCGGCACCGACCAGCGTGTGGATCTCGTCGATGAACAGGATCACGCCGCCTTCGGCCTTCGACAGATCGCCGAGCACGTTCTTGAGGCGCTCCTCGAATTCACCACGGAACTTGGCGCCCGCGATGAGGCTGCCGAGGTCGAGCGACAGCAGGCGCTTGTTCTTGAGCGACTCGGGCACTTCGCCGTTGACGATGCGCTGCGCGAGGCCTTCGACGATCGCGGTCTTGCCGACGCCGGGCTCGCCGATCAGCGCCGGATTGTTCTTGGTGCGGCGCGAGAGCACCTGGATCAGGCGACGGATTTCCTCGTCGCGGCCGATCACCGGATCGAGCTTGCCCGAGCGCGCACGCTCGGTCAGGTCGATCGTGTACTTCTCGAGCGACTGGCGGTTTTCTTCCGCGTTCTGGCTATCGACCTTGGCGCCGTTGCGCAGCTTGTCGATCGCAGCCGACAGCGTTTCCTTGCGCGCGCCGGAATCCTTCAGTGCGCGGCCGAGCGCGCCCTTGTCGTCGAGCGCGGCGAGCAGGAACAGCTCGCTCGAGATGAACTGATCCTTCTTCTCCTGGGCGAGCTTGTCGGTCAGATTGAGCAGGCGATTGAGTTCCTGGCTCACGTTGACGTCGCCGGTGGCCTGGCCCAGGCGCGGCAGCGCCTCGACGGCCTGATTCAGACGGCTGCGCAGGCCGTTCAGATCGACGCCCGCGTTCTGCAGCAGCGGGGCGACCGCGCTGCGTTCGAGATTGAGCAGGGCGAGCGCCAGATGCACGGGCTCGATGGCCGCGCTGTCGCGGCCGACGGCCAGGCTCTGCGCATCGGCGAGCGCCTGCTGGAATTGCGTCGTCAGTTTGTCCATGCGCATCGCACGGGTCCTCGTATTGGCTGGATGCCCTCTATCTGCGGGGTCCGGCGCGGGTTTCAAGAGAAGTCGGCGGCAGCATCACGTGTCCGGGCTTGCCGTGCCTTGACCAGGATCAGGCCGGCCATAGGCGCGAGGACGGAATAAAGCCGCGGCGGCAGGCGTATACGCAGCGAAGAGCCATCGCTTCGACCTGGAAACCCAAGCTTGAGAGACCGCAGCAATTCGCCCCTGATACGGGGCCTGGGCCTGCTATGCCTGTTCGTCGGAACGGCGTGCTGGGCCGACGGCGGCAGCCACGATCATGCGGCTTACCCGGCGATTCCGGAGCCGATGGTGTTCGACATGATGCGGCCGCTCGGCGCGGCCCGAGGCGAGACGGAGATCAACGCGCTCGGCACGGCCCCGCTGTCGGGCGAATCACGCGAGATTGCCTGGGCCCCGGAGATCGAATACGCCTTCGCCGACGGCTATGCCATCGAATTCGAGCTGCCGTTCGGCAACTCGCAACTGCTCGAATACAAGCTCGGACTGCAGGCCGCGTTCGGTACATTCAACGGCGGACGTTCCGCGCACGGCGTGCAGTACCTGGGCATCTACGAGCGCGACGGCGGCGACTATCTGAGCAGCCTCGTCTACATGCTCGGACATCGCTACGGCGGCGGCTGGAGCAGCATGAGTATGCTCGGCCTCGGCGACATCGGTGGCGTCAGCGCGCACGCTCGCAATGACCTGATCCTCAACCATTCCACGTTCTGGTCCACCGACCAGACCACGCTGGGCCTCGAGCTCAATTACCGCGACGGCGAGCACGAGAGCCTGCTGCTGATGCCGCAGCTGCATCGCAAGCTGCCGGCTTCCTTCAACGTGCAGGCCGGCGTGGGCATGGAAAAGCAGCGCGGCGATTCGTTTCGCCCCCAGATCGGCCTGCGCCTGGTTCGCGAGCTTTGACGTCGCGCACGGCCGATGGAATAAATCCACGCTGACAAGCGTATGGCTCACATGTCGGATTCTCTGTTCGCCCACATCGCCGAAGACCTCGCCGCCATGCGGCGCTATGCGCGCTCGCTCTGCGCGGACGCGAGCCGGGCCGACGACGTGGTGCAGGATGCGCTGCTCAAGGCGATCGAGAAGCGCTCGAGCTTCGATGCGCAGCGTTCGCGCCGCTCCTGGCTGCTCGCGATCGTGCACAACGTCTTCGTCTCGGGCCTGCGCCGCCAGCAGGCCGAAGCGCAGCGCGACCAGCGCTTCGCCGAGTCGCTGATCGAGCAGACGCAGGTCGAGTCCGAGCAACGCGGCCGCCTGGCCGAGGTGGCGCGCAGCTTCGCCGCGCTGCCCGAGCCGCAGCGCGAAGTGCTGCATCTGGTGGCGGTCGAAGGGCTCAGTTACCAGCAGGCCGCCGAGGTGCTCGGCGTGCCGATCGGCACCGTCATGTCGAGGCTCAGCCGGGCGCGTGCGGTCCTGCGCACACTCGATACGGCAGAGCGGGGCGCCTCGCTGCGCATCGTCGGAGGAGGACGACACGATGACTGACCCGATTGCTCCCGCCGAGCTCGACGCCTACGTCGACGGCCAGCTCGACCTCGAGCGGCGTTTCGCGGTGGAACATCATCTCGCGGCGCATCCCGAGCTCGCGGCACGGGTCATGACGGACCTCAGTACGCGCAGCGGCCTGCAACTGCTGCACCAGGGACTGGCGCCGGCACGCGCCGATATCGCCGGGCTCGCGCATCGCCTGCAGGCCCCGCAGCGGCGACGCCTGTTCGGGCCCGCCGCGCTGGCCGCGGCGTTCGGCTTCGTCGCGATCTCGGCCCTGCTGATGAACCGGTCGCCGGCGCCGCCCGATTACGTCGTCGATGCGGAAATTTCGCATCGCGCGGCGATGCTGCGCGCGACCATGGATTCGCAGCTCGAAAGCCCGGGCTTCGACGCCGACGAGATCCTGAAGGCCACGCAGATCAGCATGCCGTCGCTGCCCGAGGGCTGGCACGTCACCGACGTGCAGCTGTTCCCGAGCCAGCGCGGGCTCGCACTGCTGATCGCGGTGAAGAACACCGCCGGCCAGCCGCTGTCGATCTTCGCGCTGCGCCAGCACAGCAACGCGCCCGTGCGTCCCGACGCGGTGCGCGAAGGCACCTACTCGGTGGCCTACTGGAGCGAGAATGGCATGTCGTACGCGCTGACCGGAGACGATGAGCCGAGCGCGATCGACGCCACCGCCGAGGCGCTCGCCGAGCTCTGGAAGTCCTGAAGAAACAGTGACGGGACCGGCTCAGGGCTCCTGGCTCACGAGCCGGCTCACGAGCGCGCGCAAGGCAGCCGGTTTCACCGGCTTGGGCAGCAGTGCGAAGCCATGCTCCTGCGCGTCCTTGCGCGCCTGTTGCGTGTGATCCGCGGTCAGCACGATGCCGGGCACCGAGCGCAGCCAGTGCTGGCGCAGGCGCCCGGCGACCTCGACGCCGCTGACGCCCGCGTCGAGGTGGTAATCGACGAGCATCAGGTCCGGCATGCGATCCGCGCTCGCGTTGCGCGCGCCGCTTTCGTCGGTCGCCGCGATCACTTCGCAGCCCCAGCTCTGCAGCAGCGCGGTGAGCCCGGCGAGCACGGCGGGCTCGTTGTCGATGCACAGGATCAGGCGACCGGCGAGCGCGTGGCCCGAAGGCGCGGGCCGCGCGGGCACCGGGCGCAGGCGCGAGCGCGTGCCGAGCGGCACCGTCACCGAGAACACGCTGCCGCGACCGGGCCGCGAGCGCAGGCCCAGCGGATGGTCGAGCATGCGCGCGATGCGATCGACGATCGCGAGCCCCAGGCCCATGCCGCGCTCGCCGCGCGCGTCCTGCGCCTGCAGGCGGCGGAACTCCTCGAAGATCACCTGCTGCTGCTCGGCCGCGATGCCCGGGCCGGTGTCCCAGACTTCGATGCGCAGGCGATCGCCGCCGATGCGACGGCTGCCCAGCAGCAGCCGGCCGCTCACGGTGTAGCGCAGGGCGTTGGACAGGAAATTCTGGATGATGCGCCGTAAAAAGCGCGGATCGCTCTCGATCACCGCGCTGCTGCGCCGGTAGCGGAAGCGCAGGCCGCTCTTGTCCGCGAGCACGCGGAATTCGGCCGCGAGCGGATCGAGCACGTCGGCGACGACGAAATGCTCGCGCCTTGGCGCCTGCGCGCGTGCATCGAGACGCGACATGTCGAGCAGGCCCGACAGCAGCGTCTCGGCCGCCGACAGCGAATCCTCCACCTGCTTGACGAGTGCGCTCTGCGGCCCGGCGAGCGCCGCGCGGTCGATCGCCGAGGTGAACAGGCGCGCCGCGTTGAGCGGCTGCACGAGATCGTGCGAGGCCGAGGCCAAGAAGCGCGTCTTGGCCTCGTCGGCCTGCTCGGCCGCGCGCTTGGCGGCGGCGAGCTGCGCGTTCAGCGCGGTCAGTTCGGCGGTGCGTTCGGCGACGCGCGATTCGAGCGTTTCGTTGATCTCGCGCAGGGCGTCTTCGTTGCGCTTGTAGTCGCTGACGTCGGAATAGCTCGTGACGAAACCGCCGCCCGGCATCGGGTTGCCGCGAATCTCGATGACCATGCCGTTGGGCAGCTTGCGCTGGTGCATGTAGTCGTTGCCGCGGCGCATGTGATCGAGCCGGCGCGCGATCGCTTCGTGCGTCGCGTCGCCGCCGCTCAGCAGGCCGCGTTCGGCGTTGTGACGCATGACCTCCTCGATCGGACGGCCGACCGTGATCAGTTCGGGCGGGTAGTCGAACAGATCGAGATAGCGCTGGTTCCAGGCCACCAGGCGCAGCTCGGCGTCGACCACCGAGACGCCCTGCGCGAGATGTTCGAGCGTGGCGCGCATGAGCTCGCGATTGAACTGGATGACGTGCGAGGTTTCGTCGAGCAGGCGCACCACGTCCTCGATCTGCATGTCGCGTCCGCGCAGGGTCGAGGCGAGCACCAGGCGCGCGGACGAGCTGCCGACCGCGCTCGCGAGCAGGTGCTCGACATAGCGCGCCTGCGCGGGCTCGATGCGCGCATCGAGCTGCAGCACGCGGCCCGAGCGCGCGCCGTATTCGGCAATGTAGTCGCGCGCGCGCTCGGCGCCGAAGAAGCGTTCGAGCAGCGCCTGCAGATCGCCGACCGTGGCGTTCGAACGCGGCGGCACGACCGGCAGATCGGGCTGGCCGTTCTCGTCTTCGAGAAAGCGCGAGGTGCTCAGGCGATCGCGCAGGCCGGGCGTGGACGCGAGCGACACGCCGACGAAGACGAGCAGGTGCACGCCGAGACTCACGAGCGTTCCGTGCGTGATCAGGTCGAGCCCGTCGAGTCCGAACATCGCCGCCGGCCGCAGCCAGCCGATGCCGAGCGGACCTTCGGTGCTCAGCGCGAGCCCCAGCGGCGAACCCTGCAGCACGGTCGGCAGCAGCAGCACGTAGCACCAGCTCGCGAATCCAGCGACGAGGCCGGCGATCGCGCCTTCGTAGGTCGAGCGGCGCCAGTAGAGCCCGGCGACGAGCGCGGGCAGGAAATGCAGCACGGCCGAGAACGACAGCAGGCCGATCGAGGCCAGCGAGCCCGGTCCCGTGAACAGCCGGTAGTACAGGTAGGCGAGCATCAGCAGCGCGACGATGGTCGCGCGGCGGATGGTCTTGACGATGCGCGAGAGATCGGTGCGTCCCGCAAGGCCCAGGCGTTGCCAGCTCAGCAGCAGCGGCATCGCGACTTCGTTGCAGATCATCGTCGACAGCGCGACGCTCGAGACGATGACCATGCTGGTCGCGGCCGAGAATCCGCCGAGGTAGGCGACCAGCGCGAGCCACGGGTGGCCCTGCGACAGCGGCAGCGCCAGCACGTAGGCGTCGGTCGGCGTGGAGTCCGGCAGGTGGTGCACGCCGGCCGCCATGATCGGCATCACGAGCACGCTGATCAGTGCCAGATACAGCGGAAACATCCAGCGCGCGGTGCGCAGGTCGGCGCTGCCGGCGTTCTCGACCACGGTGACGTGGAACTGCCGCGGCAGGCATAGCGCGGCCGCGCCCGCGAGCAGCGTTTGCGTGAGGAAGCCGAACTGCCAGTCGGTCCGCGTGAACGATTCCGATACCTGCGGCAGCGCCAGCGCCCGCGCGTACGCATCGCCAAGGCCGTCGAACAGGCCATAGCAGGCGTACAGGCCGACGGCGATGAACGCGAGCAGCTTGCAGATCGATTCGAACGCGATCGCGAGCATCATGCCGTGATGGTTCTCGGTCGACAGCACATGGCGTGTGCCGAACAGGATCGCGAACAGCGCGAGCAGGAACGAGATCAGCAGGGCGTTGCCGTCTGCGCGGTTGGCCGGCGCCGGGCCGACGAGCACGTCGAAGCTGAAGGCCACCGCCTTGATCTGCAGCGCGATGTAGGGCAGTACGCCGAACACCGCGATCACGGTGACGAGCATCGCGAGCTTCTGGTGGCGCCCGTAGCGCGCGCCGATGAAGTCGGCGATCGAGGTGATGTTGTGGCGCTTGCTGATCGCGACGATGCGCCGCAGCAGCGTGTAGCCGAACACGAACAGCAGCGCGGGCCCGAGATAGATCGGCAGAAAATCCCAGCCGCTGGTCGCCGCGCGCCCGGCCGCGCCGTAGAACGTCCACGAGGTGCAATAGACGCCCAGGCCCAGCGCGTAGACCCAGTGCTTGCGCACCGGCTTGCCGAGCCGGCGCGCGCGCCGGTCGCCATAGAAGGCGATGCCGAACAGCAGGGCGACGTAGGTCGCCGAGGTCAGAAATAGCAGCCAGCTGGGGAGCAAGTCGTGGTCCTGGGGTTCCGGCTTGCGGGCATTAGACCAAAGTCTTCACGGCGGCCGGCATTTTTAAGACCAACGTCGCATGGCTGCGGCTTGGGCGCCCGGCCTATTCTGGCCCGCACAGCAGTCCATAAGAACCGAGAGGAGAAACTCATGAATGCCCACGCTGCGCCCGTGGCCGACGTGCTCACGTCGGAAGAATCCGCCGCCCTGCCGCCCGATGTGCGGCGCATCTACCAGAGCCCGGCCTTCGCGCGGCTGCGCGCCCGCCGTGGCCGCTTCGCGATCGTGCTGACCGTGCTGATGTGCGCGATCTACTACGGCTTCATCCTGACCGTCGCGTTCGCGCCGAAGCTGCTCGCGACCAGGATCGACGACGTGATCACTCTCGGCATGCCGGTCGGGCTCGGCGTGATCCTGTCGGCCATCGTGCTCACGGGCATCTACGTCTGGCGCGCCAACGGCGAGTTCGATCGCCTCGCGGCCGAAGCGCTGAAGGGAGCGAACCCATGAGTCGCGTTCGTCTCTTGCTCGCGGGCCTCGTCGCACTGCTGATGCAGCAGCCGGCATTCGCCGCCGCGCTCGAAGGCCAGGCGCAGAAGCAGCCGCTCAACCTCACCGCCATCATCATGTTCTTCGCGTTCGTCGCGGCGACGCTCGGGATCACCTATTGGGCGGCACGGCGCACCAAGTCGCGCGCGGATTTCTACACCGCGGGCGGCGGCATCACGGGCTTCCAGAACGGCATGGCGATCGCGGGCGATTACATGTCCGCGGCTTCGTTCCTGGGCATTTCGGCGCTCGTGTTCGGCTCGGGCTTCGACGGGCTGATCTACTCGATCGGTTTTCTCGTCGGCTGGCCAGTGATCATGTTCATGATCGCCGAACGCCTGCGCAATCTCGGCAAGTTCACCTTCGCCGACGTGGCGAGCTATCGGTTGCAGCAGAAGCCCATCCGCATGCTGTCCGCGGCCGGCACGCTGGTGGTGGTGTCGTTCTACCTGATCGCGCAGATGGTCGGCGCGGGCCAGCTCATCAAGCTGCTGTTCGGGCTCGACTACGACATCGCGGTCGTCATCGTCGGCGTGCTGATGATCGTCTACGTGACCTTCGGCGGCATGCTCGCGACCACCTGGGTGCAGATCATCAAGGCGATCCTGCTGCTCGGCGGCGCGAGCTTCATGGCCTTCATGGTGATGGCCAAGATGGGCTTCTCGTTCGACACGCTGTTCCGCAGCGCGGTGTCGGCGCATGCGGATGGCGAGGCGATCATGGCGCCCGGCAAGTTCGTCAAGGATCCGGTCTCGGCGGTGTCGCTCGGGCTCGCGCTGATGTTCGGCACCGCCGGCCTGCCGCACATCCTCATGCGCTTCTTCACGGTCAAGAACGCGGTCGAGGCGCGCAAGAGCGTGCTCTACGCGACCGGCTTCATCGGCTACTTCTACATCCTGACCTTCATCATCGGCTTCGGCGCGATCGTGCTCGTCGGTACCAACGCGCTCTATCTCGACGGCTCGGGGCTGCGCGGCGGCAGCAACATGGCGGCCGTGCATCTGGCGCATGCGGTCGGTGGCGACCTGTTCCTCGGCTTCATCTCGGCCGTGGCCTTCGCGACGATCCTCGCGGTGGTCGCCGGGCTCACGCTGTCGGGCGCGGCGGCGGTCTCGCACGATCTCTATGCGAACGTGCTCAAGCGCGGCAAGGCAAACGATGCCGCCGAGCTGCGCGTCTCGCGCTACGCCACCATCGCGCTCGGCATTCTGGCGATCGGCCTCGGCATCGCGTTCGAAAAGCAGAACGTCGCCTTCATGGTCGGCCTGGCGTTCGCGATCGCCGCGAGCGCGAACTTCCCGATCATCCTGCTCGCGATGCTCTGGCGCGGGCTGACCACGCGCGGTGCGCTGATCGGCGGCGGGCTCGGCCTGACCACCGCGGTGCTGCTCACGGTGCTGAGCCCGGCGGTCTGGGTGAAGGTACTCGGCAACGCCGAGGCGATCTTCCCGTACGACGCGCCGGCGCTGTTCTCGATGACGGTGGCTTTCGTCGGCTGCTGGCTAGGCTCGATCAGCGACCGCAGCGCGGCCGCGCGTGCGGAGACCCTGCGCTACGGCGAGCAGCTCGTCCGATCGGAAACGGGGTACGGGGCGGCGGGGGCTTCGGGGCACTGAGGCCTGCGTCAGCGCACCAGGCTCAGCAAGCCCAAGCCCACCAGCAGTACGCCCATGCCGCGATCGATCCAGTGCGCCTGTTTTTGCAGGCGCTCGCGGAGAGCCGCGTGGCCCAGGCTCCAGGCGACCAGGCTGAACCAGAGCATCGTCGTGCCGGCCATCCAGGCGCCGAGGCCCAGGCGCAGGGCGACCGAGGTGTCGCGCGTGATGACGGTGGAGCACAGCGCGACGAAGAACATCATCGCCTTTGGGTTCAGCAGGTTGGTCGCCAGGCCCACGCCGAAGCTGCGGCGCGCGCCCGGTACCGTGCTTGACCCCGCGCCGCCGGTGCCGGGTTCGGCTGGTGGCGCCGGCCTGGCGCGCAGGGCCGACACGCCCATGTAGAGCAGGAATGCCGCGCCACCGTAGCGCAGCACCTCGAGCAGCAGCGGAAAGCGCTCGACTACCCAGCCGAGCCCGAACATCGCCCAGGCGACGTGGAAGGCGATGCCGCTGCCGATGCCGAGCGCGGTCCAGACCCCGGTGCTGCGCCCGTGCGCGAGCGTCTGCCGGGCCACCATCGCGAAGTCCGGTCCCGGCGAACTGACCGCGAGCAGATGCGCCCCGGCGACGAGCGCGAACAATGATTCTGGCGAAGTCGCGCTCATGCGACGCGGCGCGCGCCGGGCCAGGGGCCGTCGGGCTCGCCGACCTCGGGCACGATCAGGCTCTCGGTCTTGTAGATCGACAGGCCGCGCGCCTCGTAATTGGCCAGCGCATGCGGGCCGTCGAGCGTGCAGGTGTGCACCCAGACGCGCCGGCTCGGGCCCATCGCCCAGGCGCGTTTGATGCCTTCCGATAGTAGCCAGCCGCCGAGCCCCTGGCCGATGAACTCGGGCAGCAGGCCGAAATAGACGATCTCCACGTCCTCGCCGTCGCGCTGCAGCTCGAGCTCGATGTAGCCGGCCGGCGTGCCGCGCCGGTAGAGCACCCAGGTCTGCACTTCGGCACGGTTCAGGTACTGCATCCAGCGCTCGTAGTTCCAGACCAGGCGGTCACGCCAGTACCAGTCGCCACCGACCGCGGTGTAGAGGAAGCGGTTCAGCGACGGGCTCGGCACCTCGGCGCGGATCAGGGCGACGTCGTTCGCCTGCGCGGAAGCGGCGGCCTTGAGCTCGGCCGGCGAGAACGACTGCAGGTAGGTGATGGTGACGGTGGTGGCCATGCGGCAAGCTGCTCCGGATCAGCGCGTTGCTTATTGTAGGTGCGCGTAAACCTTCGGCCGTGTTCGCGCATCAGACCTGCAAATGATGTCGACCATCGCCTACCGCCAATTGGAGACCGCGCCCCTGTCGCCGCCGATGCCGCAGCCGACCCAGCCCGCCGCCGCTGCGCCGGCCGCCGATGACGTCGCCGACCTGGGTCTGGCCCGCGCGGCCGCGGCCGGTGACGCGCGCGCCTTCGAGCAGCTGTACCGGCGGCACGTGCGGCGCATCCACGGCCTGTGTTGCCGGCTCGTCAACGGAGACGAGCGCAGGGCCGAGCAGGCCACCCAGGATGCCTTCGTGCGCGCCTGGGAGAAGCTCGGCAGTTTTCGCGGCGACAGCCAGTTCTCGACCTGGCTGCACCGGCTCACGGTGAACCTGGTGCTCGGCGAGTACCGGCTGATGCGGCGCTGGGTGTCGTTCGACGATCTGCTCGTCGACGCCGCCGGCGATGCCGAAGGCGAGGGCGACGCGGCCTTCGGCGAGCATCCGCAGCAGCGCATCGGGCAGCGCCTGGACCTCGAACGGGCGCTCGCCAAACTGCCACCCGGTGCGCGCAGCGTGCTGCTGCTGCACGACGTCGAGGGTTACAAGCACGAGGAAATCGCGGAGCTGACCGGCATCGCCGTCGGCACCTCGAAGGCGCAGCTGCACCGCGCCCGCAAGCTCATGAAGGAGTGGCTGGAATGAAGACGCACGACGACGAAGACGACTGCCCGGTCGATCGCGTGCCGGGACTCGAACGCCTGACGATGGAGCGCGAGCCCTCGCGCGACCTGTGGGCCGGCATCGAGGCCAGGCTCGATGCGCGTAAGGAAGGGCGCACCCAGCCGGCGCCCGTGCAGCAACCGGCATTTGGAGCGAAGACCACGCGCCCGCGCCGTCGCAGCTGGCTGCCGATGGCCGCGGCGGCGAGCTTCATGGCCGCCATCGTCTCGCTGATGCTGATCGGCAAGCTGCCCGTGAACATCTCGACGGCCGGATCGATGGCCGACCCGGACGGCGCCTCGCAGCCGCTGATCGCCTCGGCCGAGCCAGCGACCGCGAAGCTCGCCCGCAGCGTCGCGGCCGCTGCAGCCGTGTTCGACGGCGAAGCCCAGGCCGTACCGGCCAGCTGGCGCTCGGCCCCGGTCGAGCTGCGCAAACAGAATCGCGGGCTCATCAAGGCCAATCTCAAGCTCGTCGACAACGCCGAGGCGCAGCTGCGCCGGGCGATGGTCGAAGATCCGCAATCCGCTTATCTGCAGCGTCTGCTGGTGACCACCCAGGGCCAGCAGCAGAACCTGCATCACCTGCTCGACAAAGCTCAGCGCTGAAAGGCCGCCCCGCGGCTACGGAGTCCTCATGTTCAACACCACAATTTCTCAGGCACGGTCGTTCAAGCCGGCGCTGCTGTTCGTAACCGCCGCGCTGCTGTCGGTCACCAGCGCCTGGGCCGAAACGCCAATCGACGAGCGCCATCCGCTCGATGCCGACGGCCAACTGCACGTTTCCAACGTCAGCGGACTCATCGAGGTGAGCGTCTGGTCCAAAAACGAAGTGCAGATCAGCGGCACGCTCGGCGATGGCGTCGACAAGCTCGAGGTCAGCGGCGACAGCAACAAGCTCGACGTGCTCGTGCGCAACCCGAACAAGCGCCGCGACGTCGGCGACACCACGCTGACGATCAAGGTGCCAGTGAACGCGCAGTTGCAGCTCGACGGCGTGAGCTCCGACATCGTCGTCAACGGCTCCCGCGGCGCGGTGACGGCGGCGACGGTGTCCGGCGACGTGCGGCTCAAGCTCGAATCCGCGCGTCTCGAGGTGCGCACGGTCAGCGGTGACATCGAGGTGCAGGCCCCGAGCCGCGACAGCAAGCTCAACACGGTCAGCGGCGACATCACCGCGCGCGGCCTGTCGGGCAAGCTCGCGCTCGAAACCGTGTCGGGCGATGCCGAGGTGGCCGGTGCGGCGGCCTTCAGCGAGCTCAAGCTCAAGTCGATCTCGGGCGATCTCGAGCTCGCCGGCGAGTTCACCAACGATGCGCGCATCAGCGGAGAGACGCTGTCGGGCGACCTGCGCATGCGGGTGCCGGCCCCGGTCTCGGCCGCGCTGAACGTCAACACCTTCAGCGGCAGCTTCAACAACCGCATTGCCGGAGCGGTCGCCACGAGCGGCTCCAAGGGCAAGCGCGAGATCAAGCTCGGCGACGGCAAGGCGCGCGTCGACCTGTCGAGCTTCTCGGGCGACGTGACGATCGAGAATCGCTGAAACGCAGTTTTCCGGTCGCTGCTGCGCCAGCGGCCGGCGGGCCAGACGCCGGAATCGGAACGCCTTCGTCATATTTCCGGTGCCGGTCGCCGCATGCCGTACACTGGCGGTTCGCCCTTTGCTTGGTCCCCGATGTCCGTTCTTCACGACAGCCTGCTGCTCATCGTCGCGTTTCTGCTGGTTCTGCTGAATGGATTCTTCGTCGCCGCCGAGTTCGCGATCGTCAAGCTGCGCCGCACGCGCGTCGAAGACCTCGCCAAGGCGCATGGCTGGCGCGGTCGCATGCTGCGACGGGTGCACGATCAGCTCGACGCCTACCTGTCGGCCTGCCAGCTCGGCATCACGCTGGCCTCGCTGGGCCTCGGCTGGGTCGGTGAACCAGCGTTCGCGCATCTGCTCGAAGGGCCGCTGACCGCGCTCGGCATGGGTTCGCCCACGGTGATCCACAGCATCGCCTTCGTGTTCGCGTTCGCGGTGATCTCCTACCTGCACATCGTGCTCGGCGAGCTCGCGCCGAAGTCGCTGGCGATCCGGCAGCCCGAGCGGCTGTCGCTGATCACGGCCGCGCCGCTGTTCCTGTTCTACTGGGCGATGTTCCCGGCGATCTGGGTGCTCAACCACAGCTCGAACTCGGTGCTGCGCCTGTTCGGCCTGGGCGGCAACGGGGCCTCGCACGGCGGTGGCGATTACTACAGCCCCGAAGAGCTCTCGCTGATCCTGCATCACAGCCGCATGGTCACGCCCGAAGGCCCCGAGATCGAGATCAAGACCATCGTCGCGCACACGCTCGAGCTCGCCGACCTCGAAGCCGGCGACCTCATGCGCCCGCGTCGCGAACTCGTGACGATCGCCACCGACGACAGCGCGGCCGAAATCCGCCGCATCATCCAGAACCACCGCTTCAGCCGCTATCCGCTCGTCGATGCCGAGGGCGAAGGCGAGCGCATTCTCGGCGTGCTGCACATCAAGGACATCCTGCTCGAGCCTTCGGGCGAGGATCTGCAGAAGCGCCTGCGCAACAACCTGCGCGAAGCGCTCGAAGTGGACGAAACCGAATCGGCGCTCGAACTGATGCGCCGCTTCCGCGGCGGCGCTCCGCATCTGGCGCTCGTCAACGACGCCGACGGCAGCCTGGTCGGCTTCGTGACGATGGAAGACGTGCTCGAGGCGATCTTTGGCGAGATCACCGACGAGCACGAATCCCGGCGCGGCAACCGCACCGACCGGCGCTTCGTCTGGCTGCCGGACGGCAGCTTCATCGTGCCGGGCGACACGCCGGTCTACCGCATCGAGCGCGAACTCGGGCGCGAGATCGAGGAGGCCGAGGAAGAGGAAGTCAGCACCGTCGGCGGCCTGATCATGTCCAAGCTCGACCGCGTGCCGGCCGAAGGCGATACCGCCGAGTTCGAGGATTTCACCGCGCTCGTGCGCCGGACCAAGGGGCTGCGCGTGGAATTGGTGAAGATAACGCCGCACGTCGTCTCGGAAGACACCTGACGGCGGCTGGCCGGCGCATCGCGGCGGGCGCGGGCGCCAGAATGCCCGCGAGCAAATCCGCCGGAGCCAGTAGAATCGCGGCCTTCCTCAAGCCGCCACCAGCAAACCCATGCGCCTGTCCCGCTTTCCGATCGCCACCACCAAAGAGACGCCCGCCGACGCCGAGATCGTCAGCCACCGGCTGATGCTGCGCGCGGGCCTCATCCGCAAGCTCGGCGCCGGCCTCTACACCTGGATGCCGCTGGGCCTGCGCACCTTGCGCAAGATCGAGAGCATCGTGCGCGAGGAAATGAACCGCGCGGGCGCCGTCGAGCTGCTGATGCCGTCGATCCAGCCGGCCGAGCTCTGGCAGGAATCGGGCCGCTGGGACGTGATGGGCGACGAGATGCTGCGCATCAAGGATCGCCACAAGAACGACTTCTGCTACGGCCCGACGCACGAGGAAGTGATCACCGCGATCGTGCGCGCCGACGTGCGCAGCTATCGCCAGCTGCCGATCAACTACTACCAGATCCAGACCAAGTTCCGTGACGAGCGCCGTCCGCGCTTCGGCGTCATGCGCGCGCGCGAATTCCTCATGAAGGACGCGTACTCGTTCAGCACCACGGCCGAGGACCTGTCGCAGCAGTACGAACTCATGCGCGAGGCCTACATCCGCATCTTCACGCGCGTGGGCGCGGACTTCCGTCCGGTGCAGGCCGACTCGGGCAACATCGGCGGCGCCAAGAGCGAGGAATTCCACATCCTCGCGCTCGCGGGCGAGGACCTGCTCGCGGTGTCGACCGAAGGCTCGTACGCGGCCAACGTCGAGGCCGCCGAAACCAAGCCCACGGGTACCCGTGCTGCGGCTTCGGCGACGCTGGAAAAGGTCAGCACGCCGGGCCAGAAGACCTGCGAGCAGGTGTCCAAATTCATGAAGGTGCCGCTTACGGCCAAGGTCAAGCTGATGGTCGCCAAGGCGGCCGACGGCGGGCTGATCGGCATCGCGGTGCGCGGCGACCACGAGATCAACCCGATCAAGGCGGCCAAGCATCCGAAGGTGGCGAGCCCGTTCGAGATGGCGAAGATCGAGGACGTGCAGAAGGCCTTCGGCTGCGAAGTCGGCTATCTCGGCCCGGTCAATGCGCCGATTCCGGTCATCGCCGATTTCGCGGCCGCCGAACTCGCCGACTTCGTCTGCGGCGCGAACGAAGTCGACCATCACCTGAAGGGCGTGAACTGGGGTCGCGACTGCGCCGAGCCCGAGACCGCCGACCTGCGCATGATCGTCGAGGGCGATCCGTCGCCCGACGGCGTCGGCACCATCCGCCTGCTGCGTGGCATCGAAGGCGGGCACATCTTCCAGCTCGGCCAGAAGTATTCGAAGGCGATGAGCCTGACGGTGCAGGGCGAGAACGGCGAGAGCATCACGCCCGAGATGGGCTGCTACGGCATCGGCGTCTCACGCATGGCCGCGGCCGTGATCGAGCAGAGCCACGACGCCAACGGCATCATCTGGCCCGACGCGATCGCGCCGTTCCGCGTCATCGTCACGCCGATCGGCACCGACAAGTCGCCGACCGCGAAGCAGACTGCCGAATCGCTCTACGAGCAGCTGATCGCAGCGGGCGTCGACGCGCTGCTCGACGATCGCGGCCTGCGTCCGGGCCCGATGTTCGCGGACGCCGACCTGATCGGCATTCCGCATCGCATCGTCATCGGCGACAAAGGCCTGGCCGCCGGCCAGTTCGAGTACAAGCATCGCCGC
Organism: Hydrocarboniphaga sp. FW305-C-57; assembly: GCF_058783045.1. Lineage (NCBI taxonomy): Bacteria > Pseudomonadati > Pseudomonadota > Gammaproteobacteria > Nevskiales > Nevskiaceae > Hydrocarboniphaga > Hydrocarboniphaga sp. FW305-C-57. The sequence continues at coordinate 389,054 of NZ_JBYSYG010000005.1, read as the reverse complement.
GCGGAAAAGGCCGAGATGATTCCGGCCACGCTCGAAGCGGTGCTTGAAAAACTCGGCTGAGCCCTTGAACGACAGGCGCGTGAACTTGCTGAAGCAACTTTGCGCCGCCTTTTCTTTTTCCGTCGGTTGGGCAAGCGATCTTGCGCGCGGTTTCGCTGGCCTGTCGCTGCTGTTCGCGAGCGCGGCAGCGTTCGCCGGACCGACCGGCGAGCCTGAGCCCGAACTGCGCGCGATGCTCGCCAAGGCCATCGCCGCGGCCGACAGCTTCGACGACCGCTACGCCGCCGAAGTCTGGCTCATGGACATGTCGGGCCGGCTCAAGCGCTACATCAAGGACGATGCGGAGCGGCTCGAATTCCTGCGCATCCTGCATCGCGAAGCCGCGCAGGCGCGGATTCCGCCGGAGCTCGCGCTCGCGGTGATCGAGACCGAAAGCCGCTTCGACCGCTATGCGATCTCGGTCGCGGGCGCCCAGGGCTACATGCAGATCATGCCGTTCTGGCTGCGCGAGATCGCCGGGCCGGACGAGAACCTGTTCCACACCAAAACCAACCTGCGCATGGGCTGCACGATCCTGCGCTTCTACCTCGATCGCGAGAAGGGCAACCTCGTCAACGCGCTCGCGCGGTACAACGGCAGCCTCGGCAAGCCCACGTATCCGGACCACGTCATCAAGGTGCTCAACAAGCGCTGGTTCCGCGGTTGATGGCGGCGCTGAGTCGTTCGACGGCTAGGGCTTGCCCGATTCCTTGATCTCGCCGATGCGCGTTTCGCTGCGCTGGTTCTTCTCGCGCGCGTAGGTCACCGCGTCGACCACTTCCTGGATCGTCGGATTGGGACGGATCTTGAGCTGCTGGCCGGTCGACAGCTTGTCCGGATTCGGCAGCACCTGCAGGTTCGATTGCCAGATCAGCGGCCATAGCCACGGGTTGCCGTAGACCTCGGACTTGCCCGAGATCACCCACAGGCTGTCGCCCGATTTGACGACGTAGGACTTGTTGCCGCTGCGCAATTCCTCGTTGAGCCGCTGCAGGGCCTGCAGCGCCGGCTTGCTCTGGCCTCGCACGAGCAGGGCTTCGGCGCTCTTCTGCTGCGCGAGCTGGGCGTCGGAGAGGCCGGTGAACTGATACGACTGCTGCAGGGCTTCCTGCGCCTGGCGCATCGTCGCCGCATCGCCGTCGGCAGACGGAGCCGCCGGCGCCGTGCTCGTAGGCGGTGGGTTGCGACCCGTCGCCGATGGCGGTGCCGACGGCTGCAGTCTCGGCAGCACGGTTGGCGGCGGATTGCTCGCCGCCGGCATGGGCGGCAAGGGCGGAGCCGGCCGCCGGATCGGATCGCGATCGAGCCGCGTCGGGGCGGCGCAGGCGCCGGCCAGGGCGACGCAGAGCAGGGCGGGAGCTAGCCTCGAAAGCATCGGCAAAGCGTTCCTTGTGCGAGGGAAGGGCGGCGACGAAGCCTCGATGATCGCCCAAGCCCGTCCGGCGATGCCACTGTCGAGGCGAGTCGCCTCGACGGCACGCAGCGTCTCCGGCGTGTCGATACGGTCGGCGCCATGGGCTTCGAGTTCATGCCCGGCATGCCAACTCAATACAATCCGCCGCTGATCAATCTTCGAACGGAATCAAAAGTGAGCGACGTCCTGGTGCTGTACTACTCGCGCAACGGCTCGGTGGCCGCGATGGCACGCGAGATCGCGCGCGGCGTGGAGGCTGCCGGCGCGGTCGCGCGGCTGCGCACGGTGCCGGCGGTGTCGACGGTCGCCGAGGCGACGGCGCCTGCGATTCCGCAAGACGGCCCGGTCTACGTGACGCACGACGACCTGCGCGAGTGCTCGGCGCTGATCCTCGGCAGCCCGACGCGCTTCGGCAACATGGCCGCGCCGCTCAAGTATTTCCTCGATTCGACCTCGGGCCCGTGGCTGTCGGGCGCGCTCGCGGGCAAGCCGGCGGCCGTGTTCACGTCGACGAGCACGCAGCACGGCGGCCAGGAAAGCACGCTGCTGACCATGCTGATGCCGCTGCTGCACCACGGCATGCTCGTGACCGGCATTCCGTACAGCGAGCCGGCGTTGTCTACGACGCAGAGCGGCGGCACGCCTTACGGTGCTTCGCACGTCGCCGGCACCGATGCCAAGCCCAGGCCGCTGAGCGCGGACGAGCGCGCGCTGTGCCAGGCGCTCGGTCGTCGTGTCGCGCTTGTCGCTGCGAAGCTTTCGGCATGAAGACCCAGCTGCTGAGTCACTGGATGCGCCTGCTCGCTTCGAGCATGCACGTGCTGCTGATCGTGCTCGTCACGCTGCGCGGCGATTTCGGCAAGGGCAGCCTGCTCGCGCTGCCACTGTTCCTGCCGCTGGCGGGCATTCTGCGCGGACGCCGCTACACCTACAGCTGGGCCAGCATGATGCTGGCGTTCTACGCGGCCGGTTACCTGTCGGCGGGCTACGCGGAGCCGCAGAACAAATGGGCCGCGTTCGGCATCGCCACGGTCGCGGCGCTCGACTTCGTCGGGCTCGTGATGTACGTGCGGTTTCTGGCGCGCGAGCGCATCGCGCAGGGCTTGCGGCCGTCCTGATTCAACCCAGGGTCTTCTGCACGAACGGCAGCGTGAGCCTGCGCTTGGCGCTCAGCGAGGCGCGATCGAGCGTATCGAGCGCCGCGATCAGGCTCGCCGCATCGCGCGGCAGATGGTTGAGCAGCCAGCGCGCGGCGTCGTCGGGCAGCTCGAGGCCCCGCGCGAGCGCGTTCTCGCGCAGCCAGCGACCGCGATCGGCATCGTCGAGCGCGCGCAGGCCGAAGCGCGCGGACTGGTCGAGCCGCGTGCGCAGGTCGGGAAGCGCGCAATCGAGCCGGTCGGTCGCCTGCGAGGCGGAAACCAGCCAGCGGCGCTGGTTCGCGCGTAGCCAGTCGAAGCTGCGGATCAGCGCGTAGGCCCAGTCGCGGTCGGCGCTGACGATGTCGAGATCGTCGAGCGCGAGCAGGTCGGCCTGCTCGGCGCCGTCGAGCAATTCGACGGGCCGCTGCGCAAGCTTTGCGAGCGGCAGGTAGGCCACGCGCAAACCCTGCTGCTGGAACTGCCGCGCGGTCGCCTGCAGCAGATGGCTCTTGCCGACACCCGCAGGCCCGAACAGGTAGACCCCGCCGATCGGCGAAGCCCGCAGCTCGCGCAGCGTGGCGAGCGCGATCTCGTTCGGACCGGCGAAATAGGTGTCGAAGCTGGCGGTGCTGCGCAGTTGGACCGACAGCGCGAGTTGCTCGCCCTTCACGCGTCTTCGTGCGGCGCGACGGTGACGGCTTCGGCCGCTGCCGCTTCGGGGGCCGGATCAAGGTAGAGCCGGCTTGCGAACCAGTGCGTGAGCGTGTGCCGCAGCATGACCGCGAGCACCGCGGCCACCGGCAGCGCGAGTAGCACGCCGATGAAGCCGAACAGCTGGCCGCCGGCCATCACTGCGAAGATCACGGCCACCGGATGCAGGCCGATCTTGTCGCCGATCAGCCAGGGGCTGAAGACGTTCGATTCGAGGAACTGGCCGATCGCGAACACCACCGCGAGCCAGATGAAAGGCATGAGCTCCTGGGTCTGCACGGCCATCGCGATCACCGCGGTGACGATGCCGATGATCGCGCCGAGATACGGCACGAAGCTGACCATGCCGATGATCAGGCCGACGATCAGCGCGAGCTTGAGTCCGGTGAGCCACAGCGCGATCCAGTAGTAGACCGTCAGCGCGGCCATGACGGTGAGCTGGCCGCGGAAGAAGGCGCCGAGCACTTCGTCGGTCTCTCGCGCGAGGCCATCGGCGGTCGGGCGCCAGCGCGGCGGAATCACGCCGCGCAGCCAGGCGACGAGGCGATCCCAGTCGCGCAGCAGATAAAAGGTCACGATCGGAATCAGGAACAGGTTGGCGACCGTGGTCATGATCGCCCCGGTCGATTCCGAGGCGCGCTGCCAGATCGCCGGCAGCACGTTGCTGGCCTTTGACCAGTTGTCCGTGATCAGCGTCTTGAGGCCTTCGGCGTCGAGGCGGATGCCTTCGGGCAGGCTCACGCCGAGCCTGGGCAGCGCGCTGTCCTGCAGCCAGACCAGCCAGTCCGGGATGTTGTGGATCAGCACGCCTAGCTGTTCGCCGAGCATTGGCACGACGAGCGCGATGACCACGAGCGCGAACGCCGTCAGCACGACGAACACGAGGCTCACGCCGGCCGTGCGCGAGAGCCGCAGGCGCTCGAGCCGGTCGACCAGCGGATCGCCCATGTAGGCCAGGCCGGCGCCGACGACGAAGGGCGTCAGGATCGGCGACAGCAGCCAGGTCACCACTAGCAGGATGATGCCGATGGCGATCCAGGGCCAGTTCTCGCGCAGCGAGGAAGTGGCCGGGTTGGAGCTGGCGTCGTCGCTCATGGAGGTTTCGGGAGGGGCAGGTGGCCATTATCCGGTGCCTGGGCGGGTTTTCACAGGTTAGAATCCGCGCCCTACCGCATTCACCGCTCCCGTCGTCCGCTCACGAGGCGGCGACACACCGCAGCGATCCCTACCAGATCCGTATCCGATCAAGCCCCATGACTTCCTCGAAAGGCCTGTCCTACCGCGATGCCGGCGTCGATATCGACGCGGGTGACGAACTCGTCGACGACATCAAGAAGATCGTGCGCAGCACGCGCCGGCCCGAAGTGCTCGCCGGCGTCGGCGGCTTCGGCGCGCTCGTGAGCATCCCCAAGAAATACAAGAAGCCGGTGCTGGTCTCGGGCACCGATGGCGTCGGCACCAAGCTGCGCCTCGGCATCGATTCGGGCCGCGTGCAGGGCCTCGGCATCGACCTCGTCGGCATGTGCGTCAACGACGTGCTCGTCTCGGGCGCCGAGCCGCTGTTCTTCCTCGACTACTACGCCACTGGCAAGCTCGACAAGAAAGTCGCCGCGCAGGTGGTCAAGGGCATCGCCGAAGGCTGCAAGCTCGCGGGCGCGGCGCTGGTCGGCGGCGAGACCGCCGAAATGCCGGGCATGTACTCCGAGGGCGATTTCGATCTCGCCGGCTTCTGCGTCGCGGTGGCCGAGCAGAACAAGATCATCGACGGCAGCGGCATCAAGGTCGGCGATGTGCTGATCGGCCTGCCGTCGAGCGGCCCGCATTCGAACGGCTATTCGCTGATCCGCAAGATCCTGAGCGTGAGCGGCGCCAGGCTCGAAGACGCCTTCGGCAAGGGCACGCTCGGCGATGCGCTGCTCGCGCCGACGACGATCTACGTCAAGCCGATTCTGAAGCTGCTCGACGCCAAGCTGCCGATCCGCGGCATGTCGCACATCACCGGCGGCGGCATCGTCGGCAACCTGCCGCGCTGCTTCCCGAAGGGCACGGCCGCGGTCATCGACACCGCCAGCTGGACGCGCCCGGCGATCTTCGACTGGCTGCAGGAGCAGGGCGGTGTCGAGCAGGACGAGATGTGGCGCGTGTTCAACTGCGGCGTCGGCTTCGTGCTCGTGGTGCCGCGCAAGGCCGTCGACAAGACGCTCGCCGAACTCAAGAAATCCAGGCTCAAGCCCTTCGTGATGGGCGAGATCGTCAAGGGCAAGCAGGACGTGCGCTTCGCGTGAGCTTGCCGCGGGGCAGGCTTGTCGTCCTGATCTCCGGCCGCGGCCGGAACCTGCAGGCCTTCATCGAAGCGACGCGTGACGGCCGCATCGAGGCCGACATCGCGCTGGTGGTTTCGAATCGCGCCGATGCGGCAGGCCTGGCGCTCGCCGAGGCGGCGGGCATTCCGACGCTCGTCATCGCACATCGCGACTATCCGACGCGCGAGGCCTTCGATGCGCAGCTGATCGCGGCCATCGTGCCGCTGCAGCCCGATCTGGTGTTGCTTGCGGGTTTCATGCGGATTCTGACTCCCGGCTTCATTCGTGCTTTCGAGGGCCGGCTGCTCAACATCCATCCCTCGCTGCTGCCGCGCTACCCGGGCCTCGATACGCATGCGCGCGCGATTGCGGCCGGCGATGCCGAGCATGGGGCGAGCGTGCATCTGGTCACCGAAGAACTCGACGGCGGGCCGGTGCTGATGCAGGGCGCGGTGCCGATTCTGCCCACCGATGATGCGGCCAGCCTCGCCGAGCGCGTGATGCGCGATGTGGAGCTGCGCATTTATCCGCAGGTCGTGAGCTGGTGGCTGCGCGGCGTGCTGACGGTCGCGGCCGATGGCTTGCGCTACGGCGGCGAGCTCGTCGACGCGCCAATGGGCCTGGCGGAGCTCGAGCCCGCGTTTCGCCACTGACGGCTCGTGCATCGAGGCGAGGGAGTTGCGGCTTGCTCCTCGCGTTCCTGCAGGCGGAAACGAAGAAGGCGCCGTGAGGCGCCTTCTTCGTTTGCAGCGTCAGCTTTACTCGGCCGTTTCAGGCAGCGGTGCGACGGTGCCGCAGGCGTTGTAGACCTGCAGCGAGCTCAGCGCGGTGGCCAGACCCGAGTTGTAGGTCAGGCGCACTCCGTTGAACGGCTTGGTCGGCGTGAAGTAGACCGCGGCCGTTTCGCTCGGGATGTCCCCGATCGGCAGCAGCGGGAAGCCGAGCAGATCGACCTGCAGGATGTTCATGCCCGCGGTACTGGTTTCGACGACATCGTCACCCATCAGCGTGCTCACGGTGACGGCCGAGAGGACATCGGCCGCGAGCAGCTGGCCGGCCGGGCTGCCGACCACGAAGCCAACCGGCTGCGTGCCCGGGAAGTCCGTCGCCGCGCCCGTGGGCTTCACGTCGACGCTGATGTTGTCGCCGAGCAGGCTGACGGTCAGGTTGAGGTCCAGGTGGTTGCTGTCGTCCGAGTCGACGACGAATTCCGGCTCGCCGGTGGTGGAACAGAGCAGACCGAGGCCACCGAGCATGCCGCAGATCAGACCGCCCTTGGACGTCGTCGCCTCGTAGGTCGGTGCGCGCAGCGGCGTGGTGCAGACCGCGTCGGAGATCTCGAGCACGGCGGAAGCGTCGCGAGCGGCCGGGTCGGTGATCTGCGGCTGGGTGCCGGTCTTGAGCGTGGCCGTGATCGTGGTCGTGCCCTTGGCGACCGCAGTGACCGAGCCCGAGCTGTCGATCGTTGCAATAGCCGGCGCGGACGAGGTCCAGTCGAGCTGCTCGTTGCTGATCTCCTCCTCGTCGTTGTTGCTGTAGCGGCCGATGGCGCGGGCCTGCGTGGTCGAGCCGATCGGCAGCGGAGCCTGATCGAAGGTGACCGAGATCACTTCGACGAGCTCGCGATTGCTGGCGGTGATCGTCAGCGTGGCGCTGACTTCCGCATCCTCGACCGCGGTTACGGTGATCGGCGTGGAGGCGCCGTCGGTGGCCGTGAGCGGGACGCGGATGGTCTTCTCGGTCGCCGGGCCAGGCAGTGCAGGCGTGGCGACGGTATCGTCGGTCGACACCCAGGTGGCCGTGATCGGACGCTCGGTGTTGTCGCTGTAGACGCCGACGGCGCGGTAGGTGCGCTGGGAACCGCGCGCGATGGTGTCGGCGGTCACCGTGGCGTTGTCGAGGGTGCGCACGGTCTTGATGCTGTCGAGCGCTGCGGGGCCGACGGTGATCGTGATCGTGTTGCTCGTCAGGCCATCTTTGGAAGCGGTGATCGTCGCGACGCCGGTGTTGACGGCGGTGACGAGACCGGCTTCGTCGACGGTGGCGACGGACGTGTTGTTGCTGCTCCAGCTCGCTTCGACCGGGCGCTCGGCCAAGGTGCTTTCATTCGGGGGAGGCTGCGTGAAACCGCCGATGGCCTCGAGTTGTTCGGTGCGACCCTTGGGAACGGCGGCCGTCGTCAGCCCGGTGGATTCGACCTGGGCCGAGAGCTCCTTGAGCTCGGGCGTGAAGTCAGGACTCTGGACCGACCCATCTCCGCAGGCAGCCAGCACAACCGTGGCCAGCATCGCCAACGCGCGCATCGCTTTCATCTACTACTCCCAAAGTGTTGACGGCAACTGGCAAGAACCCCGAGTGAGACTTTTTCGATCGTCTCGCTCGCCCGCGCAACTGAATGTTGTGTCACGGGCCCTAGGCGGCATAATCTACAGGGAGCCACTTGCGCTGAACAGCACCCTGACATCGCAATCAGGGGCTACGCAAGCTGGACAGGGGATGTTCGCCAGGTGGCGACACGGCCGATCGATAGGGATCGGCAAGTCCGAAAGACTCGTAAAGTCGTTCGCTGTTGTTAAGGGAGAGTGTAAATGCTGAAGAAGCTTTGCTTTGCTTTCGCTGCGCTGCTGTGGGCGGGTGCCGCCACCGCGCAGGAAACAGAGATCGACACCCGTTGGTACATCGCACCGTCCATCGGTTTTTCGTTCGCTGATTCCGACGTGGGCCCCGCAGGCTCGCTGTCGATCGGCCGTTCTCTGAACGAGTACTTCGGCATCGAACTCGAAGGCTCCTATACCAAGCTCGACGTCAGCGACATTCCGTCGAAGTACGACTACAGCCGCCCGACCTTCGGCGTCAACGCGCTGCTCTACCTGCTGCCGCAGGACATCTCGGTGCGTCCGTACCTGATCGCCGGCGCCAACTACCACTTCGTCGAATTCCTCGACGAGAAGCTCAACGGTCCTGGCGTGAGCGCCGGTGGTGGCGTGCTGTTCCCGCTCAACAACCACTGGTCCTTCAAGCTGCAGGGCCGCTACAACCTCGACTTCATCAAGGAAAAGGGCATCGTCCCGGACGACACCTATTACCTCTGGGATGTCGGTCTCGGCGTCGCCTACAAGTTCGGCGCGTTCCCGGCCGACGACGACGGCGACGGCGTGCCGAACAGCCTCGACAAGTGCCCGGATACGCCTCGCGGCGTTGCGGTGTACTCCGATGGCTGCCCGGTCGATCTCGATGGCGACGGCGTTCCGGACTACCTCGACAAGTGCCCGAACACGCCGAAGGGTTCGCCGGTCGGCGCCGATGGTTGCCCGCTCGACACCGATTCCGATGGCGACGGCGTTCCGGACATCAACGACCGCTGCCCGGGTACCCCGGCAGGCGTGAAGGTGGGCCCGGATGGCTGCCCGCTCGACAGCGACGGCGACGGCGTGCCGGACTACCTCGACAAGTGCCCGCAGACGGCGCCGGGCCAGGCGGTCGATGCCGAAGGCTGCCCGATCCAGGACAGCGACGGTGACGGCGTGCCGGATCACCTCGACAAGTGCCCGAACACTCCGCGTGGCCAGAAGGTCGGCCCGGATGGCTGCCCGCTCGACAGCGATGGCGACGGCGTGCCGGACGACATCGACCAGTGCCCGAACACCCCGGCGGGCCTCAAGGTTCTGCCCGATGGTTGCGCTCCGGTCGGTGACTGCCGCAAGCCGCGTCCGGGCGAGCCGGTCGATGCCCGCGGTTGCGCGCTGGATCGCCGCTTCGTGCTGCGTGGCGTGAAGTTCGAGTTCGACTCCGACCGCCTGCTGCCGGAATCGAAGGTCATCCTCAAGGAGGTCGCCGAGACGCTCAACGCGTATCCGCAGATCAAAGTCGACGTCGAAGGCCATACCGACTCCATCGGTACGGACGCCTACAACCTCGGTCTGTCCGAGCGTCGCTCGATCGCGGTGCAGCAGTTCCTGAGCACCAATGGCGTCGGCAAGGATCGCCTGCGCCCGGTTGGCTACGGCGAATCGAACCCGATCGACACCAACGAAACCGAAGCCGGTCGTGAGAACAACCGTCGCGTCGAGTTCAAGGTGACCGAAGGCTGATCCCGATCTAGCGATCGGAACCTAAAACCCCGGCGGAGCGATCCGCCGGGGTTTTTTGTTTGCGCGATGAGAAAACGCGAAGCGTGAAAGCGCTCGTGTTTCTCGAGCGCTTCGTGAAGCTTCAGCCGCTCAGCAGTCCGTCGGCTTCGAGCTTCTCGAGATGGCTTTCGATGTTCTTGCGAGCCAGCGGCAGCAGGCGCGGATCGACGCCGACGTAGATCGCCTCGAGCATCTGCTCGATGCTGTTGCCTTCGCGGTGCAGGCGCAGCACGTGTTCTTCGCGCAGCTTGCGGTGGCGCAGCGTCTCTTCGAGCCGGAAGGTGCCGCCGAGGCCCTGGCCGTGCGAGGGAAAGATGCTCAGTGGCGCGAGATCGATGATGCGCTGCATCGATTCGAAGTACTCGCGCATGTTGCCTTCGGGCTTGGCGATCACCACGGTGCCGACGCCCTGGATCAGGTCGCCGACGATGCACCAGGTGCGCTGGCTCGTCATCAGGGCGATCTGCCCGTCGTCGTGGCCCGGAATCTCGAGCACGCGGATCGGCTCGCCATGCCAGCTCGCCACGCCGTCGCCTTCGCCGACGAGCCGCAGCTCGATGTCTTCGAAGAAGGCATCGCCCTTGCGATCCCGGATGCGTTGCGCCGTGCGGGCGCTCATGAGCATGGGCCAGCGATGACGGCGCGCGAGCACATCGGCGCGCTCGTGATGATCCGGATGGTGATGCGTGATCAGCAGCGCGTTGACGCCCTGCGCAAGCAGCGTGGCCGATAGCCGGTCGAGCTCGGCGTCGTCGCAGGGCGAAGGGTCGATCGCCAGGCGCTGGCCCGGCAATTCGCCGGTGACGTAGCAATTGGTGTGTTCGGCCGGCGGCAGCGTATGCGAGCGCACCGGAATCTGGATGAGTCCGGCGACGCTTTCGATGGCCATCAACTGGCCTTCCGCTGCGACCGCGACGAGGTTGCCCATGTGCCCGCATTGCGCGTCACGCGCGAGCGCGCGGATGGCGGCGGTCGTCGGTGGCGCGATGATGAATTGCCCGCGCTCGAATTCGGCGAGCCAGTCCCGCGCGCTGGCCCATTTGCACGAGATCGCCTCAGGCTGATGCAGCACGAAGTCCGGCCTGCGCTCCAGATGCACGGCGAAGAAGTGCGTACTGAAGCGCCGCGGAATGTGCATCGGCGTGAGCGCGTGGCCGCACTCGCTGATACTGCGCACGCCGCCTTCGGCGGCGAACCGCACGAGATCGAAATCGAGTTCTTCTTTCAGCTCCCGGCACAGTGCACGGGCTAGGCGCTCGTCGATGCCGTCGAACACCGGATGCTCGAATGCGGCGCCGACGGCGTCCTCGGGGTCGACCTTGCCACCCGGAAACGCTTGATGGCCTGCGAAGGTCTGCAAGGCCGGATGACGAAGCGCGAGGAACAGCTCGCCCTCGTGCATCAGCAGGGCGGTGACCGAATCAATGGGAGCAGGCATGCGAGGCCCCGGAGGAATAGGCGCCCATTGTACGACGCGTGCCTGCGCGAGCCGTCAGCGGCAGGCGCGTCGGCCGGCGAAAGACTCAGCCGCGCACGAGCCGGGTTTGCCCGAGACGCGACTGCGGTTTCCGCAGCAGCTGGGTGATGTCTTCCATCCAGGCGTTGACCCGCGGAGCCGGCGGCGTAGGACGGAGCGGTCGTTCGGACCTCGGAACGGCGACGGCGGAACGCGGCTTCATCGAAGACCTCGGGCTGCGGATTGGATGAACCCGCATTCTTTTGCCCGCCAGTGAAGCCGTCCTGAACTCAGGTGCAAGCTGCGCGCGCCTGGCTCAGCTCTTTTGTATGCCGAAAGCTTCGAGCAAGTCGTTGATCATCGGACCCACCTGGCCCGTCATCAGCGTGAACTCGGCCTCGAACTGGCGCGCCGGATCGAGGCCCGGATCTTCTTCGGCCTCGTCCATCTCCATGAACTTGAGCTTCTTGACCTCGAGCTTGTCGTTGACGACGAACGAGAGCCGGCCGTTCCAGGTCATCGCGAGCTTGCTTGCGCGCAGGCCTTCTTCGAGATGGCGCTGGATCTGCTGCACGTCGAGGTTGTGGCGCACGTAGCGCACGACCGATTTGGTCGCATCGCCGCTCGTGAGCTCGCATTCCTCGCCGAGATCGAAGCGGCCCGGCGCACGGCGCGCGGACAGCCAGTCGGTGAGTTTCTGGCCCGGCGAGGCTTCGGTCTGCGGCAGCGAGACCGGCAGCTCGCCGAGGGTCTCGCGCAAGAACTCGACCACCTGCTCGGCGCGCGTAGGCGACGAGGCATCGACGATCAGCCGGCCCGCCGCCGGATCGATCCAGGCGCGCGTGGTGTTGCGGCGAGTGAACGCGCGCGGCAGCAGCTCGGCGGCGATGATCTCCTTGAAGTCGCGCAGCTGCTTGCGCCCGGGCTTGAAGCCTTTTTCGCGCTCGAACTCGATCGCACGCTGCTTGACCGCATCGTTGAGCACGGAAGACGGCAGCAGCTTCTGCTCGGTTCCGAGCGCGATCAGCAGGTGCCGCTCGAGGCCCTGCACGAGCTGCACGTCATCGATCGGCGCGACCCAGCCGCGGCTCTCGGTGCTCATCGCGCTGCAGGGCAGCAGCGGGCGCGCGGCCAGCTTCTCCTCGAGCTCGCCGGCCGGGAGCGACCAGTCCTGTTCCAGACGATAGATCAGCAGATTCTTGAACCACATGGCGGTGCAGGCGCGGCAGGGGAGCCGCGCATGGTAGCGGCTCCGGCCGGGTGATGCAGTCGGCTAGCTCGCGGTGACCGCCGTTGCCGGTCTCGGCAGTCGCAGCAAGGCGAGAACGAGGCAGACCAGGCTCAGGACGCCGACGTAGTGCGCCGGAGCGAGCTGCGGGCTGGCCTTGAGCAGCAGGGTGACCATCAGCGGCGTGAGCCCGCCGAAGATCGCATAGGCCAGGTTGTACGAGAGCGACAACCCGCTGAAACGCACGGGCGCCGGAAACGCGCGCACGATCACGCTCGGAATCACTCCGACGATGCTCACGCAGAAGCCCGTCAGGGCGTACGTCGTGAACAGCGGCAATGCGTGCCGCTGGCCGACGTAGAGCAGGTAGATCGAGCCGAGCAGCGCGAGGCTGCCGAGCGCGAGCACGCGCGGCGCGCCGTAGCGATCCGATGCCGCGCCGTAGAGCACGCAGCCGACCGTCAGGCAGAGCGTCGCCAGGCTGTTGGCCTGCAGCGCGAGCGGGGCGGGGATCGCGAAGATCTTCTGCAGCAGCGTCGGCGACAGCAGCACGACGACGACGATCGCCGCGGTCAGCGTCCAGGTCAGCAGCATCGACTGCAGCACCGCGCGCCAGTGATCGCGGATCACCGCCTTCACGGGCAGCTCGCGCGACAGCGCCTTGCGTCGGCGCATGGCCTCGAACACGGGCGTTTCTTCGAGCCAGCGGCGCAGCCAGACCGCCAGCAGGCCGAACACGCCGCCGAGCAGGAACGGAACACGCCAGCCCCAGGCCAGGATCTCGTCCGCACTGAAATGGAGGTTCACCAGGGCGGCGACCGACGAGCCGAGCATGATGCCAAGCGTGAGGCCAGCCGTGAGCACGCTGCAGGCCAGGCCGACGCGGCGCTCGGGCACATGCTCGGCGACGAATACCCAGGCGCCCGGCACTTCGCCGCCGATCGCCGCGCCCTGCAGCAATCGCAGGCCCAGCAGCAGCACCGGCGCGAGCACGCCGATCTGCTGATACGTCGGCAGCAGGCCCATCCCGAGCGTCGGCAGGGCCATCAGGAATACCGACAGCGTGAACATCTTCTTGCGGCCGATGCGGTCGCCGAAATGCGCCATCACCACGCCACCGATCGGACGCGCGAGATAGCCGGCCGCGAACAGCCCGTAGGTCTGCATCTGCGCAACCCAATCGGCGGTATCGGGCGGAAAGAACAGCTTGCCGATCGTGATCGCGAAGAACACGAAGATGATGAAATCGTAGAACTCCAGCGCTCCGCCGAGCGCGGCCAGCAGCAGGGTCTTGACGTCGTGGCGGTCCAGCGGACGATCGGCGGCTTGGCTCATGGCACCGAGAAAGGGCGGGCGAAGGAGTGCGGAACGCCTATGCTACTGTGAGCTGCTGATAGCAGCTTCACCCTTGGTTTTTCTTCGGCACGATCTTCGGCACGACCCCCAGATTTTCCATGAGCCAGCTAGACGGCGAGTCCGTTTCCGACGACAGCGCCCGGGCCGCGACGACGGCCGCGCGCAAACCCGGCGCGACTGCCCTGCGGCAACTCGTTCCGCTGCTGTGGCCGTATCGCGGGCGCATCGCGATCGCGCTGATCGCACTGCTGATCGGCTCGGCGACGATGCTCGCGGTGCCGCTCGCGTTCCGCGATCTGATCGACCAGGGTTTCGTCGCCGGTGCCGCGGTCGGCTGGCATTTCGTCGCCCTGTTCTGCATCGCCCTGTTCTGGGGCGTGACGACCGCGGCGCGCTATTACACGGTGAGCTGGATCGGCGAGCGCGTGACCGCCGATCTGCGCAGCGCGGTCTACCGCCGCATGCTCGAACAGTCGCCGCAGTACTTCGAAACCACGCGCACCGGCGAGGTGCTGTCGCGACTGACCGGCGACACCACGCTCGTGCAGACCGTGGTCGGTTCGTCGATCTCGATGGGCCTGCGCAGCCTGCTGCAATTCATCGGCGGACTGCTGATGCTCGCGATCACGAACATCAAGCTGTTCGGCATCACGCTGCTGCTGTTGCTGCTGGTGGTGTTGCCGATCGTGCTGGTCGGCCGGCACCTGCGCAGACTCTCGCGCGAATCGCAGGATCGCGTCGCCGACAGCTCGGCGCTCGCGGGCGAAATCCTCAATGCGATGCCGACCGTGCAGGCGTTCACGATGGAGCGCGCCGAATCCGAGCGCTTCGACGTCTCGGTGGAAAACAGTTTCGCCACGGCGGTCAAGCGCTCGCGCGTGCGTTCGCTGATGACCGCGGGCATCATCGGCGGCGTGTTCGGCGCGATCGTTTTCGTGCTCTGGCTCGGCGCGCAGTCCGTGTCGGCGGGCAGCATGACGGCCGGCGAACTGGCCTCGTTCGTGCTCTACGCGATGCTCACCGCGGGTGGTGTCGGCGTGCTCGCCGAAGTCTGGGGCGACGTGTTGCGCGCCGCCGGCGCGACCGAACGCCTGATGGAGCTGCTGTCGGCCGAACCGGCCATCGCGAGTCCGCCGCGGCCCGCGACGCTGCCGAGCAAGCCGCAGGCGCGCCTCGATCTCGAGGCCGTGAGCTTCCGCTATCCGTCGCGGCCCACGCAGCTCGCGCTCGACGACGTGAGCCTGAGCATTCGCGAAGGCGAGACGGTGGCCGTCGTCGGGCCGAGCGGAGCCGGCAAGACCACGCTGTTCCAGCTGCTGCTGCGTTTCTACGACGTCGGCGCGGGTTCGCTGAAGTTCGACGGCATCGACATCCGCGATCTCGATCCGCGCGAGCTGCGTTCGCAGATCGGCCTGGTCTCGCAGGAGCCCGTGATCTTCTCGGCCAATGCGATCGAGAACATCCGCTACGGCCGTGCCGGCGCGAGCAACGAGGAGGTTTACGAAGCGGCGCGCGCGGCGCTGGCCGACGAGTTCATCGCGCGTCTGCCCGAGGGTTACCGGACCTTTCTCGGTGAACGCGGCGTGAGACTGTCGGGTGGGCAGCGCCAGCGCATCGCGATCGCGCGGGCCATTCTGAAGAATCCGCCGCTGCTGCTGCTCGACGAGGCCACCAGCGCGCTCGACGCGGAAAGCGAGGTACTCGTCAGCGCAGGGCTCGAAGCGGCGATGCGAGGACGCACCACGCTGATCATCGCGCACCGCCTGTCGACCGTGCAGCGCGCCGATCGCATCGTGGTGATGGAGCAGGGCCGCATCATCGAAAGCGGAACGCCGGCCGAACTGCTGCGCAGCGGCGGACTCTATTCGCGGCTCGCGAGCCTGCAGCTGGTGGCCTAGACGGCCGGCCCGTAGCCTAGAGGTGCAGGCCGCACTCGGTCTTGGGCTTGCCGAGCCAGCGCCCGCTACGACCTTCGCCGGGCACCGTGCAGTGCTTGCAGCCGATCGAGGAATAGCCCTGCGCCACGAGCGGGTGGAACGGAATCTCGTGTTCGGCGATGTAACGATCGCGCTCTTCGCGCGAGACGTCGATCATCGGGTTGAACTTGATGATGCCGCGGCGGATTTCGAAGATGTCGAGGCCCGCGCGATGCTCGCTCTGCCAGCGCATCAGGCTCGAAACCCAGACCTGGTACCGACCCTTGATGGTCTCGAGCGGCTCGACCTTGTTGACCGAGCAGCAGAAATCCGGATCGCGCTTCCAGGTCTGCTCTTCGACCGTGAACTGGTGCTGCCAGTCTTCGGCGCGCACGTCGGATACCCGCAGGCCGAAGCGTTCGACGAGATGGTCGCGATACCGCAGCGTTTCTTCGAAGTGATACCCGGTGTCGATGAAGTGCACGTGCTGGTCGGGGCGAATGCGCGAGACGATGTGCAGAAAATAAGCCGAGGTCGCGGCGAAGGAGGATGTCAGCAGGATCTTGTCGGCCGGGAAATCGCGATACAGCCGGCGCAGGCGTTCTTCGAAATCGAAAGCCCGATACTCCGCGTTGAGCCTGGCAATGGCCTGTTCGTCGATGATCGGGCTCGGCGCGGCCGGACGGTTGAGGGCGGAGACTGCGGAGATCGAGGCGTTCACGGGCGAAGAGGCGGCGGAGACCGGCGCGGCGAGCGGGGCTCCGGCGCCCGGACTGGTGCGTGTAGGGGTCGCATCAGTTTATAACTTTCGGCAATTGTCAGCATCCGCCGACAATCCTAGGTGAATCGCTCGGGAGAATAAGATTCATACTCAATTCAGTTCGCTTCTCTAGTCTGGACTCACGATCAATCGAGCCAAGTTCTGCGCATGGATGCGCAGCGAGGAATCGGCAGAGCAGGCAGGGAAGGCCCGGCTCTCCCACTTCCAGGTTTGGTATGGATGATCGTCGCAGAAGCCGTCGTCTCCCCCCAGACGACGGCTTTTGTCGTTGTGGGGCCTGGAGATCCAGCGCAGCTTCAGTAGCCGTTGCCGGTATCGATCAGGGTGCGGCGCAGCTTTTCGAGCAGCCGGCGCTGGCGCTTGTCGGGCCTGACCGAATCGAACGAGGCGGCTTCGATCCGCTTCTGCTCGGCCATCGCTTCGCGCTTTCTGCGGCTGGACTCGGTCTCCTCGTAGAGCGTCCGGGCCAGCGTGGCGTTGCCACGATGCTCCGACAAGGCCTTGACCACCACTTCGAGCTCGTCGTAACCCTGGCGCAGCTCGATGCGCGCTCCGACCTGCACTGCTTTGGAAGCCTTGGTGCGCTCGCCTTCGTAGCGCACCTTGCCGCCATCGATGGCTTCCTGCGAGATCGTGCGCGTACGGTAGAAACGCGCCGCCCACAGCCATTTGTCGAGGCGGACCGGTTCGTGCCCGGCTTGCTGTGCGTTGTGCTTGTTGCCCATGCGAACAGCTTGGGGACTAATCGTTGCGGCTCAAGCGACCGGCTGTCGAGCCGGTGTGGCGCTGCGGCGCGTGACCTGCAGCGCGATGAGCAATCCAACCAGCACCAGGCTGCAGGACAGCCAGAACGGAGCGCCCGGCCAGACGCCGCGCAGCGGGTTCGGCGCGATGAAATGGGCGAAGGTCAGGTTGAACAGACTCGGTCCGACCACGCCGGTGATACCCATGATGCTCGCGTTGGCCCCTTGCAGCCGCCCCTGTTCGCTAGCGCCGACGTGACGGGTCATGAGCCCCTGGGCCGACGGCCCGAACAGGCCCATCAGCGAGATCAGCGGCAGCCCGATCCAGAACAGCGTCGGGGTGGTCGCCAGGGCCCAGAGCGCGAGCCCGACCGCTCCGAACGAGAGGCCCAGCAGCAAGGTCGGGCGTTCGCCGAGCCGCTTGACCGACTGCCGCACGAGCCCGCCCTGCACGACGATCCCGCAGACGCCCACGGCGGTCAGCGCCCAGCCGACCGCGCGAATGTCCCAGCCGAAGCGGTAGCTCGCGTAGAGCACGAAGGTGTTCATGAACACCTGATGCGCGAGATGGAACAGGAAGTACACGGTCGCGAGGCCGGTCAGTTCCGAATGCGAGCGCAGTAGCTTGAGCGCCCCGACCGGGTTCGCGCGCGACCAGACCAGTTTCGCGGTGCGCTGCGCGCGCGGCAGCGATTCGGGCAGCACCAGCAGCCCGTAGGCGAAGTTCGCGAGCGCGAGCGCGGCCGCGATCCAGAACGGCAGGCGCGGATCGACGCCGCCGAGCAGGCCGCCGACCGCCGGACCGATGACGAAGCCGACGCCGAAGCCGGCGCCGATCACGCCGTAGCCGGCCGCGCGCTTGGATGGCGGCGTGCTGTCGGCGATGTAGGCGCCCGCGGTCGCGAAGTTGGCTGCGGTGATGCCCGAGATGAGCCGGCCGACGAACAGCCAGGTCAGGTTCGGTGCCAGCGCCATGAGCACGTAGTCGAGCCCGAGGCCGAGGCAGGAGATCAGGATCACCGGCCGCCGTCCGAACCGGTCCGACAGCATGCCGAGCAGCGGCGAGAACAGGAACTGCATGAGCGCCCAGGCGGTGCCGAACAGGGCGAGCATGCGCGCCGCCTGCGAGGTATCGCCGCCGCTGAAGGCTTCGACGAGCTTGGGCAGCACCGGAATGACCATGCCCAGGCCGAGCACGTCGATGACCACGGTGATGAAGATGAAGATCAGAGCGTGGCGCTTGGGGCCGGTGATCGTCGGTGCGGTCGAATCCATGTCGCTCAGCTTACCATTCGGGTTCTGAGGAGCCTCAGTGCAGGCTCGCTCTCATCAATTGTCGGCTCCGGCGCACCGGAGCCGATTCGCATGCAAGTTTTGCTCAATGACCGACTCATCCGATACCGATCTCGATACCGAAACCGCCCATTCCGCGCCGCGCCTGTTCGACCTGCTCGGCGGCGAGCCCGGCGTGCGCCGGCTCGTCGACGCCTTCTACGACCGCATGGACCGCGAGCCGGCCTACGCGGGCATTCGCGCCCTGCATCCGACGACGACGGAAGGCTCGCGCAACAAGTTCTTCTGGTTTCTCTGCGGCTGGTCGGGCGGCCCCGACCATTTCGTCCAGCGCTTCGGCCATCCGCGCCTGCGTGCCCGGCACCTGCCGTACGCGATCGGCAGCGCCGAGCGTGACCAGTGGTTGCACTGCATGCAACAGGCGCTCGTCGACATCGACTTCGATCCGGTACTCGGCGATCGCCTGCTGGCCTCGTTCTTCCAGACCGCCGACTGGATGCGCAACAAACCGGGCTGAAGCTCAGTATCGGGCCAGCACCGCCTGAATGTCGTTGCGCGCCGCTTCCATCGATTTGTAGAGCGGAATGCGCTTGACCTTCGGTCCGCCGTTGACGATTACCGCGAACGCCATCCAGCCGCCGTTTTTCTTGCGCAGGTAGCCGGCGATGCCGCAGACCGAGCGCGGGTCGTTCATGGTGCCGGTCTTGAGCGTGACGCGATCGAGCCAGTCGGCATTGCCCTGGCGCACGAAGGCGAACGGCGCCTGCCTCGGCACCACGAACTGGCCGTAGAACACCGGGAAGGTCTGCGTGCGCCGGTACTGGTTGGCGAGCAGGCCGATCAGGTCGTCGGCCGACAGCTCGTTCTCGGGCGTCAGACCGCTGCCGCTGAGCAGCCGTGGCTTGGACCTGGCGCTCGCTCCGGCGAGGCTGGTACTGGCGACGAAGCTCGCGAGCGCGTCGCCGGCCTCGGCGAGCTGCGACGGCGGCTGCGGCAGGCGCGCGGCGCCGAGGTTCAGCGTCAGCAGGTCGGCGATGTAGTTGTTCGAGTAGCGCATCATGCGCCCGAGCTGCTCGCGCAGGGCCAGGCCCTCGACCTCGGCGATCACATGCGTGCTCGCACCGGGCTGGCCGTATTGCAGGCGCACCGGACCGGACACCTTCACGCCGAGTTCGCCGACCATTTCCTTGAGCAACAGGCCCACGCCCATCGCCGGGCTCGACATGGCGCGGTAGACGCGCTGGTCCTCGCCCATCGGGATGTTGCCGCCGATGCGCAAGGTGTCGATGCCGTCTCGCGTCACGCGCTCGACCCAGAAGGTGTTCTTCTGCTTGGCGGCGACGGTCTTGATGCTGCCTTCGACCGCGATCGGCAGCCGGGCGACCCCGCAGCCACGCACGTTGGCCGGATCGCCGACCGCCGAGGCGCGCACGTTGACGCACCAGGTGCCGTAGTCGACGCCGATCGCGGCCAGGGGCACGTTGTAGGCGGTGTCGCTGCGCTCGGTGGCTTCGCAGCGATCCTGATTGTCGCAGGTCAGCGGGCCGTAAGCCGGGTTCACGATCATCCCGCCAGTTACGGTGTCGATCCCTTCGCCCTTGAGCTGCGCGGCCAGCAGCCAGAGCGATTCGTGATCGAGCGTGGCATCGCCTTCGCTTTGCAGGATCAGATCGCCCTCGAGCACGTTCTGTCGTGGTGCGCCGAGGCCGAGCAGGCGGGTCTTGAACGATTTGTCGGCCGGCCAGGCGTCGAGCGAGGCGGCGGTGATCGCGATCTTGGTCACCGAAGCCGGCGCCAGGCGCCGGGTCGGATTGAGCGTCTGAACGAGCTTGTTGTCGTCGAGGTCGTAGATCGCCGCGGTGATTTCGGCGCCCTGCGATTGCAGTTTCTGCAGATGTTCGAACTCGGCGCGAGCCGGGCTCGCGGTCACAAGGGAGAACGCCGTCAGAACGAGCGCGCAGGCGCGGCGTCGCGAGGCTATGAAACAATGGGATGCCGGAAGCTGGTGTCGAGCCAACTCGATGGTCCTCCTGAGGAACGATGCGAAAAGGGATGCCGCAGACGCCATTGGCGATAAGACGCCGCGGCGGCCGGCGAGTTTCAGACGAATCTCAAAACCGAGCGTGGCCGGGCACGGCATAGAATCTTCAATGGCATTGATTATCTTCGATCTCGACGGAACGCTGGTCGATTCGCGGCCCGATCTCGTGCGCACGGTCAACGCGGCGATGGCCGAATACGGCTACCCGAGCGTCGGCCCCGAGCTCGTCACGCCGTGGGTCGGACGCGGTTCGCGCGTGCTGCTGGCGGCCGCGCTGCGCCACCACGGCGTCGATCCGCAGGCTGCGGGCTTCGATTTCGAAGCGGCCTTCGAGCGCTTCCTCTACCACTATGGGCGAAACCTCACGATCGAGACCACGCTGTACCCGAGCGTCGGCGAGACGCTCGCGCAGCTCGCCGGTCAGGGCTATACGCTGGCGGTCTGCACGAACAAGCCCGAGCGCTTCGTCGCGCCGCTGCTGAAGCACATCGGCATTCTCGATCGCTTCGGTGCGCTGCTTGGCGGCGATTCGCTGCCGCAGCGCAAGCCTGATCCGGAGCCGCTGCTGCACCTGGCACGCCGGTTCGGCGAAGCACCCGAACGCTGCGCGATGGTCGGTGATTCGCGTCACGATGTCGAAGCGGCGCGCGGCGCCGGCATGCCGGTGGCCGGCCTGCGCGGCGGCTACGGCAGCGCCGAGGAATTCCAGCTGCATCCCCCCGACATTCTGATCGACACGCTGGCCGAACTGCCTGCATGGCTCTCACGCACCACCATAGCCGCCTGAGCGTCGCCCGCAGCGGCGTCGTCGTCTGCGAGCACTGCGACGCGGCGTATCAGCGCCGCCGGCTGCTGCGCGGCGAGATCGCGTACTGCGAGCGCTGCGGCGGCGAGATCTATCGGCGTCGCAAGCTCGACGTCGACGCGATGCTCGCGCTGACGGTGACCGCGCTGCTCGTGCTGGTTGTCGCCAACGTCTATCCGATCGTGACGATGGAAATCCAGGGCACGATGCGCGATGCGACGCTGCTCGACGCGGTGCTCGTGACCTACGACACCGGAGTCGCCTTCGTGGCCCTGCTCGCGGCGCTGACGGTGTTCCTGTTTCCGCTGATCCAGCTGCTGATGCTGCTGCACGTGCTCATCGCGGTACGCATGAACGAGCCGGTGGCGCTGTTCGTTCCGGTCATGCACACGCTGCGCGCGATGCAGCCCTGGAGCATGGTCGAAGTGTTCATGCTCGGCGTGCTCGTGTCGGTGGTGAAGCTCACGAGCCTGGCCGCGATCAAGCCCGGCGTCGGCATGTGGGGCTTCGCCCTGCTCACGGTGCTGCTGACCGTGCTCAACAATTTCGACCTCGACCAGCTCTGGGACTGGGGCGTCGGCGACAACGAAAGCGAGCTCGAGGAAGGCGCATGAGACTCGCAAGTCCGCTCCGGCTTCGAGCGCGCATGGCCTCATGTGAGCGCCGATTCGCGACGCCAGGATCCCCATGCTGCGCACGGGGCCCCTCCACGCGACTCACGCCGCAATGAGCGATCCTGCCGACGAGCCGAACGTCGTCACCGCGGCGCAGCTCGGGCTGGTCCGCTGCTCGGCCTGCGGCCTCGTCGTGCAGGCACCGGAAGCCGGGCGCCACGCGATCTGCCCGCGTTGCGAAGCGCCGCTGCACCGTCGCCTGCCGAACTCGCTCGCGCGCACCTGGGCGCTGCTGATCGCCGCCGCGGTGCTCTACATTCCGGCCAACCTGTTCCCGATCATGCGCACCGCGAGCCTCGGCGAGGTGCCGCAGAGCGACACGATCCTGTCGGGCGTGGTCGAGCTCTGGGTACGTGGATCCTGGGATCTGGCGATCATCGTGTTCGTCGCGAGCATCGTGGTGCCGCTGCTCAAGATCGCCATCCTGATGACCTTGCTGATCACCACCGGCCGGCATTCGAGCTGGCGCCGCAAGGAACGCGGCAAGCTTTATCGTTTCGTCGAGTTCATCGGACACTGGTCCATGCTCGATATTTTCGTCGTCGCCCTGATGGCGGCGCTGGTGCGCTTCCAGAGCCTGGCCGACGTCACGCCCGGCCCCGGAGCGGTGGCCTTCGGCGCCGTCGTCGTGCTCACCATGCTCGCCTCCAAAAGTTTCGACGAACGCCTGATTTGGGACCCGCCCGAAGGACCTGACGCCTCATGAGCGACAACGAAGACAAGCAGTCATCCGCGCCGCCGGGCGAACTGCCCGCGCCGCGATACGAAAGGCCGCGGCGCTGGACGATCTCGGTGATCTGGGTGGTGCCGCTGATCGCGGCGGTCGCCGCCGCCGTGCTCGGCGTGCGCAGCTACCTTGGCTCGGGCCCGAACATCACCATCACCTTCAAGACCGCCGAAGGCATGGAAGCCGGCAAGACCGAGGTGCGCTACAAGGAAGTGCCGATTGGCAAGGTCGATCGCGTGGAGCTCTCCGACGACAAGCAGTCGGTGCGCGTGCGCATCGCGCTGATCCACGACGCCGAGCACGTCGCAGTCGAGGATTCGCGCTTCTGGGTCGTGCGCCCGCGCATCGGCCTCGGCGGCGTTTCGGGGCTCGGCACCTTGATCTCGGGCGCCTACATCGGTGTCGACGTCGGCAAGTCGAACACCGAGCGCCTGCAGTTCGAAGGCCTCGAGAAAGCGCCGACGGTGACCAACGATCAGCAAGGCCGCCGCTTCGTGCTGCATGCGGCGGACGGCGGTTCGCTCGATCTCGGCTCGCCGATCTATTTCCGCCGCATTCCGGTCGGCCGCGTCGTCGGCCGCGAGCTCGATGCGGACGGCAAGCGCGTCAACTTCGAGCTGTTCGTCGACGCGCCCTACGACAAGCTCGTCACGCGCAACACGCGCTTCTGGAACGCCAGCGGTGTCGATGTGGAAGTCGGCGCCGCGGGCTTCAAGGTCGACACGCAGTCGGTGGCGAGCATCGTCGCCGGCGGCATGGCCTTCCAGGCGTTTCCCGAAGACGAGCCCAGCGAAGCCGCGCCCGAGAACACCGACTTCGAGCTGTTCGAAGACCGCCTGGTGGCGGCCGCGCCTTCGGCGGAGGAGTCGATGCGCCTGCGTCTGCGCTTCTTCCAGAGTACGCGCGGACTCGGCGCCGGCGGGCCGGTGGTGTTCCAGGGCATCGAGATCGGCCGCGTGAAATCGGTCGAGCTCGCCTACGACCGCGACCGTCGCGACTTCTGGTCCGACGTCGAAGTCGACGTCTATCCGCGCAACATGGGCCGCGCCTACAAGGGCTGGCAGCAGAACACCGAGCGCGAGCCGAAGAATGCCGACACCTTCTTCCGCATGCTGATCGAACGCGGGCTGCGTGCGCAGATGCGTACCGGCAACCTGCTCACGGGCCAGCTCTACATCTCGCTCGACTTCGATCCGAAGGCCGCCAAGTACCTGCCGCCGGCCGGCCAGCTGCCGCTCGAGATTCCGACCTCGCGCGGCGAGTTCGACCAGATCCAGGAGCAGATCAGCAACATCGTCACCAAGATCGAGGCGATGCCGCTCGACGAGATCGGCCGCAACCTCAACAGCACGATCAAGTCCACCGACGAACTGCTCAAGCGCTTCGACGGACAGGTCGTTCCGGAACTGACCAAGGCCGTGCAAGAGGTGCAGCGCACGTTGCAATCGGTCAGCGAGCAGCTGTCCGACGACGGCCGCCTGCAACGCGATGCGCGCGGAACGCTCGGCGAAGTCGAGCGCGCGGCGCGTTCGCTGCGCTCGCTCGGCGATTACCTGCAACGGCATCCGGAATCGCTGCTGCGCGGCCGCCCCGAGATCAAGGGCGAGCCCGAGCCCACGCAACTTCCCGATCCTCCCACCGCGGCGCCGCAACCGGCGGCACCGGAGACGCCATGAACGCCGCCAAGCTGCTGTCCCTCGCGCTGCTCGCCGTGCTCGCCGCCTGCGCGAGCACCCCGAAGCTGCGCTACTACACGCTGGTCCCCCCGGTCGATGCGAACACGCCCAAGCCGCGGCTGCCGGCCGAGGTCGACCTGCTGCCGGTCAAGGTGACCGCGCAGGCCGACTATCCGCAGCTGGTGCTGCGCGAGGGCGCGGAACGCTTCGCACTCGTCGAGAACCGGCTCTGGGTCGCGCCGCTGCCCGAAGAATTCCGCGCCGCATTGCTTGCGCGCCTGGCGACGGCCTTGCAGGCGCCGATCGGCGACGAGCGCGTGCGCATCGCCGTCGAGGTTTCGCGCATGGACGCGGTGTTCGGCCGCTATGCCCTGCTCGAAGCCAACTGGGAGCTCAAGAGCAAGAAGACGACGCTCGCCTGCTCGACGCGCTCGGTGCAGACCGTAGGCGAGGGCTACGACGCGCTCGTCGCCGGGCACCAGCGCACCGCGCAGGCGCTGGCCGACGACATCGGTCGCGGATTGTTGAGCCTGAGCGGCCCGCAGCCAGCTTGTCCCGTTTCGCCCTGAGGCGACATGGGGCGGGCCAAGCCGCCCTGCGTCTCTCGCGTCCTGGTGGAAATCAGCGTCGCGCACTGAGGAATCTCCCCGCGAACCCTCGGTGCATGATGCGGTCTGCAAACGATCGCAGCTCGAACTGCGCTGATCACTAGAACCGAGAACTCTCAGAACTCATGAAAAAAGCCCTGATGGCCGTTGCCGTCGCCGGCTGCTTCGGCCTTGCCGCCTGCGCCGCGAATTCGCCCACCGATACTCCTGCCGAGAAGCCCATGCCGGCCAAGCAAGCCGAAACGGCGAACCCGCTGCTGCAGCTCAGCGATCTGCCGTATCACTATCCGCAGTTCGACAAGATCAAGGACGAGCATTTCGCTCCGGCCTTCGAGATCGGCATGCAGCAGGGCAAGGCCGAAGTCGAGGCGATCGCCGACAGCAAGGACGCGCCGAGCTTCGACAACACCATCGTCGCGCTCGAAAAGAGCGGGCTCACGCTGAACCGCGTGAGCTACATCTTCTTCAATCTCACGGCGACGAACACCAACGATACGCTGCAGAAGATCGAGGCCGACGTATCGCCGAAGCTGTCGGCCTACAGCGACTCGATCCTGCTCAACGAAAAGCTCTTCGCCCGCGTGAAGACGCTGCACGACAACGCCGCGCAGCTGGGGCTCGACGCCGAAAGCGCGCGCCTGCTCGATCGCTACTACACCAATTTCGTGCGCGCCGGCGCCCAGCTGTCGGACGCCGACAAGGACAAGCTGCGCGACTACAACGAGCAGCTCGCCAAGCTCGGCACGCAGTTCCAGCAGAACGTGCTCAAGGACACCAACGAATCGGCCGTCGTCGTCGACAGCGAGGCCGAACTCGAAGGCCTCGATGCGAACGAGATCGCCGGCGCGCGCGATGCGGCGAATGCGCGTGGCATGAGCGGCAAATTCCTCATCACGCTGCAGAACACCACCGGCCAGCCGCCGCTGACGAGCCTCAAGAACCGCGCGCTGCGCGAGCGCATCTACAAGGCTTCGCTCGCACGCGGCAGCCATGGCGGCGAGGCGGACAACACCAAGGTCGTGTCACAGCTCGTCGAGTTGCGCGCCAAGCGTGCGGCGCTGCTCGGCTATCCGAATCATGCAGCGTATCAGCTCGAAGACGGCACGGCCAAGACCACCGACGCAGTCAACAAGCTGCTCGCCCAGATCGCGCCGGCCGCCGTCGCCAATGCGAAGAAGGAAGCGGCCGACATGCAGAAGCTGCTCGACAAGCAGAAGGCGGGTTACAAACTGGCGGCCTGGGACTGGTCCAGCGTCGCCGAGCAGGTGCGCAAGCAGCGCTACGACTTCGACGAGTCGCAGATGCGCCCGTATTTCGAGATGAACAACGTGCTCGAAAACGGTGTGTTCTACATGGCAGAGAAGCTCTATGGCCTGACATTTAAGGAGCGCAGCGACCTGCCGAAGTACCACCCGGACACGCGCGTGTTCGAAGTGTTCAAGGACGGCGCCGCCTTCGGCATCTTCATCTTCGATCCATTCAAGCGCGATTCGAAGCAGGGCGGTGCCTGGATGAATTCCTACGTCGATCAGAGCGATCTGCTCGGCTACCGGCCGGTGGTGGCGAACCACCTCAACATTCCGAAGCCGCCCGCGGGCGAGCCGGTGCTCATGACGGCCGACGAGGTCAACACGGCCTTCCACGAATTCGGCCATGCGATCCACGGCCTGCTGTCGAACGTGAAGTACCCGATGTTCTCGGGCACCAACGTGCCGCGTGATTTCGTCGAGTTTCCCTCGCAGGTGCACGAGATGTGGGCCACCTGGCCCGAAGTGCTCGCGCATTACGCCAAGCACTACAAGACCGGCGAGCCGATGCCGCAGGTGCTCGTCGACAAGATGAAGGCCACCGAGAAGTTCAACCAGGGCTTCGCGACCACCGAGTATCTCGCCGCGACCCTGCTCGATCAGGCCTGGCATCAGCTGCCGGTCGACCAGGCCAAGGTCGACGACGTGCCCGGCTTCGAGGCCGCCGCGCTCAAGCAGGCCGGCGTCGACTACGCGCTGGTTCCGCCGCGCTATCGCACGACTTATTTCTCGCACGTGTTCTCGGGCGGCTACTCGGCCGGCTACTACGCCTACATCTGGAGCGAAGTGCTCGACGCCGACACCGTCGAGTGGTTCAAGGAGAAGGGCGGTTTCAAGCGCGAGAACGGCCAGTGGTTCGCCGATCACCTGCTGTCGCGCGGCGGCTCGGTCGATGCGATGCAGCTGTATCGCGAGTTCCGCGGTCGCGACGCCAAGATCGAACCGCTGCTCGAACGCCGCGGCCTCGCGGCTCCGGCCAAGGGCACGGGCAAGGCCGGCAAGTAGAAAGTCCAGCGGGTAACAGGGCCCCGGCAGCCATGCGCTGCCGGGGCCTTTTCGTATGTAAGGGTTTTCTTTCAGCCAAAGCTGGGCGGTTGTCAGGATTGCCCAAAATATGAATGGCGAGTCATAAATAAAGGTAGGAAATGTCCTACATCGCGCAGAGATGCGCATTCACCAAACGTTGCTCAAGGCTCTCAATGAAGGCTCATGTCTTCACGTTGTCGCTCGTCCTCGCCGCCGCCAGCGCCAGTGCGGCGCAATCGGTATCCGCTCCGCCCAATTTCGACGCGCTCAGCGCGGCCGGAGGCTTGCGCTCCGATGCTTTCGCTCCGATCCGCAAGCGCACCGAAGCGCTGCGCAGCCCGCTCGGATACACCTCGCACGTCGATGCGCTGCGCGGAGGCTCGGGCTTCTTGTGGGCGCCCGCCTCGATCCCGGTGCCGAGCGTCGGCGCACGCAAGGCCGCGGCGATGCCAGCGGCGCTGGGCCGTGCCTACCTGAGCGCGCAGTCTTCCTTGCTCGGGCTCGATCGCCAGGCGATCGAGCAGGCCAAGGTCACCGATGCGCAGCAGACGCGTTCGGGCAGCATGGTTGCGCGCTTTTCGCAGCGAGTCGATGGCATCGAAGTGTTCAATCGCAGCCTCAACGTGCTGACCGATCGCGAAGGCAAGCTCGTCGCGATTTCGGGTGGCTTCGAGCGCTCGCGCCAGATCGACGGCAGCTTTGCGCGCACCAAGGCCGATGCGATCAGTGCCGCCATCGGCAACCTCGGCGGCCATGTCGCGGCGGCCTTGTTCAGCAGCTTCAAGAGCAGCGGCGACTACGAGTGGTTCGTGTCCTCGAGCAATCGCAGCGACTACCGACTGGGCCGCGCGGTGCGCGTGAAGCCGGTTTATTACCCGGGCGCCGACGGCCTGATGCCGGCCTACTACGTCGAGCTGTTCGGCGCTCCGGCGAACGCGGACGGTCGTCGCGATGCCTACGCCTACGTGATCTCCGCGAGCAGCGGCGAGCTGCTGTTCCGCAAGAACCTGGTCGCTCACGAAGGTGGCGACACGGTGTTCTCGTATCGCGTGTTCGCCGACAACAGCGGCACGCATCAACCGATGGATTCTCCGCTCGGCAACGGCTATCTGCCGTTTCCGGGCAGCACGCCGGACGACGAACTGCCGCGCACGAGCGCGGCGGCGAATTTGGTTTCCATCGTCAGCGGCCCGATCAGCACCGGCGACGCCTGGCTGCCGGACGGCGCGACGACGACCACTGGCAACCACGTCGATGCCTTCCTCGACAGCAGCGTGCAGCTGTCGCTGCCGATCAATCTGCCGGTCGGCGGTGAGCTCACGGGCGACGGTTACCTGCCTGGAACCGGCGACGTGCGCGCCGCGCTGAGCGGACCGAACAGCTTCGATTATCCGATTCACGGCGACGACGATCCGTCGACCGCCGATGCGCAGCAGGCTGCGGTCGTCAACCTGTTCTACATGAACAACTGGCTGCACGATTGGTGGTACGACCACGGCTTCAACGAAGCCGCGGGCAACGCACAGACCCTCAACTACGGACGAGGCGGCGAAGAGGGCGATGCGGTCTCGGCCCAAGGCCAGGACGGCTCGGGCCGCAACAACGCCAACATGGCGACGCCGGCCGACGGTTCTTCGCCGACGATGCAGATGTACTTGTTCGATGGCGCCCTGCGCGGCGAAACCTGCCAGCTCTCGCCGGACGGCAATTGCGCCGATACGGGCGGCAGCGGTTATCGCTTCGCGGGTGCGAGCTTCGGCCCGCAGACCTTCGACGTCACCGGTGAACTGGTGCTCGCCAACGACGGCAGCGCTCCGACCAGCAATGGTTGCAACGATGCCGTGCCGGCCGATCCGACCGGGCTGCTTCCGGAAGTGCCAGCGCTTCCGGATCCGCGCCTGATCGGCAAGATCGCGCTGATCGACCGTGGCTCCTGCAGCTTCACCACCAAGGAGAAGTTCGCGATGCTGTCGGGCGCCAAGGCGATGGTCGTCGTCAACAACGGCGACGGCAATCCGGGCTCGATGGGCAACGCGGACATTCCGATCAACATCGGCATCACCACCGATGCGCTCTACACCGCGCCCGCGGTGATGATCCGCAAGGACGTCGGCGAAATGCTCAAGGCGCAGCTCGCCGCGGGGCAGACCGTGAGCCTGCACGTGAAGCGTGAAGCCTCGATCGACTACGACGGTACCTTCGACAATCTGGTGATCGCGCACGAATACTTCCACTACGTGAGCAACCGCCTCGTCGGCAACGGCTCGGGCCTGTCGAACAACCAGGGCGGCGGCATGGGCGAGGGCTGGGGCGACATCGATTCGATGATGCTCGCGGTGCGCGAGGAAGATCGCCTGGTGTCCGGCAACGAGCGGTATCAGGGCGCCTACGGCACCGGCTATTACGTGGTTCCGGCTTACTACTACGGCATTCGTCGCATGCCGTATTCCTACGACTTCGCCAAGAACTCGCTGACCTTCAAGCACATCCAGAACGGCGTCGCGCTGACCGATGTCGAAGCTTCGCAAGGCCAGGTCGCGGCTCCGGCTGCGTTCGGCACCGACGGCGCGAGCAACTCCGAGGTGCACAACACCGGCGAAGTCTGGGCCAATATGCTGTTCAACGTGTACGTGGGCCTGCTCAACGTGCCGGGGCGCAGCTTCGGCGACGCCCAGGCGCGCATGAAGGACTACATCATCTGCGGCCTCAAGATGACACCGTCTTCGCCGACTTTCGTCGATGCGCGCGACGGCATTCTGGCCTGCGCCGCCGCGAACGATCCGGTCGACTTCAACGTCGCGGCTCGCGCGTTCGCACGTCGCGGCATCGGCCTCGATGCTGTGGCGCCTGCGAGCAACAGCAGCGACAACATCGGCGTGACCGAAAGCTACGTCGCGCTCGCCGCGTCGGCTCCGACGCTGGTCGCGGGCATCGGCAGCGGCGACGGCCTCGACGGCTGCGATCACGATGGCGTGCTCGATTCCGGCGAAACCGGCAAGCTCAATTTCGCGCTGCTCAACAACGGCGGCTACACGGCCGGCCAGACGCTCAGCGGCACCATCAGCAGCACCGTGTCAGGCCTGAGTTTCCCCGAAGGCAATCGCGTGAGCTTCATCGCGGGCGAGGTCGCCCAGACTGCGCAAGCGAGCGTGAAAGCGGCGCTCGCATCGGGCATCGACGGCATCGTCAGCCTGCCGGTCAAACTCACGCTCGATGCGCCGTCCGACGCCGATGCGGCCGTGCGCTATCCGACCAGCCTCAGCGCCACGCTTATCGGCAACGCCGACATCGAGCGCAGCGCGGCCAAGGACGGTTTCGATCACCCGGAGCTGTCGACGCCGGATTGGTCGACGGCGAGCACCGGCACCACGCAGGCCTGGAGCATCGTCGACGAGAACGCGACCACCGGCAACGGCAACGCCTGGTTCGCGCCCGACCTCGGCAGCGCGACGACGCTGTCGCTCGTCACGCCGAGCTTCAGCGTTCCGGCCGGCGGCAGCTTCGCGCTTGCCTTCGATCACTACTATGACTTCGAAGCGGACCTGTTCGCCAAGTACGACGGCGGCGTGATCGAAGTGAGCGTCGACGGCGGCGCCTGGCGGGACGCGGCCGATTTCGGCGCGACTTTCACGGGCGGCTACAACAGCACGCTGCGGGCCAACGGCCGCCGCGGCTACGGCGGTGAATCCGGCGGCGTGCTGCACGAGAAGCTCGACTTCGGAACCGCGCTCGCGGGCCACAGCGCGCGCCTGCGCTTCGTCGTCGCCACCGACTCGGTTTCGGCCGGCTTCGGCTGGATCGTCGACAACGTCGAAGTGACCGGCGCGGGCACGCCGTTCTTTGCGGTTTCCGTCGAAGACGGAAAGTGCGATGGTCCCGGCGGCGGCGATCCCGAAGAGCCCACCGAGCCGAACCACACGCCGGTCGCCAAGCTGACGGCCACGCCGAGCAGCGGCACCGCGCCGCTCGTCGTCAGCTTCGATGCCTCCGCTTCGAGCGATGTCGACGGTGATGCGCTGAGCTACACCTTCAACTTCGGCGACGGTGCAGTGGTCACGCAATCTTCGCCGATCGCGCAGCACACCTACGAAGGTGTTGGCAGCTACTCGGCCAGCGTCACCGTGATGGATCCGGACAAGGCTGCGTCCTCGGCTTCGGTGACGATCCAGACCTCGAGCACGCCGCCGCCCAGCAACAGCGAGCCGTCGGCCTCGCTGACGGTGTCGACCACCAATGGTCCGATCCCGCTCGCGGTGAGCTTCGACGCCAGCGGCTCGCACGACGTCGATGGCGATGCGATCGTCGAATACCGCTTCGACTTCGGCGACGGCAGCGCGGTCGCGACGCAGTCGCAGCCCAAGACCAGCCACACCTACAACGCGGCCGGAACCTTCGTCGCTTCGGTGATCGTCAAGGATGCGCGCGGTGCGACCTCGCCGGCGGCCAAGGTCACGATCAAGGCCACGACGACGGTCGTCGTCACGCCGCCAGGCTCCGGCCCGGTGGCCGCGCTCACGGTGTCTCCGCAGAGCGGCCGCGCTCCGCTGCTCGTCACCTTCGACGGCTCGCAGTCCTTCGATTCCAACGGCGGCAAGATCGAGCTCTACATCTTCGACTTCGGCGACGGCTCGCCGGTCGTTTCGCAGTCGACCGCCGTCGCCACGCACACCTACACCGCGGCCGGCAGCTACACGCCGTCGCTGCAGGTGAAGAACAGCGGCGGCACCACGTCGGCCAAGGCCTACGCGGGCACGGTGAAGTCGACCTCGCCCGATTCTCCGGGCGACGGTGGCGCCAGCGGCGGCCGCAAGGGTGGCGGCGGCGCGCTCGATGGCCTGCTGCTGTCGATGCTGGGCCTGGCGGGCCTCGCGGGCGCGATCCGTCGGCGCGTTCGCTGATTCCGATGAGCCGGGACGCGATGTCAGCGTCCCGGTTTTTTTCGTGGCCCGATTCGGTCAGTGGCTCATTCGATCACGGGCTAGCCGCCGTCAGCAGGCGCAGGTCGCGCACGAAATCGCGATAGGCCTGCGCGCGCTCCCGCTCGCCCGGAACCCGCAGCAGGTAAGATGGATGCACCGTCGCGAAGGCGCGACGCCCTTCGCCGAGCTCGTGCCACTGGCCGCGTTGCTTGAGCAGCTTGAAGCTGCTGCCGAGGATCGCGTTGGCGGCCATGCTGCCGAGGCAGACGATGGTTTTCGGCTGCAGCTTTTCGAGCTCCGCATCGAGCCAGACGCGGCAGGCCTGCTGCTCGCGTGAATCGGCGCGCTTGTGCAGGCGGAATTTTCCGCGCGGCTCGAACTTGAAGTGCTTGACCGTATTGGTCACGTAGAGCTGCTTGCGATCGAGGCCGATCTCTTCGAGCGCCTGGTCGAGCATGCGTCCGGCCGGACCGACGAAGGGCTTGCCGGCGAGGTCTTCCTGATCGCCGGGCTGTTCGCCGATCAGCATGATCCGCGCATCGCCCGGGCCTTCGCCGAACACGGTTTGCGTCGCCGGCTTCCACAGATCGCAGCGCCGGCAATCGTGTGCCTGCTTGCGCAGCTCGCGCAGGCTGCCGTGTGGCGGCGCTTCGCCCTGCGTGTCGACACGATGCGTCACGCGCTTGCGCGGTGTGGTCGGCGCGGCGGCGACCATCGCCTGCATGCGCGGCCGCGCCTCGCGAATGAGCTCGGGAATCAACACCGCCTCGGGCAGGTTCTTCCAGTACTTCATCGGCATTTCGCTCTTCATCGCCGTCACCTTGAGCCGGGAGGGATTGAAGATACTGCGGTAATACTGACGCCAGAGTTGCTCGAGAGCGTCACCATCGGGCGCATCGGAACGCGAGGCGCCGCGATCGAAGCGCAGCGTCTCGCCGTCCCAGTGCGCCGATCGGTCGGGCGTCAGGATCGACCAGTGCATGCCCGCGAATCGGCGCATGAAGAATGGCGCGACGAGCTTGACGATGTCGTGCTCGGGCTCGAACCAGGCGACGAAGACCGGCTCCTCGTTTTCGCGCTCGACCTCGCGAAAGCGCACGAAGGCCTTCATCTTGTGCAGGTCGCGACCGACCGATTTGGCCCAGGCGCGGGCGCGCACGACATCGTCGTCGGTGATGATGTCGAGCAATCGTGGCTCGCCATGGGCAAGCCGCCAGAGCAGCCGATAGAGCAGGGCGTGGCGCTGCGGATCGCGATGCGCGAGCACGTTGTAGGCGAGCGACAGGAAATCCCTCGGTACGTTGACGGTCGGCGCCTCGGCCGACGCTTGCGGCGCGCTGGGCTCGCCGAACAGGTCGTCATCGTCGCCGACCTGCCAGCTCACGCGCTCGGGCTCGACGCGCGCTTTCAGCAGCTCGCGCGCCTGCGTTCGCCATTGCACGAAGTCGGCGCCGTCGCTCATGCGCGCGACGACGAGCGTCTGCGACGCGGACATGCTCAGGCGAACAGATCGGCCTGCCGTGGCCGCGTCGCCGTGAGCGTGTTGCGCAGCTGCAGGCTGTCGACGTCGGATTCCGCTCGCGGCCGATGATCGATCGTGATCACGAACGGGGCGACCTTGCGCGAAGATACCCGCAGGCGCGTGAGGTCTTCGAAGCGCAGCCGCTTGTGCTTGCGCAGATCGACGAGCTTGTCGACCGTCTTCACGCCGAGCCCCGGCACGCGCAGCAGCTTTTCGCGCGGCGCCGTGTTGAGATCGACCGGAAACTGATCGCGGTTGCGCAGCGCCCAGGCCGTTTTCGGATCGACTTCGAGATCGAGATTGGCCTGCACGTTCTGCGGTGCGATGTCGTCGATCGAAAAGCCATAGAAGCGCAGCAGCCAGTCGGCCTGGTACAGGCGATGCTCGCGCACGAGCGGCGGTGCGACCAGCGGCAGCGCTTTCGACGCGTCGGGAATCGGACTGAAGGCGCTGTAGTAGACGCGGCGCAAGCGATAGTTGCTGTAGAGATTGACGCTGGTTTCGAGCACGTCGCGATCGCTCGCGGTGTCGGCGCCGACGATCATCTGCGTGCTTTGGCCCGCGGGCGCGAAACGCGGCGCCTTGGTGGTCTTGCGGCTCTCTTCCTTGTTCTCGTCGATCGCCAGGCGCAGCGAGCCCATCGCGGCGCGGATGTCGCGCAGGTTCTTCTCGGGCGCCAGACGCTGCAGCCCGGTCTCTGTCGGCAGCTCGACGTTGATCGACAGGCGATCGGCCCAGCGTCCGGCTTCGGCGATCAGCTCGGGCGCGGCGTCCGGAATGGTCTTCAAGTGGATGTAGCCGCGGAACGCGTGCTGCGTGCGCAGCGTCTTGGCGACGAGCGCGAGCTGCTCCATCGTGTAGTCCGAATTGCGGATGATGCCGGACGACAGGAACAGGCCTTCGATGTAGTTGCGCTTGTAGAAGTTGAGCGTCAGCTCGACGACTTCGCGCACCGAGAAGCGGGCGCGTACCACGTTGCTGCTGCGCCGGTTCACGCAGTACACGCAGTCGTAAAGACAGAAATTCGTCAGCAGGATCTTGAGCAACGAAATGCAGCGTCCGTCGGGCGCATAGGCGTGGCAGATGCCCATGCCTTCGTTACTGCCGATGCCGCCGGTGCCCAGCGAATCGCGCCGGGTTCCGCCGCTCGACGAGCACGAGGCGTCGTACTTGGCGGCGTCGGCCAGGATGGCGAGCTTTTCTCTGATCTCCATGCGCTTAGTGTGCGGCTGGTCGGGTCCGGAACGATGTCGGTTGGAAGGCCTGGACGGTGCCCGTCCAGCGCTTGTAGAGCTTGGGCGGCTGCCGGTTCAGCCTCATGCGCCGGGCCCTGCGCAAACTGGATCGCATGCAGCGCTATCGCAACCTGAGCGGGGAATCCGGCGTCGTCGCCTACGAGGCCGGGGACGATTTTATTCGCGTTCGCTTCGCGGGCGGCGATATTTATCGCTACGACCAGACGCGGCCCGGCGCGCGCCAGGTGGCGCAAATGAAGCGACTCGCGCAGTCGGGCCGCGGCTTGAGCACCTACATCTCGCAGCACGTGCGCACGGCCTACGCGAGCAAGGAATGATCAGAACTTGAGCGCGGCCCGGAAGTAGACGTTGGCATCGGCATCGTCGAGCGTCTGCCGGTCGATGGCCCGGTCATGGAAGGATTCGGCGTAGGCCACGCTCGCTTCGAGCCAGCCTGAGTACGAAAACGCGAGCTCGACGCCCGCATCGGCGATCGCCGGTGTTCCGCCCGGCTGGCCGGCCTGCGGGTTTTCGAAGCGTGCGTAGCCGTATTCGACGAAGGCGCGCGGTACCAATGCATGGCGCTCGCCCCTGCCGAACAGCCGGTAGTCGAGCTGCAGGCGCGCGAGCCCGCCCGAGTCGCCGACCGCGACGCCCGGTAGGTAGGAGGCGACGTTGCCGAGGCCCCCGAGCACCCACTGGCTTTGCTCGGGCACGCTGTCGCCCGTGAGCTGGGCGTAGATCTCGAGCCGCGTGCTGAAATCGCCGTGGCTGAGCTTGGCGCTGAGCTGCGGCCGCCAGAGCAGGTAGCCGAGGTCGGCCAGCGAAGTGGCTTCGTCGGTTTCGTCGCTGCCGAGGCCTTTGCGCAGCGAAACGCCGCCGTCGAGGTCGAGCCGGCGTTCTCCGATGTCGATCGTGCGCCCATACGCGGTGCCGGCCTCGATCGAGCCGTATTCCTGATGCTGGATGCGCGTGTCGGCATCGCGCAGTTCCAGCTCCTTGAGCGTGTAGTCGAGCTTGGCGTTGACACTCCAGCGGCTGTGGAAATCCGCCGCGAGCGGATAGGCCCAGGCCGCCTCGAGCTGCTGGATGTCGCCCTTGATGGGCTGCTCGACGGTGTCCGGCGGCAGGAACGGCAGCAGATTGCGCAGCAGCCGGGACAGCGGCCTGTCGGATTCGGTTTGCAGGTCGATGCGGTAATCGACCTTGCGTCCCGACAGCCCGAAGATGCCGTAGCGCGTGACCCGGCTCCAGCTCAGCATTTCGTCGTTGTAGCGGTCGGCGGCCTGGTCGTCGTTGAGGCCCTTGAGGCCGGTGCGCCAGGTGGCGTTGAACTCATCGCCGCTGGCGAGGCCGTGGCGGAGGTCGAGATCGAGAAAATGGCGGCCGACGAAGCGATTGCCTGGGTTGCCGACCTCGACTTTGAAGCGCGTCGGATCGGGCGCATCGGGCAGCGGTTCGAGCGTCATCGTGTAGGTCTCGCCGGAGGCGTCCGGGCGCAACACCGGTTCGACCTGCAGACCCGCGCGATCGGCATGCGCGGTCGCGAGCACGCGGCGCTGCTCGAAGGCCGAGTCGGTCAGCGGAGCCAGGCCGACCAGATCGTCGAAATAGGGCTTGAGCGGCTGCGGGCCTTCGACGTGCCCGAGCTTGCCGAGCGAGGCGACGACGTAGAGATCGGAGCCCGCGAGGCCGTAGCGCAGCTGCGCGGCCGGGTAGCCGGCTTCGTAATAGCGCGCGGCGAGATTGCGCACCACGTCGGACAGTGTCACCGCCTCCTGCGCCGCGCTCGCGAGCGCGTGGCGATCGAGCACCGCGGCGCCGAGTAGATGCACGCGGTAGGACTGGAAGTCGAACGCAGCGGATTCGGCGCCTTGCCGCTGCAGCTGCGCGACCTCGGCCTGCTGCGGCGGAATCACCGGCGGAAGCGTGACGGCCATGTCTCCCCTTGCTGGCGTCTTGATGAATTGAAGGCGCACAGCCTGGGGGCGGCCGGATGATCGCCCGGTGAATACAGCAACACGCGTACCCGTCGGCGCTGCAGTCGGGCGACAATGGCCGCCTCGGCACCCATTCCAGCGATTCCACCATGCCCTCATTCGATATCGTTTCCGAAGTCGACAAGCACGAGCTCACCAACGCCATCGACCAGGCCAAGCGCGATCTCGACAATCGCTATGACCTGCGCGGCACCGATGCGCGCTTCGAGCACGAAGAGAACGTCGTGACGCAGTTCGCGCCGAGCGAATTCCAGCTCGACCAGATGCTCGAAATCCTGCACAAGCGGCTCGCCGGCCGGCACATCGACCTGCGCGCGATCGAGCTCGGCGATGTCGAAACCAACCTCGCCGGCGCGCGCCGCAAGATCACCATCAAGCAGGGCATCGAGCAGGTGCAGGCGAAGAAGATCATCGCCAAGATCAAGGAGGCCAAGCTCAAGGTCGACACCCAGATCGCCGGTGAGAAAGTGCGCGTGATCGGCAAGAAGCGCGACGACCTGCAGACCGCGATCGCACTGCTGCGCAAGGCCGATCTCGAACTGCCGCTGCAGTTCGAGAATTTCAGGGATTGAGCAGCTGCGGAGGCTCTGAGAGCAGGGTCCGTAGCTTCTCGATTAGCCAAGCGTAGCCGATGTGTTCCTGTTCCAGCCGCAGGCTCGGGCTCAGCCGCTGGTCGCGCAGGTCGTCGTAGAGCGCGCTTTCTTCAGGTGATAGCCGTAGCAGATCGCGCTGCAGCGGCGTGGCTTCGCTGCCCCATAGGCTGCGATGCGCCATCAGGGTGTCGCGATCCATCAGGAACGATTGCGTATGCGGCAGTCGCGATCGCAGCTGGTCGAGGATGGCGAAGCCGTGCGTGTCGATGTCGCCCCAGTAGTGCAATGCGCAGTGCTTCAGCCAATCGGCTTCGCCGAGCATGTCGAAGCCGTAGCCCTCGCCCCAGATCACCAGGCTTGCCGGCACGGCCGGAAAGGCCAGGAAGTTGGTCTTGTTCTCGGTGATGAAGGCCCGTGTGACGGGCAGTTGCAGTTGCGCAAAAGCGTCCTTGCGCAGACTGATGTCCTGATCGCATCCGCCCGGCGTCAGGGCCAGTGCCGGGTCTAGAATGCGGAAGCGCAGGCGTGGCGGTTCGTCACGGAATCCGTAGCGACGGTTGAAGTTCGCGATGCCGCTGGCTTGTGTGTCGATGGCATCGGCGGGCAGCGCGAGATCCAGCAGCGGAGCCAGCGTCGCGCGGTGTGCTTCGACGAGCTTGCTATGGACGCCGGGCACGTCTATCTGGCGCAGGTAGATGCCGGGGCGCGGATGTGCCTGCATCCAGCCGATGATGTCCAACAGCTGCGGCCATACGTCGGCGAGTTGAAGTACGGAGAGCGGATGCGCCGCCAGCCAGGGCATGACGGCGGGCTGCTGCCCGGCTGTCAGCGCTGATAGCTTCCGAAACCGGTCGACCGCTTCATGCTTGCCGATCAGCGACAGCGCGTCGTCCAGGCAATCCAGCCATACGGTATCGGGCAGTCGGTTGCTGCCGATGACGCGATGGCGCAACTCGCGCCATTCGATGCGCAGCTGTGGCATGGTGCGCAGTTGTGCGATCCAGGACTGTACCTCTGCGAAGCGGTTGGAAAGCTCCGACGACGTCGGGTCTTTCAGCTGCAGACGCAGCGGAAACAGGCTGGAGGGATCGGCCAGCAGCAGGCCGCGATCCCAGAGCTTCTGCACCTGCGCGCGTAGGTCGGCGGGTGTGGTCCAGCTCATGCCGTATGCAGCGCTTTCTCTGCGCGATATTCCTCGATTGACAGGTTGCGCAGCTTTGACGCCCGACCGTCTTCGTTATGCACGAAGCCGACACTCGATACGAAGGGCTCGATGATATGAATCTTCTGCAGCGGCGTGACGATCAGCAGTTGCAGGTTGAGCTGCTGGAACAGGCGCAGGCCGTATTGTGCGGATTCATCAGAGCCGCGGCCGAAGGCCTCGTCGATCACCACGAAGCGGAAGGAGCGCGAGCGCGCCGCGCCCCACTCCAGGCCGAACTGGTAGGCCAGGCTGGCGGCGAGAATGGTATAGGCCAGCTTTTCCTTCTGGCCGCCGGATTTTCCGCCGGAATCAGAATAGTGCTCGTGTTCGGCATGATCCTCGCGCCAGCGCTCGGATGCGGCGAAGACGAACCAGTGGCGCACATCGGTGACCTTGTCGCGCCAGCGGCGATCGCTCTCGGTTTGCCCGTCGCGTCCGCGAAAGCGCTCGATGATGAGTTTGACTTGCAGAAACTTGGCTTCGGAATATTGGGCATCATCGGAGCCCGTGAGGCTGCCCTCCGTGCAAGCGCGCAACTCGGTCTGGAAGTCGCGTATTTCCATATCCTGCGAGGGGTGGGCCTCCAGCACGATGTAGCGGCCAGGGTTGTAGTCGATCTGCGTCAGCGATTCGTTGATGCGCGCGATGCGCTCCTTGATGTCTTCGCGCTCGCGGTACAGTTGCGACTGGAAGTTGGCCACTTCGCGAATGGTGTTTTCGTTGAGCAGCTCCTTGAAGCGCTTCTCGAAACTCGGCAGGTCGTCCGCTTCCAGGCGCGACAGCATCGCCTGATACTCCGGTGCTGCTTCGATGGCGACGTCGACTTCCTGTGCATCGAGCGGGAAGGCCGTGCAATAGTCCTTCATCGCCTTGATGATCTTTTCGCGCAGCCGCTCGATGGCCTTGTTTTCACTGTCGATCCGCGCCTGCAGCCATTCGCGGAAGTCGCGCTCGCGGTTGTCGCAGGCTTCCACGGTCAAGGTATGTTCGCCCAGGGCCTCCGGCCGCAGCCTGTCGAGTTCGGCGAAGTGGCTGGCGAGCGCCGACTGTCCGGACTCCGCGAGTAGCTGTGATGCCTGTGCATGCAGCCTTTCGGCGTCTTCCTTCTTCTGGCCGGTGGTCGATCGGAGATGGCGCTTGCCTTGCAGTGCGGCTTCGGCATCCTGGATGGTGTGATCCACGAGCACGTTGAGCTGGTCCGTGAGCGTTTTCAGCACATCAGAAGCAGCTTCCAGCTGGCGTTTCTCGTCGAGCAGCCGCCCGATGGCGGCAGCCGTGGATTGCCAGTCCAGTTCACTGAAGTCGCGGTACTCGCGTAACGCTACCAGCGCTTCAGATCGTGGCTTGAGCTCGTCCTGTTCCTTTTTCAATCGGGCAATGCGATTGCCGATATCCACCATCTGCCTTTCCAGGATGGCGATCTTGGCTTGCAATGCCGCGATTTTAGCTGCGTTGGTCCAGCCCAACACATAGCGGCTGCGATCATCCAGCCGGTGACGGTCATCCTTCTCGTGCCGTTCGCCACCCGACTTGATCTGGCCCGCCATGGTGATGGCATGCGCTTCGCGGCGGAACTGCTCCTGTGTCGCACAACAGGCCACGTTGAAGCGGTGCGTGATTTCATTTTCCAGCCAGGCGTAGAACGGCGAATCAGGCTTGATCGCGAGCTTGCGCACCAGCGAGTCCCTATGCAGCACCGGTGTCGTGCCGCGCTTCTGGCCTTCGCGAACCCTGTAGTAGACCAGACGCGCTCTCAGGTGAGTGCGATCCACCCACTCGGCTACGTCCTTGTAATGTGCATCGGGAACCAGCAGTGCCAGGCCAAAGCCATGCAGCAGGCGTTCGGCCGCGCCTTCCCAGTCACGCTCGTCTTCGCGCACCTGGATCAGTTCACCGGCGAACGGCATTTCTTCGTCGTCGATGCCCAGAGCAGAACAGAGTGCTGAGCGCATGCCGATCTGCTCCGCCGGGATGTTGCTGCGGCGGGCTTTCAGGCTTTTGATTTCATCCATCTGCTCGCGGTGCTGATTGCGTCCTTGCAGGAAGGCGACGTTCGCTTCGGTCAGCTCGTTCTGAAGCGGCGCTTCTCGCGCGATGACCCCAGCGGCGATGTCCTCCAGCTCCTGCTTCTGGCGATGAAATACGGTCTCGTCGACTGCCGGCTTCAGCATCAACGCATCCAGCAATTCGGCGTAGCGTTCCGCCTTGAGTTCGCGTTTTTTCTTGTCCGCAGTTTTCGACCCGATCTCGATCGCCAGTTGCTCGATGCGATCGCCGCCATTATCGCGGATGGCGATTCTGAGGCGCTGCTCTTCGGCGCGATGGGCCGCCAGTGCGTCGCAAAGCCGTGAGACTTCCGCGTCGTAGCCAAGGCATTCCTTGGCGAGCAGTTCGATGCGCCGGTCCAACAGCCCCAGTTTCAGGCCGGCGAAATAGGGCTTGAGCGCATCGCGGCAGGCGCGCAGGCGCTCCAGCGCGGCCACAAGTTCACCATGCCGTCCGACATCGGCTACCAATGGGCGCAGCGCATCCACCTGCCGTTTGGCTTTGAGCACGGCTTCGTGGGCGCGGTTGAGGTCGTCGAAGTGGTCGATGAGCGCTTGCAGGCGCAGCGCCACGTCGAAGGGTTCCAGCATGTGGCTGCGCACGAAGTCAGTGAGATTGCCGACGGACTTCATCGAGACGGTCTGGTGAAACAACTCCAGAGCCTGCTCGTTGTCGATGCCGAAGCGACGGCGGAACCAGGCGCCGTAGGGCGGGAAGGAGTCGAACAGTTCGGCACCGCTTTTCCGCAAGCGCTTGCGCAACGCGTTGATGTCCGTGAACTGGGCGAAGTCCGCGGCGATCGCCAGCGGCTTTTCTGCCACCACGTAGAAGCGCTCCGGCTGGCTCTGCATCGGCTTCATCCAGAACACCTGCGCCAAGCTCACCGTCTGGCCGTAGCCGGCGTTGTGGAACACGCCGAGGATCACCGAGTAACTGCCGGTGTCGCGCAACGCCACCGGCTTGGCGTTGCCGCTGGTTTCACTGCGTTCGGACTTGTAGTGGCCGAGCACGTAGGAGCGCAGGCTGCGCTCCTTGCTGTCGGCACCTGCTGCTTTGTTATAAGCGATGCGTTGGGCTGGCACCAGCAAGGTGGTGACGGCGTCAACCAACGTGGATTTGCCGGAACCGATGTCGCCGGTCAGCAGTGCGTTGCGGCCGGCGGTCTCCAGGCTCCAGACGCGGCCGTCGAAGGTGCCCCAGTTGAACACCTCCAGGCGTTCGAGGCGGAAGCCGGAGAGGGCTTCCTCGGATACGGCATCGGGCGTTAACGCGCTGTCTTCACTCATCGTTCTTGCCAGCGAGCTGCGCCTGGTAGACGGCCAGGCGCTGGTCGAGTTCGGAGAGCCATTGCGCATCGACGAAGGCTTTCAGGATGCGCCGCACTTCCACCATCGGAGGCTGTCCGGCCTGCGGCTTGAGCCGTCTCAGAAAACCAAGATCGATAATCTTGTCGATGTGAGTCTCTATCTGGTCAACCAGCTTGGCTTCGTTGCTGCTCTGCGCAACGAAAACCCGCATCAGCTCAGCGATGTCATCATGGGATAGCACCAGGCGCGTATCACCGGCACCGGCATCGAACTCCGCGAGCTTCTTGCGCAGCAGCGCCAGTAGCAGGCTCACGGGGAATGACAGTTGCCGTCTCGCGATCAGGCGCGGCAGGCGTGACTCGTCGTCTTCCTCGCCAAGGACGCGCGAACGCAGGAAGGCGTAGCCTTCGGCCTCATCCAGCACCAGCTCCAGCCCCAGCACTGCGACATAGTCGCGCACACGGGTTTGCAAGCTGAGCAAGGCACTCCACCGTGTGGTGTCGGCTTCTTGGTAGAGCACGCCCTTGAGCAGTGGCACGACGATGCCGGAAAGCGCGGGTTCGGGCTTGGCGGTCTGCACGTCGCTCATACTCATCTCACGAAGATCACGCGCGGCAGCCGTGCGCGCTTCTGAACGGTTTCGCCGCTTTGCTTGCGGCTTTGCCAGGCCACAATTTCGTCGACGCTCTCGTCCACGGTGGTCTTGAATCTGTCGCCCGCCAGATGCAGGTAGGCAACCAGTTCGGCAAGGCCCTGCTGCAGTGGCTGCGCCTCGCAGAGCTCGCGCAGGGTGATTTGCGATTGCGCCTGTAGTGACTGGTGAATGTTCTGCGCCAGCCTGGCCTTGTCGATCACCACCTGCGAGAACAGCGCAGCGGTGTCCAGCGTCTCGTCGCCGGCTTCCAGTTGAATACTGGCGATGCGCGCCTTGATGGCAGGCGCGTACAGCGGGCGCTCCATCGGCAGTTCGATGTCGGCTGCGGTATCGGCGATAGACATGCAATCGCCTGCGGGTGGCTGATCGCGCAGCGCCAGCGCCTTGGCCTCGATACCGCGCAGGATGTCCATGATTCGCCGGTTTTCCAACCAGGCTTGGTCGTCGAGAAAGCGGCGCAGCTGCTGCGACAGATGCGCTACCGTGCGCTGTGTCTGCTCGCCTGCTTCGAGCCAGTCGTAGTGCACGCGGCGGGTTCGGTTGTCAGGATTGAGCGCAACCACCGGTGGTAGCCCGAGTACGCGTTCCAGCAACTGCGTGAATTCTTCCTGCCGTCGCGTCGACATCAGAAAATCCCAGAACGCGCGGAAGCTGCG
Source organism: Hydrocarboniphaga sp. FW305-C-57 (assembly GCF_058783045.1). NCBI lineage: Bacteria > Pseudomonadati > Pseudomonadota > Gammaproteobacteria > Nevskiales > Nevskiaceae > Hydrocarboniphaga > Hydrocarboniphaga sp. FW305-C-57. Next base: position 345,544 of record NZ_JBYSYG010000005.1, on the reverse strand, counting down.
GCCCTGGTCGGAGTCGGCGATCGCATCGCGCTCTCCCATGATCTCCTGCAGCAACGAGCCCTTGCTGCCACTCCACAATGCCACCTGCTCGCGCACGCGCCGGTCGAGGCCCCGGAAGTTGTGTTCAACCTCGCGGAAATCGCTGAGCAGTTCGCGCGCCAGACTGCTGAATTGCTGGAAACGGTCCTTGATCGCGGTGTCGTCGAGCAGGGCGATGTCGCCGGCGGTGACGCGCGCTATTTCGGCGTCGATGGCGTCGCGCCGCCGCTGAAGCTCAGCGATGCGAGCGGCTGGGTCGGCCTCACTGCCGGCACTGATCTGCTTGAGCAACTCGAACAACGTCAGCAAGCGCGATTCGGTGCCGACGAAGGAGCGCTCGGTCAGCGTTGTCAGCCAGGACAGCGCTTTTTCCGTGGACGGTGTCAGGTCGAACTGAGGCTCGTCCGAATCACTGCGATAAAACTTGCGTAGCCAACCCTTGTCATTGCCGGCCCAGTCGTTGAGATAGTCCAGGGCGGATTTTGGGAAACTGTCCGGCCCCAGGCGCTCGCGCAGGCCGAACAGTTCGTCTTCGAGCGCCTCGGCCAGATCCGCCTGGGGCAGGGTGCGGACGTTGGGGGCGATGAAGGTTTTGTACAGAAAGCTCGCGATGAGCGGTGCGTGCTGAGACACGAGCAAGCGCCACGCTGGATGTCCTTGACGGAGCTGGTCCAGGGTGGCGTAGTCCAGACTCACGCCAGCGTCACTCCCGCCTTCTTCGCGCCGCGCCGCAGGTCGTCGTCCAGCGTCGCCAACGGCAGTTTGCGGCGCAGGGCGAGTTCAAGGTAAGCGGCGTCGTAGACGGTGAGCTTGTGCTGGCGGGCGATGGCCAGGGTGGCGCGTAGGGCGGGTTCCAGCGTGGCGGGCTCTAGTTCCAGTGGACGATCGCGCAGGCTCTCGAGAATGTCGTCGGCGACCCCTGGCTTGATGCGATTGCGGCGCTCGCATACCAGCAAGCTGTTGCCGACTTCGCTGGCCCAGTGTGCGGGAGCAACCCAAACGGTATCGCGCATCTGCGAGAGAATCTGGCCGGGGCAGTTTTCATCCGGCAGTACCGAGGCCAGGAAGGCGCTGCAGTCGATCACCAGCGCATCGGTCACCGCCTGCCCTCGTTCTTCCAGGCGATGATTTCTTCCTTGGTAACGCTGACGCCGCTTTGGCGCAGCCTTTCCTTCAGCGCCATCAGCTCATCCCAGGCCTTGCGGCGCTGTTCCAGGTCGGGTTGGTTGGCGGGGATCAGCTCGGCTACCGGCTTGCCGTGCTTGGTGATGGTGATGCGCTCTCCGCGGGCTACGCGCTCCAGCAGTTTGGGCAGGTGGGTTTTGGCCTCGTAGGCGCCGACTTCCATAACGAATTCCCGGAGCTAGTCTGAATTTAGACCAGTTTACCGCTGTCAATGCGCGGGGCAAGGCGTCAGGCGGATTCATTTCGCTCCCAAAGGTGAACTGGGTCACGGTATTGGCCTGTCCAAATAACGCCTGACCAGGGCAGGGGATAGCGCGTGCACGCGCCGCCTGTTGTCTATCGCACCGTTGCTGACGATAAGCGCTTCCATTGCTGCATAAAGTGCGCCGGCCCGTGTCTGCGGTGCCTGCTCTGCGGGAACGCTGAATTGCTGGCCGGGGTCGGCGATCAACAGCCGGGCTGGGAATTCCACGGTCTCGTAGGCGACTTCATCGGATTGGAAATCGTTCCAGTGCGCGAGCAGCGAGGGATCGGCCTGCGATTCGTCGAAAGCCTGCTCCGCCGCTTGCGGATGTAGCCAGCACAGACGCATCCAGGCCAGGCGTGCTTCACCGCTGCGGCCGCAGTCGGCGCAGGCGAGGGCCATGCGCGTGAGCAGTTGCGCGTCGTCGCGCCAGCCTGGTTCCATCGCGATCGCGTCGACTGCGCGTTCGGCTTCGCCGGCCTGCAGCCAGGCGTGGCTCGCGTGGTGCTGCGGGCGTTGCGGATCGAAGCGCAATCCGGCCTGGCGTTCGGCCAGCGCGCTCCAGAGTCCGCGCAGATAGGCCGCCGCGTTGTCGCCGAGTCTGTGATGTGCGAGCGCTGAAAGCTGCTTTTCGATGCGCTCGGCGTCGTTGTCGGCCGCCAGCGTCGTCGCGGCTTCGATGAGCTGCGCGAATTCGCCGTACGCTTGTCGGTCGTCGACACGTGCGAGCAATTCACTCGCGGTATCGAAGCGCCGGTCGAGCAGGGCATCGCGCAGCTGCGTTTCGGCGTAGAGCCCCTGGTTGTCGCGCAGCAGATCGAATTGCGATCGCGGCGACTTGCTCATGACGACGCGGCAGCGCGCCGGCAACGGCAGGAACATCGCGCCGCTCGCGGTTCGCAGGCCTTGCTGCGAGGCATAGGCGTGCGCCGCGTCGAGTGTGTCGGCGACGGCCTCGGATGCGGCGAGCAAAGTGCCGCCGGTATCGATGAGGTTCAAGCGCAGCAGCAGCTCGAAGAAATCGAGTCCGCCGCGTTCGAGCAGCAGCCTGTCGACCGTCGCCGCGACTTCGGTGTCGGCGGTCGACAGGCTCATGCGGGCCTCATTCGGGCCGATAGACTTCCGCACCGAGCTTGATGAATTCCTGCGACTTCTCGGCCATGCCCTTTTCGAGCGCTTCGGCCTCGCTCGCGCCGACCTTGGCCGCGTAATCGCGCACGTCCTGCGTGATCTTCATCGAGCAGAAGTGCGGGCCGCACATGGAGCAGAAGTGCGCGAGCTTGGCGCCTTCCTGCGGCAGGGTTTCGTCGTGGAATTCCTGCGCCTTTTCGGGATCGAGACCGAGGTTGAACTGGTCTTCCCAGCGGAACTCGAAGCGCGCCTTGCTCAGCGCGTTGTCGCGCACCTGCGTGCCCGGAAAGCCCTTGGCCAGATCGGCCGCGTGCGCCGCGAGCTTGTAGGTGATGATGCCTTCGCGCACGTCGTCCTTGTCGGGCAGGCCGAGGTGCTCCTTCGGCGTGACGTAGCAGAGCATCGCGCAACCGTACCAGCCGATGTTCGCGGCGCCGATGCCGCTCGTGATGTGGTCGTAGCCCGGCGCGATGTCGGTGGTCAGCGGGCCGAGCGTGTAGAAGGGCGCTTCATAGCAATGCTTGAGCTGCTCCTCCATGTTCTCCTTGATCAGGTGCATCGGCACGTGACCGGGGCCTTCGATCATCACCTGCACGTCGTGCTTCCAGGCGATGTTCGTGAGTTCGCCGAGCGTGTGCAGCTCGCCGAACTGCGCCTCGTCGTTGGCATCGGCGATCGAGCCCGGACGCAGGCCGTCGCCGAGCGAGAAGCTTACGTCGTAGGCCTTCATGATTTCGCAGATTTCTTCGAAATGCGTGTAGAGGAAGTTCTCCTTGTGATGCGCGAGGCACCACTTGGCGAGAATGCTTCCACCACGCGAAACGATGCCGGTCACGCGATTCGCGGTCCACGGGATGTAGCGCAGCAGCACGCCGGCGTGGATCGTGAAGTAATCGACGCCTTGTTCGGCCTGCTCGATCAGGGTGTCGCGATAGATTTCCCAGGTCAGTTCCTCGGCCTTGCCGTTGACCTTTTCGAGCGCCTGGTAGATCGGCACGGTGCCGATCGGCACCGGCGAGTTGCGCAGGATCCACTCGCGCGTTTCATGGATGTTCTTGCCGGTCGACAGGTCCATCACGGTATCGCCGCCCCAGCGCGTCGACCACACCATTTTCTCGACTTCTTCGGCGATCGACGAGGTCACCGCCGAGTTGCCAATGTTGGCGTTGATCTTCACGCGGAAGTTGCGGCCGATGATCATCGGCTCGAGTTCCGGGTGGTTGATGTTGGCCGGAATGATCGCGCGGCCGCGCGCGACTTCGCTGCGCACGAACTCGGGCGTGATCTGCTTCTGCAGCTGCGCGCCGAACGAATTGCCCGCGTGCATGCGGCGCAGGTAGCCGGCCTGCTCATACGTCTCGCGCAGCTCTTCGAGCCGCGCGTTCTCGCGAATCGCGATGTATTCCATCTCGGGCGTGATGATGCCGCGGCGCGCGTAGTGCATCTGCGAAACATTGGCGCCGGCCTTGGCTTTGCGCGGGGCGCGAATGTGCTCGAAGCGCAGGTTCGCGGTCTTGTCGTCTGCGGCGCGGATGCGGCCGAACAGCGAGCTCGGACCCTTGAGCTGCTCGGTGTCGCCGCGCGCCTCGATCCAGGCCTCGCGCACGCTCGGCAGGCCCTGGCGCAGGTCGATCGTGACGTTCGGGTCGGAGTAGGGACCCGAGGTGTCGTAGACCGTGATCGGCGGATTGGCGACCGGGCCGGCTTCGGTGCGCGTGTCGGTCTGGCTGATCTCGCGCATCGGCACGCGGACGCCGGCCGAGCCTTCGACGTAGATCTTGCGGCTGTTCGGAAACGGGCGACGCACGTCGGCCGACAACTCGTCGGCGAGGCGGAACAGCTCGGAAGCTTTGGGATCGAGCGGCAGGTTCATGTGCATCCTCATGCAAGGAGGGGATGCGCTGCCGACGCCACGGACGGGCGATTGCGAGAGCCATCCCTACGCCGGTTTCCCGGCCAGGTTCCTAGGGTGTGATCTCAGCCAGCACCGCTGTTGATTCAGCGGCACGGGCACCCCCGGCTAGGCGGCCACCTTACGCGATCGATGGGCGTGCGGGCAATGCCGTCAGCCGCTCGCGTGCACGGAACGCGCATCCAGGCGGCTCGCCAGCCAGTGATCCAGGCTCACACGGCCGGGACCCGCGATCAGCAGCCACAGGAACAGCAGCACGTAGAGCACCTCGTCGAGCTCCACGAATTCGTCGAGCGTGGAGATGCCGGGCAGCACCACCACGAGCAGGGCGACGAGCATGTTGACGATCATCGGCAGCATGGTCAGGCGGGTCGCCAGGCCCAGCATCATGAGTGCGCCGCCGCCGAATTCGACGACCGCGCAGGCCAGCGCACTGAGCTCCGGAAACGGAATGCCCCATTGCGCGAAACGCCCGGCGAAGCCGTCGAGGTTGTGCAGCTTGGCCCATCCGGTTTCGAGCCAGAAGTAGCCGAAGACCAGTCGCACCGCGAGCGGGGCGAGCCAGTCGAGCGCGGCTGTGAGTTCGCGTGAGCGCTCCAGCCAGAGCGCGAGCCGGTTGGGCGACGAGATGTTTTGCATGGAGTGTCCTTGTGAGCGGGAGAGTGAAGTGATCAGCGCATCGCCGGGTGACGAAGGCTTGCGACGAGGCCATCGACGATCCAGCGCTTGAGCAGGCCGGCGGCGCGCTGGGCGACGTGCTCGGGCGGATGCCATTCGCAGAGCTGCTCGCAGAGCGCTTCGAAGCTCGCGCCGGCCCTCGCGCTGCGCAGGCTGGCGGCTTCGTCTTCGGGCAGCACGCGCCAGTGCGACTGACGCCGATGTCGCCAGACCAGCCAGTCCGCGGCTTCGGGCCGGCGTTCGATCGGGTCGTGATGCTGCGGTGATTCCGCCGCCATCAGGGGTGCGAGGTCGGCCTTGAGGCTCAACAGCTGCAGGCTCGGATGGAAGGCGAAGCCGAGTCCGGCCCAGGCATCGGCCGGCAATCCGGCCAGGTCCTCGAGCACGACGGGATCGGCGTCCGCCGCATCGAAGGCTTCGCCGAGCGCCCATTCGAGGCTCGCGAGGTCGCGGAGCGCCGAATCGCCGAGCATCGCGGGCAGGTGGCGGCCGTACCAGCGCGCCGACGGATGCCGCGAGGGATGCGCGCGCCGATAGCGTTCGGCGATGTCGGCGAACGCTTCGCCGGCCACGGCGGCCAGCACCGGATAATCGTTGGCCAGCACCTCGTCGAGGCGCAGCCGATAGGCCGTGTGATAGATGCCCGCACGCTGCGCGGCCTGCTTCGGGTCGCCCGCGACGCGCTCGAGCAGCGCGCGCTGTGGCGCTGCGGTCTGATGCGGCGATTCGCACAGAATCCAGCGCTGCAGCTGGCGCTGCGTCTGCGCCAGCGTGGGCACGGAGCCGCTCATGCGGCCAGCGCCAGGCTGCCGACGATGCGGCGTGCGCGGTCGAGTTCGTCGAGCAGCTCGTCCAGTGGCGGAATGCGGTCGTCGCGCTCGATCATCACCGGCACCGGGCCGAAGCGGCGCACCGCGTATTCGTAGAGTGACCACACGGCTTCGGCAACCGGCTGGTCGTGGGTGTCGATCAGCAGCGTCCCGTCGGCCGAGCGGCTGTGCCCGGCGAGGTGAATCTGCTTCACGCGCCGCGGCGGCAGCGCGTCGAGATAGCGATGCGCGTCGAAGCCGTGATTGACGCTGTTGACGTAGACGTTGTTGACGTCGAGTAGCAGGCCGCAATCGGCCTGCTCGGCGACGGCGACCAGAAAATCCCATTCGCTGAGCGTGGAATGCGCGAACTGCAGGTAGCTCGACACGTTTTCGAGCAGCAGCGGGCGAGCGAGCGCGTCCTGTACCTGCCGGACGCGCGCGGCGACGTGACGCACCGCCTCCTCGGTCTGCGGCAGTGGCAGCAGGTCGTGCAGCTGCGCGCCATCGATGCCGGTCCAGCACAGGTGGTCCGATACCAGGCGCGGCTGGATGCGATCGGCGAGCTTGCGCAACTCGCGCAGATAGTCGCGATCGAGTTCGTCGCTGCCGCCGATCGACAGCGAAACTCCATGCATCGCGACCGGATAGCGCTCGGCGATGCGGTCGAGAAAGTACAGCGGCGCTCCTCCGCCCACGAGATAGTTCTCGCTGAGCACTTCGAACCAGTCCACCGACGGATTCCCGCTCAGGATGGCCTCGTAGTGCGGCGGCCGCAGGCCCAGGCCGTAGCCTTTCAGTGGTGGTGTGCGCGATGTCATGGCGATTCCCTGGAAAACGCTGGCTGGCGTATGCCGTCCGACGGCGCAGGCGAGCAGCCCACGCCGTCGGCGGCAGTCGGTTCGCTTACTTCTTGGACGGCTTTTCGAACTTGCCGCCGCTGGCCGAGCAGTCCTTCTCGCTGGCTTCGGTGAAACCCTGGCCCTTGCAACCGTTCTGCCCCTTGCAGGCATTGGCGGCGGTCTTGCACGCGCCCTGTCCCTTGCAGGCGTTGGCGCCCATGCAGTGGCCGGTGGCGGTGCCGCTGCTACCGGCGTTCTCGGCCTGCGCCATCGGCGCGGTCAGGAATAGCGATGCGGCGGCTGCGGCGAGCGCGAAGCCCGAAGTCTTGGCGGTACGGCTGGCGATGTTCGACATGTGAAGTCCTCTGTTGGGTTCGGACGAGCCCGGCGGCGCCGCGCTTGCGTCTGCGGCCATGTTCGATTCCCTGCGCCTGCGCCGATATTCCCGGCCGTTCCACCTTCATGCCCGATCGTCCGCCCGGCGATGGGGGCGGACGCTTGCGCACGAAACGGTGGACGGACGAGCATGGGAGCCTGCTTCGCGGGTCACTAGGCTTGCCGCCATGAACTCCAATCCCATCGACACCGTGCTCGAATCGGTACTCGGCTCGTACCAGCTGCGGGTCGAAATCACCGCCAACGTGCGCTACTGCGGCAGCTGGTTCGAGCAGGAGCCGGCGACCCGCTACGGCCAGTTCCATCTGCTGACCGAGGGCGAGTGCTGGGTGCACGGCGATGCGGACGGCCTGCCGCAGCGGCTGCAGAGCGGTGACCTGATCGTGTTCCCGGCCGGCATGCGGCATTCGCTCGTCGCGGTCGCGGAATCCGGTGCCGCGCAGCCGCAGGCCGAATGCGAGACGGCAATGCTCTGCGGCGAACTCGAGTTCGTCATGGGCAGCCGCCACCCGATCTTCAATGCGCTGCCGGCGTACTTCGTCGTGCGCAGCCAGGACAGCAGCGACGGTTTTCGTTCACTGGCTTCGATGCTCGCGCAGACCTCGACCGATCGCCGCTGGGGCCGGCAGATGGTGCAGAACAAGCTCGCCGATTCGCTGTTCACGATGGCGGTTTGCGAATACGTGCGCGCGGCCCCCGATCCGCGCGGGCTGCTCGCGGCACTGGCCGATCCGCGCCTGTGCCGGGCGCTCTCGGCCGTGCACGCCAGGCCCGGAGAAGACTGGACGATCCAGTCGATGGCCCAGCAGGCGGGGATGTCGCGCACGGCCTTCGCCGAGCTGTTTTCCGAAGTCCTCGGCGTGCCGCCGATCCAGTATCTGGCGAACTGGCGCGCGATCGAAGCCAAGCGGCTGCTGCGCAACCGCCGCCTGTCGGTCGCGTCGATCGCCGAATTGCTCGGCTACAAGAGCGAGGCCGCGTTCCGGCGCTTCTTCAAGCGCCTCGAAGGCGTGGGCCCCGGCAAGGTGCGTTCCGAAGGCGCGGACGACTGAGCGCCCGCGCCTTCGGTGTCCTGAGGCTCAGAACTGATAGCCGAAGAACATCAGCAGGTTGTCGCGGTCGCGCAGCGCGTCGAGCCTGGTATCGGCGTAGTAGGTGTAGCGAATGTCGAGGTTGTAGGTGTTTAGGTAATCGAAGCGTACGCCGCCGATCGCGGTGATGCGGCCTTCGACGAAGTTCTGGCCCAGGCCCGGCGCCACGCCGTAGACGTCGTGGAAGATCGCGGTCAGGAACTCGACGTTGATGCCCAGGAACAGGTTGTCGTAACGCGTCTGCGCCACCGCGCGATAGCCGGCCGAATCGGCGGTGCCGAAGCCGTAGCGGCGCTGTTTGGTCGGGTTCTGGCGCGTGCCGTTGTCGCTGACGTTGGTCGACGGATCGTCCGGATCGCTGCGCACGTCGACCGGATTGATGCCAACCGAGCCATCCGCGCCCGAGCTGATGTGCGTGTTGACCTCGGCGCCCTGGAACTGCAGCTCGTCGAGGCCCGGCATGTTGAACACATGGGTCCAGCCGGTTTCGAACAGCAGCAGGATCTGCGTCGCCCCGAGCCAGTTGCCGCCGCCGATGGTGTTGATCGCGGTCAGCCCGAGCTGGCCGACTTTCATGCGCTCGTAGCCGCGAATGTACTGGTTGGCCGTCACCGGCTCGCCGCGGTAGGTGGTCTGGACGAAATCGGGCACCGCCGAACGGCGGCCCGGAATCGTCGCGATGCCCAGGTTCACGTCGGCCGTCGGAAACGCTGGCTGCAGCGCGGCGAAGGTCAGGTCGGTGGTGTGGATCTGGATCGGCAGGTTGCTGCGGAACGCGTATTCGCCCGACAGCGCCCAGTCGCCCACGTTGGTGTTGAACGAAGTCCCGAACATGTGGATGTCTTCGGGATATTCGGCGAACAGTTTTGCGCTGCCGACCGGCAGCGGCTCGCCGCCGGTGGCGCGGCAGGTCAAAAAGTTCGCGAGCGCGACGCCGGTCGGCCCGGACAGGCAGGTTTCGTCGGCCGCGATGAAGCTCACGCTCGGGATGCGCGAGTGGTAGTTCGCGTAGTAGAACGCCAGCTCTGTGCCGCCGTTGAAGTTCTCGAGGAAGGTCTTCAGCGAGACGCCGTACTGGCCGCCGTCGTCGGGACGGCGACGGCGCTCTTCGTCGTAATCGCGCAGCACCGTGCGATCGCTAGCCGAGCCGAGCAGGCCGGTGGTGTCCTGAGGATTGCGGTTCGGTGCGTAGTATTCGTAAGGGTCTTCGGGTGCCTTGCCGAACGACAGCATCGCGTAGGTGCCGCCTTCGCCGAGCGTGTCCGAGGTGGAGAAGAAGCTGCCGACCGGGTCGATCAGGATCGGCTTCCAGTCGTATTGATAGAACAACTCGAAGCCGGTGTTCTCGGTGATCTGGCCATTGAGCGAGACCATGCCGAGCGGCTGCGACAGCTCCTTGATGTCGAAGCCCGGAATGCGCAGTCGCGACTGGTCCGGCGGGTTGATCGAGTTCAGCGAGTTGAGCACCAGGAACGAGCTCTCGCCCCAGTTCAGCACGTGATTGCCGACCTTGATGCTGAAGTCGCGATCGAAGGCTTCGAAGGGCTTGGAGACGAAGTAGTCGAGGAAGCGGAAATCCTGGCCGAGCGCCTTCTTGCCGCCCTTGGAGAAGTCCTCGCGCGCGGGCTGCATCGTGGTGTCGGGGTGGCGGATCTCGTGATCGTCGTAGAGCGGGTCGTAGAACAGCAGCGTGCGCGCGAACAGGTTGTAGCCGCCGATGTTGGTATTGAAGTCGGTGGTCAGCTTGGTGGCCGCGTGCACCACGTCGCCCTTGTCGAACGACAGGTTGCCGTTGTCGCCGTTGGGGTTGTACGAACCCGGCGCGTCGACGAAGCGCTGGTTGGCCTCGGCGTTGTTGGAGGCGCAGGCATCGCCGGTGAACAGCGTGGGCTCGCCGGCCGCGTTGCGCGCCGCGGTCGAGATGCAGAGCCCCGGCTGCAGGCTGCTCTTGCCCACCAGCGCATCGTCACGATCCTGTGTGCGCATCAGCGCGCCGATAGTGACGAGGCTGTCGATGCGGATCGATTTGCCGCCGACTTCGAACTCGAAGGCCTCGGCCGGCATCGCCAGTACGCCGAAAGCGATGCCCGCGGCGGCGCGCCCCGTCGCCGTGGCGACGGATTTCTGTTGCTTGCTCATGTTCTCCCCCAAGTACGCTGGGCCGTACCGTTCTGCTGTTCTTACCGCTCCGCCATGCGCTGCACGGAACCCGTCGAGAAATGATCGATATCGAACTCGACGTCCTTGAACAGCGGCGCCTCGTTGCTCATTTCCTGCAGCAGGTAGCGGTTGGACTGCAGGTCGTAGACCGAGCCGCAGACCGGGCCGACGCGATCGAGCCAGGGCAGCTGCACCTGATGCGTCTCCTGCACGCGCCAGAGCGTGCCGCGCTGGTCGTAGTTGTCGACCGCGAGAATGGTCCAGGTGTCCTCGTCGACGTAGAAGCTGCGGCGCTTGTAGACGTGCGAAGTGCCCGGCTTGAGCTCGGCTTCCACGACCCAGACGCGATGCAGCTCGTAGCGCGGCAGCTCCACGTTCATGTGGCCGGCCTTGGCGATCTGCGCGTACTTGAGCTTGTCGTCGAGCAGCTTCACCGAGTTGTACGGCACGATCATTTCCTTCTTGCCGAGCAGCTTCCAGGTGTAGCGGTCGGTGGCGCCGTTGAAGGCGTCGAGCTGATCGTTGGTGCGCAGGCCGTCGGAGCCGGTGCCTGGGTTGTCGTAGGCCACGTTCGGCGCGCGGCGGATGCGGCGCTGGCCCGGGTTGTAGAGCCAGGCGCGACGCGGCTCCTTCACCTGATCGAGCGTCTCGTGCACCAGCACGACGTTGCCGACCTGGCGCTCGGGCGCGGTGGTGAACTGCAAGAAGTACAGCGCCACGTTGTTGAGCGACTCAGGCGTGATGCCGGACTTGTTGTACTGGAACAGCACGTCCTCGCGCAGCACATAGGGCTGGAAGGCGCCGTTGGATTGCACCGCGAGCTGCGCGTTCCAGCGCTGCAGCGACAGGCCGCGATAGCGCAACTTGTGGTTCCAGATCACCTCGATGCCGGACTTCGGAATCGGAAATGGAATGCCGGTGACGGCCCCGATCAGGCTCTCGCCCTGGTTGCCGAGTTCGGCGTTGAGCGCGTTCTTGGCGGTGGCGGCGTTGATGAAGTCGGGCGTCCTGGCGGTACGGCGCGTCGGATACACGTTCATCCTGTACGAGGACGGGAAGCGCGCGAACAGCGCCTGCGCGCCGGCCGTGAGCTTGTCCTTGTACTGCGCCAGGTTGGCGCTGCTGATCGTGTACAGCGGCTTGTCGTCGGACAGCAGCTTGTAGCTGGCCGGATCGCGTTCCTTGCCGGCCGCGGGCTGCGGAATCGAATAGCCGCCGTCCCAGGCCGGAATCGAGCCGCCGGCGTTGCCCTTCTTCTCGCCGCCTAGCGGCGTCAGATCGGCGCCGAGGCGGCGCGCTTCTTCCGGGCTGACCTTGGCTTCGGCCACGCCGGGCATCAGCAGGGCGCAGCTCAATGCGGTGGTTCGCAGCAGGCGCGAGGCGCGGTTGCGGCGAACGCTGCGGGAAACGAACAGCGAGCCGCGATCGGACGGCAGCGCATGCGCCGGTCTGGTCTGCATCGAACTTCTCCTCGTCGTCTTATCGATTCTTATGTCCGAACGGCGACCTGAACGGCCAGTCCGGAACTGCGGGAGAAACTACCGTCCTGGATGCATCCGAGGCTAGGGAGAAATCGAGCCCAACCAGCGGCTTTCAGCGGCGTTCGCGGCTCAGCAGGTGCAGGGCGGCGAGGATGCGCGCATCGACCTGCAGGCCGCGGGCGCGCTGCGCCTCGATGAAGTCGTCGACTTCGGAGACCTTCACGCAATGCACGGTGATGGCCTCGTCGTCGACGCCGCCGCCTTCGCCCACGCGCGTCAGACCGGTCACGCGCACGAAGTAGCTCTGCTCGGCCGTGAGCCCGCCCGCGGTCGGCGCCGTGAGGATCAGCCTGGCCTGGCTGCCGCGAAAGCCGGTTTCTTCCTCGAGCTCGCGCAGGGCGCTGGCGGCGGCGTCCTCGTCGGCGAAGGCCTCGCTGTCGCCGATGATGCCGGCCGGCAGCTCGAGGGTGTTCGCGCGCAGCGGCCAGCGGTACTGCTCCACGAGCACGAGTTCGTCGTCATCGGTCACCGCGATCACGAAGCAGGCCCCGCTCGAGTTCGGGCGGATCACGTACTCCCAGTGCTCGCGGCGCAGCAGCAGCAGGAACTCGCCTTGGTGCAGCACGCGCACATCGGGATCTAGCTTTTTAGGCATTGGTCTTCGGTCTTGAGCCACTGGGAGGTCACGGCGGCGCCGGGACCGAGCGCGAGATGGCGGCGCATCTCGTCGAAAGCGGCCTGCAGGCTTTCGAGCAGGCGGAACGGCGGATTCACCACGAGCATGCCGCAGACGTGCATCTGGCCTTCGGCCGGCTCGCCGTTGTCGAAGCGAACGTCGAGCACCGGACGCACCGAATCGCGCGCCACGCGGCGCACGAAGCGGTCGGCTTCGAAGCGGTTCTTGACCGGGTACCAGGCCACGTACTGGCCCTGGGCGAAGCGCGATTGCGCGTTCGCGATCAGCCCGGCGATGGCGTCGTACTCGTCGGTGCGCTCGAACGGCGGGTCGATCAGCACCAGGCCGCGCTTCTCCTTCGGCGGCAGCAGCGAGGCGGCTTCGTAGCCGTCGCGATGGTGGACGGCCCACTCCGGCGTGCGGCGCTCGCTGCGCAGCGAGCGTTCGAGCGTCTCGGCCACCTCGGGGACTTTCTCGCAGAGCGCCAGCCGATCGCCCGGACGCGCGAGCGCGGCCGCGATCAGCGGAGAGCCCGGATAGCGAGCCGGATCGGCCGCGAGCGCCAGGTAGGCGCCGAGCACCGGATCCTCGCTGGACAGGCCGGCAAGCCGGCCGATGCCGTCATGCCATTCGGCGGTCCTGGCGGCGATGTCGTGGCGCAGGTCGTAGCTGCCCGCGCCGGCATGGGTGTCGAGAAAGAACCAGGGCTTGTCCTTGCGGTTGAGCGCCTGGATCAGGCCGATCAGCAGCAGATGCTTGAAGACATCCGCGAAATTGCCGGCGTGGTAATGGTGTCGGTAGTGCAAAGCGAGGCGCCGCGTAGGAGAGGCGCCTAGTGTGCCATCGCGCTGCGCGCGCCGGTCGGGACGCGCTTTTTAGAAGCTGTACTTGGCCGAGAACTGCAGGCGCCACAGATCGCCCTTGAGCCCGGCCAGCGTTTCGCGCTCGGCGTAGCGCAGCTCGGCGCCGACCCAGAACGGCTTCACGGGCGCGTAGATCAGGTTGACGAAGGCATTGCTGACCTTCTTCGTCGTCGCCCCGCCGAGATTGCCGCCGCCGACATCGGCGTCGAAATGCGAGATGCCTTCGTTGCTGCGGATTTTCGGCGTCCAGACGTGGTGATGGACGAGGTAGCCGTTGACGATGCGCAGGGTTTCGAGATCGCCTTGCTCGTCGATCACCGCATCGCCGACCGTGTTGAGCGCCAGGTAGCGGCCCACGCCGTCGCCGCCGTTGAGCATGAAGCGAAGGTCATCGCGCTCGCCGAGCTGCAGCTTGCCCGCGAACGAGGCGCCGTAACCCCAGGCCTGGTCGTCGCCGCCATCGAGCGCGCCCTTGTCGACGATCTGACGCGCGAGGCCGGAGATCGACAGGTCCGCGCCCGCGACTTTGAAGTTGTAGCGGGCGATCAGGTCGGGGATCGAATTGTTCTCGTCGGTGTTCGTGAATGCCGGCCCGCCGCCGTTCGGTGCGATCGTGCTCTCCGGGTTCTCGATCGCGAACATGAAGCCGCCGTGGGTGTAGCGCAGCATCGGCTGGCGGATGAACACCGTGCCTTCGGTTGGAAAGTTCACGAGGTCGAGCACGTCGGGCAGCGCCGTCATGTTCTGGAACGTGGTCCATTCCTGGCCGATCAGCCAGTCGTCGAAGGTGATGAAGGCGCGGCGCAGGCCAGCGTTGTAGGCGTTGCTCGTGATCTCGTTCGCCGCGCCCTGGTTGACGATGAAGTCGAATTCCACGTGGCCGCCGAGCTTGTGCCCTTCGACGAGCGTCTCGGCCTTCAGGTACAGCCGTGTCTCCTTGGCGTGGAAGTCGACGTAGCTGCGCGGGCTGCCGTCCGCAGTCACCGGAATCTGGTTCGGAATGTAGGCGTCGCGGCCGAGATTCTGCGCGGCCGGGCCATCCGAATAACGGCTGTAGAGCGTGTCGAGCTTGATGTAGCCGCCCCAGGTGAACTTGACGTCGCCCAGATCGGTGCCGCCCGCACGGGCGTCGGCCGCGAACATGAGGCTCGAAATCAGAATGGCCGTGCCGAGCAGGCAGGCGGGGGCGCGCACGGCGCGCGGGCGCAGCAAAGCGTGCATCGTTTTCTCCTCGTCGTTCGGCCGTTATATGTGCAGCGGTCGGCCTTGTTGGACTCAGCATGGTCACGATGCGGTGCGACGCCCATTCACCCTTGGTCGAATCGCGACCAAAGTCGAAGCAGCTGGCGAGCGCGCAGAACTTGGAATAGCCTGCGGCGCATGAATCCTTCCCTCGTCATCATTGCCGACGATCACCCGTTGTTTCGCGCAGCGCTGCGTGAAGCGCTCGGCAAGCTGCTGCCTGGTGTGCGCGTGATCGAAGCGGCCGGCGTTCCCGAACTGCAAGGCGTGGTCGAAGCGCATTTCGATGCCGACCTGCTGCTGCTCGATCTGCGCATGCCCGGAGCGCAGGGCTTTTCAACACTGATCGAATTGCGCGCGCAGTATCCGGCGCTGCCGGTTGCGATCGTGTCGGCCGAAGAAGACGCCGGCGTGATCCGCCGCGCACTCGACTTCGGAGCGAGCGCCTTCATTCCGAAATCGTCGAGCATGGAGGCGATCGCGCAGGGCCTGCGCGTGGTGCTCGATGGCGGCACCTGGGTTCCGCAAGGACTCGATTCCGCGGAGTCTGCCGCCGATGCGGACGCCGAGCTTGCGGCGCGCATCGCGAGCCTGACGCCGCAGCAGTTCCGCGTGCTGACGCTGCTGGCGGATGGACGGCTCAACAAGCAGATCGGAGCGGAGCTCGACGTGTCGGAGGCGACCATCAAGGCGCACGTGACGGCGATCCTGCGCAAGCTCGGCTTGTATCGGCGGACGCAGGCGGCGGTGCTCGCGCAGCGGCTGCTCAGTGCGGAGAGTGGGCGTCTGGCGCCGCCGGATTTGGGTGTTGGAGAGGATGCGGAGACGGAGTGAGTTCGTTGGTCCTCTCTCCCGCTTGCGGGAGAGAGTCCCTCGTGATTAGCGAGGGGAGAGAGGGGCTGGTGTTGGTTCGAGCTTCGCTTGCAGTTGGGCTGAGTGCTGAGAGCGCTTGACCTCGCCGGTCAGGCCCTACTTCTCTTTGCTCGTGCAAAGAGAAGTAGGCAAGAGAAAGCATGCCCCGAGTCCGCGCCCGTTCGTCGTTGCACGACGAACGGGTACCCGTCTGGAGCGACGTGCTCAGGGTCGCTTCGACGCGATGCAACGTTCTAGTCGCGACGAAGCTCAGCCGGACGTCCTGTCCGGCTGCCCCCTGCGCGCGCCACTCCAGCCGGCGCTGCCAGGGGTTGAACGTCAACAGCGTCTGGCTCGCTACGCCTCGCTGCTGGTCTTGAATTTAGAGCTACCCAATGCAGTCCCCTCTCCCGCGTGCGGGACAAGGGTGGCGCGCGCGATAGCGCCGGGTGAGGGTGCACACTAGATTCGCAACTGGATTCGCCGTTGAACCACTCGCTGCCTGTCCTCTCTCCCGCTCGCGGGAGAGAGTCCCGCCGAAGGCGGGGAGAGAGGGGCAGCTGATGGAAAAGCATGCTGGCCGATGCAAAACCCCGGGCGCGGTAAAATCCAGCCATCACCTCCAAAGGGCTCGCCATGACCACCCCAGCAACCGACCGAGGCCGCGCTGCGATGCTCGGCATGCTGTCCGATTCGCTCGCGCTCAAGCAGCGCATGCTCGCGGACGCCAGCCTGCAGAACACGCTGCTCGACGTGGTCGACCTCTGCATCGAGTCCTTGAAGGCCGGCGGCAAGATCCTGATCGCGGGCAACGGCGGCAGTGCCGCCGATGCGCAGCACATCGCGGCCGAACTCGTTGCGCGCTTCGAATTCGATCGCCCGGGCCTCGCGGCGATCGCGCTGACGACGGATACGTCCGCGCTCACCGCGATCGGCAACGATTACGGCTACGAGCGCCTGTTCTCGCGCCAGGTCGAATCGCTGGGCCGTGCGGGCGACGTGTTCATCGGCCTGAGTACTTCGGGCAACTCGAAGAACGTGCTCAAGGCGATGGAGATGGCGCGCAGCAA
This sequence comes from Hydrocarboniphaga sp. FW305-C-57, assembly GCF_058783045.1. Lineage (NCBI taxonomy): Bacteria > Pseudomonadati > Pseudomonadota > Gammaproteobacteria > Nevskiales > Nevskiaceae > Hydrocarboniphaga > Hydrocarboniphaga sp. FW305-C-57. The sequence continues at coordinate 328,873 of NZ_JBYSYG010000005.1, read as the reverse complement.
GCAGATCCATTGCGTGGCGATGTGCGGCGAAGGCGGGCGCATACACGAGCTCGCCGATCACGTGCTCGCCTCGCCGTCGTCGCATACGCCACGCATTCAGGAAGGGCATGGTCTGATCGGCCACATCCTGTGCGCGCTCATCGAAGAGCGGCTGTTTGCGGCGGAGTATCGCAAGTAGCGCTCGCGATTCGGGCCCGCGCGTCCTTCGCAACGAACCGGGCTCCGCTTGAATTCTTCATCGAAACGCCAGTCGCGCCTACGTCATCTCCAGCTCCAGTGCGCGTTGCTGTTCGCGATGCTGCTCACCGCCGCCTGCAGCGGTTCGCGTTCCGATGCGCCAGCGTCGGCCGAAGGCTGGAAGGACTGGAACCGCTTCGCCGAGCATTACATCCAGGCCGACGGCCGACTGATCGACTGGACCTTCGAGGAGAAGAGCACCTCCGAAGGCCAGTCCTACGCGCTGTTCTTCTCGCTCGTCGCCAACGACCGCGCGCGCTTCGACCAGGTGCTGCGCTGGACTTCGGAGAATCTCGCGGGCAATGCGCTCGGCGACAAGCTGCCGGCCTGGCATTGGGGCAAGAAGGACGACGGCAGCTGGGGCGTCAAGGACGGCAACTCGGCGGCCGACGGCGATCTGTGGACCGCGTATTCGCTGTTCGAAGCGGCGCGGCTCTGGAATGCGCCCGAGTACGAGGCGATCGGCCGCAAGCTGCTCGCGCAGATCGCGGCGCAGGAAGTGGTGACCGGCGTTGTGGGCGGCGCCGTGCTGCTGCCTGCGCCCTATGGATTCCGCATCGACGAGCAACGCTTCAAGTTCGATCCGTGCTACGTGCCGCCGTTCCAGTTCCGTTACTTCGGCACCGTCGATCCGAAAGGCCCATGGTTTTCGATCCTCGACGGCTACATGACGCGCTCGCCGAAGATTTTCCAGGCCGGCGTCGCGCCCGACCTGATCACGCTCGACACCAGCGGCGGCGTACAAGCCGATCCGGATCGGCCGACCGCGAGCTACGACGCGATCCGCGTCTACCTGTGGGCCGGCATGTCGGAGCGCGACGGCCCCGAGCAACTGCAGCTGCTGCGTCCGTTCGCCGAGGTGATCCGCAAGAACGGCGTGCCGCCCGAGAAGGTCGATACACGAACCGGGCAGGCGGTGCCGCAGGACTGGACGCCGAACGGTTTCATGGCCGCGAGCCTGCCGTTTCTGCAGGCGCTCGGCGAAGACGATCTGCGCAAGCAGGTGCAGTCGCGCATGGAGCGCGAACGCAGCCGTGCCTGGGCCACGAACAAGGCGAACTATTACGACGAGGTGCTCGTGTTGTTCGGGCTCGGCTGGATCGAGAAGCGCTTCCGCTTCGACGAAAACGGCCGCTTGCAGCCGGCCTGGGCGAACAAGCCGGCGGCGGGCTGAGCGCTCTGGCCTAGCCCGAGCGCGAGCCGGAACTCCAGGCGCCGGTGGCCGCGTCCTTGAGCTGCAGCGATTCGAGCAGCCGGGCGGTGTCCCTATTGATCGCATCCCAGCCATAGCGATTGCGCACGAGCGTCGCCGCGTTGTTGGCCAGGCGCTCGCGTAGGGCCGCATCGGATTGCAGGCGCAGGATCGCGTCGGCGAAAGCCTCGGGCGTGTTGGCGATCAGCGCATGCTGGCCGTCGATGAGATCGAGTCCTTCGGCGCCGACCGAACTCGTCACCACCGGCAGGCGGCGCGACATCGCATCGAGAATCTTGAGCTTGGTGCCCGAGCCGACGCGCAGCGGCGCCACGAACAGATCGTATTCGGCGAAGGCCAGGCTCAGATCGTCGACGAAGCCGCGAAAGTGCACGCGATCGCGCAGGGTGTCGACGGGTGCTTCGTCCGCGCCGGGGCCGATCACGTCGAAGCGCAGATCGGCCTGCCGCGTGTTCAGCACGGGCAGGATGTCGTCGGCGAAATGGCGCACGGCATCGAGATTGGGCGGATAGCCGAGGTTGCCGAGAAACACCAGCCGCAACGGTCCGGGCGAGGCGACGCGCGCGGGCAATTGCTCGGGAATCAGCGTGCCGTTCGGCACCACCGCGACGTTGCGGTAGCCGCGCTCGGCGAGGTAGCGGCGATCGTCGTCCGAACAGACCAGCGCGGCTCGAAAGCGGCGCGAGGCGTGGACTTCGCCGTGGCGATACAGCAGATAACGGTAGAGCCCGCGCAGCATCGCGAGCGGCGAGGCTTGCAGGGCGAGCGATCGGCGCAGCTTCACGTGCTCGAGATCGTCGAGATCGACGATGGTCCTGGCCGCGAGCGAGCCGCCGAACAGGCGCGACAACGGCAGGCGTTCGGCCCAGATGCAGTCGTAGTCGTCGAGCTTCAGCCCGCGCAGCACGCGCGCATAGCGCAGGTATTCGCGCACGGTCGCGGGCCGGCGTATGCCAGGCGCCGCACGCAAGGCCTGCAGCCAGACGCCGAGATCGATACCGGAATCCGCATCGATTCCGGCATCCACGTAATGTCGATGCGCGCAGAGGCCCGCGAGTTTCTGCGCCTGGGCTTCGGTCTGCGGTGCCGGGCCGACGAAGCTGACTTCGTAGTGCTTCGCACAGGCGAGCAGCAGGTTGTAGACGCGGATGCGCTGGCCGCGGTCGAACGGAAACGGAAACACGTCGGTGACGAACAGCAGGCGAGGGCGCGGATTCACTTGGCGACCCCGGCGCTGATGCCGGACATCGGGTCCAGGTGCGAGGACCGGCGGCGCTCGCGCAGTACCAGCAGCGCGATGCCGCCGAGGTTCACGAGCTCGGCGATCAGCATGCCGACGAGCGCTCCGATCTGCCCGTAGTGGTGCATCGCCCACCAGCTCACCGCGATCGACACCAGCGCACTCACGAAGCTCAGCGAGCTCATGTCGCGGAAGCGCTCGCGCGCGACGAGCAGCAAAATGATCTGGTCGCGCATGACCATGAGCAAAAAGATCGCGCACCACATCAGCAGCAGCGGGTCGCGATCGGCGAATTGCTTGCGCAGCACCTCGCTGAAGATCCAGTCGCGCAGCAGCCACATCACCGCGAAATAGCACAGCGCCGCGCTCGCGAGCGCGAGCGCGAACAGCAGCAGCCGGCGCATCGCGAACGACAAGCCGTGCTGGTGCACCCAACCGGTCGTCAGCGGCATCATCAGCGAGGTGATGCCGGTCGACAGCAGGTTCACCGGCATCATCAGCAGGCGCGTGGCGGCGATCGCGGCGACCGCGGTGACGTCGAGCGCGCCGGCGACGAGATAGCTGTAGCCCTGGCTGAAGGTCCAGTGGATCGCGGCACCGGCGACCGACCACAGGCCGAGCGGGGCGATCTGGCGCAGCATGCCGCTGCCCGCAATCGGCTTCCATGGCCGATGGCGCTGCAGCGAATGCGAGAGCCACAGTCCGCCGCAGAGCGCGGCGACGCCCATGCTCGCCACCGCGACGGTCGCCGGCAGCGCCGTCTGCGTGGCGATCCAGGCGCCCGCGAGCAGCAGCACCACGTACGGAACATCGCTGCGCAGCACCTGCCCGGGCTGTCGGTAAGCGAGCATGACGATGCGGAAGAACTCGCGATTCATCACCGCGAGCGCGGTGAGCATCGCCGCGACCAGCACCGGTCCGGTCATCGAATCGAACACGCCGGCCGACCACAGGCCCAGGCTCGCGAGCAGACCGAGCCCGAGCACGCGCAGCAGCACGCCGCGCTGCTCGTGGAACATCGAGCCGATCACCTGCGCATGCTCGCCTTCGGGCAGGCGCGTGAAGCGCGTGACCACGGCAGGGGCGATGTAGGCGTTCTGCAGGGAAGTCAGCAGCAGAAAGGCATTGGTGACGAGAATGTAATAACCGTACTGCAAGTCGCTGGTATGGCGGATCAACACCAGGCCGACGAGAAAGTTCGCGGCCGAGAGCAAGGCCTGATCGAGCACCGCTCCACTGAGCATGCGCACGAACAGAGACTTGGATTTCGGCGCCGCAACGGTGGGCGCATCGGGCCCGGGTACGCCGGCTTCCACTGAAATCGCATCGGTCGACAAGGACTGGGCCTGACTCACTACTTGCGCTCCGTGCGTATCCACTCGGTTGGAGAGCGTCGGCGCGTCACCATCAGATGCTTCCAGACCAGATAAAGCGGGGCCTGCGCGAGATCGCGCAGGCCTTGTGCGCCGGTGCCGCTGAGCTGCCAGCCGCGCAGCACGTAGATCAGCAGCGACACGCTGCAGGCCGCGGCCGCGTGGACCCAGGGCAGATATTCGTCGGACCACAGGCTCGCGAGGCCCGCGAGCATCAGCAGCAGGCAGACGTTGATCACCACGTAGGACAAGGGCAGCACGAGCAGATCGCAGGCCAGGTCGAAGCAGAGCTTGCTGCGCCGGCGCAGGCTCGCGCGCAGCAGCGGCAGGGTCTTGGCGCGAATCATCTGGAAGCGGCCGCCTTCCCAGCGCTGGCGCTGCGAACGCGCGGTGGCTTCCTCGGACACCATCTCGGCATTCGAATGCGCCTCGTCGGCGTACCAGACGCGGTGGCCCGCCATGCCGAGGATGATGCCGTACTCGATGTCCTCGGTCAGCGAATAAGCCTCGTAGGGCACTTCGCGCAGCAGCGCATGCGTCACGCACCAGCCGTTGCCGCGCAGTCCGCAGGACAGGCCCAGCCGCTCACGCGCGCGCGAGCGCACGATGTGGAACGCGCCCTTGGCGATCGCGATGAGCCGCGTGCGCCAGGACGACAGCGCGTTGAGCACGCCGTAGTGCACCTGCACGGCCGAGGCGCCGGCCTCGATGCGCGAGGCGCAGGCTTCGAGCAGGTTCGCGGAGACTTCGGCATCGGCGTCGATGACGATCACCGCATCGGCCCGGCCCGATTGGCGGCTTGCTTCGAAGGCGTGGCGCAGCGCATAGCCCTTGCCGCGGCGCAGCGCGTCGTTGCGTTCGAGCACTTCGGCGCCGGCCTTGCGCGCGAGCCGGGCGGTGGCGTCGCTGCAATTGTCGGCGACCACGAGGATGCGATAGCGATCGGCCGGCCAGTCGAGGGCCGCCAGGCTCGCGATCGTGCGTTCGATCACCAGCGCCTCGTTGTGCGCCGGCACGACGACGTCGAAGCGCAGCGTTCTCGACGACCGCGGCGGCGTCGCGGGCTTCTGCGACAGCAGGGTCAGCATGAACAGGTAGGCGCAGGACAGCAGCGCGGGCAGCGCCACGACCAGCAGCAGCGCATGCAAGAGGGTTTCAGGCAGATCGCTTTGCATCAGGCGTACTCACGGTAGTGGGCGCCCCAGAACACCGAGAGCTTGCCGAGATTGGCCGACAGCTTGGTCAGCCAGAAGGCCGCGTGATGGTGGCCGAGTGGCCACAGCAGCAGCGCGAGACCTCCAGCTGCCAGCGCTTGCGCGAGCGCGCGGCCGACGAAGCGCAGGCGACCGCCCAGGCCGATATCGCCGTAGCGTCCGGCGACGGTATGCCGCGCGAAATCCTGTCCTCCGCGCAAGGCCCGCCGCAGCAGCCAGCGCAGCGACAGTCGCGAGCGTTCGATCGGCTCGTGCACCGCGGCTTCGTCGCACCAGACGATGCGCGCACCGTGCTGGGCGAGCCGCGACAGCAGGTCGCCGTCTTCGCCGCCCGTGAGCCCGTACGCCGGATCGAACGCGAACGCACGCTCACGCAGCCACGCGCCTTCGATCAGCACGTTGCCGAAGCGCAGCTGGTTGCGCGGCACGAGGCTGCCGGTGGCCATGCGCGCCCAGTCGTAGAAGCGTCCGTGACGGATCCAGGCCGGCGCATCGGCGGGCAGCACCGGCTCGACCGGGCCGAGCACCGCATCGGCGCCGTGCCGCTGCGCGGCCTCGAGCAGTTGCGCGAGCCACGCTGCAGGCGCGCGCTCATCGTCGTCGATGAAGGCGAGCCAGGCGCCGCTCGCGAGCGCGACGCTGCGATTGCGCGTGATCGAAATGTTCTTGAGCGGCTGCACTTCATAATGCAGCGCGAACGGCAGCTGCGCGCGCCGCGATTCGACCGTCGGGCGCGCGCTGGCCTGCTCGTCGTTGTCGACCACGGTGACTTCCGTCGGCAGCTGCGTTTGCGCGGCGAGATCGTCGAGCAGCAGCGCGAGCCGCTCGCTGCGCTTGTAGGTGGCGATGCAGACACTGACGTTCTGTTGCGCCGCCGGGCTCGCTGCCTGGGCCGTCGGGCTCATCGTGATGCGCTCCGTGACAGCGGCGACACCACAGCGCTGGCCGGCATCGGCGTCGCGGGTGGCGCGAAACCGAAATAATGTCGCAGCCGCAGCTCCAGGTGATCGCGCGCCAGCGAGAACGTCGCCAGCGTGACGATGGCGAAATCGACGCTCATCGCATGCAGCCAATGCGATTCCGACAGGTTCGAGATGGCCTGCTGGAAGAACAGCGCCAGATACAAGGCGGCCTGCGATCGATCGACGCTCAGCAGCCGCAGGCTTTGTGCGATCAGGTGGAACAGGTAGCCGAGCAGGCAGGCCAGCCCGACGAAGCCGAGGTCGTTCACCACTTCGAGATAGCCGTTGTGCGCGGAGCCCGGGTAGAAATACATGCGCGACAGGAACACGTACGACGGCGAATGCGGCATCGGCCCGATCCAGTAGGCGCCGTAGCCCGAGCCGAGCATCGGCGCGAACTGGATGTGTTCGTTGATGATCTGCCAGATCTCGCTGCGGCCCGTGAAGGTCAGGTCCTTGCCGGTCAGCATGACCACGGGCTGCAGCAGCACGTCCATGCCCGGAACCAGGCGCAGCACCGCGACCGCGAAGGTCAGCAGCGCGATCACGAACAGGCTCACCGCCCAGGGCATGTAGCGGCGCAGGTTCTGCGGCGTGCGCAGCAGCATCACCAGGAACATCATCACGAACAGCGTCGTCACCACCGCGGTGGAGCTGCGCGCGAGCACCAGGCAGGTCAGCGCGATGAGCCCGCAGGGCAGGGCGACGGCCAGGCGCACCTCGCGCGTGAGCCAGCCGTGGAACCACAGGATCGCACCGAGCGAGGCCAGCGCGCCGAGTGAATTCTTGTGTGCCGTCAGGCCGCGCCAGGCGCCCGCGAGTTCGGCGTTCGATTCGGAGTGGATGCCCAGGTGCGGAAATGCCAGGCCGAACAGGATCGAGCCCGCGAGCAGCACCGTGAGCAAGGGACGCATCACGTTCTGGAAGCGGCGGCGATGCCAGGCCAGCAGCACGAACATCGCCGAAACGCCGATCACCGCGAACAGCCGGATCATGCGCCGCAAGCTCACACCGGGCTCGATCGACCACAGCACGCTGCAGAAGGCCAGCGCCGCGAACGCGAGGAAGAACGGGTTGACCCAGCGCAGCAGCAGCCAGCCCAGCGAAGAGCGCCACAGCAGCACGAGTCCGCCCGAGCCGAGCAGCCCTAGCCAGAGCAGGCGGCTGATCGCGCTGCCCGAAGACGGCGCGGCCGAGGTCGACAGGTTGTGATAGTTGAAGCCGTCGGGCACCACCATCATCACGATCAGCGTCCAGGTCGCGATCGCCACCGGCATGGCCCAGCGGCGATCGTCGATCCAGCGCTTCGAATGGCCCGTCGGCTGCTGCGGTGCGCTGTCGTATTGGTCCGCTGCGATCTGCATCGGGCTCGCGTCGAACGCGCCTCAGAAGTGATTGATGACGGCGCCCAGAATCTGCGACTGCGTCGCCGCGAGACGGCGCAGCAGGTCGCGTGTGGCCTTGTACGGCGTGTGCTGGGCGCGGCCGAGCACCACCACGCGGCCCACCACGGTCGAAACCGCGAGCGCATCGGCGTATTCGGAGACCGGCGCGGTGTCGATGATCACGTGGTCGTAGCGCCGGCGCCAGCTGCGCACGAGCGTTTCGAGACGGCCGTCCGACAGCAGTTCGAGCGGATTGTCGGGCGCGGCGCCCGCGGTCAGCACGCCGAGATTCGCCACGCCCTCGACGGGGTGGATGTGCGGCGCATCGCTGCTCGTGATCGCCTGCGACAGGCCGTGCTGGTTGTCGGCGCCGAACAGCAGATGCTGGCTCGGATGACGCAGGTCCGCGTCGACGAGCAGGGTCGGTTTGCCGAGCTGCGCGAACGAGATCGCGAGCTCGGCGGCGAGCACCGAGCGTCCCTCGCGAGGCTTCGGGCTCACGATCGCCATCGCGTTCGCACGGTTGCCGTTCTCGTGGCGCAGCAGCAGCTCGGTACGCAGTGCGCGGATCTTCTCGCTGTGCGGATGAAAAGGATCGTGCGCGAGGATCAGTTGCGGGCCGGGCCTCAGCGCGCGCCGCTCGATCACGACGATCTTGCGGCTGCTGGCCCAGGCGGCGTCGGCATCCTCCTGCGTCGCCAGGCCCAGCGTGATCGCGGCGGCCGTGAAGGGAACGTCGTGTTCGCGCTGATGGTCGAGGATCGCGGCGATCTTGTCGTCGGTCAGATCGAGCAGCCGGATCAGGGCGCGCTCGAGCTGGCGCTCGGCGTCGAGCTCGGCTTCGTTGTTGGTGACGGCGTTGGAGGCGCTCATGGGCTTGGCTTAAAGGGCACCGGCGAGTTTGGGAACGCGATCGAATTCGGCGAGCACCGGAATGCCGAAGTCGCGGTCGAGGTCGTCGCGCGTGCGCACGCGGCGATTCAGCAGTTCGTAGACGAGAGGTCCGGCGACACCGAAGAACAGTCCGGCCATGAGCCCGAGCACGATGTTCACGAGCGGCTTGGGCTTGCTCGCCTTCACGGGCGGAGAAGCGCGGCTGATGAAGCGCACGTTGTTGTAGCGTCCGCCCGAAGTCATGACGATCTGGTCGTAGCCGTCGACCGCGCGCTGGTAGAGCGTCTGCGCGGTCTGCAGTTCGCGCTCGTAGTGCGCGCCCTCGTCCTGCAGGCGGCGCTTTTCGAGCACCTTGGCGCGCTCGGAATCGACCGCGGCCTTGAGCTGTCCTTCGAGCGAGCGCGCCGCGCCGATCTGGCTCGAGGCGTTGCCCTGGTAGATCTGCATTTCGGCATCGAGCGCGCGCTGTGTCGCCGCCATCTGCGACTTGAGCTCGAGCACCTGCGGGTGCTTGGGGCCCAGCGTGGTGCCGAGTTCGGCAAGGCGCGTCTGCTGGGTGGCGAGTTCGGATTTGAGCGACTGGATCGAGCTCGATGCGAGCGTCGCATCGCGCACGGCCTGGTCGCCCACGTTGCGCGATTCGACGATGCGGCGCTGTTCGCGCGCTTCGAGCAGGCGCTGCTCAAGGCTCGACAGACGCTCGAAATCGATGTCGACCGACATGCCCGAGTCGACGATGCCGGTGCGCTGGCGAAACTCGGTGAGCTTGGCCTGGGCCGTGTCGACGTTGCCCTTGAGTTCGTCGAGCTGCCGTTTGTAGCGCTCGGCGCGCTCGCTCGCCGGGCCGGTCAGGCGCATGAACTGCTGCTCGGCGTAGACGTCGGCGACGGTATTGGCGACCAGCGCGGCCTGCTTGGCCGATTCGGCCGAATACGAAATGTTGATGAGCTGGCTGCCCCAATCGCCTTTCTCGACCGTGAGTTTCTTGGTCAGCTGGCTGCGAATGTATTCGTCGAGCATCGAGGCATCGCCCTTGAAGCCGGCGGTGTAGTCCTCGTCGTTGCGCAGGCCGAGCTTTTCGATCACCGGCAGCAGCACCGCCGGGCTCTGCATGAGCTGCGTCTGCGTGGCCATGTAGCTGCCGATCATGCTGGTCGGAAACTCGCGTCCGCCGAGTGGATCGTTGATTTCGTAATCGACCATCAGCGTCGCGGTGGCGTCGTAGCTCTTGGGCATCAGCTTGCTGATCGCCGCCGCGAGCACCAGAAAGCCGACGACGGTGTAGAGCGTGAACTTGCGATACGCCCAGACGATGGCGAACAGCTGGTTCAGCGAAATGCCTGGATGCGCGTAGTGCTCCGGAATCGCCGCGTACGGATAAGCCGGGCTCGACGGTGACGAGAGAACGGGAAGGTTTCGATCCGACATCAGAAAATGCGCTCCTTGACGCGAATCACATCGTTGGGCTCGACGGTGTCGCCGAGGCTGGCCGAAAACTCTCGGTACTGGCCCTTGCTGTTCTTGCGGCGGATCTCGATGCGGCTGTCGCTGCCGCGCGGCGTCAGTCCGCCGCTGCGCGCGATCGCCTGGACCACCGTCGTGCCCGGCTCGAGGCGGTACATGTTCGGAGCCTGCACTTCGCCGTAGACGTAGAACTGCTCGGCTCTCGGCACGTAGATCGAATCGCCGCCCTGCAGCGAAACCGAGAACTGCGAGGCGTTGCCGCCGACGAGCTTCTTGAGATCGATGGCCTGGTTCTGCATCTGCCCGTCGGCCGAGCGCCGCATCAGATAGATCACGTCGGCGCCGATCTCGTTGACGCCGCCGGCCAGCGCCAGCATGTCGAGCACGGAAGTTTTCGATTCGAGCGCGAAGCGACCCGGCGTGCGCACCTCGCCGAGCACCGATACCTGCTGGCTGCGGAACTGCTCGAGCGTGACGCTCACCTGCGGATCGACCAGGTACTCGCCCTGCTTGAGCGCTGCGGCGATCTTGTTCGCGGCGGCCGAGGGTGACAGCCCGCCGACGCGAACCGGCCCCGCGAGCGGCACGTTGAGATTCTGGTCTTCGCCGACGTAGCTCGTGGTGTCGAACTCGGGACGACCGAAGACCCGCACCGTCACCGCATCGCCCGGACCGAGCTGCAACACCGCTTGCGGAGCCGCGGCTGGCGACGGAACGCCGAGTGCCTCGAATTCGGCCGGAGCGGCCTGGATGCCGGTAGGCGGCGTCGCCGCCGCGCTTTCAGCGCTGACCGCCGCATCGCTGGACACGACGGACGCCGCGGCATTCGGTGCGGACGCGACGCCCTGCGCCATGCTCACGCGGCTCGTATCGAGCCCGGTGTCGAACTGAAACGTGCCGAAGCGATCGGCCGGCTTCGAAGCGCCGACCGCCGCGGCCTGCGAGACACTCGCCACCGAGGCAAGCGCGTCATCCCCGTAGCCAATGTCCTGAGCGGACGCGATCGTGGTGATGAACAGCGACAGCACCCAAGCCATGCGCCTGCAACCCCGCACGGCGATCACCCCTTTGGCTTCCATGCCTTTGTCCTTCCAAGCGTCGTTGATGCCACTGAACCGGGCGGCCGGAGGCCGCCCGAACCACCGAAACTTCACCCGAACCCTCACCCGAACTGGCAACCCGCGGAGTGTCCCTGAGCTCGCGTGCGCCACTAGACAGATTCGTGCGACGTGTCATCGAGTCGGCCAGCATGCGGAACAACTCGCCGGCCTTGCCGGCCAGTTCGTCGTTCATCCGATTGATGCCGCCTTCGATGACTCCCGCCTCATTTATGAATAACGCAGGTTAACGATGCCTGACTGTTCAGTCAGGCTGTAAAAGCCAAGAAAAGTCCTGGGCGCCTTCCTCCGGAACCCCGAATATGACATTGCGTTCACGTTCAGTTTTCAGCAAATTTTGTTGCGCAGAATGCGACGAAATTTGAATTACACGGTTCTCGCCGCCTGGGTGCGGACAGGCGGCGGGAGGCCGCTGGTCGATTCCGATTTAGCCAAGAATTCTCGATTTCGAAATTCAACGCTCGGCGCATACCCGACGCCAGGATGGCGTTTGCAACTGCAAAGGAAGGCAGATGACCCAGGATGCTCAGAACGCGGTCTATATCGACGACTTCGATCTGCCCCGCGCGACCGGCGCGGCCGCCGATTTCGGAGACGGGCGCTACGGTTATGTCGTCACGCCGAACGCCGATCATCTGATTCGCCTGAAAGAAGACGGCCGCCTGCGCGAGGCCTACCGCAAGGCCAGCTTCGTGGTGCTCGACAGCCGGTTCATCGCCCTGCTGCTGCGATGGCTGCGAGGCCTGCGCCTGCCGGTCTGCACCGGCAGCGACCTGACCGCGAAGTTGTTCTCCGAGGTGGTGAGGCCCGACGACAAGCTCGTGCTCGTCGGCGGCAGCAGCGAGCGCGCCGATCTGCTGCGCGAGCGCTACGGCCTGCGCCATCTGGTGCACTTTAATCCTCCGATGGGTTTCATCAACAGTCCCGAGGAAGTGGCGCGGACGCTGCGCTTCATCGAGGTCAACAGCCCATTCCGCTTCTGCCTGCTCGCGATCGGCTCGCCGCAGCAGGAGATCGTGGCCCAGCGCCTGAGCGAGCGCGGCGTCGCGCGCGGGCTGGCCTTGTGCGTGGGCGCGTCGATCGATTTCCTGACCGGCGAGCAGCGCCGCGCACCGCGCTGGATGCAGCACTGCGGTCTCGAGTGGCTGCACCGGCTCGCGCAGAATCCCCAACGCATGGCGCATCGCTATCTCGTGCGCGGTCTGCGGATTTTTCCGCTGGTACGTTCGGCGCGCTTCGAATTGCGCAATCCGGAGACGACCATCCCAGCCATCCAGGCCTCCGATTCCACGGCTCTCGAACTGGCACCCGCCAAGGCCGCCTGAGACCGGCAGCCGCCGCGGGATTTCACTGACCGAATTTCCGCAATCTTTTCCGAAAGCCGATCCGATCGAGGCTACGTGCGTAACAAGACCCCGCGTTCAAGGTTTCGTGGATGCCTGAAGAGAACCGATCGGAGCGGCACGGCACTGGTCCTGCTGCCGGTGAGCCTCGCCGCGATGGCCTGGCCGTTCGAGAGCCGGGCGCAGCTCGATCTGATGCCGTACACCGCGGTCACCTACGAGCATCAGTCGAACCTGTTCGAGGTCTCGGGCAGGCAGGAGGCCATCGAGCAGACCGGCAGCGAGCGCCAGGACGACAACGTGCTGATGTATCTGGCCGGACTCAGCAGCCGCTACCAGTTCGGCCAGCAGGCCTTGAGCCTGACCGCCGAAGGACGCCGGCTCGAATACGATTACTTCAGCAACATCGATCACGACGAGCATCTGCTCGGCGGCATCTTCGACTTCAAGCTCGGCAGCATCGTCGACGGCCTCTTGCAGTACCGGCAGGAGCGCCGCGTCGGCAATTTCGCCGACATCCAGGCCTCCGAGTTGCGCCAGCAGTTCGATCGCACCCTGAGTGGACGCATCGGCCTGGCGGTCACGCCCAAGTGGCGCGTGGAAGCCGGCGCCCGGCGCTATCGCTCCGAGCTGCCGCTGCCCGAGAACCCCGAGTTCCAGCTCGACGAAAGCGCCGGCCAGCTGGCGCTGCAATACACCGGGCTCTCGCATCTGACCGCGGGCCTGCTCGCCCAGTACGTGAAGGGCGATTACACCGGCAGTGTCGACGCGACGAGCTACAACGAAAACTCGCTGCAGCTGACCGCCGACTATGCGGTGGCCGATTTCAATACCTTCAATCTGCGACTCGGCGCGACCCAGCGACGGCTCTCGCGCAACGAGGATGTGCCGGGCGCCGACCAGCGCGACGATCGCGTCGACGGCTTCACGGGCGCAGTGGGCTACACGCGCATCTTCAGTCCGAAGACGTCGGCGAATTTCGAAGTGTTCCGGCGCATCGACAACTTCGTCGCGGGCACCGATGCGCTGATCGACACGGGCGTTTCGGCGGGCGTGAACTGGCAGGCCACCGCCAAGATGTCGATATCCGCGCGCTACGCCTATACGCGCAGTGATTTCGGCAACAACGGTCTCGACCAGAATCGCGACGACCGGCTCAACAACGGCAGCTTCGAACTCAACTACGACGTGCTGCGCTGGCTGCGTCTGCGGCCTTATGTGGTCTATCGCGATCGCGACTCGACCTCGCAGGACGACAGCTTCAGCAATACGCTCGTCGGACTCGAACTGCGCGCGCACTTCGGCGACGAGCCCAACAGCTGAAGCGCGAGCAGGGCAGATGGCTCGGTCCAGGCGGCCGAGCCTCGCGGTAACCGCTCACCTGGCCTAGGCGGCCGACCGGTACCAGGCCGCGGTTTCGTCCAGCCCCTGCTGCAGCGGCGTCCATTGCAGGCCGAGCAGCCGATCGGCCTTGTCGACGTTGAGCCGGATGTCCTGCTTCCAGAGCCCGAGCAGCGACGGTGGAATCGGCGGTGGCAGATCCCTGAGGCCGACGCGCTGGCCGACGATCTCGGCAACCTTGAGCGGTGGCGCGAGCAGCCTGGTTTCGAGCTTCAGCCGGCGACGCGTGATGCGGGCTACCGGCACGCTGCCGAGTGAGCGGCCGAATCGCACGAAGTATTCGTTCCAGGTCGGCGGCGCCTGCAGCGAGAGATTGAAGGCTTCGCCCTCGACTGCTTCGGTCAGGCTGCGCAGCACGGCCTGCACGACGTCATCGACATGGACGAGATTGCACAGTCCGTCGCCGGCCGCACCGAGATCGCCGATGCGGCGTGATTGCAGCCAGCGCGCGATGCGTCCGCTCCATTGCGGACTTCCGGGACCGTACACGCAGCCCGGGCGCAGGATCACCGATCGCGAGTAGCCCGCGGCGGCTGCTTCTGCGTCGAGCTTGGCGGCCGAATAAGCGCCCAGGTCGCCACGCAGCGGCGTGGTTTCGAGCACTTCGCCGGTGGCCGAACCGTAGACCGACATCGTGCTCAGGTGAACGATGCGCGGCTTGCCGTTGCGCTCGGCCGCGGAGAACAAGGCGCGTGCGTTGCGAACGATGGTGTCGGCATTGCCGGCGACGCAATTGACCACGCCTTCGACGCTGCGCAAGGCCGAGCCGAGTTCGCCTTCGTCGGTCGCATCGAGCTGGATACGCTCCTGACTCGGCGCGGCCACTGCACGCCGACTCGCGGCGACCGGCTGGGCCCAGTCGGTGTTCGCGAGTGCGGCGAGCACGCGGCGGCCGATGAAGCCATCGGCGCCGAGCACGAGAATGCGGCGGCGGCTCACGAGACCGCCCTCATCGAATCGGAACCGATGTTCGCTGAAGCCTCCGCTGGCGCAGCGCGCGCCTCGAGCGGAAACAGCGGCACCACGCGCCGCGATTGCGCGTGCAGATGCGCGGCCAGGCGCAATGCGAGCGCAACCACGGTCAAGGTCGGATTGGCCTGGCTCGAGGTCGGAAACACCGCCGAACTCGCGACGTAGAGATTGTCGACGCCATGCACGCGGCAATCGGCGTCGACCACGCTCTTGCGTGGATCGCTGCCCATGCGCGCGGTGCCGATGTGGTGGCCGCCGTAAGCGCCGTAGCGCGTCATTTCGTATTCGACGGTATCGGGATCGTAGTCGAAGCGACCGACGCTGCTCGCGCGGAGGTCGTCGGCGAGCAGCGCCAGCGAGCGCTGCACGGTGCTGAGATCTCCGCGCGTGTAGCGCCAGTCGATGTGCAGCCTCGGCATGCCGAGCGCATCGACGTCGGGCGCGAGCGTCACGCGGCTTTGCGCGTTGGGTTCCTGCTCGGCATGGAAGTCGAGGCTGTAACGCGGCCGCCGGGGATGCACGATGATCGACGGAAACTTGCGCTCGGCGAGCGTGCGATCGCGCAGCCAGTGCAGCAGGAACGCTGCGGTTCCCCAGGGATCGAGCAGCACGTTGCGCGCATGCTGCATCCAGGTCGAGAAGCTCGCTGCCTCCTCGCCGTGCAGGCGCTTGCCGTACTCGTAAGGAATGAAGGCGCGCGCCAGATACAGCAGCGACAGGATGCCGGTGCGATGCGCCGGATCGGTGATGCGCGGATGGTGCAGGCGCGCGACGAAGTTGCCGATGCCGAGCCGCCGCTGGGTCTGCGCGGTCAGCGCGAGGCGACGGCGGCAATACGTGCCGTCGTCGGCGATGTCGTAGCCGTGGAAGACCGAGCTGCGGCTCGGATCGAAGTGCAGTGTGCCGACGGTGCCCGCGATATGGCACATGTAGTAGCGGCCGACGACGTCGTATTCGTTGCCGATGCCGTTGGCCTGCACGCCGCGACTCGCGAGCAGCAGGCGCGCCACTTCGAGCCCGCCCGAGGCCAGCGTGAACCAGCGCGCCTCGACGCGCAGCGAGCGTCCGGCCAGGTTGCGCACGCTGACCGATTCGACGCTCTGGCCCGAAGGGTTCAGATGCAGCTCGGTGACGTTGGCGTGCAGCAGCACGCGCACGCGCTGCGAAGCCTGCAGCCTGTGCGCGTAACGCTCGCCGAAATTGGTCGGGCAGCTGAAGCGCTCGAGCGTGTCGTCGGTGAAATGTGGCGAATCGAAACCCGCGATCATCGGCGCGAGCGATCGTGTGAATGCTTCGCTGGCCTTGTACGAGAACTCGCCGGCCTCGCAGAGACGGTTGGCCTGCGGATAGAACGGCAGCAGCGCGTCCATGCCGATCGGCCAGCCGCTGTCGGCGATGTAGTCGCGCGCTTCGAAATCGATCGCATCGAAGGGCATGCAGCGGCCGCCCCAGATCGTCGTCGAGCCGCCGAAACGGCGCTGACGATAGCGATCGGGCGGACTGTGCATGAGCGGATCGGTCACCGAGCCCGCGTACAAGGCCTGGCTGTCTTCCTCGGCCTGCAGGCCACCGCTTTCGAGCAGCAGCACGTCGAGCCCGCTGTCGGCGAGCGCGAGTGCCATCGAGATACCGGCGGCGCCCCCGCCGACGATGCAAACGTCCGCTGCGAGTACCTGGCCGTCTGCGCAGCCGTCGCTGCCGTTGGCGGTGTCGAGAATCATGCTCGAAAGTCCCTTTTCTTGCTTTTTTCCAGATCGATTCCGACCGCGTCGAAAGCGGTCGCCACGTCCGATGTGGCTTGCCGATTTTACGTACACCGATGAAGCGCGCCAGCGTGCGCTCGTGGAAGTTGATGTTGCCGACCGCGGGCTGAACACCTCATGACGACGGTACGGTTTTCGCTAGATGGAGGACGATCCAGCGACGCCGCGGCGACAACAATCGCGCGTGCTTGATCCGACAGGGAATTGGTCCGGCCGTTGGTCCATGGATGGGGATTGTTGGCAATGCAATACGCAAGGGAAGCCGCTGCGTCTTCGGGCATGTCGCGCGAAGACGCGCAGGCGGTCAATGCCGCTGCCGCGCTGCGCGGGGTTCGCATGCCGTTCGATGGAAACGCATTGGTGTCGGTGATCGTGCCGACGCGCGATCGCTGCGAACTGCTGTCGCGCGCGATCCGCTCGGTGCTCACGCAGACCTACGCGAATCTCGAGCTGCTGATCGTCGACGACGGCTCGGCCGATGGCACCGTCGAAATGGTCGCGTCGATCAAGGACAGCCGCGTGCGCTGGATGCCGAACCCGCGGCGCGGAGGCGCCGGCTATTCGCGCTATCGCGGAGCCGAGGCGGCGCGCGGCGATTTCATCGCGTTTCTCGATTCCGACGACTGGTGGCTTGCCGACAAGCTGCGCTTGCAGCTCGCCGACGCCGAGGCCGCAGGCCCGGAGAACCTCGTCATGCTGTGTCCTCCGGCTTGCGACGACGGTCTGGGCATCGTGCCGCTCGAGCAGCCGGTCCTGAGGCCGGGCCAGCCGATCGCGGATTACGTCTATGCGGGGCGCCAGGCCACGGTGCTGTCGAGCGGACTGCTGCTCGATGGCCAGCTCGGCAGGCGCGTGCGCTTCGATCCGGGCCTGCGCGTGAATCAGGACACCGACTATCTGCTGCGGCTCGAACGCGAAGGCGCGCGTTTCCACTGCCAGGTGCAGCCGCTTTACGTGCTCGACACGCGACGGCGCACCGATCGCATGAGTTACGACCCTTCCTTGTGCAAGGACTCGCGCCGCTGGTACGAACGCATGCGTCACGACTGGTCGCGTCAGGCGCAGCGCGGCTATTTCCTGTGGGACTTGTCGGTGCGCTACGCAAGCACGGGTAGGCGGTTGCAGGGCCTCTTGTATTTCTGCCGCGGCCTGAGCCTGGAGGCCGGAAGCTATCGCGTGCTGCGCCAGCTGCTGCGCGTGATCGGCGGCGGCGAGGTGCCGACCGGCCTCAAGCTGCTGCGTCGCCAATGGCTGCGGGCCTTGCCGATGCCCAGGCGAATGCCGAATCGCATCGATCCGATCCTTGCCGAGAAACCCGCCGCGGCTCCGCCGAGCTGATCGTTTTTTTCAGACCGCAGCGGTGGTGCGAGCGACCGGCTTGCGTCGCAACAGGCCTGAGACCGTCTGCAGGCCTTCGCGGAATTCCACCGGTGCGAGCGCGAAGCTCGCGCCGAAGTAGAGCAGCGCGCCGCACGCGATGCACAGCGGCAGCAGCATCCAGGCCGGCAGCGCGGGCGCCAGCCAGAACGACAGGCTCCAGACACAGGCCATCATCAGCAGGCTCGCGGCCAGGCTGCGCGAGCCCACGGTGAACTGGCGCAGCGCCGGAAACACGCCGAGCCGCTCGACCATGAGCGCCGAAACCGGCCATAGCGCATAAGCGCGCAGCACGATCGCGGCGACGGCCGCGAGCAGGCCGTAGCGCGTCGCGAGCGGCAGCAGCAGGCACAGCAGCGCGAGTCCCGCGATGGCGATGCTGAGCTGCGCCAGCGGCCGGCCGTAGCTGCGCAGCGCCGCGCCGTTGAAGCTGTTGACTGCGCTGCGCAACCCGAGCAGCGCGAGCAGTTGCAGCGCGCCGATCGCGGGCTCCCAGCCGCGGCCGAACAGGCCCGGCACGAGCAGCGGGGCGATCGCGGCGAGGCCGAGAAAGGCCGGGTTCGCGACGAAGGTGGAGATACGCAGGGCGCCGCCGAACAGCTGCGAGACGTCTTCGCCGCGAACGCGCGCCTTGGCGAGCGAGGGCAGGGCGACCGTGTTGAGCGGCACGATCAGCACGTCCTTGAGCAGATCGAAGATGCGCCGCGCGAGCGCGTAATGCCCGAGCGCGCTGCTGCCGAGCGCCGCGCCGATGAACACTTTCGGCAGCTGGCCGTCGAGCTCGTTGATGAGCCGGGTTCCGATCGAGCTGCCCGAGTAGCGCAGCAGGCCCGGCAAGGCGCTGCGATCGGCGGTTGCGGTCGGTCTCCACTGCGCGCCGCGCCAGAGCAGCGCGGCCTGCACGCCGGCCTGCGTGAGCTGCAGGCCCGCGAGCGCCCACAGTTCGGAGCCCGCATACGCGAGCGTGACGCCGACGATGCTGCCCGCGATCACGCCGGCGCCACTCGCGAGCGCCTGCGGACGGAATTGCAGGCTCTGTGACAGACAGGCTTCGGGAACGGTCTGCAAGGCCGTCAGCGGAACCGTCAGCGCGTACACGGCCATCAGCGCGGCGAGTTCGGCATGGCCGCTGATCTTCGCCGCGAGCGGGCCGAGCGCCGCGATCACGGCGGCGATCAGGACGCCCACGATGAGCAACAAGCGGAAGTAAGCCGTTTGCGCTTCCGCCTGCAGTGTCTGGCGTTGCACGATCACCTCGCCGGCCGCGGGCCCGACGAGCGCCTGGCCGAGCACCGCGAACGCGCCGGCCGCAGTGTTCAGGCCATAGCGTTCGGGCCCGATGAGCCTCGCGATGAGCATGAACGCGGCGAGCGAAATCGCCAGCCGCGCCCACGACGAGGCGAACGCCCAGGCGGTTCCGCGCGCGATGCGATCGTGCAGGCCCTGGTCCATTAGCCGGCCAGCGGATGCCGCCAGCGATACCAGGCGCTGTAGCGGCGGTTGAAGAATTTCTCGATGCGCCGCAGCACGCGTACCGCGAGCTCGACGAAGCGCGTCGAGCGGCCGAGCAGTGGAATGCGCCGCAGCAGCGTGCGCATGAGGTCTTCGCGCCGATAGCCCGAGCCCAGGTAGCGCTTGCGGAAATCGGTGCGCCCAAGCCGCCATTTGCCGCGGAAGTGATCGAGGCTGCGATGCTGCCACTCATCCGACCAGCGCAGCAGGTAGAACGGCCAATCCGCGAGCTGCAGCGGGCGCTGCGCGGTCGGCAGCATGAAGGTCACGAGCGCCTCGGGCTCGAACCAGATGCTGCCGCCGGCCGAGCGCACGCTCATGCAGAAATCGAGGTGTTCCTTGGTTGCGAGCATGGCTTCGTCGAACGGCTGCTCGCCGAGCTTCTGCAGCAGGCTCGTGCGGATCAGGATGCAATGCGGCTCGCAGAAACCGGTCGGCTTGCGATGCAGCCGGGGCTTCCATTCGGCGAGCGGCTGCTTGAGCCCGAACTGGCGCTCTTGCAGTTCGCGCTGCTCGTCGACGTTGGCGTGGAAGCGCTCGAGTTCGGTTTCTGGCACGTACTCGCCGCCCGCGTAGTGCAGGGTCGTGTGCACGGGCTCGCCTTCGCAGATCAGCGGGCCGACGACGTCGGCACCGGTTTCGTCCGCGCAGCGCAGCAGCGCATCGAGCCAGCCCGGCGCGAAGATCAAATCGTTGTCGACCACGAGCGCGAACGGGGTGCGCACGAGCGCCAGGCCCAGGTTGCGAGCGCGGTTGTTGCTCAGGTAGTACGGCGTGCGAATGATCTCGAAGCCGTGCCGAGCCTGTGCGCGCTGCAGGTAATCGCGCACCGGCTGCGTCGAGTTGCCGTCGATGTAGATCAGCCGATAACCGGCCGGCGTCTGCGCGAACAGCGATTCGAGCGAATCCTGCGCCACGCTGAAACGCTCGCGCGGAATCACCACGATGGTCACGTCGGCGGCGTTCACGGCAATACCTCCTGCAGCGCGGTATCGGACGGCGCCAGGCCGCCGTCCGCGCGGCGAGCGAGCAACTGGCGGTCGAGCGCGATCAGGCGCTCGGTCTGGGTGTGCAGCGAGTAGTCGGCTTCGACGCTCGCGCGCGCATTGCGGCCGAGACGCTCCCAGCGATCGCGATGACGCGACAGCTCGGCGATCGCCTGCGCGAGTGCCTGCGCGTCGTGCTCGGGTACCAGTGCGCCGTTGTGGCCGTCGCGCACGAGTTCGGGAATGCCGCCGTGTCGCGTGGCGACGACCGGCAGGCCGATCGCCATCGCCTCCTTGAGCGTGTTGACCGGCGCGTCCTCGTCCCCATCGGCCGCGGTGACGCTCGGCGCGAGCAGCAGATCGCTCGCATCGAGCAGGCGCTGCACTTCGGCATGGCCGCCTGCGCCCAGAAAGTGCACGTGGCTTTCGAGCTGCAGCTCGACGACGCGCCGCTGCAGGGCTTCGCGCAAGGGGCCGTCGCCGAGCAGCGTGAGCCGCGCTTCGATGCCTCCGCGGATCAGCTCGGGGAGTGCGTCGATCGCATGGATCACGCCTTTTTTTTCGACGAGCCGACCGACGAAGGCCAGCTGCAGCGTGGCATCGGCCTGCCGGCGCGGGCCGCGCCAGGCGAATTCGCGCAGGTCGATCGCCGAGCGGAACACGCTGATCTTCTCCGCCGGGCATCCGAGCGCGATCGCCTTGCGCGCGAAGTGCTCACAGTTGGGCCAGACGCGATCGGCCTCGGCGAAGATGCGCTCGTAGACCGCGCGCCCGAATTCGCGCGGCCTGCGCGTGATGTCGATGCCGCGCACGTGCACGACCACGGGCGCATCGAAGGCGCCGATGCGGCGCAGCCTGAGCACCACCGGCGCGAGGTCGGCGAACTGGCAATGGACGACGTCGTAGGGACCGCGATCGCAGAGCATCGCGGCCTCGTGCAGCAGCCGCAGGTTCGCGGCCCAGCGGCCCTGGCGCATGACGTCGAGCGAACGCGCGAGCAGGCGCAGCCGGCCGCCGAAATCGGGCAGCCTGCGCAGCGCGCCGGCAATGCGTTGCAGCGGCGCGCGCGCGAATTGCGGATCGCGACAGCGCTCGAACAGCCCGGCGCGCTCGGCGATCGGGAATTGTCCGGGCGCGTGCGGCAGCCGGCCCCAGATCGCGTAGAGATCGACCTCGTGTCCGCGCTCGATCAGCGCGGCGGCCTGGTTGATGATGAAGGCCTCGGACAGCAGCGGAAAGCTGTGCACGAAGAACGCGAGCCGCAGCGGGCGCGATGTGTTCGCCGGCGCCACCCGCGTCGCGGACGCGCTCAAGGGTCCGGGCTTTGAGTAATCTGCGCGCATGCCCCACCCGCCTGCGACGAAAGGATTCCGTGATGAAGGCCGCGCCTGACTGTGCCGCGCAGCGCTGGACGCCGTTCGACGGCGCACTGGCCTTGTTCGCTCCGATCGCGAGCTTGCCGACGATCGCCGTGCCCGGTGAAGAGGCGCTCATGGCGATCGCCCATGCCTCGCGCCGCGAGGCGGCGATCGCCGCGCGCGTGCTCGCTCGCCGGGCCTTGCAGGCCATCGGCGGACCGCGTGAGGTCGCAATCGGACGCGGTGAATCGGGCGCTCCGCTGTGGCCGGCGGATTACACCGGCAGCCTCGCGCACGACGCCGAACACGCGATCGCACTGGTCGGCGAACGCGCGCGCTTCGCGGCGCTCGGCGTCGACATCGAACCCTGCGCGGCCTTGCCAGCAGACGCCGCCGCGCTCGTCGTCGGCGCAAGCGAACGCCGCTGCATCGACGCGCTCGAAGGCGGCTATGCACGCTGGAGCCGCGCTTTGTTCGGCATCAAGGAATGCGTGCACAAGTGCGTGAACCCGGCCACCGGCATCTGGCTCGAGTTCGACGAGGTCGAAGTGCGCATCGAGGCTCATGGTGCAGTCTCGGTGACGCCGCTGAGCGATTCGGCGAAAGCCGCCGCCGCGTGGTTCGGCGGCACGCTCGGTGTCGGGCGCGTGAGTTTCGTCGATGGCGTGGTGCTCAGCGCGCTGGCCATCGCCGCGACCGGCGGCTGATCGACGCCGCGCGGCGTCGGCTGCCGCTTCGCTCCGAACTTCGGGCGTACCTGCTGCGCGAGCCACATGCGCAGCGTTTCGAGCAGCTGCTCGCGCATGCGCCGCTGGCTGAAGGTGTGGTCAGCCTCGGCGAAGTAGTGCAGGTCGTAGCGCTCGTATTCGCCGAGCTTCGGACAGACGTCGAGCAGCTGGTCGGGATAGTTGTAGGTGTTCTGGTATTCGCCCGTGAACAGGAAGAACAGCGGCATGCCGCGCTGCATGAAGCCGGCCACGTCCTCGCGGAACCGCTGCGGGCTTGGCTGGCGGAAGTATTCGGGCTCCTGCACCTCGCCGGCGCCTGCGCCATTGCGCAGCCGCTCGATCCAGTTGAGCAGGCGGCGCGGTTCGGCGAGGCGCTGCGTCAGATGGATCCGGCGCGAGCGCGGCGTGTGGTAGAGGTAGTGATCGAGAAACGCCGCGCCGGCCACGCGCGCGTCGCTGACCGCGTAGCGGTGCGCATCGTGCCCGCCCGAGCAGAGGCCCACCGGAATGCAGCGCCGGGCCAGTTTCAGGCCTTGCAGCGCGTCCATCGCCGCGCGCAGCTCGGCGATCGCATCGCTTTGGGTGGATGTCGCGCTGTCGCCGAGTCCGGACAGGTCCAGCCGCAGACAGACGAAGCCTTCGGCCGCGAATGCGCGCGCCAGATGCACATGCAGCCGATGCGGGCCGATGCGATGTTCGAAGCCGGTGTTCGGAATCAGGATCGCGGGCAGCTCGGGGTCGATCTCGGACGGCAGGCTCAGCATGCCGAGCAGGCGGCCGCCGGGGCCGAACTGCAGCGCCCGTTCGCGCAGGCTCATGGCAGCAGCTCGGCGAGTGCGCCGGCGATCGCGCGGGCGCTCGGTGCCGAGCCGAGCGGCGTGTTGAGCTTGTCGAGCTGAGTCCAGTGCGCGGCCTCGTCGAGCACGCGGCGCTGGACGGCCTGGCATTCACCGCCGCGTTCGATCGTGGTGTCCGCGCTGTCGATCAGCAGCAGCCGCTCGGCCGACAGCCAGGGCTGCGGACGCAGCGCCGCGATCGCGTCGGCGAGTTCGGCGGGCCACGGCGAGCCGAGCAGCTCGTCGGTGGGCAGCGGCAGCGCCAGGCTCTGCGGCCGATAGCGATTCTTGCGCTCGTAGCTCGCCGCATGCAGCACGAGCAATTCGTCGATCCAGCTGCGCCCGCTGGCCGGCAGATCCCACAGCACGAGCTGGTCGGCGCGCAGCCCGCGCGCCACCGCTTCGAGCGCGAGCAGCCCGCCGAGGCGCAGGCCGAGTACGCAGAGCCGCGGGCAGCCCGAAAGCTCGCGCAGCTCCTGCGCTGCGGCCTCGATGTCGTCGAGCCAGTGCGGCAGCCGGGCGTCGGCTTCTTCGCCGGCCGAATCGCCGGTGCACGAATAGTCGAAGCGCAGCGTGTCGAAGCCGAGCGTCGCGAGCTGCTCCGACAGCCGATAGCAGCCACGGTAACTGCGCTGATACTCGGCGCCCCAGCTGTGACAGATCAGCACGGCCGTCTGCCGCGCAGCGGAGCCCAGCGGCTCGCTGCGCATGCCGTAGAGGCGCTCGCCCGGGCCGAAATGCATCGGCTCCAGGCCTGCACTGGTCAGCGTGTCAGGCGTTCCCACAGGGTTTTGAGTCTCGATCGGGTGGGCGGAGCCGTGCGGACGGCGGTCGCCGGCGCGGCTGCGGGTTCATCGATTGCCGTCTGGCCTTGCGCCTCCGGCCTGCGCGCTTCGAGCGCGAGGGCGATCTGGCCGAGCGGCGCGGCGAGCACTTCGCGCAGCGGCAGCTCGAGTGCGAAGCGCTCGCGCAGTCTCGCCGCGAGCTGCACCGCGAGCAGCGAATGGCCGCCGACGTCGAGGAAGCGATCGGTGACATGGAAGTTGCCGTGGCCGAGCAGCTCCTGCCAGAGCTCGGCGACGTCGCGCTCGGCGACGCTGCGCGGGGCGATCGGCAGCACTTCGACGCTCGCGCGCGTCTCGAACGGCGAGGGCAGGCGCTTGCGGTCGAGCTTGCCGTTGGGCAGGCGCGGCAGCGCTTCGAGCATCACGAAATGCTGCGGGATCATGTAGGCCGGCAGCATTTCGCGCAGTCTGCGGCGCAGCACGCTTGCGTGCGGTTGCAGCGCGTTCGCGGGCTGCACCCAGGCGACCAGCCGCGGATCGCCTGGCGAGCGTTCGAGCACGCCGCAGACGGCATCGGCGATGTCCTTGTCGAGCTTGAGCGCGGCTTCGATCTCACCGAGCTCGATGCGATAGCCCCGCAGCTTGACCTGATGGTCGGCGCGGCCCTGGAACACGATCTCGCCGTGCTCGGTCCAGCGCACGACGTCGCCGCTGCGGTACATGCGCGCGCTCGCGCCGCCATCCGCGACGAACGGATCGGGCAGGAAGCGCTCGGCATCGAGTTCGGGGCGATTCAGATAGCCGAGCGCGACGCCGGCACCGCCGATGTAGAGCTCGCCGCTGACGCCGACCGGCACCGGTTGGCGATGCGCATCGAGCACGTAGGCGCGCGTGTTGGCGATCGGCGAGCCGATCGTGATCGGCGCCTGCGCATCGACGATGCGCGTGCCGAGCATCCACACGGTCGACTCGGTCGGCCCGTAGAGATTCCACAGTTCGGCGAGCCGCGGCAGCAGCGCGGCCGCCAGATCGGGCGTCAGCGGCTCGGCCGCGGAACTGCCGATCAGATCGGCCTTGCCCTGCCAGCCCGCGGCGAGCAGCAGCCGCCAGATCGCCGGCACCGTGAGCAGGCGCGTGACTTCGAAGCGTTCGAGTGCGTCGGCGAGCTGCTGGCCGTCGGTCATCGCGGCTTCGTCGGCGATCGCCAGGCGCGCGCCGTGGAGCAGCGGCAGGAAGAATTCGATCACCGAGCCGTCGAACGCGAAGGTGGTCACCGACAGCAGCGTGTCGCGCTCGCCGATGCCGATGCGCGACTGCGTTCCGGCCATGCAATTGACCACGCCGCGATGCGGCACGACCACGCCCTTGGGCTGGCCCGTCGAGCCCGAGGTGTAGATCGCGTAGGCCGGCGCATCGGGTTCGACGGCGGTTTCGATGGACTCGCCGTCGTAGTCGGCGACGTTTTCGAGCGCGAGCCTGGCGCAGCCGAGCGTTGCCACCGCCTCGCTCGTGGCGCGTTCGCAGAGCAGCAGGCGCAGCTGCGCATCGCGTGCCATGAAGTCCAGGCGCGCGACGGGCAGCTCGGCGTCGAGCGGCACGTAGGCGGCGCCGCACTTGAGCACGCCGAGCAGCGCGGCGGGCAGTTCGATTGTGCGCCGCAGGCTCACGCCGACGAAGTCGCCCGCGACCACGCCGTGCGCCTGCAAGGCTGCGGCGATCGCATCGGCGCGCCGCATCATCTGCGCGTAGCTCCAATGGCGCTGCGCATCGGCGAGCGCGATCGCATCGGGGCTGCGAGACGCCTGCGCCGCGATCAGCGCATGAAGGCTCGACTGCGGAAGCTCGACCGGCGCGGTGGCGTTGAAATCTTCGAGCAGGCGCCTGCGTTCGGCCTGAGAGATCAGCGGCAGCTCGCGCAGCGGAGTCTGCAGGCAGGCCTCGGCCTGGCGCAGCAGGTTCTCGTATTCGTAGACGCGGCGGCGTACGTCGTCTTCGTCGAACAGCGCGCGGTTGTAGCTGCACTCGACGACGAGGTCGTGGCCGTTGTCGACGATGTTGAGCGCGAGCTCGAAATTGTCGCAGGCGCGCTGCAGGGTTTCGTAGCGCACCTGCAGGCCGCTGTGCGTGATGTCGTCGTCGCGCACGTCGAGGTTGAAGCCGATGCCGATCAGCTTCGGTCGCGAGGCGTCCTCGGCCAGTTGCAGTTGCGGCAGGATCGCGCCGAAGGTCGCGCCCTGGTTCTCGTAGGCATCGAGCACCACGCGGCGAGTCTGATCGAGCAGTTCGCCGAAGCTCAGTTGCGGCGCCGGCTTGAGCCGCAGCGGCAGCAGGTTCACGCAATGGCCGACCAAGTGCGGACGCTCGTGCAGCGACTGTCCGGCGGCGGCGAGGCCGATGACCATGTCGTCGGCGCCCGTGAGACGGTGCAGATGCGCGGTGAAGCCCGCGAGCAGGGTCATCACCAGGCTGCTGCCGTGCGCCGCGCCGAAGCGGCGCAGCTCGGCGGCGAGTTCGGCCGGCAGGCGATGGTCGTAGCGCGCGGCTTCGAAGCGGCGTTGCGCGGGGCGTGGACGCGCGCTCGGCAGATCGAGCGCGGCCGGGGCCTCGCGCAATTGCTCGACCCAGTAGCGCAGCTGGCGCTGGCCTTCCTCGGATGCGGCGAACGCGTGTTCGAGCCGGCTGTATTCGACGTAGCGATCGGGTGCGTAGGGCAGTTCGGCGTCGCGCCGTTCGACGAGCGCCGAATAGATCGCCCCGATCTCGACGAGCAGCTGCGCCATCGACCAGCCGTCGCAGACCAGGTGATGCGCGACGAGCACGAGACGATGCTCCTGCGCGGACAGCCGGTACAGCGCGAAGCGGATCAGCGGCCCGTGCGTAAGATCGAAGTGCTCGCGCATGCCGCGCCGGGCCGCCTCGTCGAACGTGGCCTGCGGATCGCGCTCGTCCTCGAGCGCGGTCACAGGCAGCGACACCGGCAGCGACTCGTGCACGCACATCCAGCGGCCGTCGGGAGAGAAACTCGCGCGTAGCGATTCGTGGCGATCGACGATGCGCTGCAGCGCGGCTTCGAGGGCCTGCACGTCGAGCGCTCCGCGCAGTTGCAGCGACAGTCCTTCGTTGTAGGCCAGGCTCATCGGCGCATCGAGCGCGCAGGCCAGCCAGATTTCGCTCTGTGAGGCGGTGACCGGCGTGAACGCGCTGAGCGCCGGACCTGCGAACGGATCGTGATCGACCGGCACCAGTCGCAGGCTGGTCGCAGGCGCGGCACTCGCGTTGAGGGCCATCAGATTCTCGGGCGCCATGTCGTTCATGCGGCAAGCTCCAGCTGTAGATAACGTCCGGGCCGCGACGGATCGGGCACGAACCAGGCCGGTGATCCGTCGGCACCGCGGCCGATGCGCGCATGCGGCAGCGGCGGCTCGTCGGTGAGCAGCGTGGGTGCGGGTTCGGCGGCCGCTGTGGCGACCTGCTCGAACCAGCCGCCGCGCTGCATCTGCGCGACCGCGTAGCGAAACGCGTCGACGATCTGCTCGACGTCGGTCTCGCTGTGCGCGGTGCTCAGGAAGCAGGGCCGGCCTTCCCAGATGTGGATGCCGCGCTCGCGCAGGAAGAAGAACAGCAGGTCGCCATGCGTCTGCTCGCTGTCGTACTTGGGCTTCCACAGTGAGGAGTAGCGCACCAGGTGCAGCGGAGCGCCCGCGCTGCGCAGATCCTCGTTGATGCAGTCGACCATGCGCCGGGTTTTCTCGGCGACTTCCTCGGGCCATTGCGGGTGCTCGCGCAACGCGAGCAGGGAGGCGCGCACGGCCGCGAGCGTGAGCGGGTGGCGCACGAACGTGCCGGCGAAGTAGGTCACGCCGGCTTCGGGCACCGAATCGTCGCCGTACTGCCAGTGGCCGCCGTCGAGCGCATCCATGAAGCGCGCGCAGCCCGCGACTGCGCCGATCGGCATGCCGCCACCGAAGACCTTGCCGTAGACGCCGATGTCGGCCTCGACGCCGTAGTACGCCTGCGCTCCGCGCAGGCCCGAACGAAAGCCCGTGATGACCTCGTCCATGATGAAGGCGATGCCGGTCTCGCGCGTGAGTTCGCGCAGCTGCTGCAGGAATTCGCGCGGCTGGAAATCCGGCCGCCGCGACTGCACCGGCTCGATCAGCACGCCGGCGATGTCGTCCGCGCGCTCGCGGATGATGCGCAGGGCCTCGTCGCTGCCGTAGTCGAGAATCAGCGTGTTGGCGACCGATTCGAGCGGAATGCCCGGCGCCGCCGGAATCGAGCGGCCGTTGGCGCCGGCCCGCACGATCACTTCGTCCTGGATGCCGTGGTAGTCGCCCGTGAAGCTGACGATGAGATTGCGTCCGGTGACCGTGCGCGCGAGTCGCACAGCCGCGATCACCGCTTCGGAACCGGTGTTGCAGAAGGCCACGCGTTCGAGCCCCGTGCACTCGGTGAACAGGCGCGCGCATTCGCCGGTCAGCGGCGTCTGCGGTCCGATTTCCCAGCCGATCTGCAGCTGTTTTTCGATCGCCTCGCTGACGAAGGCCGGACGATGGCCGAAGAACATCGAGCCGAAGCCGCAGGTCGCGTCGACATAGCGGTTGCCGTCGAGATCCCACAGGTAGGCGCCTTCGGAGCGCTCGACCACGATCGGGTAGACGAGCTCCTTGATCAGCGGCCGGAAACCCGAAACCGTGCGCGGGTCGGCGAGCTGCGCGCGATGCTGCTGCGCGTACTGGCGTGAAGCTTCGGTGCGCGTGAGGTAGCGATCGGTGAGCCGGACCAGCGAGACTTTCTGCTCGATCGACAGCGCGTGCTGGGCCTTGCGCTCGATGCGCGCGCCGGCGCCGAAGGTCACCGTGCTTGCAGCGTTCGTGTGCGCGGGCGTCGCGTTCGGCTCGGGCTTGTGCAGCGGCACCACCTTGCTGCTCGGTTCGGCGCCGACGTTCTGCTGCGCGAGCCAGGCCTTGAGCAGGTTCACGCTTCCGCAGTCTTCGAGCAGACGGCGGAAGCGCAGGTCGACGCGAAACTCGGCCTTGATGCGGCTCGCCACCTGCGTGAGCGAAAGCGAATCGAGGCCCAGTTCGAGGAAGCTCCTGTCGTACTGCTGAGGCGAGAACTCGAGACCGGTCAGGCGCGTGAGCAAGGCGAGCAGACGCTGCAGCAGGACGTCCTCTTCGACAACGGCGGAAGCAGCTTCGGCTTCGACGGCCGCGCGGTCCGGTTCGGGCGTCGTCGCTGCGATCGCAGACATCGCGACCGTCGCCGCGGGGCCCATCACCGCCGGCTGCAGGCAGTGGATCGTGCGCGCGAACGGATAACCCGGCAGGCCGAGCTTCAGGCGCCGTTCGCCCGCGTAATAGCGGCGCGCATCGAGATCGCAGCCAGCGACGAACAGCCGCGCCGCGGTTTCGAGCAGATGGTCGAGCGCATCGCGCTGGGCCTGCGCGCTGTGCGGCAGCGAGGCGAGCGCGACCGCGCCTTGCGAGCCCTGGCGGATCGCGGTCGTGAGCGTCTGCCCGGGGCCGACTTCGAGATAGACGCAATCGGTTTGCTGCAGCAGCGTCTGCATCGCCGGCCAGAACAGCACGGGCTCGCGCAGCTGGCGCGCCCAGTGATGCGGCTCGACGAGATCTTCGCTTTGCGCCCAGCCGCCGCTCAAGGTCGACACCAGCGGCTTCTGCAGTGGTTTGCGCGAATAGCCCGCGACGACGGCGGCGAAGCGATCGACGAGTGGCTGCATCATCGGCGAATGAAAGGCATGCGAGGTATGCAGCGCCTGGCAGCCGATGTCGAGCGCGTTGAAGCGCTGCTCGAGTTCGGCGAGCGCCTCGCGCTCGCCCGACAGCACCACCACTTCGGGCGCGTTGATGCCGCCGAGGCTCACGCTCGCGCTCAGATACGGTTCGACGTCCTGGGCCGACAGCCGTACGGCGAGCATGCCGCCCGTGGGCATGTCGTGCATGAGCCGTCCGCGCTCGGCGATGATCGCGAGCGCATCGTCGAGTTCGAACACGCCGGCGAGCGTCGCGGCGACGAACTCGCCGAGGCTGTGGCCGACCAGCGCATCGGGCTCCAGGCCCCAGGATTGCCAGAGCCTGGCGGTGGCATAGCTCACCGCGAAGATCGCGGGCTGCGCGAACTCGGTGCCGCGCATCGCCTCGGCGGCGACCCCGGCCTGTTCGGGCTGCGGATACAGCAACTCGCGCAGATCGCGTCCGAGCAGGGGCTGCAGGCGCTCGGCGCAGTGATCGATGATCTCGCGGAACAGCGGCTCGCGCTCGTAGAGCGCGCGGCCCATGCCGACGTGCTGCGCGCCCTGGCCCGGAAACACGAACACCAGGCGCGAAGGCTTGCGCGCTTCGCCGCCGGCTTCGATGCGGCGCAACTGCTCGATCGCCTGCGCGATGTCGCTCGCGACGAAGGCGTCGCGGAACGGCAGCCGCGCGCGGCCCGCGTCGAGCGTGTAGGCGACATCGGCCAGACAGACCTCGTCGCGCTGCTGCAGGAAATCCGCGAGCCTCGTCGCCTGCTGCCGCAAGGCCTCGGCGCTCGCGGCCGAAAGCTTGATCAGCTGCGCCGCGCGTTTGGGCGCCGAAGCCTGCTGCGCGGGCGCTTCTTCGAGCACGCCGTGGAAGTTGGTGCCGCCGAAGCCGAAAGAAGACACTGCGGCTCGGCGAGCGCCCTGCGCGGGCCACGGTGCGTGCTCGGTGTTGACGAAGAATGGCGCCGACTCGAAATCGCATTCGGGATTCGGCGCCGCAAAATGCAGCGTGGCCGGCAGCTCGCGGTGGTGCAGCGCGAGCGCGGCCTTGATCAGTCCGATCGCGCCGGCGCCGGCGTCGAGATGGCCGATGTTGCCCTTGACGCTGCCGAGCGCGATGCGTTCGGCCTGCGCGTAGCCGCGCGAGAGCGCGGCGAATTCGATCGGATCGCCGAGCGCGGTGCCGGTGCCGTGCGCCTCGACATAGCCGACGCTGTCGGCCGAAACGCCCGCGGCCGCGAGCGCGTCTTCGATCACGCGCAGCTGGCCGTCTTCGGCCGGCGCGGTGTAGCCGGCCTTGGCCGCGCCATCGTTGTTGATCGCGCTGCCGCGCACGAGCGCATAGACGCGATCGCCGTCGGCGAGTGCGCGGCTCAGCGGCTTGAGCACGAGGCAGGCGACGCCCGAGCCGAGCACCATGCCGTTGGCGTTCGCATCGAAAGGCCGCACGCGGCCGTCGGCCGACTGCGGGCCGCCGTCGACAGGCCGGTAGCCGGCCTGCGGCAGGTTGATGCGCACGCCGCCGACGATGGCGGCTTCGCAATCGCCGGCACGCAGGCCCTGGCAGGCCAGGTGCAGGGCCACGCCCGAACTCGAGCAGGCCGTCTGCAAGGTCAGCGCAGGGCCGCGCAGGTCGAGCTTGTAGGCGATGCGCGTGGCCGCGTAATCCTTGTCGGAACCGAGCAGCGCATGAAAGCCTTCGTCGCCGATCCGCAGGTCGTCATGCGTGGCGACGTGGCGATCGAAATACTGGTTGTGCGCGACGCCTGCGTAGACGCCGATGCGCGCGCCACCCGGCGCGATGCCGGCGTGTTCGAGCGCATGCCAGGCGCATTCGAGCAGCACGCGCTGCTGTGGATCGGTGAGCTCGGCGTCGCGCGGTGTGTAGCCGAAGAACGCGGCGTCGAAGGCCAGCGGATCGTCGATCGCGGCGGCTCGGCGCACGTAGGCCGGATCGTCGAGCAGCTCGGGCGCGATGCCGGCCGCGAGGAGTTCTTCGTCGCCGAGATCGCGGATGCCTTCGCGGCGCTCGGCGAGCAGCTTCCAGAAGGCCTCGACGTCCGCCGCGCCCGGCACGCGGCAGGCCATGCCGACGATGGCGATCGGATCGTCCGGCTTGTTGCGCGGCTGCGCCGGCGATGCCTCGGAGACGCTACGTGTGGCGGAGCGGCGACGATCGCTGCGCGGCAGGTCGGCGAGCCAGCTCGCGCAGGCCTCGGCGTGATCGCGCCGCAGCAGTGCGGCGAAACCGGCCACCGTCGGTTCGGCGAAGAAGCTCGACAGCGGAATGCGCTGGCCGAGTGCTTCGCGCAGCTTCGACATCACGCGCAAGGCCAGCAGGGAATTGCCGCCGGCTTCGAGAAAGCGATCGTGAACGCCGATGTCGGAGCGGCCGATGATCTCGCGCCAGAGCCTCAGCAGGCGAGCCTGCAGCGCGTCGTTGGGCAGCGCGGCTTCGCCCTGCTGTGGCGTAGGCAGGGGCAGCGAGCGGCGATCGATCTTGCCGGTGGTCAGACGTGGCATGTCGGTGAGCGCGATGAACTGCTGGGGCAGCATCGCCTCGGGCAGCAGCGCGGCCAGGTGGCGGCGCAGCTCATCGGCCGCTGGCGCCGGTTCGCGCGACGTGTACCAGGCCAGCAGGCGTTCGTCCGCGACTCCGAATTCACGCACTGCCGCGGCGGCTTCGACGACGCCCGCATGCGAGGCGAGGGCGGCTTCGATTTCGCCGAGTTCGATGCGCACGCCGCGCAGCTTGATCTGCGCATCGCGGCGGCCGAGATAGTCGAGCGCGCCGTTGCTGCGGCGTCGCGCGCGATCGCCGCTGCGATAGAGACGGCCGAACTGCGGATGCTCGATGAAGCGCTCGCTGGTCAGGTCGGGACGGCCGACGTAACCGCGCGCGAGCTGCGCACCGGCCAGATACAGCTCGCCCTCTTCACCGTCGGCGACGGGCTGCAAGGTTTCGTCGAGCAGGTACAACTGCGTGTTGTCGACGGCATGGCCGATCGGAATGCGGTCTTCCGCCCAGTCGCGGTCGCAGCTCCAGTGGCTGACGACGCCGGCCTCGGTCGGGCCATAGAGATTGTGCAGCTGCACTTGCGGCAACAGGCGCAGGCAGCGCTGCGCGAGCGCGGCCGGCAGCGCCTCACCGGCGGCGAAAAGATGACGCAGCGTGGAGCAGCCCGCGGCGTCCTCGTCTTCGGCGAACGCGGCGAGCATCGACGGAACGAAATGCGCTGCGGTGACTTGCTGCCGCTGGATCAGCGCGGCGAGATACGCCGGATCCCGGTGGCCCTCGGGCTTGGCGAGCGCCACGCGTGCGCCGCACATGAGCGGCCAGAACAGCTCGTACATCGAGACGTCGAAGACGATCGGCGTCTTGTGCAGTATCACGTCGCGCTCGGTGAGCGAATACTGCTTCTGCATCCACTGCAGACAGTTCAGCACGTTGCGCGCGCTGAGCTCGACGCCTTTCGGAACACCCGTCGAGCCCGAGGTGTAGAGCACGCAGAACAGTTCGTCGGCTTGGGTCTCGTGCGCCGGTGCGAGTGCGGCGGACGGCAGGGAAGACAGATTCTGCGGATCGATCCAGCGCGCATCGGCGAGCGCCGGCTGCTGCAAGGCTTGCGGCTGAAGCTCGGCAAAGGCTGTTCGATCGCCGACGATGGTCTTGCACTGCGTCTGCTGCAGCATCGATGCGAGCCGCTGGGCCGGAGCATTGATGTCGAGCGCGAGATACGGCGCGCCGCAGCGTGCGATCGCGAGCAGGCTGGCGACGAGTTCGCGTCCACGCGGCAACAGCACCGCGATCGGCTGATGCGCGCCGCAACCGGCTTCCGCCAGTGCGGCCGCGATGTGTTCGGCTCGCTCGAGCAGCTCGCTGTAACGGAGGCTGCCGGATTCGTCGCTCAGCGCGATCGAGTCTGGCATCTCGACGGCGCGGGCTTCGAAGCGCTTGAAGATCGAGAAGCAGGGCTGCGGAGGTTCCGAACCGCCGTCCGCCGTGCTTACGTAGTCGCTGTGGCCCGAAGCGGATTCGGACCCTGGTAGTCGTCCCTGTGCCAAGCCGCGTCCACTCCCTGGATCGATACGAAAACCGCCTCGCATCCTGCGAGGCGGCAGCGGAAAGTCGTAGCGGTGTTGCGTTGTTGCAGCCCCGATGGCGAGAAGCGCTCGCCAATGACTGCAGAATGACGGACAAAATTTAATGAGGAATGAATCGCTCGTCGGGTTTGCGGGTTCGGCGCCGGGCCGCAGCTTGTTGGGCCTCGTGCCGGACGCTATGTTGCTCGCGCGGACGCAACAGCCGCATCGAAAGCCAGGGAGTGGCGCATGCAGATCCAGCAGGTTCAGTTCCCGCTGCTGCGGGAGTCTTCCAGTTCAAAGACCGCGCTCAAGCACTTGATCGGCCGGCTGTTGCTGAGGCTGATGCCGCGACGCGCGGCGCAGCTCGAGCGTGGCGAGGTCGGGCAGGCGCTCACTCGTCGGGACCGTTTTTTGCTGACGGCGCTCGGCGAGCGTCACGAGCGCGCCGGAACGCTCGACCGGCTCAATGGATTGCACGACTGGCTATGGGCCGGCGAGCAGGCCGTGCGCTTCCACGAGCAGGCGCAGGCCCGTTTCGACAGCTGGTGGCTGCCCTGCCATGCGGACATCGTCGAGGCCCTGCGCGAGCCGATCGAGGCGGATGCCCGTTACCGCACGCTCTGCGAGATCGGCTGCGGCTCGGGCATCGTGCTCGCCGATGTCGCGCGTCGCCTGCCGCAACTCGATCACTTCATCGGCCTCGACCTGAGCGCCGAGCAGACGCGTCTGAACCGGGCCCGTTTCGGCGCGCGTGATCGCGGCGAGGCCGATCTGCGCTTCGAAAGCGGCGATGTGGCCGACTGGATTCCGGCGCACGCGCAGGCCGGCTGGGTCTACCTGAGCAATGCGGGCGTGCTGGAATATCTGCCCGAGGCCAAGCTGCGCGGATTGCTGAGCGCGATCAGCGCCTGTGCCCCGGCCTTGTTCGCGATGGTCGAGCCGCTGGCCGCGGATCACGACCTGGCCACCGAGACCGCCTCGAAGCCCTATGGGGCCGAGCGATCGTGGTCGCATCATTACCCGCAGCTGCTGGCGGACGGCGGCTTCGAGCTGCTCTGGCAGCGGGAACGCGTCTGGGACGGTATCCGCTGGATCATGCTCGTCGCGAGGACGCGCGAAAGCTCGCGCTGAAGCCTGGCCTCAGCGCGAGGCGGCCAGCACGGTGTTGTGCATGAGCATGGTCACGGTCATCGGGCCGACGCCGCCCGGGACCGGGGTGATGTAGGCGGCGCGCTGGCGCGCGACGTCGAACTCGACGTCGCCGCAGAGCCTGCCATCGGGCAGGCGGTTGATGCCGATGTCGACCACCGTCGCCCCCGGGGCGATCCAGTCGCCCTTGATGAAGCCCGGTTTGCCGACCGCGACGATGACGAGTTCGGCGCGGGCGACTTCCTCGGCCAGATCGCGCGTGAAGCGATGGCAGACCGTGGTGGTGGCCCCGGCGAGCAGCAGTTCGAGGCCCATCGGCCGGCCGACGTGGTTCGAGGCCCCGACGACGATCGCCCGGCGCCCGTAGAACGATTCGCCCGAGCGCCGCAGCATCTCGATCACCCCGAACGGCGTGCACGGGCGCAGCACCGGCTGGCGCTGGGCCAGGCGGCCGAGGTTGTACGGGTGGAAGCCGTCGACGTCCTTGTCGGGGCGGATCGCCTCGATGATGGCGGTCGAATCGATCTGCGCGGGCAGCGGCAGCTGGACGAGGATGCCGTCGACTTCGGGGTCGTTGTTGAGTCGTTCGATCTCGGCGAGCAGCTCGGCTTGGCTGATGTCGGAGCCGAATTCCAGCGGCAGCGAGCGGATGCCGATGCGCTCGCAGGCCAGGCGCTTGTTGCGCACGTAGACATGCGAGGCCGGATCATGGCCGACCAGCAGCGTCGCGAGCGCCGGGGCGCGGCGGCCCGAGGCGGTGATCTCGCTGACGCGGGTCCGGAGCTCTTGCTGCAGGGTGTCGGCAATGAATTTGCCGTCGATGAGTTTCGCGCTCATGAATCCGGAGTTCGGCTGCCTGCAGTGGCCAGATGGCGGGGAGAAGATGATGCCAGTGCGGCGCCCATAAAAAAGCCGGCACTGGCCGGCTCTAATGGTACAGACAAGTGGTGGGCTGCCAGGGACTCGAACCCCGAACCTACTGATTAAGAGTCAGCTGCTCTACCATTGAGCTAGCAACCCACTTGTTGCAACTTGCCTCTACCCACTGATTGTGGGGTGACCGACGGGGCTCGAACCCGCGACAACCAGAATCACAATCTGGGACTCTACCAACTGAGCTACGGCCACCGCTGAGGGCGCGCATCATACCAAAACATTTTCGTAAGGAAAGGGTTTTGCGAAAGTTTGTTGCGGCTTGAGGGTGGGGAACGTAACAAAAAGGGGTGGCTCCCGTCCGACCGCGAGAGCCACCAAAGCGCTCGTTGCTCCGGGAGACGGAGAACGGGAGACGCAAAAGATCCATCCTGCGGTCGCGGTGGCGCTCGCATCGACTGCTTCTACGTCTCCCGTCTCCCGTTCCGCGTCTCCCGGCCGCTCAGGCCTTGAGCACGCCCGATGCCTTCGCCACGTGCGTGGAGATCGCGTCCATGAGCGGGGGAGACAGGCAGTCGTAAGGCGTCAGCCCGAGCTCGGTGAGCCGGCTGCGGACCGCGCCCATGTTCGCCGGGTCGGCTCCCGATTCGATGATCGAGGAGACGAATGCGGCGAAGGTCGGTGCCGACCAGCCCGACTCGGACGACAGCTCGGTGTGAACGAAGTCGAGGCCGTAGAACGGGTGGTTGGTGTTCTCGATGCGACCGTACAGGTGGACGCCGCAATCCTTGCAGGCGTGGCGCTGGATGGTGGCCTTGCTGTCGACGACCACGAGCTTGTCGGCGTTCTCGATGACTTCGACCTTGTCGCGCGGCACCACCGCGACCACCGAGAACAGCGCGCCGGCCGGCTTCCAGCATTTGGTGCAGCCGCAGGCGTGGTTATGCGCGGTCTGCGAGGACAGCTTCACCCTGACCGGGTTCTGCGTGCACTTGCAGCTCAGCGTGCCGCCGGTGAAGTTCGGCGAGGTCGGCTTGATACCGTTGTCGATGGACGGGTGTAGCGAAAGGGCGCCCATGGCTCACCGTCCCGGAAGATCGGCGTGAGCGCGCTCGGCGCGGGGTGCTCCTGAAATCATGGCAACTCCTCCATTCAATCCTGTGGACACTGCGTGGGTGGACTGCAATGCAGTCTCCCGGCGCCTGCAGTCGCCAGGGTCTTGCTCGATGGCCGGCACGGATGCGTGGAGGCGCGCATCCATGTCGATAGCATTGGCCGATCGAGCATGGAGGCCTCTAGCCGGGCGTGAGCCCGGCTCCGGCGTGATGGGAGTCGCCTTCGCCGTGAAGCGAATCGAGGCGCTGGCCGTCGCGGATCAGGCCATGGCGATGCATTTTCCGGTAGAGCGTCTTGCGGCTCACGTGCAGGCGCACGGCGGCTTCGCTGACGTTCCAGCGACAGGCTTCGAGCGTGCGCAGCAGCGCGGCGCGTTCGGCGTCGGCGAGCACGTCGTCATCGTCTTCGTCGTCCGCGTCGGATTCGTGATTCAGGCGCGTGACGGCCTGCGTTTCGATGCGGGCCTCGGACGGAGCGTTCGCGCCGAGCAGCCAGCGCTCATCGAAATCGGTCAGTGAAAGCTCGTCGGTTTCGCTCAGCGCGAGCAGGTTGCGGATCACGTTGCGCAGCTGGCGCAGGTTGCCGGGCCAGCTGCAGCGCAGCAGCCGCTGCACCAGCGCGTCGCCGATGCGGATGTTGCGATCACCGGCTTCGATCCGGATCAGCGCCTGCACCATCTCGGGCAAGTCCTGGCGCTTGCGCAGCGGCGGCATCGTCAAGGTGATGCCGTTGAGGCGGTAGTAGAGATCGTCGCGGAACTGGCCGCGCGAGGTCATTTCGATCAGGTCGCAATGCGTGGCGCTGATGATGCGGATATCCACCGGCACCGGCTTGCTGCCGCCGAGCGGCATGACTTCGCGATCTTCGATCACCGTGAGCAAGCGCGCCTGCAGCGACAGCGGCATGTCGCCGATCTCGTCGAGGAACAGCGTGCCGCCGTTGGCCTGCAGGATGCGGCCCGAATGGCCTTGCCGGGCCGCGCCCGTGAACGCGCCGGGCTTGTAGCCGAACAGCTCGCTCTCGATCAGCAGCTCCGGAATCGCCGCGCAGTTGACCGAGACGAAAGGCTTGTCCGCGCGCTCGCTCGCCGCGTGAATGCTCTTGGCGAAGTAGCCCTTGCCGGTGCCGGTCTCGCCGAGCAGCAGGATCGAGATATCGCGGTTCATCACGCGACGGGCGATGTGATGGTTCGAAGCCACCACCGGATCGCGCGACGGCGCCGCATCGATGTTCTTGAGCGTCAGCACGTTGCCGGCCGGCTTGTTCGCGCTGAAGTCGGAAGCCGGAGCCTGCACCACGCCGAACAGGCGCAGATGGCCCAGGTGCGCCGCGATCGGCTCGGGCCGCATGCCGGGGCGCGAGGCGAGCTGCAACAGGGTGCCGAGGCTGGTTTCGAGCACGCTGCCGATGTTCTCGCCGCAGAGCTCGCGATGCTCGCGATAGCTGAGCAGGTCGAGTGCCGCCCGATTGCAGCCGACGATCAGGCCGGCTTCGTCGAAGGCGATCACGCCTTCGCCGGGCGTGCTGACGAATTCGGGGAACGGGTGGAAGCGCAGCACGTGATAGCCACGCGCCGCTTCGAGCACCGCGCGGTTCTCGATGTTCTTGGCCGCGATCTCGACGAGCGCGAGCGTGTGCATCTGCGGTTCCGACGAGCTGCCCGAAATGTCGAGCGCCGCGAGCAGCCTGCCCTGCATGTCGAAGATCGGCGCGGCGGTGCAGGTCAGCGCGGTGTTCTGCAGCAGGAAGTGTTCGGATCGATGGATGATGATCGAGCGGCGCATCATCAGGCAGGTGCCCATGCCGTTGGTGCCGAGCTCGCGCTCGCTCCAGATCGCGCCTTCGCGAAAACCGCTGCGCCGCGCGGTGTCGGCGAACGCCGGATCGCCCGTGTAACAGAGGATCACGCCGTCGGCGTCGGTCAACATGATGCCGAACTCGGAATGCTGCATCTGCCGCGCGAGACCGAGCATTTCGACGCGCGCGATCTGCAGCATGGTGCCGAGGCGTTCACGCCGGGTCTGCAGATCCACGCGCTCGACCACGATCGGATGCTTGGTCTTGAGCGGATCGAGCGAGTAGCTGCTCAGGCAGCGGCTCCACGAATGTCGCACGCTCTGGTCGATGTCGATCGCGGTGGGCTGCCCCTTGACGGCCGATTGGATCAGGCGCGCATGGCCTGTTCCGTCCTGTCTCAGAACCATGATTTTCTCCTCCATC
Organism: Hydrocarboniphaga sp. FW305-C-57; assembly: GCF_058783045.1. Classification (NCBI taxonomy): domain Bacteria; kingdom Pseudomonadati; phylum Pseudomonadota; class Gammaproteobacteria; order Nevskiales; family Nevskiaceae; genus Hydrocarboniphaga; species Hydrocarboniphaga sp. FW305-C-57. The sequence continues at coordinate 289,504 of NZ_JBYSYG010000005.1, read as the reverse complement.
ATGTGGTCCTCATGCAATCCTGCATGGGATCGGTCTTGCCGATGGAGAAAACCGCGCGATGCGGGTCTGCGGCCCGCTTCGGGTACGCGCGGCAGCACCACCGCTGCCGAGCGCTGAGACTACTCAACAATCGCGCTGCGGAAAAGCGGCATTTCCTGACAGACGGAACAGTCGATGCGCGCAGTGACGCCATCACGGCCGAAGCCGTGACGCGAAAGTGGAGGGTGGTGCGCGCATTCATGGGTAATGTGACGATCAGTAGCGGATGACCGATCGGATCACCTTGCCCTCGTGCATGAGATCGAAAGCCTTGTTGATCTCGTCGAGTGGCAGCACCTCTGTGATCATCTCGTCGATCCTGATCTCGCCCTTGAGATAGCGATCGACGTAGCCCGGCAACTGCGAGCGACCCTTGACGCCGCCGAAGGCGGAGCCGCGCCAGACACGCCCGGTGACGAGCTGGAACGGTCGCGTACTGATCTCCTGTCCCGCACCGGCGACACCGATGATGATCGACTCGCCCCAGCCCTTGTGACAGCACTCGAGCGCGGAGCGCATGACGTTGACGTTGCCGATGCATTCGAACGAGAAATCGACACCGCCGTCGGTCAGATCGACGATGACCTGCTGGATCGGCGTATCCGGATGATCCTTCGGGTTGACGAAATCGGTGGCGCCGAGCGCCTTCGCCATCTCCCACTTCGAAGGGTTCATGTCGACGGCGATGATGCGCCCGGCCTTGGCCATCACCGCGCCCTGCACGACCGACAACCCGATGCCGCCGAGGCCGAACACCGCGACGCTGTCTCCGGGTTGCACCTTGGCGGTGTTGAGCACCGCACCGATGCCGGTCGTGATGCCGCAGCCGAGCAGGCAGACCTTCTCGAGCGGTGCCTTCTGATTGATCTTGGCGACCGAAATCTCCGGCATCACCGTGTACTCGGAGAAGGTGCTCGTGCCCATGTAATGCAGGATCGGCTTGCCCTTGTACGAGAAACGCGAGCTGCCGTCCGGCATCAAGCCCTTGCCCTGGGTCGCGCGGATCTTCTGGCACAGGTTGGTCTTGCCGGACAGGCAGAACTTGCATTCGCCACATTCGGGCGTGTACAGCGGAATCACATGATCGCCGGGCTTGACGCTGCTCACGCCGGGCCCGATCTCCTGCACGATGCCGCCGCCCTCGTGACCGAGGATCACCGGGAACAGGCCTTCGGGATCGGCGCCCGACAAAGTGAACGCGTCGGTATGGCAGACGCCGGTCGCCACGATCTTGATCAGCACCTCACCGGCCTTGGGCGGGGCGACGTCGATCTCCTCGATCGACAGCGGCTTGCCGGCTTCCCAGGCGACTGCAGCTCTTGATTTCATGTCGTCTCCTCTTGGCTGTTCGGATGCTGCGATTCCGCTACGAATCATTTCGTCGCCGGCGCGTCTCCGTATTTCTTCGCCTCGCTGCCGCGATAGTTCGCGCGGATGAAGGTGATGATCTTCCAGAGGTCGTCGCCACTCTTGACGATGGCTCCATGCGGCGGCATCGGCCCGACCACGTTCTCGCGGCCCTTGCGCGCATAGCCGTCCTTCTGCAGCGCGTCGGAGCCTTCCGAGATCAGCCGGAACAGGGTGTCGTCGTCACCGCCGTAGACCCAGGTTTCGTTCGAAAGCGGAGGACACATGCCGCCGCCGCCGGTGCCGCCGTGGCAGCCGTTGCAGCTCGTGCGCATGTAGAGCTTGCGACCTTGCTCGACGATGTCCTTGTCGGTGTCCTGGTAGGGGTTCTTGAGCTGGCCCTTGGGCGTGGCCTTGACGATGTCGAGCGGCTTTTCAGCGGCACCGGAAGCGGGCGCCGTCGAAGCTTCGGCGCTGGCCGTGGGCGCTGCCTCGCCATCGGCGAAGACATGCAACGAGACGGTGCCCATGACCAGGGCGAGCGACGTGAAGAGCAGCTGGAGTGCGCGATGGGTGCCGCGATTGTTGAAAGCAGTGAAGCGCATTTGCGGGTTCCTTTTTATGAAATGAAAGGCCTGGGCTGATCCTGCTCAGACTTTGTTGTGCGTATCGGCAACCGAAGCGCCGGCTCGCGACGCCTTCTGCTGCAAGACTTCGATGACCGCGTCGTTGCCGCGCTCCTGGGCGATGCTCAGCGCGGTGGCGCCGCCGTCGTCGCGCGCATCGAGCTTGGCCCCCGCTGCGATCAGCGCCCTGGCGGTATCGGGCCGATTGCTGGCCGCCGCGATCATCAGCGCGGTGATGCCCGCTCCGTTGCGTGCCTCGACGTTCGCTCCGGCTGCGATCAGCGCTTGCGCGATCGGGTTCCAGCCGCCGGCGGCGGCCAGCATGAGCGGTGTGTAGTGGCCGCCACCGACCGCGTGGTTCAGGTCCGCGCCGGCCTTGATGAGCGCGCTCGCCGATTCGGACTTGCCGTATTGCGAGGCGATCGACAGCGCCGTCATGCCACGGCTGTTGCGCGCCTCGCGATCGGCTCCCTTGCTCGCGAGCAGCTTCACCGCACTGGCATTGTCGCGCCAGGATGCGTGCATCAGCGGCGTCCACTGATCGCTGTCGCGCACGTCGATGTTCGCCTCGTGTTCGAGCAGGTACGCGGTGATGTCGTCGAAGCGCATGCGCACCGCGTTGTGCAGCGGCGCGTAGCCTTCGCCGTCGAGCCGGTCGATGTCGGCCTGGGTCTGCTCTACCAGATAGCGCACGCGGACCAGATCGCCCGCGAGCGTCGCATTGGCGAGTTCGCGCGTCGGGTCGGCGCCGTCCTTGAGCCACTGCTTGAGCTGAGCCAGCGTGGCGTCCGGCCCGTAGCCCGCGGGCTTGGCCGCGGCCTGGTAGCGGTGCTCGAACTGGTAGGGGCCGTGCGAGGGCAGCTTGCCGCTGATCACGCAGGCCTCGCACTGCACGAGCGGAACGCCGTAGTCGTTCAGGATCTGCTCGATCTTGTCCTTGTTGTCGGCGAGCGCCTGGTTGAGCCGTTGCTGCAGGCCCTTGTCGCCACGACGGACCGCGAGTGCCATGTCGAACTCGAGCTGGCGATCGTCGTCCATCAGGTTGACCGGCTGCAGCGTGATGTCGGCCTTCTTGATGGTCTTGTAGTAGCCCGCGAACGGGCCCCAGATCGCGGCCATGTCGAGCTTGCCGTCGACGACCTGCTGCACCTGGTACGAAGGCTGGTTCTCGGGCACGCGATCGCCGTCGTAGCTCAGAAAATGCGTGACCGTGTTGTTCTTGACGTCGCGCTGGCCCAGGGACTCGCGAATCGCCGAGGTCTGGTAGACGCCGATCTTGAGCTTCTTGAGCAGCGGGTCTTCGAGGCTCTTGACCTGATAGTGGCGATCGCTGCGATACGCGAGCACGAAGGCGCTCCTGTAGAGCGGCTGGGTGACGAGCACGCGCTCCATGTCGGTGGGCACGTCGAACATCACGTCGCAGGCGTTGGCGTCGAGCGTGCCGCGCAGCAATCCGCGTTCGATCGAGCTGCGCCAGTCATACGAAACGCCGGTGCCGAGTGCTTCGCCGAGCACTTCGGCGATCTTGTTCTGGTAGCCCTCGCCACGCTGGTTCGACAGCGGCATGTTGCCGGGGTCGGCGCAGACGCGCAGGCTGCGGACTTCTCCCGCTTGCGCGGGCAGGGTGAACAGCGTCGCCACCGCTGCGAATGCAGCCGGAGCGAGGCCCGTCGAAACTTTCGATGCAATGGTCGATGCGATCTTCTCGTGTCGATTCACGATGATCTCCTTGCGCTGTGTGACTCCTGGCCGGGCTGCTCGCGCTCGCGTGGAACGCGAGCAGCCGGCACTTATCGGCGATTGCTTCGCCTTGTCTGTACGGCTCTCAGTTCACGCGGAACGTATAGAGCGTGCCGCCCTGCGGAATCTTGTCGAGGTTGGCGGCCTTGGTCATCGCGGTCGCACCGATGGCGCCGAACTTGTCTTCGAGATCGAGGCCCGCGGTCACCGGCAGGCCGATCCAGCCGCCGATGCCCGACCACACCGACACGTACTGCTTGCCATTGACCTTGTAGGTGATCGGGTTGCCGATGATTCCGGACTCGAGCTTGCGCGACCACAGCACCTTGCCGGTCTTGCGATCGACGGCACGGAAGTCGCCGCCGAGGCTGCCGTAGAAGGCCAGGCCGCCATCGGTCACGAGCGCGCCGCTCCAGTTCGGATACGGGTCCGGAATCTCCCAGACGGTCTCGCCGGTCAGCACGTTGAACTTCTTGAACTTGCCGGTGGTGCCGGGCTTCTCGGGATACATGAACACGTTCGCGAACACGTACACGGTGCCCTGCTGCGTGTGCGAGCGCTCCTGCGGTTCGAGTTCCATGCACCAGTTGTTGGTCGGGCAGTAGGCGACGCCGGGCTCGTTCGGATCGAGCGCGCAGGGCTGCTGATCCTTGCCGCCCATCGCGGACGGGCAGGCCTGCACGTTGTTTTCGAGGCCGAACGGAGAATGCTCCTTGACCTTGATCGGGCGGCCCGACTTCATGTCGATCTTCTCGGCCCAGTTCGCGGTGACGAACTTGTTCGCGCGCAGCAAGGTGCCGTCGGTGCGATCGAGCACGTAGGCGAAGCCGTTGCGATCGAAGTGCACGAGCACCTTGCGCTTCTTGCCGTCGATGGTCCAGTCGGCCAGCATGTTTTCGTTGATGCCGTCGTAGTCCCACTGGTCGAACGGCGTCATCTGGTAGGCCCATACCGCTTCGCCCGTGTCGATCTTGCGCGCGAAGATCGTCATCGACCACTTGTTGTCCTGCTTGCCGGTGTTGCACTCCTCGTGCGTCTTGAACGAGCAGCGATAGAACGGGCTCCAGAGGCCGGGATTGCCGGTCGAGTGATAGACGAGCTTGAGTTCGGGGTCGTAGCTGTAGAAGCCCCAGCTGGTTCCGCCGCCGCGCTGCCACTCGTCACCCGGATAGCTCTTGATCGAGGCGTCCGTGGTGCCGTAATGCGGGTTGGCCTTGTTGGTGTTCTTGGTGATGCAGATCTCCTTGTCGGTGCCGGTGGAGCTGCATTCCCAGAGCTTCTTGCCATCCTTGATGTTGTAGGCCGTGAAGCGGCCGCGAGCGGCGAACTCGTTGCCGCCGAAGCCGATCAGCACCTTGTCCTCGGCGATCAGCGGAGCCGGCGTGATGGTTTCGCCCTTGTCCGGATGCGCGTGCTTGACGACCCAGGCTTCCTTGCCGGTCTTGGCGTCGAGCGCGATCAGAAAGCCGTCGAGCGTGCCGAAGATGACCTTGCCCTGTGCGTAGGCCAGGCCGCGATTGACGGTGTCGCAGCAGGCGCGCGGAACCGCGGACTCGTCGCGATCGGATTCCTTCACGTATTTCCAGATCGCCTTGGGATTGTCCGGGTCGGACAGGTCGAGCGCCTGGACGATGTTGGGCCAGCCGCTGATCAGGTACATCATCGGCTTGCCGTCGTCGGTGATCACGAGCGGCTGGCCTTCGTGGCCGCGCAGCGTTCCGCTCGACTGCGACCAGATCATCTGCAGCTTGTCGACGTTGCCGGTGTTGATGTCGGCGAGCTTGCTATGTCGTGTCGATGCCAGATCGCCGCTGGGCGATGCCCAGTTCGCCGGATCGCCCTGGCGCTTGATGATTTCCGAATTCCCCGTCGCACTTCCGCAGGCCGCTCCCAAAATCAAGGCGGCACAGACCAGCCTGAATCTCTGGACATTCATGTGCTAACTCCTCGCTACGCGTGTGTGTCGTTCTGTTTTGGTTCGCCCGTCTCCGTTGCGGAAGGCGGGCGCCGTTTCCGTTCTTGTGAGTCAAGGTCGAACGGTTCGCGATAGAAGGAGCAGTGGTCGTGCCAGCCTGAACGCTGCTTTTAAACGGTTGTAAATCAAACAGTTGAGCGCGATGCATTTTGCTGCGCTGCGGCAGGGAGGTGTGCGCGGGTCGCGCGCGCCACGGCCTTTGTGTCGCATGTGACCCAATCGACCTGCGGACCGACTGTCGCAGGGGCGAATCGGTAACAAAAAAGCCGCAGCCCGAGAATCGCTTCGGGCTGCGGCCGGTGCCGGTACCGCTGAATCCGCGCCGCGGACCCAGTGGCGGATCGAGTGCCTACAGTTTGACGTCGCTGATCTGCAGGATCGGCTGCACGTTCGTGTAGTTCGGAATGTCCGCCATGATCTCGGGTGCATGCGGGCCGAAATGGGTCTGGAAGGATTCGACCGAATCGAAGTACAGATGGCACATCGCCACGAACGGAGGTTCGCTACCAGGTGCGCCACCCGACAGGCCCAGTTCGCCGTCGACCTTGCGCAGCGCGGCGCCGACCTTGCGCTGGACGAGCGGAAGATGCTTTTCGAAGTAGTAGGTGGCGTCGAACTTCGTGTCCTTGCCGCCCGGGTACAGCACGTTCACCTTGATCATCTGCGCTCCTCGATTGTTGATCTGTTACTGGACTGCTTGATGGGACCGAACGCGGTCGCCCGCTACGGTAGCCGTAGTTCATGCCTCGCACAAACGGAAAAAATCCCGACCGTCGATCGGGACTTTCGATCGTGCAACAAGTGTTGCAGCGCGGTGCCGCTCAGTGCACGGAAGCTCGCAGATCGCCCTTGTCATAGCGCGCCGCCATCGCCTCCAGCGCGACCGGGCGGATCTTCGAGGCTTGCCCGGCACTGCCGAAAGCCTCGAAGCGCAGCCTGCAGATGTCCCGGGCCGCGGACGTCGCGGCCTTCAGAAAGGCGCGCGGATCGAACTCGTCCGGCTTCTGCCCCATTTTCTGCCGCATCGCGCCGGTCATGGCGAGCCGGATGTCGGTATCGATGTTGACCTTGCGCACGCCGTGGCGGATGCCCTGGCGGATTTCCTCGACCGGAACGCCGTAAGTCTCCTTGATCCGGCCGCCGAACTGGCGAATCACCGTGAGCCATTCCTGCGGCACGCTCGAGGAGCCGTGCATGACCAGGTGCGTATTCGGAATGCGCCGGTGGATCGCCTCGATACGGTCGATCGCGAGGGTCTCGCCAGTCGGGGGCCGCATGAACTTGTAGGCCCCGTGGCTCGTGCCGATCGCGATCGCGAGCGCATCGACGCCGGTCGCCGCGACGAACTCGGCGGCCTGGCCGGGGTCGGTCAGCAGCTGCGCATGATCGAGTACCCCGGCGGCGCCGACGCCGTCCTCCTCACCGGCCTCGCCGGTTTCGAGCGAACCCAGGCAGCCGAGTTCGCCTTCCACCGATACGCCGACCGCATGCGCCATCTCGGCGACCTTGCTGGTGACGCTCACGTTGTAGTCGTAGCTCGCGGGTGTCTTCATGTCCTCGCGCAGCGAGCCATCCATCATCACGCTCGAAAAGCCGCTGCGGATCGACGCCTGGCACACCGCCGGCGATGCGCCGTGGTCCTGATGCATGCAGATCGGAAGATGCGGGTAGCTCTCGACGGCGGCCTCGACGAGATGACGCAGGAACGCTTCGCCCGCGTATCGGCGAGCGCCGGCGCTCGCCTGCAGGATCACGGGACTGTCGCAGTCGTCCGCAGCCTGCATGATCGCCTGGATCTGCTCGAGATTGTTGACGTTGAACGCGGGCAATCCGTAATCGTGCTCGGCGGCGTGGTCCAGCAGCTGGCGCAGCGAGATCAGAGCCATGTCGCGGTTTCCTCGTGTCGAATCGGTGAGTCGGTCGGCGGGTCGTCGCAGTCCTGGGCCGCGCGGGCGACGCAGGACAAGTCATCGATGAGCCGGTCGGGGTCGCAATCGCGAATCGGCAGGCCGCCGTTGTAGCCGTAAGGCACCACCCAGCAGCGCACGCCGGCATTGCGGCCGGTGGCGATGTCGATGGCCGAGTCGCCGACGAGCAGGGCGCGCCGTGGTTCGATGCCGTGTTCACGCAGGCAATGCATCACCGGCAGCGGGTCGGGCTTGCGCGCGCTCAAGGTATCGCCGGCGATCACGGGATCGAAGAAATCCTGCAGCTCGTGGCGTTCGAGCACGAGGCGGGCGAAACGCGCCTCCTTGTTCGTGAGCACGGCGAGGCCGATGCCGAGATCGAGCAGGATTTGCAAGCTTTCGCGGACCTGCGGGAACACGCGGCTGTGCTGGCCGCAGCGTTGCTCGTGAAAGCGCGAGAACACCGCCATCAGCGAATCGCCACCCGCACAGCGGCGTACTGCATCGAGCGAAGCGCCGGTCGCGTGCGCATAGGCCCGCAGCATGAGTTCGCGGCTGCCGTGGCCGATCCAGTTGCGCAGCAGTGCGTGCGGGAGCGCGGCGTGGCCGATCGACTCGAGCACGTCGTTGGCGGTGTTGGCGATGTCGGTCGCGGTGTCGACGAGCGTGCCGTCGAGATCGAACATCACGAGATCGAACATGTCTCTTTCTCCCTAGTTGCAGGACAGCACGATCTCGAAGTCCTCGACCGGTTCGCGCGGATGGGCCCTGGCGTGTTCGAGCACCAGTTCGTGCGCGGCCGTGGCGACGTCGCTCGCGGTGAGCTTGAACAGCCGGTAGAGCTCGGCGGCCGGTGCAGATTCACCGAAGTGATCCACGCCGATCACCGCGCCGGAGCGGCCGACGTACTTGCGCCAGAAATCCGGATGCCCGGCCTCGATCGCGAGCGCAGGCAGCTCGGGCGGCAGCACTCGATGGCGGTATTCGGCGCTCTGGCGATCGAAGCGGCTCGTGCACGGCATCGACACGAGCCGCGATCCGAGCCCTTGCTCGAACAACAGTTGCTGGGCCGCGCAGGCGATGCCGACTTCCGAGCCCGTGGCGATCAGCAGCACGCGCGGTGTGCCGAGTTCCCGCAAGACATAGCCACCGCGCACGATCGAGTCGGCCGCGTCGCGCGCGTGTTCGAGCACGGCGGTGTTCTGGCGCGAGAGCAGCAGGGCGCTCGGCGCCTGGGCTTGCTCGATCGCGCAGCGCCAGGCGACCGCGGTTTCGACCGCGTCGGCCGGGCGCCAGACGTCGAGCCCTGGAATCAGCCTCAGTGAGGCCGCGTGTTCGACCGGCTGATGCGTCGGTCCGTCTTCGCCGAGGCCGATCGAATCGTGCGTGAAGACGTGAATCACGCGCAGCTTCATGAGCGCGGCCATGCGCACGGCATTGCGGCTGTAGTCGCTGAAAGTCAGGAAGGTGCCGCCGTACGGGATGTAGCCAGCATGCAGTGCGATGCCGTTCATGGTCGCGGCCATGCCGAATTCGCGCACGCCGTAGTGGACGTAATTGCCCGCCTGATCGCGTGTGAGTGAGCGGCTGCCCTTGAACTGCGTGAGGTTCGAACCCGTGAGATCGGCCGAGCCGCCGAGCAGCTCGGGCAGCTGCGGGCCGAGCGCGTCCAGCGCCTGCTGCGAGGCCTTGCGCGTCGCGGTTTCGGTCGCCGCGGTGAGCTGGCGATCGAGCAGAGCCTGTACGTGCCGCTCGAAGTCGTCGGGCAGCTCGCCGCGCTGGCGGCGCATGAAGTCTTTCGCAAGCTCCGGATGGCTTTTCTCGTAGCGCGAGAACAGCTGCTGCCATTGCGTTCGTACCCGGGCTCCACGTTCGCGCGCGTCCCAGGCCAGCCGCAGGTCGTCCGGTATTTCGAACGCCGCATGCGGCCAGCGCAGTCGCTCGCGCGTTTGCGCGATCTCGTCGGCTCCGAGCGGAGCGCCGTGCACGGCTTCGGTGCCGGCCTTGTTCGGAGCCCCCTGGCCGATGGTCGTGCGGCAGCAGATCAGCGTCGGCTTGCCTTGCGCGTCGTCCGACTGGGCACGGGCCTTTCGCAACGCAGCATCGATCGCCCCGGCCTCATGGCCATCGACATCGGCAATCACGTTCCAGCCGTAGGCTTCGAAGCGGCGCCGGGTGTCGTCGTTGAACCAGCCCTTGACCTCGCCATCGATCGAGATGCCGTTGTCGTCGTAGATGGCGACCAGCTTGGAGAGCCCGAGCGTGCCGGCGAGCGAGCAGACTTCGTGGCTGATGCCTTCCATGAGGCAGCCATCGCCGACGAAGACGTAAGTGCGATGGTCGACGATGGCCAGGCCCGGACGATTGAACTCGGCCGCGAGCAGTTTCTCGGCGAGCGCCATGCCGACCGCGTTGCCGAGCCCTTGCCCGAGCGGCCCTGTCGTGGTTTCGATGCCCGGAGTGATGCCCACTTCGGGATGCCCGGGCGTCTTCGAATGCAGCTGGCGAAAGCGCTTGAGCTCGCCGACCGGCAGGTCGTAGCCGCTCAGGTGCAGCAGCGCGTAGAGCAGCATCGAGGCATGGCCGTTCGAGAGCACGAAGCGATCGCGATCGGGCCACTGCGGATCGCCCGGGTCATGCTTGAGATGCCAGGTCCACAGCACCTGCGCGATGTCGGCCATGCCCATCGGCGCGCCCGGATGCCCGGAGCGCGCGCGCTCGACCGCATCGACGGCGAGCAGGCGCAGGGCGTCGGCCATGCGAGTCTGCAGTGCGGTGTCGTTCATCGGCTTTCTCCTGGTGGTTTGCGTCTAGGCGCGCCGCTTGAGATCCATCAGTCGCAGGATCATCGGCGTGAAGATCAGCTGCATCGCCAAGCCCATCTTTCCGCCCGGAACCAGAATGGTGTTGGGGCGCGTCATCATCGAGCCGTGCAGCATCGAGATGAGGTAGGGGAAGTCGATGCCCTTGGGATTGGTGAAGCGGATCACCACCATGCTTTCGTCGGGCGACGGAATGTCGCGCGCGATGAACGGGTTCGAGGTGTCCACCGTCGGCACGCGCTGGAAATTCACGTGCGTGCGCGAAAACTGAGGGCAGATGTGCGTCACGTAGTCCGGCATGCGCCGCAGGATCGTCTCGACCACCGCTTCCTGCGAATAGCCGCGCAGGTTCTGGTCGCGATGCAGCTTCTGTATCCATTCGAGGTTGATGATCGGCACCACGCCGATCAGCAGATCGGGGTGCCGGGCGATGTCGATGCCGTCATACTTCGCTGCCCCGTGCAGGCCCTCGTAGAACAGCAGGTCCGAGCTGCCCGCTTCGATCTCGCGCCAGGGCGTGAAGGTGCCAGGCGCCTGCTGATACGGCGCGGCCTCCTCCTCGTCGTGCAGGTAGTTTCGCAGGCTGCCGCTGCCGTTCTCGCCATAGCGCGCGAACAGCTCGTGCAGCTCGGGCAGCAGATTGGCTTCGGGACCGAAGTGCGAAAAGTGCGTGTTGTGCGCCGCGTCGGCCTCACGCATCGCCTCGCGCATGGCCTTGCGATCGTAGCGATGGAAGGCGTCTCCTTCGACGATTTCGGCGCGAATCTTCTCGCGCCGGAAAATATGCTTGAAGCTCTGCAGCACCGTGGTCGTGCCCGCTCCGGATGAGCCGGTCACCGCGATGATCGGATGTTGCCTGGACATGGAACTCTCTCCGTCAGTTCAGCTCGCTCCGGTACAGCGATCGCTCGTTGAACAGCGGGGATGCGTAGGGACGGTCCGCTCCGCAGTCGTGTTCGCGGTGGTAGCGCTCGATGCGCTCGACTTCGTTGCGCGAGCCGAGAATCACGCTGCAACGCTGATGGATGTCTTCGGGCTCGACTTCGGACAGGCGCTGGCGCCCCGTGCTCGCCAGGCCGCCGGCCTGCTCGATCAGCATCGCCATCGGCGCGGCTTCGTAGAGCAGGCGCAGGCGCCCGGCGCGCAGTGGCTGGCGGCTGTCGCGCGGATACAGGTAGACGCCGCCGCGCATGAGGATGCGATGCACGTCGGCCACCATCGCCGCGATCCAGCGCATGTTGAAGTCGCGCTCGCGTATCCCGCAGCGCCCGGCCTTGCACTCGTCGACGTAGCGCATCACCGGTGCTTCCCAGAAGCGCTCGTTCGACACGTTGATCGCGAATTCGCCGGTGTCGGCCGGCACCACCAGGTCCGGATGCGTGAGCACGAAGTTGCCGGTTTCGCGATCGAGCGTGAAGCCGTGCGTGCCCCGGCCGACGGTCAGCACGAGCATCGTCGAAGGGCCGTAGATCGCATAGCCGGCGGCGACCTGCTCGCGGCCTGGGCGCAGGAAGGATGCGGCCGTCGGCGTCCTGGATTCACGCTGGCGCAGGATCGAGAAGATGGTGCCGACGGCGGCGTTGACATCGATGTTCGACGAGCCGTCGAGCGGATCGAAGCTCAGCAGATAGGCGCCGCGCGGCCGGTCACCCGGAATGACGAAGGCTTCCTCGAGCTCCTCCGACACCATGCCGGCGAGCAGGCCGCCCCATTCGCATTGGCGCAGCATGATCTCGTTGGTGATGACGTCGAGCCTCGATTGCCGCTCGCCCTGCACGTTCTCGGTCTCGAGCGTGCCGAGATGATCGCCGAGCGCACCTTTGGAGACCACGGCCGAGATCGCCTTGATCGCGGCCGCGATGTCGACGAGCAGGGCGGACAGGGTCTTGCTGTCCGCGTCGCCGTCGAGCTGTTCGATCAGGAATTTCGACAGCGTGGTCTTGGCTTGAAACATGTCCGTTCTCCTCCGGCATGTGGGCTGCTTTTTCGTATCGACGCCGTCACCGCTCCGCTGCGGTTGCCGCCGACTGCGTGAACACGCGGCTCGCGCGGATGTCGCGCGCTTCGATCGTCATGAGGGCTTCGCGGCCGGCTTCACCGCTGCGCGCCTTCATCGCCGAGCGGAACAGGCGGGCCGCCTGGCGCAGTCGTGCGCGGTCGAGCGCATTGCGGATCGAGCGTGCGTTGGCGAAATGCGCCTGGCTCATGCGCCGCTCGATGTAGTCGCGCATCGCGCTCGCGGCATCCGCGTCGAAGCGATAGTCGATGCGCGAGACCATCAGGTTCGCGATCTCGAGCAGCTCGTCGGCCGAGTAGTCCGGAAAATCGATGTGATGCGCGATGCGCGAGGCCATGCCCGGATTGCTCTGGAAGAACACGTCCATGCGCGACTTGTAGCCGGCCAGGATCACCACGAGGTCGTCGCGCTGGTTTTCCATCACCTGCAGCAGGATCTCGATCGACTCCTGCCCGTAGTCGCGCTCGTTCTCGGGTCGGTAGAGGTAGTAGGCCTCGTCGATGAACAGCACGCCGCCCATCGCTTTCTTGAGCACTTCGCGCGTCTTCGGCGCGGTGTGGCCGATGTACTGGCCGACCAGATCGTCGCGCGTGACCGAGACGAGCTGCTTGTTCCGGATGTAGCCGAGCCGATGCAGGATGTCGGCCATGCGCTGCGCGACCGTGGTCTTGCCGGTGCCCGGATTGCCCGTGAAGCACATGTGCAGGCTCGGTGCACCCGCACGCAGTCCTTGAGCACGGCGCGCCTTGTCGACGATCAGGTAGGCCGCGATCTCGGCGATGCGCTCCTTCACCGGCGCAAGGCCGATGAGTTCGTCGTCGAGTTGCGCGAGCACGTCGGCGATGCCGGTCTGTTCGTAAAGAGCGCGCAGGTCTGGCGCATCTTCCCCTCTCCCGCTTGCGGGAGAGGGTGGCGCATTGGCGCCGGGTGAGGGAGCACTATTCCGATACGGTGCTCCTTCACTCGGTCCTGGCGCACCACCCTCTCCCGCACGCGCAAGAGGGGACAAGCTTTCTGCTGTCGTGGCCGACATGCGCGCGCTCAATACCGCTCGCCGGCCGGCTTGTCGGCCGCGTACGAATGCACCGAATACCGCTGCACGCGACCGGCCATCTCGGTGCGATCGAGCCTGAAGCCGGGCTCCTCGACCGGGCGATTGACGATGAAGGACATGCGCGGCGTTTCCCAGCCGCGCGTCGCATCGAAGGCCGTGACGCGCACGTAGTGGTTCGCGAAGGTCTTGCGGCAGGCGTCGATTTCCATCATCACGCCGGCCGGATCCTTCAGGTCGAACATCGGCAGTCCGAACATCTCCCAGTAGGTGTTGCGCGGATGCGGATCGTCGGTGTACTCGACGTTGACCGCCCAGCCCTGGTGCAGCGCATAAGCCACCTGCGCCTTGATCTGCGCATCGGTCAGGTCGGGCAGGAACGAGAACTGGCCTTGCGTGAGCCGATTGCCGTAGTTGGTCATCATGTCGCGTTCTCCTCAGGCGCTCGCGGTGGCGGTCGGCACGAAGTCGGCCGTGTCGGTCGATTCGTAGTTGAAGGTGATGTCGCCCCAGGTATCGAGCGCGGCCTTGAGCGGTGAGCAGTGGCGCGCCGCGGCCTGCAGGATCTCCGGGCCTTCGCGCAGGTAATCGCGGCCTTCGTTGCGCGCCATGATCATCGCCTCGAGCGCCACGCGATTGGCGGTCGCACCGGCCTGGATGCCCATCGGATGGCCGATGGTGCCGCCGCCGAACTGCAGCACCACGTCCTCGCCGAGATAGTGGATGAGCTGGTGCATCTGGCCCGCATGGATGCCGCCGGACGCCACCGGCATCACCTTGTTGAGCGAAGCCCAGTCCTGTTCGAAGAACAGTCCGTGCTCGAGGCTCTGCTGTGTCTTGTCCTCACGCAGCGTGTCGTAGAAGCCCTTGATCATCAGCGGATCGCCTTCGAGCTTGCCGACCACGGTGCCCGCGTGAATGTGGTCGACGCCGGCCATGCGCATCCACTTGCAGATCACGCGGAAGTTCATGCCGTGATTCTTCTGCCGAGAATACGTGGAGTTGCCCGCGCGATGCAGGTGCAGGATCACGTCGTTCCTGCGCGCCCACTTGGCCATGCTTTGAATGGCCGTGTAGCCGACGACGAGGTCGATCATGACGATGGCGGTGCCGAGTTCCTTGGCGAAGTCGGCGCGCTCGTACATGTCTTCCATCGTGCCCGCGGTCACGTTGAGGTAATGGCCTTTGACTTCGCCGGTGGCCGCGCTGGCCTTGTTCACGGCTTCCATGCAGTAGAGGAAGCGATCGCGCCAGTGCATGAACGGCTGGCTGTTGATGTTCTCGTCGTCCTTGACGAAGTCGAGCCCGCCCTTGAGCGCTTCGTAGACCACGCGGCCGTAGTTGCGGCCCGACAGGCCGAGCTTGGGCTTGGTGGTGGCGCCGAGCAGTGGACGGCCGAACTTGTCGAGCCGCTCGCGCTCCACGACGATGCCGGTCGCCGGGCCCGGGAAGGTCTTGAGGTAGGCGACCGGAATGCGCATGTCTTCGAGGCGCAGCGCCTTCACGGCCTTGAAGCCGAACACGTTGCCGATGATCGACGCCGTGAGATTCGCGATCGAACCGGGCTCGAACAGATCGAGGTCGTAGGCGATGTAGGCGAAATACTGCGCTTCGGTCCGGGTTCCGGGGCCGGTGTTCGGCACGCGATCCACGCGATAGGCCTTGGCGCGATACAGCTCGCAGGCCGTGAGCCGGTCGGTCCAGACCACCGTCCAGGTCGCGGTCGAGGATTCACCGGCGACCGCGGCGGCGGCTTCTTCTGGATCGACGCCTTCCTGCGGCGTGATACGAAACAGCGCGATCACGTCGGTGTCCTTGGGTACGTAATCCGGTTGCCAATAACCCATCTTCTTGTAGGGGATCACGCCGGACTTGTAGCGGGCGTTGGTATTGCCGGTCACGCGTTGGCTGGTGGCTGCACTCATCGATGTCTCCTCGCGGTGTTCGAGCTTTTCGTGGAGCCATCCTTGCGTTCGGGGAAACCAAAGTAAATTCAAACTTTCTTTCATTTCATTAAGCGATCGCTTATGGTTCGACCGCCATGAAACTCACCCGTCGCATCACGCTGCGACAGCTCGAGGTGTTCTGCGAGGCTGCGCGCCAGCTCAATTTCTCCGATGTCGCGGAGACGCTGTCGCTGACCCAGCCGGCGATCACGATGCAGATTCGCCAGCTCGAGGACGCGATCGGCCTGGCGCTGTTCGAGAAGAACGGACGCCGCAAGACGCTGACCGAAGCGGGCAGGCGGATGCTCGAACACGCGTCGCGCATCCTGGGTGAAGTGCGCGACACCGAGCAGTCCCTGCTCGCGCTCAAGGGCCTGTCGGACGGCAGCATCACGGTCGGTCTCGTGAGCACCGCGAACCACTTCGCACCGAGGTTGCTCGCCGCTTTCAGTCAGCTGCATCCGGGCATCGAGGTGCGCTTCGTCGTCGGCAATCGCGAAGCCCTGGTCACGATGCTCAAGGAGAATCAGACCGATCTCGCGGTGATGGGGCGGCCGCCCGAGGAGCTCGAAACCGTTTCCGAGGCGCTCGCGAAGAATCCGCATCTGCTCGTTGCGCCACCGACGCACGCGCTGCGTGGCAAGCGGCGCGTGGCCTTGCGTCGGCTGCGCGACGAGACTTTCCTCCAGCGCGAATCGGGCTCGGGTACGCGTGGGGTGATGGAGGAGTTCTTCGCCGCGCAGGGCTTCAAGCCCCGGCGGATCCTGTCGCTCGGCAGCAACGAGACGGTCAAGCAGGCGGTGATGGCCGGGCTCGGGCTCAGCGTGTTGTCGCTGCATACGCTGGCCCTGGAACTGCGATCCGGCGAGATCGCGGCGCTCGACGTGGCAGGCCTGCCGTTGCAGCGCACCTGGCATGTGGTGCACTTGCGAAGGCGGCCGTTGTCGCCGGCCGCGGCCGCGTTCCGGCAATTTCTGATCGCGGAGACGGCGCGATACTTGAAGCGGGAATTTGCGGCCTTGATCTAGCGTTGTTTCGGCCGTGGGCAGCGGAGCGCGAATGCGCCCGCGGCAAAGGCCTAGCGCCGCTCCGGGAACGCCTCGCTGACCGTCATCACCGATCCCGCCTGCATGCCGTCATAGCCCGCGAGCGCATTGATCGCGGCCTTGAGTTCCGGGCTGCGCAAGCTCGTCAGCACGCGCGCCATCGTCGAACTCGACAGGAACTCCGCGCTGCAGGCGAAGAAGTAGCGCTCGCTCGCGAGCGGCAGGAACTCCAGCCCGAAGCGTTTGGCCGGCGTTTCGACACCGAATCCGACATCGGCCATTCCGCTTGCGACGAAGGCGGCGACCGCGGCGTGGGTGTATTCACTCGTGTCGTAGCCTTCGATGTGCTGACTCTGCAGCTGCTCCTTGCGCAGCAGCAGGTCGAGCAGCATGCGCGTGCCGGAACCCGCCTGTCGATTGACGAAGCGAAGGTCGCCGCGCACGAGATCGGCAAGACCGCGCACGTGCTTGGGATTGCCGGGCGCGACCATGAGCCCCTGTCGGCGCGTGGCGAGCAGCACGAGCCGGTGTGTCGGCTTCAGCCACTGGCTGTAGGGTTGCAAGGCCTCGCGCTGGAATTCGCCCAGCGGGACGTGAAAGCCCGCGAGGTCGCAGCCACCGGCGTTCAGTGCGGCGAGCGCTTCGGTGCTGCTGCGGTACTTGAGATCGAGCGGAATCTGCTGGCGCGCGAACCAGTCGCGCAGCAGTTCGACCGCGAAGCCATGGCTGGCCTGCAGGCGCAGAATGCCTTGCGCATCGGAGAGCGCGCGTTCGAGCTCGACCTCGAGTTCCGAGGCGAGGCTGTCGAGCACCGGCGACAGGCGCGCGGCGATGCGCCGGTCGGCCCAGACCAGCTTTTCACCGAGCGGCGTCAGCACCGCGCCACGACCGCGACGGCTGTCGACGAGCGGCACGCCGAAGGCCTGATGGCCTTCCTGCAGGATGCCCCAGGCGTAGCGGTAGGACAGATTCATGCGCTCGCAGGCGCCGACCAGCGTGCCGGTCTCGTCGATGCCGACGAGCAGTTCGACGACGCGCGGCAGCAGATGGCGCGCATCGCCACGCGCGAGTTGCCATTGCGGTTTGATCGAGAGCTTGAACATCGGGCTTCTGGGTGTCCGGATTTAGGCTTTTATAAACCGATTTAAATGGATGATGAAAGCCGATTGTTCTGGCTGTCACCTTCTCGGCGTTAGCATGCCTGCCACCAAAGTCTGCTTCGCACGTTCTTCAAAATATGTTCTAGTCAACCTATAAGACTAGATCGGGTCCGGCAAGTCGGCGCCCGCGCACGGTGAGGAGAGACATGGCCAGCCCATCCACAGCCAGCCCAGATGTCGACAGCACAACGCCAGCGCTTTTTCTGTCGAGAGTTCTCTCGAAGGAGGCCAGCATCGCCGGGCCCGGCTTCAGTCGCTGGCTGGTGCCGCCCGCGGCGCTGTGCATCCATTTGTGCATCGGCATGGCCTACGGCTTCTCGGTGTTCTGGCTGCCGCTGTCGAAGGCGGCCGGTATCACGCAATCGATCGAATGCGAGGCCGATATGAGCTTCATGGCGCTGCTCGTCGCCACGCATTGCGATTGGAAGATCAGCCAGCTCGGCTGGATGTACACGCTGTTCTTCGTGTTTCTGGGCTGCTCGGCCGCGATCTGGGGCGGCTGGCTCGAACGCGCGGGTCCACGCAAGGCCGGTGTCGTTTCGGCGCTGTGCTGGTGCGGCGGTTTGCTGATCTCGGCGCTCGGCGTGTATCTGCACCAGCTCTGGATGCTCTGGATCGGCTCGGGCGTGATCGGCGGCATCGGGCTCGGGCTCGGCTACATCTCGCCGGTGTCGACCTTGATCAAGTGGTTTCCCGATCGGCGCGGCATGGCGACCGGCATGGCGATCATGGGCTTCGGTGGCGGCGCGATGATCGGCGCACCGCTGGCCGACAGGCTCATGAGGCATTTCGCGAGCGCGCAATCGGTCGGCGTCTGGCAGACCTTCGTCGCGCTCGCCGCGATCTACTTCGTCTTCATGATCGCCGGTGCGCTCGCGTACCGCGTTCCGCCCGCGGGCTGGCAGCCGCAAGGCTGGGCGCCGCCCGCGAACGCAAGGAGCGCGATGATCGCGCGCCGGCCCGTGCATCTACGCGACGCGCACAGGACGCCGCAGTTCTGGCTCGTCTGGGCCGTGCTCTGCCTCAACGTGAGCGCGGGCATCGGCGTGATCGGCATGGCCTCGCCGATGCTGCAGGAAGTGTTCGGCGGCCGGCTCATCGGCGTCGGTGCCGGCGAACTCAGCGGCGAGCAGAAGGCGCAGGTCGCGGCGATCGCGGCCGGTTTCACGGGCCTGCTGAGCCTGTTCAACATCGGCGGGCGATTCTTCTGGGCCTCGATCTCAGATCGCATCGGGCGCAAAGCCACCTATTGCGTGTTCTTCGCGCTCGGCATCGCGCTGTACGCGGCCGCGCCGTGGGCCGGGCATGCGGGCAAGGTCGCCGTGTTCGTCGCGATCTTCTGCGTGATCCTGTCGATGTACGGCGGCGGTTTCGCCACGGTGCCCGCGTATCTGGCCGATTTGTTCGGCACCCAGTTCGTCGGCGCGATTCACGGTCGCCTGCTCACGGCCTGGGCCACCGCCGGCATTCTCGGCCCGGTGCTCGTCAACTACATCCGCGAATACCAGCTCGCGCACGGCGTGGCGACGGCGCAGGCCTACGACAGCACCATGCTGATCCTCGCCGCGCTGCTCGTGCTGGGACTCATCTGCAATCTGCTCGTCAAGCCCGTCGATGCACGCTTTCACATGAGCGATGCCCAGATCGCCGCAGCCAGGCAGGCCGCGCATGAGACGTCGCCTGCGATGCCTGCGCATTCCGGCGCCGTCGCTGCGCAATCGACGCTCAGGATCGCGCTCGCCTGGCTCGCTGTCGGCATTCCGCTGCTGTGGGGCGCGTGGATCACGCTGCAAAAGGCCGCGGTGCTGTTCCACTGAACGACCCGCACCGAACTTGAAACAAGGACGCTCATGAAAGCGCGAAGCATCATCCCGATCCAGCCCGAGCCCGGCTCGAACCTGCCGCCTGCGATGCGCGCCGCCGTGCGTGCGGCCATCGATCGCCATCGCGAGAGCCCCGGCGCCCTGCTGCCGATCCTGCACGCGGTGCAGGATTCGCTCGGCCACGTGCCGAAGGACGCGGTGCCGCTGATCGCGTTCGAACTGAATCTGTCGCGCGCCGAAGTGCATGGGGTCGTGACCTTCTATCACTACTTCCGGCAGCAGCCGCCCGGCCGCCACGTCGTGCATCTGTGCCGTGCGGAAGCCTGCCAGTCGGTCGGAGCGGTCGCGCTCGAAGCGCATGCCAAGCGCAGCCTGGGCGTCGATTTTCACGAGACGACGCAAGACGGCGCGATCACGCTGGAGCCCGTTTACTGCCTCGGCAATTGCGCGCTCGGGCCCTCGATGATGATCGGCGATCGCTTGCAGGGACGCGTGACGCCACAGCGCTTCGACCAGCTGATGGCGCAGGCGCGCGTCGGCACGGAGGCCAGCGCATGAGCGCCGTTCGCGTCTACGTGCCTTGCGATGCTTCGGCGCTGTCGGTCGGTGCGGACGAGACCGCGAATGCGATCATGATCGAAGCGGCCAGGCGCGGCATTGCGATCGAACTCGTGCGCAACGGCACGCGTGGCATGCTCTGGCTCGAGCCGCTCGTCGAAGTACAGACGCCGGCTGGGCGCATCGCCTACGGCCCCGTGCAGTGCGAAGACGTGGGCTCGCTGTTCGATGCGGATTTTCTGCACGGCGGAGCGCATGCCCTGAGCCTCGGCGTGACCGAGGAAATCGCCTACTTCAGGAATCAGCAGCGGCTGTGCTTCGCGCGTGTGGGCTTGAATGCGCCGACCGACATCGCCGCTTATCAGGCCAGCGGCGGCTACGTGGGCTTGCGCAAGGCGCTCGCGCTGGAGCCTGCGTCCATCGTCGCGGCGGTCAGTGAGTCGGGTTTGCGCGGGCGCGGCGGCGCGGCGTTTCCGACCGGCATCAAGTGGAAGACCGTGCTCGATGCACAGGCCGATCAGCCAGACGAGCAGAAGTACATCGTCTGCAATGCGGACGAGGGCGATTCGGGCACGTTCTCGGATCGCATGCTCATGGAAGGCGATCCGTTCACGCTCGTCGAGGGCATGACCATCGCCGGCATCGCGGTCGGTGCGACGCAGGGCTACATCTATTTGCGCTGCGAATATCCGCACGCGCAGCGCGCGCTCGATGCTGCGATCCGCAAAGCCTACGAACACGGCTTTCTCGGCGATAACGTCGGCGGCAGCGGCAAGCGCTTCGACCTCGAAGTGCGGCTCGGCGCGGGCGCCTACATCTGCGGCGAAGAAACCGCGCTGCTCGAATCGCTCGAAGGCAAGCGCGGCCAGGTTCGCTTCAAGCCGCCGCTGCCGGCGCTCAAGGGGCTGTTCGGCAAGCCGACCGTCATCAACAACGTCATCACCTTCGCCTCGGTGCCGATCATCTTCGAGCGCGGCGCGGACTGGTACCGGAACTTCGGCATGGGTCGCTCGCGCGGCAGCCTGCCGATCCAGCTCACCGGCAACATCAAGCATGGCGGGCTCGTCGAACTCGCCTTCGGTGCGACCTTGCGCGAACTGCTCTACGACTACGGCGGAGGCACGCTGAGCGGCCGGCCGATCCGCGCGGTGCAGGTCGGCGGTCCGCTCGGTGCCTATCTGCCCGAATCGACGTTCGACACGCCGCTCGACTACGAAGCCTTCGCCGCCATCAAGGGCATGCTCGGCCACGGCGGCATCGTCGTGTTCGACGACAGCGTCGACATGGCCGCGCAGGCGCGCTACGCGATGGAATTCTGTGCCGCCGAGTCCTGCGGCAAATGCACGCCCTGCCGCATCGGCTCGACACGCGGCAGCGAGGTCATCGACCGGCTCGTCGCAGGGCTCGATGCGCCGAAGCAGGAGCAGCTGCTGCGCGATCTCTGCGAAACCATGACCTACGGCTCGCTCTGCGCGCTCGGCGGACTCACGCCGTATCCGGTGCTCTCCGCGCTGGATCATTTCCCCGAAGATTTTCAGCCCAAGGCTGCGCCCATGCGTGTTGCGGGCTAGGAGTAGAACCATGCAATCGATCGCAGAAAATGATTTGGGAACGCCGGCTCCGCGTTACAAGAATGTGGGGCAGCGCACGAGCGTGGTCGATCCGGCTGCCAAGCTGGTGACGCTGAACATCGACGGCCAGGAATGCACGGTCGCCGAAGGTACTTCGGTGATGCGCGCAGCCGCGCTTGCCGGCATCAGCATTCCGAAGCTCTGCGCCACCGACCAGCTCGAGGCCTTCGGCTCCTGCCGCCTGTGCCTCGTGCAGATCGACGGCATGCGCGGCTACCCGGCTTCGTGCACGACGCCGGTCGCGCCGGGCATGAAGGTGACGACGCAGAACGCCAAGCTCGCGGAGCTGCGCCGTGGCATCATGGAGCTCTACATCTCCGATCATCCGCTCGACTGCCTCACGTGCCCGGCCAACGGCCATTGCGAGCTGCAGGACATGGCCGGCGCGGTGGGCCTGCGCGAAGTGCGCTACGGCTACGAAGGCGACAATCACGTTCACGCCAGGCGCAACGGTGAGGTCAACGAGCGCTTCGTCGCCAAGGACGAAAGCAACCCGTACTTCACCTTCGATCCGTCCAAATGCATCGTCTGCTCACGCTGCGTGCGCGCCTGCGACGAGCAGCAGGGCACGCTTGCACTGACGATCCAGGGACGCGGCTTCGATTCGAAGGTGTCGCCGAGCGCGGCCGAGAATTTCCTCGAATCCGAATGCGTATCGTGTGGTGCCTGCGTGCAGGCCTGTCCGACCGCGACGCTGTCCGAGAAATCGCTGATCGCGATGGGGCAGGCCGAGCATTCGGTCGTCACGACCTGCGCGTATTGCGGCGTCGGCTGCAGCTTCCGCGCCGAGATGAAGGGCGAGGAAGTGGTGCGCATGGTGCCGAACAAGGACGGCCACGCGAACCACGGACATTCCTGCGTCAAGGGCCGTTTCGCGATCGGCTACGCGACGCACCGCGATCGCATCACCAAGCCGATGATCCGCGCCAGGATCAGCGATCCCTGGCGCGAAGTGAGCTGGGAGGAGGCGATCGCCTACGCGGCGAGCGAGTTCAAGCGCATCCAGGCGAAATACGGGCGCGATGCGATCGGTGGCATCACCTCGTCGCGCTGCACGAACGAGGAAACCTATCTCGTGCAGAAGCTCGTGCGCGCGGGCTTCGGCAACAACAACGTCGACACCTGCGCGCGCGTCTGCCATTCGCCGACCGGCTACGGGCTCAAGCAGACGCTCGGCGAATCGGCCGGCACGCAGAACTTCGACTCGGTGATGCAGGCCGACGTCATCCTGGTGATCGGCGCGAATCCGACCGACGGCCATCCGGTGTTCGGTTCGCAGATGAAGCGTCGCCTGCGTGAGGGCGCCAGGCTCATCGTCGCCGATCCGCGCCGCATCGATCTCGTGCGCACGCCGCGCGTGAAGGCCGAGCATCACCTGAAGCTCAAGCCCGGAACCAACGTCGCGCTCATCAATGCGCTCGCGCACGTCGTCGTGAGCGAAGGCCTGGTCAAGGAAGACTTCGTTCGCGAGCGCTGCGACATGGAGTCCTTCGACAAGTGGCGCAGCTTCGTCGCCGACGTGCGCCACTCGCCCGAAAGCACCGAGTCGATCACCGGCGTTCCGGCCGCGACGATGCGCGCCGCGGCGCGCCTGTACGCGACCGGCGGCAACGCGGCGATCTACTACGGTCTCGGCGTGACCGAGCACAGCCAGGGTTCGACGATGGTCATGGGCATCGCGAATCTCGCGATGGCGACCGGCAACGTCGGCCGCGAAGGCGTCGGCGTGAATCCGCTGCGCGGGCAGAACAACGTGCAGGGCTCCTGCGACATGGGCTCGTTTCCGCACGAGTTTCCGGGTTATCGCCATGTCTCCGACGACAGTACGCGCGACCTGCTGGAGCAGGCCTGGGGCGTGAACCTGCTCGACGAGCCGGGCTTGCGCATTCCGAACATGTTCGAGGCGGCGCTCGACGGCGAGTTCATGGGCCTGTACATCGAAGGCGAGGACATTGCGCAGTCCGATCCGAACACGCAGCACGTCACCGCGGCGCTCACGGCGATGGAATGCATCGTCGTGCAGGACCTGTTCCTCAACGAATCCGCCAAGTTCGCGCACGTGTTCCTGCCGGGCAGCTCGTTCATGGAGAAGGACGGCACTTTCACGAACGCCGAACGCCGCATCTCGCGCGTACGCAAGGTCATGAAGCCCAAGTCCGGCTATGCCGACTGGGAAATCACCCAGCTGCTCGCGAACGCGATGGGCTATCCG
Organism: Hydrocarboniphaga sp. FW305-C-57; assembly: GCF_058783045.1. NCBI lineage: Bacteria > Pseudomonadati > Pseudomonadota > Gammaproteobacteria > Nevskiales > Nevskiaceae > Hydrocarboniphaga > Hydrocarboniphaga sp. FW305-C-57. Next base: position 265,604 of record NZ_JBYSYG010000005.1, on the reverse strand, counting down.
ATGAACTACGCGCATCCCGGCGAGATCATGGACGAGATCGCGCGGCTCACGCCGACGTTCCAGAACGTGAGCTATCAACGGCTCGATGAACTCGGCAGCATCCAGTGGCCTTGCAACGACGAGCATCCGCTCGGCACGCCGACCATGCACGTCGACGCCTTCGTGCGCGGCAAGGGACGCTTCATGGTCACCGAGTATGTGCCGACGCAGGAGAAGGTCAACGCGCGCTTTCCGCTCATTCTCACGACCGGACGCATCCTCTCGCAGTACAACGTCGGCGCGCAGACCCGTCGCACCGACAATGTCTACTGGCACGGTGAAGACCGGCTCGAAATCCATGCGTCCGATGCGGAAGCGCGCGGCATCGTCGATGGCGACTGGGTCGGCGTCGCGAGCCGTGCGGGCGAGACCGTGCTGCGCTCGCGCATCACCGATCGCGTGCAGCCTGGCGTGGTATACACGACCTTCCACTTTCCGGAGTCGGGCGCCAACGTGATCACCACCGACAACTCGGATTGGGCGACCAACTGCCCCGAATACAAGGTCACGGCCGTCGAGGTGACGCGCGTGAGCCAGCCGTCGGAATGGCAGAAGCGCTATCGCGAGTTTTCGCAGCGACAGGATGAACTGCTGCAGGCGAGGGATGCCGCCGATGCGAGCTGAGCCCGCCATCGGCAACGCCGCCGAGGCCGCGCAGCCCGGGCTCGTGCGGCGCAGCGTGCGGCGCCTGGTCGGGCGCGAACTCATCGAGCGCGAGGAATGCATCGCCGAGGAAGTGGCGGTCGCGCTCGTCTACAACGAGCAGCCGCACGCGGTGATGATGCTCACGCCGCTCGATCTCGAAGCGTTCGCGCTCGGCTTTTCGCTGAGCGAAGGCATCATCGAAAATGCGGACGAGCTCATCGAAGTCCGTGTCGTGCGACTCGATCAGGGCCTGCAGCTCGCGATGCGCATTCCACCGCAGCGTCTCGAACGCCTGCTCGCGCGCCCGCGTTCGCTCGAAGGACGCAGCGGCTGCGGTGTCTGCGGCACCCGGCACATCGACGACGTGCTGCGTGCACCCAGGCGCGCATCGGCCGGCTTCGTCGTCGACGCCGTGGCCTTGCGCCGGGCCTTGCAGCAGCTTTCCGAGATGCAATCGCTCAACGCGGCCACCGGCGCCGTGCACGCGGCCGCATGGGCGACGCCCGAAGGCCGGCTGCGCTGGCTTTGCGAGGACGTCGGCCGACACAACGCGCTCGACAAGCTCATCGGCCGGCTCGCAAGCGAGGGCGTGCAGGCTGCGCATGGCTTCGTCGTGCTGACGAGCCGCGCGAGCTACGAGATGGTGCTCAAGGCCGCGAGCGCGGGCATCGCGCTCGTCGTCGCGATCTCGGCACCGACCTCACTGGCGGTCGAGCTCGCGGACGAGGCCGGCATCACGCTCGTCGGTTTCGCGAGGGACGATCGCTTCACCATCTACACGCGTCCCGCGCGCGTGCGCCTTGCCGCGGTCGCGATGGCAAAAAACGGAGAAGGTCCATGAGCGGAGCCGGGCAGCTCGTCAAGATGGCCAACGACATCGCGAGTTTCTTCGCCGCCGATCCGGATCCGTCGGCCGCGGTCGACGGCGTGCTCGGGCATATCCAGAAGTTCTGGGATCCGCGCATGCGTCGCAAGCTCGTCGCGCATTGGCAAAGCCACCCGGCGGAGCTGTCGCCGCTGGCCGCCGCGGCGGCGGAGCGGCTGGCGCAGTCGATGACCGCCACCTAGCGCGTGCCGCGACCTCCCGCGGCTGTCGGCGTTTTCGATTGACCGGCCGCATCGCCGACGCGGATAATCGCCGCCCCGGATCGTATCCGGGTTTTTCGGGGTATAGCGCAGTCTGGTAGCGCGCCTGCTTTGGGTGCAGGATGTCGGCGGTTCGAATCCGTCTACCCCGACCATCATTCGAGTCGGCACATCGATTCCAAAAAGAAGGCCCCGCTGAGCGGGGCCTTCTTCGTTTCGGCGACAGCGGATCCCGGCTTACTCGACGATCTTGAGTTCCACGCGACGATTCAGTTCGCGGCCGTCGTCGGTCTCGTTGTCGGCGACCGGGTTGGCTTCACCGTAGCCCTTGGCGCTCATGCGGCCGGCGTCGATGCCCTTGCCGATCAGGTACTGCATGACCGACTGCGCACGGCTTTCGGAGAGCTTCTGGTTGTAGCTGTCGCTGCCGCGCGAGTCGGTGTGGCCGCCCACCTCGACGCGAATGTCGGCGCGTGCGGTCAGTGCGTCGGCGACGCCGTCGAGAATGGTCTTGGCGTTGGCGGTCAGGCGAGCCTGGTTGAATTCGAAGGTCACACCCTGCAGCACGATGGTGTCACCGGCCGCGCAGCCTTCGAGCGTGATCGCCTCGCCCGGAGCCGGGGCCTTGCAGGCCGGCGGCGGGGCGACCGGGGCCGGCAGCGGGCAACCGGTTTCGTCGACCGTGGTGCCCGGCGCGGTGCCCGGGCAGCGATCCAGGCGGTCGACCACGCCGTCGCCGTCCTCGTCGCCTTCTGCCGCGACCGGAACCACGGCCGCCGGCTCGGTGTTGGAGGCGGTGACTTCGGGCTGCGGCGTGCCGCCGAACGGAATCATCAGGCCGATGTTGCCGACGATGTCGCCGAAATCCTTGTAGCCGGCGTCGCCGTCGTCATGCGTGTCCCAGCGGTACAGCACTTCGGTGCGCAGGGCGGTGCCGGCGTCGGTGAGCTTGTACAGGTAGCCCAGGCCGGCGCCGTAGACCACGCTGTCGTAGTCCTTGAACGAGCCCGGCAGATCTTCGGTGCGGCCGTACTGGACGCTGCCGATCGCGTAGAGGTCGCGCAGGCCGCTGAACGGGGAGAGCAGCAGCGACAGGCCGCCGCCGTAGAGGGCCGCCGAGCCGTTGCCCTGGACGTTGTTCGAGAAGCGGTTGTAGTAGCCGTTCAATTCGATCGCCAGGGCCGGGCCGAGCTTCTTGCCGAAGGCCAGCGTGCCGCCGTAGCCGTCGTCGGTCGGGCGATCCTTGTCACCCCAGACGTAGGTGAACATCGGGGCGACGTACCAGCGGTCGCCGATCGTGTCGTTGGCTCCGTTGCGGCCGCTGCGGCTTTCTTCGACGGGCGGGGTGGCAGGGGCTTCGGCCGCCGGCTCGACCGGTGCGGTTTCGCTGGGAGTGGTTTCGACCGGAGCCGCTTCGATGGGCGCCGCAGCGGCGGCATCGGCCGGCGCGGCTTCGGCAGCGAGCGCCTCCGCCGGGGCAGGTTCGGCGACGGGCGCCGTGTCCTGGGCAAGCGCCGGTGCAGCGACGGACAAGGCGGCCAGGCCGCCAAACAGTACGGAACGGATCATGTGCGTTTAACTCCCCTTGGAGGGTTCTAGTTCGTATCGACGTTGGTTGGAGCTGTTCTGAACGACCGCCGCGGTTACGGCCGCTCACCCTGATATGACGCTTTGTTCAACTCGCTGGGCTTGTAGCACGCAGGCCCAGACCCCTCAACCGCCGTCCGAAGGTTTCGTCGAGACTCGACCGTGCGTTCGGCGGATGCGCGCCGGTATACTGCGCGCCCTCTGAAGTACCCCTGAATCCCCTTCATACGCTCCCTCGGGAGCCCGAGTGATCATGGAAATCAACCAGATCAAAAGTGAGATTACGGCCCTGCGGGCGCGTTTCGACGCGCTCCGGGGCTATCTTTGACTACGATGTGAAGAAGGACCGGCTCGTCGAGGTCAATGCCGAGCTCGAGTCTGCCGACGTCTGGAACAAGCCCGAATACGCCCAGAACCTGGGCCGCGAGCGCGCCAAGCTCGAGGCCGTCATCGAGCCGATCGACAAGGTCACGGCCGGCCTGAAAGACGCCGAGGAGCTGCTCGAACTCGCCGAAATGGAGAACGACAGCAGCCTGATCGCCGGTGTCGAGCGCGACGTGCAGAGCTACATCGCGATCGCCGAGGACATGGAGTTCAAGCGCATGTTCTCGGGCGAGCAGGACACCAGCAACGCCTTCCTCGACATCCAGGCCGGCGCCGGCGGCACCGAGGCGCAGGACTGGGCCGAAATGCTGCTGCGCATGTACACGCGCTGGGCCGAGGGCAAGGGCTTCAAGGTCGAGCTGCTCGAACGCTCGGACGGTGAAGTCGCCGGCATCAAGAGCGCGAGCATGAGCGTCGAAGGCCCTTACGCCTACGGCTGGCTGCGCACCGAAACCGGCGTGCACCGGCTCGTTCGCAAATCGCCGTTCGACTCGGGCAACCGCCGCCACACGAGCTTCTCGGGCGTGTTCGTGTCGCCCGAAATCGACGACAACATCGAGATCGACATCAACCCGGCCGATCTCGAGGTGGACACCTTCCGGAGTTCCGGCGCGGGCGGCCAGCACGTCAACAAGACCGAGTCGGCGATCCGCATCAAGCACGTGCCGAGCGGCATCGTGGTGGCCTGCCAGACGCAGCGCAGCCAGCACGCGAACCGCGACAAGGCGATGAAGATGCTGCGCGCCAAGCTCTACGAAGTGGAGCTGTCCAAGCGCACCGCGGCGGCCAAGGTCGTCGAAGACAGCAAGGCCGACATCGAGTGGGGCAGCCAGATCCGCAGCTACGTGCTCGACCAGTCGCGCATCAAGGATCTGCGCACCGGCGTCGAAATCGCCGATACGCAGAAGGTGCTCGACGGGCACCTCGATCCGTACATCGAAGCGAGCTTGAAACAAGGGCTGTGATTTTGAACCCCTCTCCGTCCGGGAGAGGTGCAGGGGTGAGGGACTCGCCGTGACGGCGAACGTCGTTTCCCGCGGCGAAGCCCTCATCCGGCGCTACGCGCCACCTTCTCCCGGAGGGAGAAGGCAACAGCGGCACGAGACAGACAGATGAGCGAAGAACAAGCACCGCAGCCGGCTCCGGCCGTCGAAGAAAACCACATCATCGCCGGCCGCCGCGACAAGCTCGCCAGGCTGCGCGAGGCCGGCAACGCGTTTCCGAACACCTTCCGCCGCGACACGCTCGCCGAGCAGCTGCACGGCTTCTACAGCGAGCGCGACGCCGCTTCGCTCGAAGGCGAGACGCAGCCGTACAAGCTCGCGGGCCGCATCATGGCCAAGCGCGGGCAGGGCAAGGTGTCGTTCGTCGAGATCCAGGACAGTTCGGGCCGCGTGCAGCTGTTCGTGCAGATGAATGCGATCGGCGCCGAGGCATACGAGGCCTTCAAGAGCTGGGACATCGGCGACATCGTCGGCGCCACCGGCACCGTCATGCGCACCAAGGCCGGCGAGCTGTCGCTGCGCGTGAGCCGGCTCGAGCTGCTGACCAAGGGCCTGCGCCCGCTGCCCGAGAAGTGGTCGGGCCTGACCGACACCGAGACGCGCTATCGCCAGCGCTACGTCGACCTCATCGTGAACCCCGAAGTGCGCGAAGTCTTCGCCAAGCGCACGCAGACGCTGCGCTTCATCCGCCAGTTCTTCGATGCGCTGGGCTTCATGGAAGTGGAAACGCCGATGCTGCAGCCGATCGCCGGCGGCGCCACCGCAAGGCCGTTCGTGACGCATCACAACGCGCTCGACCGCGATCTGTTCCTGCGCATCGCGCCGGAGTTGTATCTGAAGCGACTGGTCGTCGGCGGCTTCGAGCGCGTCTACGAGATCAACCGCAATTTCCGCAACGAAGGGCTGTCCACCAGGCACAACCCCGAGTTCACGATGCTCGAGTTCTACCAGGCCTACGCGGACTACAAGGACGCGATGGACCTCGTCGAGAACCTGATCCGCGACACCGCGATCGTCGTCAACGGCAGCGGCAAGCTGCGCTACGCCGAGCGCGATTACGACCTCGATGCGCCGTTCAACCGCTGGACGATGAAGGAGGCGGTGCTGCGCTTCAATCCGGAGGTCGCGGCCGCGCAGCTCGAAGACCCGGCTTTCCTCGCCGCCTTCGCGAAGAAGGTCGGCGGCGACGTCAAGCCCGCCTACGGCCCCGGCAAGCTGCTGACCGAAATCTTCGAGAAGACCGTCGAAGCCCAGCTGTTCGATCCGACCTTCATCACCGAATACCCGACCGAAGTCTCGCCGCTCGCGCGCCGCAACGATCACAACCCGGACGTCACCGATCGCTTCGAGTTCTTCGCGGGCGGCCGCGAGGTGGCGAACGGCTTCTCCGAGCTCAACGACGCCGAGGACCAGGATGCGCGCTTCAAGGCGCAGGTCGCGGCCAAGGACGCCGGTGACGACGAGGCCATGCATTACGACGGCGATTACATCCGCGCGCTCGAGTACGGCCTGCCGCCGACCGCGGGCGTCGGCATCGGCATCGATCGGCTCGTGATGTTCCTGACCGATTCGCCGAGCATCCGCGACGTATTGCTGTTTCCGCAGATGAAGCCCGAGCAGGGCTGATAACGCCGCTTCAATCGCAACAACAAGCCGGAGCTAGAGCGCTCACGCGCCAAGCTCCGGCACCGATGGGATCATGAAAGACCAGGCGGCGCATCGCCGTTTCATTCTGTCGCTGGGCGTGATCATCGCGCTCGGTCCGCTGTCGATCGACATGTATCTACCGAGCCTGCCGGCGATCGGGCGGGCGCTCGCGGCCGACGCGGCGTCGGTGCAGATGTCGGTGTCGGCTTATTTCGTCGGCCTGGCGATCGGCCAGCTCGTGTACGGTCCGATCACCGATCGCTTCGGGCGCAGGAAGCCGCTGCTGTTCGGGCTCGCGCTGTTCTCGGTCGCGTCGCTCGGCTGCGCGTTCGCGGGCAGCATCGGTCAGCTCATCGCGTTTCGCGGCCTGCAGGCGCTCGGCGGCTGCGCGGGCATCGTCATCAGTCGGGCGCTCGTGCGCGATCATTTTTCGGGCAACGAGATGGCGCGCGCGCTGTCGTCGCTGATGCTCGTGATGGGCGTCGCGCCCGTGCTCGCGCCGACGCTCGGCGGCAAGCTGCAGCTCTGGTTCGGCTGGCACAGCATCTTTCTGCTGCTCGCGGTGTTCGGCTGCGTGTGCCTGCTGATCACCGCGCTGCGTATCGCCGAGCCGCAGCGCGAGCCTGCGCCGCCGTTGAGCGTCAGCGGCATCGCGCACGATTACCTGCGCATCCTCAGGCACCGGCGCTTCATGGGCTATTCGCTCGCGGGCGCCTGCGGCCAGGCCGGCATGTTCTCGTACATCACCGCGTCGCCGTTCGTGTTCATCGACTACTTCGGGCTGCAGCCCGATCAGTACGGCATGCTGTTCGGCGCCAACGCCTGCGGGCTCATCGTCTGCACGCAGCTCAACGCGCATCTGCTCAGGCGGCTGCGCGCCGAGAAGGTGATGCGCGGCGCCTTGCGCGTGCATCTGTTCGCCGCCGCGGTGATGGCGGTTTCGGCGCTCACCGGCTTCGGCGGAATCTGGGGCGTGGTGATTCCGCTGCTCGTGGTGTCGAGCTGCATCGGCTTCACGTTCCCGAACGCGCAGGCCGCGGCGATGGAGCCCTTCGGTGGCCGAGCCGGAACCGCGGCGGCGATGCTCGGCACCCAGCAGTTCGTGCTCGCGGGCATCGCGAGCCTGGTCGTCGCGAGCCTGCATGCGCCCGGCGCATCGGGCATGGCGATCGCGATCTTCTGCTGGTCGCTGCTCGCGCAGGTAGCCTTGCGGGCCCTGGTCAAGCCGCCGCAGCAGCCGCTCTGATCGAAGGGCCTCAGGCGGCCTTGCGCTCGCCGTCCCCGGTGGCCGGAGCCGGCGCGTGCTGCACCTTGTTGCGGTAGTAGCAGACCTGGCCGTAAGGCCGGCGCTTGAAGCGCATGTAGCCCCACCAGTACTGCTCCGGATGCGCGCGCACGCAGGCTTCGGTGCCGGCGTTGATCGCGGCGGCGGCCACTTGCAGATCCTCGCTGTCGTGGCCGGCCGGCGGCTCGACGAAGTGCATGACGAAGCCGCGCGCCCTGGGCAGGCGTTCGCCATAGCAGATCAGCAGCTTGGCGCCCGAGGCCTGCATGAGCTTGGGAATCAGCACTGGCGAATGCGCCTCGATGCCGAAGAACGGCGCGAACACGCCCTGGCCGCGCGGCGGGTCGCGATCGGGAACCGCGTAGATGATTTCGCCACGCTTGAGCGCGCGCAGCAGCTGGCTGCCGACCGCGCGCTTGCCGTTGCGCTTGACGATCGGCACCACCTGGCCGCCGAAGCGCGTACGCCCCTTGAGCGCGAGCTCGGAGATCGCCGCGTATTTCACCGGCTTGAACAGGCCGGTCATCGTGTAGCGCTCGGACATCGGAATCGCCCCGACTTCGAACGAGCCGAGGTGCATCGCGGCGAGGATCACGCCCTTGCCCTGGGCGAGCGCTTCGTCGAGCAGATGCTGTCCGCGGACTTCCACCGTCAGCGCGCGCAGCCGGTCGGCGTCGCCGAGGTAGATCAGCGGGTATTCGAACAGGGTCTTGTAGTAGTGCCCGAACGAGCGGTAGACGATGCGCCGGCGTTCGGCGGCGGAAAGCTCGGGAAAGCACAGGTCGACATTGAGCCGCGACAGCCGCTTCTTCTCGCCGCCCAAGTGCCAGGCGACCCAGCCGACGATCACGGCGAGCCCGTGCATGAGGCGCAGGGGCAGGCGAGCGACGAGCCTGAGGACGAAGTTCAACACGATGGATGCGGTTCCGGGGCCGCGCGGCCCCATGACGACGACGGAGCCGTAGTGTGACAGCCTGTGACGCGATCTGAAATAGCCCAAGGTCCTGAGCATGAAGGCATTCTTCGACGCCGGCGAACGCCTTTGTGATAGTCCGCCGGCTTCTCAGCCGTGGCGGGCCCGCTCGCGATATTCGGCCGGCGCGTTCGGCACCACGTCTTCGAGCGTGCGCCGTTGGCTGGCGCTGCCGCGCGCGCTTGCCGGGAACACGCTGAACTGGTTCAGCCGCAGCCGCACGCGCGCGCCCGGGACCAGTTCGGAGACGTCGCGATGCAGGTGCGGGAGCTCGATTTCGAGCTTCGCGCCCGAGACGCTCGCGATGGCCTCGCTGCGCACGATCGGCCCGGTGCGCTGGGTGCTCGCCACGATGGCCTCGATGCCCGGATCGCCGGCATCGGCCAGGCGCAGGTCGATCGGGCGCACGTAGATTTCGACAGCCTCGTCGGCCTGTGCGCGGGCGCTGGCGATGGCCGGAATCAGCCCATCGACATGCACTTCGCCATTGCGCACCTGGCCCGGCAGCACATTGGTGTTGCCGAGGAACTCGAACACGAACGGCGTCGCCGGCCTTTCGTAGACCTCGTCGGTGGTGCCGACCTGCTCGATGCGACCGCGGTTCATCACCACGACGCGATCGGCGAGCTCGAGCGCTTCTTCCTGATCGTGGGTGACGAAGATCGTGGTGTAGCCGGTCGTCTCGTGCAGCTCGCGCAGCCAGCGGCGCAGGTCCTTGCGCACCTTGGCGTCGAGCGCGCCGAACGGCTCGTCGAGCAGCAGTACGCGCGGCTCGATCGCCAGCGCCCGCGCGAGCGCGACGCGCTGGCGCTGGCCGCCCGACAGCTGCGACGGATAGCGCTTGTCGAGGCCGCTGAGCTGCACGAGGTCGATCAGCTCGAGCGACTTCTGGCGGATCGCCTCGGCCGACGGGCGCTGCGAGCGCTTCTGCACGCGCAAGCCGAAGGCGATGTTGTCGAGCACCGTCATGTGCCGGAACAGCGCGTAGTGCTGGAACACGAAGCCGACGCGGCGCTGCTGCACCGGTAGGCCGACGGTGTCTTCGCCGCCGAACAGGATCTGCCCCGAGTCGGCGAATTCGAGCCCCGCGATCGTGCGCAGCAGCGTGGTCTTGCCCGAGCCCGACGGGCCGAGCAGGGCGATCAGCTCGCCCGAGGCGATGTCGAGATCGACGCCGGCCAGCGCCGGAAAGTTGCCGAAGCCCTTGTGGATGCCGCGGATTTGGATGTCCATTGTTTCCCGGTATTTCAGTGCCTGCGCGAGGCCGCGAGCTCCGCCCCGTAACGCCATTCGAGCAGGGTCTTCAGACCGAGCGTGACGAGCGCCAGGATCGCGAGCAGCGAGGCCACCGCGAACGCGGCCGCAAAGCTGTATTCGTTGTAGAGAATCTCGACGTGCAGCGGCATGGTGTTGGTGAGCCCGCGGATGTGGCCGCTGACGACCGACACCGCGCCGAACTCGCCCATCGCGCGCGCATTGCAGAGCAGCACGCCGTAGAGCAGGCCCCATTTGATGTTCGGCAGAGTCACGTGCCAGAACACCTGCCAGCCCGAGGCGCCGAGCGACAGAGCGGCCTGCTCGTCGTCGGTGCCCTGCGCCTGCATGAGCGGAATCAGCTCGCGCGCGACGAACGGAAACGTCACGAACACCGTCGCGAGCACGATGCCGGGCCAGGCGAACAGGATCTTGATGCCGTGATCGGACAGCCACGGCCCGGCCCAGCCTTGCGCGCCGAAGATCAGCACGAAGATCAGGCCCGAGACCACCGGCGACACCGAGAACGGCAGGTCGATCAGCGTGACGAGCAGCTGCTTGCCGCGGAACGCGTGCTTGGTGATCGCCCAGGCCGCGACGATGCCGAACACGACGTTGAGCGGAACCGCGATCGCGCAGACCAGCAGCGTGAGCCGGATCGCGGCCATCGCATCGGGCTCGACGATCGCTTCGACGTAGGCGCCGATGCCGTTACCGAGCGCTTCGTAGAACACCGAGACGAGCGGCAGCAGCAGGAAGCCGAGCAGGAACAGCAGCGCGATGGCGGTCAGCGTACGGCGCAGCCACGGCGCCTCGGTGATGACCGCGTTGGTCTGGATCAGCGGCTCGAACGGCAGCTTGGGCGGGTCTTGCAGGCTGTGGTCGGTGGTGGTCATGAAGGTTCACCGCTTGCCGCCGTTCCTCTCTCCCGCTTGCGGGAGAGAGTCCCTCGCGCGAGCGAGGGGAGAGAGGGTTCGGTCGAAAGATGCGCTCCGTTTACGAGCAGCCCCTCTGCCGGTCCTTCGGCCGCCGTTGGCTTAACTCGGACTGACATTGAGTCAGTCCTCGCCAGTGCCAACGGCCTCCCGCAAGCGGGAGAGGGGAAAAACAAATTGCTTAGGCCGAGATGCATGCTCACGCCTTCGCCCCCTGCCGCTTGCGCGTCCAGGCCTGCAGCAGATTGATCAGCAGCACCAGCGCGAACGAAATCACGAGCATCGTCGCCGCCACCGTGGTCGCGCCGGCGTAGTCGAATTCCTCGAGCTTGATGATGATCAGCAGCGGGGCGATCTCGGAGATTCCGGGCAGGTTGCCGGCGATGAAGATGATCGAGCCGTATTCGCCGACCGCGCGCGCGAAGGCGAGCGTGGTGCCGGTCAGCAGCGCTGGAAGGATCGCCGGCAGGATCACGCGCGTGATCGTCTGCCAGCGTGTCGCGCCGAGCGAGGCGGCGGCTTCCTCGAGCTCCTTTTCGGCCTCTTCGAGCACCGGCTGCACGGTGCGCACGACGAACGGCAGGCCGATGAAGGTCATCGCCACGATCACGCCGAGCGGCGTGAATGCGATCTTGATGCCGAGCGGCTCGAGGAACTGGCCGATCCAGCCGTTGCCCGAATACAGCGCGGTCAGCGCGATGCCGGCGACCGCGGTCGGCAGCGCGAACGGCAGGTCGATGGTGGCGTCGAGCAGCTTCTTGCCGAAGAAGTCGTAGCGCACGAACACCCAGGCGACCAGCAGGCCGAAGAACGCGTTGATCGTCGCCGCGACCAGCGCGGCGACGAAGCTCAAGCGCAGCGCCGAGGCCACGCGCGGCGAGGTGACGACGTTCCAGAGCTGCTGCGGTCCGAGGTCGGCGGCCTTGAAGAACACGCCGGCGAGCGGAATCAGCACGATCAGGCTCAGGTACAGCAGCGTGTAGCCCAGGCTCAGGCCGAAGCCCGGCATCACCGATCGCTGCCGTGGTGCCGGCCTGATGATGTTCGACGCAGGTGCAGCCAAAGAAGTCATGGGGTCTCTGTCCGTACAGTCAGCCCGGGAGAAAGGCCGCTTCAGATGAATCGCAAATGCTCGGTCAGCAGGCTGCGCTCCTGCGGCTGCGGAGCCGAAGGCACCGTGAAATGACGCTCGTCGATCCAGCGCGTGCTGCTGCACCAGAGCCCGTCGATCTCGGCTCCGTACCGGCGGTTGAAGACGTGGATGCGACGGCTCGGCGCATGCAGCAGCACCGCGCGGTTCTGCGGCCCGAGCGCGAGCTCGACGAGCTGCGTGAACGCCGGCTGCTCGATCAGCGCCGGATCGCGCTCGAGCAGCGGACGCAGCACTTCGGTCGCCAGGTGCCAGCTGTCCGAGCGGCCGCAGACCGGCGTGTCGAGTCGGTCGACGGTGCCGTTGTGCATCAGCAAGCTGTGCTCGTCGACCGGCAGCGGATGGAGGTTCGCCGCATGCGTGGAGCCGCGCGTGAGCATGCGCAGGTGCATCACGATCTCGACGTCGCGATAGCGCTGCTCGGCTTCGAGCAGCTCGGCGACGTCGACGCGCGCATGGCGCTCGAGCAGCAGGCGGCCGGTCGCGTCGAAGCCCATCAAGCCCCAGCCGTCGCGATTGAGCGAGGCCGAGGCGGTCAGCAGCGCGGGGGGAATCGCGACGCCGGCCGGTTTGTGGATGATCACGCACATCGCGAGGAGCGCCTTTGCAATTGCGTGCGCGCGTTCAGCCGAGCTTGGCGACGAGCACGTCGGTGGCCTTGAACATGGCGAGCGCTTCTTCGCCGACCTGCAGGTTGATCAGGTCGATCGACGAGGTGGTGACGACCGCCGAGATGATGCCGTTGGGCGTCAGCACCTCGATTTCGGAGACGACGGAACCGCGGCGGATGTTGGCGACCTTGCCGCGGAACTGGTTGCGCGTGTTGACGGCTGCGATGGACATGATGGTTTTCTGCGTCGGTAAGTGAAGGGGTGCGGCGATGCGGCTTCGTCACCCGCGCGAAGGCGGGGTCCAGGCGTTCACTGAGTCGAACTGGACTCCCGCCTTCGCGGGAATGAGCGCTTCGAATGGCTCAGCGAGCGCCGTAGATCTGGTCGAACACGCCGCCGTCGCCGAAATGCGTGGCCTGGACCTTGGTCCAGCCGCCGAGGTCGGCGATGGTCTTGAGCTCGATCTTCGGGAACTTGTCGGCGTACCTGGCCGCCACGTTCGCGTCGATCGGGCGGTAGTAGTTCCTGGCGATGATTTCCTGCGCCTCGGGCGTGTAGAGGAAGTTCAGGTAGGCCTCGGCGGCCTTGCGCGTGCCGTGCTTGTCGACCACCTTGTCGACGACCGCGACCGGCGGCTCGGCGAGGATCGACAGCGACGGCGCGACGATGTCGAACTTGTCGGCGCCGAACTCTTCGAGCGACAGGAAGGCCTCGTTCTCCCAGGCCAGCAGCACGTCGCCGAGCCCGCGCTGGGCGAAGGTGGTGGTCGAACCGCGCGCGCCGCTGTCGAGCACCGGCACGTTCTTGTAGAGCGCCTTCAGGAAGTCGCGCGACTTGGCCTCGTCGCCGTTGAACTTCTGCAGGCCGTGCACGTAGGCGGCCAGATAGTTCCAGCGCGCGCCGCCCGAGGTCTTCGGGTTCGGCGTGATCACGCTGATGCCGGGCTTGATGAGGTCGTCCCAGTCCTTGATCTTCTTCGGGTTGCCCTTGCGCACGAGGAAGACGATCGTCGAGGTGTACGGCGAGCTGTTGTGCGGCAGCCGCTGCTGCCAGTTCGCGGGCAGCAGCTTGCCCTTGTCGGCGAGCGCATCGATGTCCGCCGCGAGCGCGAGCGTGACGACGTCGGCCTCGAGGCCGTCGATGACCGCGCGGGCCTGCTTGCCCGAGCCGCCGTGCGACTGCTGGATCTTCAGCGTGTCGCCGCTCTGCTGCTTCCACTGGGCGATGAACGCCGAGTTGATGTTCTTGTAGAGCTCGCGCGTCGGATCGTAGGAGACGTTGAGCAGTTCGCTGGAGGCCGCCTGGGCGAGCACGGGCAGGGCCGCGAGGGCGGCGGCCACGATGAGTTTCTTGAGCATGTTCTTCGCTGGTCTGTGAGTCGGGCCGCCGGTCTTCTTTAGCGGCGCGTCGATGATTCTTCGGCGGTGCGGTCGAAGCGCACGCGTTCGCGGCGCTCGAACTGCACCACCCGGCCGTCGTGGACCACGATCTCGACCGAGCCGTAGCGCAGGCCGCGAATGGCTTGGACGATGCGCTCCGCGAGGCGGGCTTCGGTTTCGTCCAGGCGATGGACTTGAGCGTTCATAAAGGCAGGTCTTCCGTGGATATCACCCGGGGTTGGCCTGCATCCTAGAAGGCTGCGGTTATTTCTAAAAAGAATATGTGGAGATTTAAAAAGGCCAAAATTGAATATGTAGCTCCGAACGGCAAAACGCCCGCGCGAGGCGGGCGTCTGCGGGGCGTCGAGCGCGGCGAACGGCCTTACTGAGGCGGCGGCGCCGCATCGTTGTCGGCGCCCGAGGCCTTGCTGACCTTGGCCAGCACGCCGAGGCGCGGGCTGTCGAGGTGGTGCACCTCGTCGCGGCGCATGCGGCGGCGCTCGTCGAGCTTCCAGGCGGTGCCGTCTTCGACGTACTGAAGGTCGATGTCGAGGTGCAGGTAGCGGCTCAGCAGCAGGGCGACCGAACCCTGCACCTGCGGGCCTCCGGCGGCCGCATCGGTCGCCGCCGGGTCGCCGTCGGCCGACGAGCCGCCGACCTGGATGCGAATCGCCGGGCCGCGCTCGGTCGGCGGATTCTTCTGCGTCCAGGCCAGCCGCACGAGCGGCTTGAACTGCTTGCTGTAGCGCAGGTGCTTGTACTCGTCGTCGAGTCCGAACTGCGCGTCCGGCAGGATCTCGATGCCGGCCGAGCGCAGCGCCTGGACGTCTTCGGGCCGGATCGCATTGGCGAGGTTCGGCGAGCCGGACGCGATGCCGGCCTCGTCGCCCGAGTGCCAGAGGTCGAGGAACACGATCATGTCGACGCGATAGGTCGCATCGGCTGCGGTTGCGAAGTTGGGCAGCAGCGCGATCAGGCAGATCAATGCGCCTACCAGCTTGCGTCTCACGTGTCTCGTCTCCGGTGCCGCGGTGATCACGGCTTGTCGCCGAGTGTAGTCAGCAGGGCCGCGATCTGGTCGCCTCTGGCTTCGGGCGCTTCGAGCGGGGCGTTGATGTTGAGCCGCTTCTGGCCTTCGAGCTTGTAGACCTTGGGCTGCTTCTGGATCAGCTTGATGAGCTTCATCGGATCGATCTTCGGCTGCGCGCCGAAATCGAGCGTCGCGCCCTTGGCACCGGCGCGGATGCGCGTGATGCCGAGCGCCTCGCCCATCACGCGCAGGCGCGCGGCATCGAACAGGCGCTCGGCGGCCGGCGGCAGCAGGCCGAAGCGGTCGATCATCTCGATCTTGAGTTCCTTCAGGCGCTCGTCGTCGCCGGCTTCGGCGACGCGCTTGTAGAACACCAGGCGCGTGTGCACGTCCGGTATGTAGTCGTCGGGCAGCAGCGCGGAGACGGCGAGGTCGACTTCGCAGGCGGCGATGCCGAACGGCTGGTCGTCGAGCTTGCCCGAGCGCAGCGCCTTCACCGCGCGCGCGAGCAGCTCGGCGTACATCGTGAAGCCCACTTCCTCGATCTGGCCCGACTGGCCTTCGCCGAGCAGCTCGCCGGCGCCGCGGATTTCGAGATCGTGCGTGGCGAGCGCGAAGCCCGAGCCGAGATCGCCGAGCGTTTCGATCGCCTCGAGGCGCTTCTCGGCGTCGGCCGACAGCGCGCGCTTGCTCGGCACGAGCAGGTAGGCGTAGGCGCGGTGATGGCTGCGTCCGACGCGTCCACGCAGCTGGTGCAGCTGCGCGAGGCCCAGGTTGTCGGCGCGATCGATCAGGATCGTGTTCGCGGTCGGCACGTCGATGCCCGACTCGATGATCGTGGTGCTCACGAGCACGTTGAAGCGCTGGTGATAGAAATCGAGCATCACCTGCTCGAGGTCGCGCTCGCGCATCTGGCCGTGGGCGTAGCGCACGATGGCCTCGGGCACCATTTTCTGCACGTCGTCGGCGATGCGCGCGATGTCGGCGACCTCGTTGTGCAGGTAGTACACCTGGCCGCCACGACGCAGCTCGCGCTGGATCGCCTCGACCACGAGGTTGCGTTCCCACTCGGCGACGAAAGTCTTGATCGCGATGCGCGAGGCCGGCGGCGTGGCGATGATCGACAGATCGCGCAGGCCCGACATGCTCATGTTGAGCGTGCGCGGAATCGGCGTCGCCGTCAGCGTGAGCATGTCGACTTCGGCGCGCATGTTCTTGAGGCGCTCCTTGTGGCGCACGCCGAAACGATGCTCTTCATCGACGACGACCAGGCCCAGGTTCTTGAAGCGCACGTCTTCCTGCAGCAGGCGATGCGTGCCGATGATGATGTCGAGCGAGCCTTCCTCGATCTGCTTGAGCATCGCCGCCTGTTCCTTGGCCGTGCGCATGCGCGAGAGCGCGGCGACGCGGATCGGCCAATCGGCGAAACGGTCGCGGAAATTCTTCGCGTGCTGTTCGACGAGCAAGGTCGTCGGCGCGAGCATGCAGACCTGGCGGCCCGAGCGCGCCACCGCGAAGCAGGCGCGCAGCGCGACCTCGGTCTTGCCGAAGCCGACGTCGCCGCAGACCACGCGGTCCATCGGCTTGTCGAGTTTGAGGTCGGCCAGCACGGCGTCGATCGCGGCCTGCTGGTCGGGCGTGGTGTTGAACGGAAAGCCATCGCAGAAGCGGCGGTAGTCGTCTTCCTCGAGTTCCAGCGACATGCCGGGCTTGGCCGCGCGGCGCGCCTGGATCTGCAGCAGCTCGGCGGCGACGTCGTGCGCTTTCTCGCGCGCCTTGGCCTGCACCTTTTCCCAGCGATCCGAGCCGAGCGAATGCAGCGGTGCGGAAGCCTCTTCGGCGCCCGTGTAGCGGTGGATCATCTGCAGCGATCCGACCGGCACGTAAAGCTTGTCGCCGCCCGCGTATTCGAGCAGCAGGTATTCGGATTCGATGCCGCCCGCATCGAGCCGCTGCAGGCCGCGATAGCGGCCGACACCGTGCTGCGCGTGTACCACCGGCGAGCCGATCGCGAGGCTCGACAGATCGCGAAGAATCGTTTCGGGATCGCGCACCTTGGCCCGGCGCGCACGCGATTCCACCGGCGCCCGGCGGCCGAACACCTGCGCCTCGGCGACCAGCGCGAGCTTTTCGCCGGCGAGTTCGAAGCCGGTCTGCAGCGGACCGACGACGATGCCGTAGCGATTCTTGTCGGTCTCGAAATCGAGCCAGCTCTCGTGCACGCGCGGCAGCACGCCGAAGCCCTTGAGCCAGTCGAGCAGCGATTCGCGGCGGCCTGCGGATTCGGCGACGAACAGTACGCGGCCTGGCGTGTTCTTGATCCATTCCCGCAGATCGGCTTCGCCGGCCGGCAGCGGCCTGGCCAGCGTGTTGGCGCTGCCGCGCAAGGCGAGCGGCGCCTCGACGTGCGGCAAGGTCGCCAGTCGCGTCAGCGCCTGCGAAGGCTCGATGTAGAGATCGGCCGGTTTCATGAGCGGGCGCTCGATGTCGCCGCGGTGGCGCTCGTAGCGCTCGTCGATCTGCGCCCAGTCGGCCGTGGTCGCCGCGACCAGATCGGCGAGCTCGACAACACGCGTTTTCGGCGGCAGATAGTCGAACAGCGTCGCGGTCTGGCCGAAGAACAGCGGCAGCCAGGCCTCGATGCCGCCCGGCATGAGCTTCTTGCTGACTTCGCTGTAGATGCGCGAGCGCGCCGGGTCGCCCGGGAAATATTCGCGATAGCGACGACGGAAGACTTCGATGCCTTCCTTGTCGGTCGGGAAATCGCGCGCGGGCAGCAGCCGCACTTCGGGCACCTTGTCGATGCTGCGCTGGGTTTCCGGGTCGAAGCTGCGGATCGATTCGATCTCGTCATCGAACAGGTCGATGCGATAGGCGGTGTCCGAGCCCATCGGAAACAGGTCGACAAGCGCTCCGCGCACCGCGAACTCGCCCTGGGTCTGCACCTCCGAGACGCTCGTGTAACCGGCGGCGACGAGCTTGTCGCGAAAGGCCTGCAGATCGAGCTTCTCGCCAGCCTTGAGCAGGAAGGTGCGGCCCTCGATGTAGCTGCGCGGCGGGAAGCGCTGCAGCAGCGCGTCGGCCGTGATCAGCAGGATGCCGCGCTTCTGCTGCGGCAGCCGGTACAGCGCCGCCATGCGGCTCGACAGGATTTCCTGGTGCGGCGAGAACTGCTCGTAGGGCAGCACCTCGGAGTCGGGCAGATGGAGCACCTCGATCTCGCCGCCGGCGAAGAAGCGCAACTCGTCTTCGAGCCGATACGCCTCCTGCTCGTTGCCGGCGACGGCGAGGATGAGCCCGTCGTGCGCGCTCGCCGCGCGCACGGTGGCGAGCGCGGCAACGGCGAGAGGCGGAAAGGTCGGGTCCGTCGCGTTCGTATTCATATGCGTCAAATGCGAAGGGCGCCGCTGGCGCCCTTCAATGAGCCGCCATTTTACATGCAGCTCCGGCTCGCTTCCGATGCGGCGCCGTTCAGGAATTCATTTCCGGAACCCGGGGCCGGGCATCGATAAATTTGATCGCCGAAAATTACACTGATTGATATTTCAGTGATGTAATATTCAGCCATGAAACCACTATGGCTTACCGCACCCGTGGTCGCCGCGCTCGGCGCCGCCCTGCTCGCGGCCTGCGCCGACACCGGCGGCATCGCCGCGCATAGAAAACCCGTGGACGTCTCCGGTCTCGACGGCGGCCAGGTGCTGAGCGCCTCGCTGTCGCCGGCCGGCTGGCCGCAGGAGCGCTGGTGGACGATGTTCGGCGACGCCCAGCTCGATGCGCTCGTCGCCCGCGCCGTCGCCGACAACCCGAACCTCAAGCTCGCGATGGACCGCGTCGAACAGGCGCGCGCCGCGGCCGAAGGCGCCGAATCGGCGATCGGCTGGGACGAGGACGTCGAGGCGCTGTCGCGGCGCACGCATTACTCGTCCAACCATATCTTTCCGCCGCCGCTCGGCGGCGCCTCGTACTGGGAGAACCAGGCCAATCTCAAGCTCCGCTACGCCTTCGACTTCTGGGGCGGCGACCGCGCGGCCTGGGATTCGGCGCTCGGCGGCGAGCGCGCGAGCGAGCTCGAAGCACGCGCCGCCCGACTCGCGCTCGAAAGCGCGGTCGTTCGCGCCTACGTGAATTACGCGCTGGCCTGCGAGCTGCACCACGAGCTCGAGGCCGAAGTCGAACAGCGCCAGCAGATCATCGACATCACGCTCAAGCTGCGCGCGGCCGGCATGGTCGCCGAATTGCAGCTGAGCCAGGTGCGCGCCGAGCTGCCGCTGCTCAAGGCGCGGCTCGATGCGAGCGCCAGCGCGATCGATCGCGCGCGCTACGCGCTCGCCGCACTGGTCGGCGACGGACCGGGCGCGGGCGAAGCGCTGGCGGCGCCCGCACTCGCGCTCGATCGCGCGATCGAGCTGCCGCAGGCGGCGCCGGCGATGCTGATTGGCCGCCGTCCGGACGTGGTCGCTCGGCGCTGGCGTGTCGAGGCCGCGAGCCGCGGTATCGATGCGATGCACGCGCGCTTCTATCCGAACGTGGATCTGCACGCACTGATCGGCTTGCAGTCGCTCTCGTTCAACAAATTCCTGCTTGCCGATTCGGCGGCCTGGGAAGTCGGCCCGGCGGTGAGCCTGCCGATCTTCCGTGGCGACGAACTGCGCGCTCAATTGCACGGCCAGACCGCGGCCTTCGACAGCGCGGTCGACGCCTACGACGCTTCGGTGATCGCGGCGCTGCATGAAGCGGCCGACGCGCTGTCCGAACGCCGCAGCGCCGAGGCGCAGGCGCAGGACACCCGCGAGGCCGTCGAAGCCGCGCAGCGCGCATTCGATCAGGCGCACGCCGGCTTCAAGGCCGGGCTCACCGGCTATCTCGATGTGCTGCAGGCGCAGACCGCGCTGTTCACCGCGCGCGAAGCGCTGGTGCGCAGCAGCGCGCAGCGGCTCGCCTCGCAGGCCGCGCTGATGCAGGCGCTCGGCGGCGGCTTCGATCCGAATGCGGATCAGCCCGCGGATGCAGCGCAGCGCGACGTCGCCGGGCACGCCGACGCGCCGAATCACCCCACTCGAACCGGAAGCGCCTCATGAGCAACCGCGACCTGACGAACGAAGACAGCTTCAGCCCGATCGAAGCGCGCCTGCGGCATCGGCGCCAGCAGCTCGGCCGCCTGCCATACGAGCGGCTCGCACTCACACGTCTGCTCACGCATCTGCACAAGCGCACGCAGGAAGCGCTGTCGGTGGTGCTCGTCGCGCATGGACTCACGCCGGCCACCTACGAAGTGGTCATGGCGCTCTACGATCAGCCCGACGAAACCCTCACCGCGAGCGAGCTCTGCCAGGCCAGTGGCGAAAAGCCGGCCAACCTCACGCGCATCTGCGACGGCCTCGTTGCCGCCGGCTGGATCGAGCGCAAGCCCGACGACGTCGATCGCCGCGCCGTGCGCGTGAGCCTGACGCCGGCCGGTCACGAGCACGTGAGCCGCGTGCAGCCCGAGGTCTGGCCGGTGATCGAGAACCTCACGGCGATGCTCGAGGCGAAGGACGTGGTGCGGCTCACCGAGCTGCTGCGCCCGATGGTCGCGCAGCTCGACAGCGCGCGCGCACCGAACCGGACCCGGTGAGCCGGCGATGAGCGCCGCATCGTCACCGCATCGCGCGACCGCGCTCCTGCGTCGCAGCGCGCAGGAAGCGCTCGCGGACTGGCGCCGCATCGACGCTCCGCGACTGCTGTTCGTGCTGCGCACGGTGCTCGCGGCGCTCGTCGCGCTCGGCGTGTCGATGGCCTTGAATCTCGGCGCGCCGAGCACCGCTATGGTCACCGTCTTCATCGTCGCCGCACCGCGCTCGGGCGACGTCATCGCGAAAGGCTTCTACCGCATCTGCGCGACGCTGGTCGGCGCCGTCGCCGCGGTCGCGCTGGTGGCGACGCTGGTCGAGCATCGCACGAGTTTTCTGATCACGCTCTCGCTCTGGATCGGCCTGTGCACGATGGGCGCGGCCTACGTGCGCGGCTATCGCGCCTACGGTTTCGTGCTGGCCGGCTACACCGTGACCATCATCGCGGTGCCGGCGATCGCGACGCCCGAACTCGTCTTCAGCATCGCGGTGATGCGCGCGACCGAAGTGCTCGTCGGTATCGTCAGCACCGCTCTGATCGCCGATCTGCTGCTGCCCGAATACGCCTCGCACACGCTGCGCGACGCGGTGCGCAAGGCCTACGCCGATCTGGCCGCGCACGCGCGCTCGGTCGCGAGCGGGCACTGGCAGCCGCAGCAGCGGCTCGCACGCGGACTCGCGCTCGCCGAGACCGCGATCGCGCTCGAACTGCGTCGCGAGGCGGCGAGTTTCGAGAGCGCGGAAATTCGCCTGCATGGGCCGCAGCTGCGCCGTTTCGCCGATGCGATGAGCCGCGCCGATTCGCATCTGCATGGCTGGAGCCTCGCGGTCGATCGCCTGCGCGCGGCGCAGGTTCGAACGCCGAACGCCGCGGCGATGACGGCGCTGAATCTGCTCGGGGGTCTCGCCGAAGAATTCGGCCGGCTGATCTCGACGGGCCTCGATTCGGCTGGGCAACTGCCACGCTCGTCCGACGAAGCCGCCGCGATCGAGCCGCGCCTGTCGGGCTGGCGCGATCAGCTCGGCGATCGCATCGAACTGCTGCGCCCGCTGGTGTCCGATGCGCACGGCGACGAGGCCTCGAATCTCGAGGCGCGCATGGATTTCGAGGCGCTCGCCGAGCGCCTCGTGAACCTCGTCGACAGCTATCTCGAATTCACGAGCTCGTACGCGGATTTCACGCGTGAGCGGCCGAAAGCCAAGGGCGCAGGCATCGGCTGGCTGCCGCACACCGACGGCATCGAAGCGATCTTCATGGGCCTGCGCGGCGCGGTCGGCATCGGCCTGATGTCGGTGTTCTGGATCGCCACCGACTGGCCGCGCGGTCCTTCGGCGCTCGTGCTGACCGCGGTGACCTGCACGCTGTTCGCCGCGATGCCGCAACCCAAGGCCGCCGTGCGCGACCTGATGATCTCGGTCGTGCTCGCCGGCGTGCTCGTCATCGTCGTCAAGTTCGGCGTGCTGCCGCAGGCGGATGATTTCGTTTCGATGGCCCTGGTGCTCGCGCCGTTCCTCGCGTTCTGCGCCTGGATCACGATGATTCCGAAAACCGCGACGATCGGCCGCGGGGTCGGCATGTTCTTTCCGGTGCTGCTGGGCATGCAGTCCGCGCCGAGCTACGACTTGCCGGGCACCGTCAACGAAGTGCTCGGCGCGCTGACGGCCTGCGCGCTCGCGATCGCTTCGTTCACCGCGATCGTGCCGCTCGCGACGGATTTCTCGGGGCGCCTGCGCCGCAGCCTCTGGCGCTATGCGTCGCGCACCTGCGAGGGCGATATCGATCAACGTCGTCATCGTCTCGATCACGGCGTGCGCGAGCTGCTGACGATCCTCGTCGGACGCAACGGCCCGCAGCGCCCCGAACTGCGACCGCGCCTGACCGCCTGCGCGCTCGCGGTGCTCGAGGCCGGGCATGCGGTGCTCGCGGTGCGCGAGGCGGCGTCGCGCCGCTCCGCTGCGGGCGTGTCGCCCGCGCTGCTCGACGGGCTCGCCGAATTTTTCGCCGATCCTCGCGGCCGGTCGCGCGCGCGCAGCATTTCCGAGCTCGAAGCGCAGGAGCAGGTGCTCATGCGTACGCAGCTGGCCCGCGAGGCGAAGCAGCGTTCGGGCAACGAGCTGCACGCGGCCTTGCGACAGCTGCGCCTGCTGCTCAGCGACGATCGCTGGTACGCGGACCTGCGCGCGCGCACCAAAGCCGAGGCGCAGCGCAGCGCGCGCGCCGAAACTCCCACGATCGGAGCCGCTCATGGCGCCTGAACTCGCCTTCGACGGCGTGCTGTTTCCTTCGCTGCTGCCGGTTTTCCTGATCAGCGCGCTGATCTTCTGGCCGCTCGAGACCCTGCTCACGAAAGCGGGCGTCTACCGCTGGTTCTGGCATCCCTCGCTGGCCCGGCTGAGCTTTTTCATTCTGCTGTTCGCGGGCCTCGCGCTCGCACGTGCCGTGATCGGAGTTTGAGATGAACGCTTTGAAATGGATGCTGCGCCTGGTCCTGACCGCTGCATTGGTCGCGGCGGCGACGATCGCCGGACTGCGGCTCTGGCAGCACGAAATGAAAGAGCCGTGGACGCGCGACGGACGCGTGCGCGCGGACGTCATCAATCTCGCGCCTGACGTCTCGGGCCTCGTCGCCGAAGTCGCCGTGCACGACAACCAGCTCGTGCACAAGAACGAGGTGCTCATGCGCGTCGATCCGGAACGCTACGAACAGGCCGTCGCGCAGGCCAGGGCGACGTTGGCCTCGCGCCGTGCCGAACTCGCGCAGCGCCAGGACGCGGCGCGTCGGCGTGCTTCCGTGCAGAGCATCGTCGTCGCCGAAGAACAGGTGCAGGCCGCCAACTTCGCACTGACCGCCGCGCAGGCGCAGGTCGCGCAGGCCGAGGCCGCGCTCGCTGCGGCCGAGCTCGATCTGCAGCGCACCGAGGTGCGCGCCCCGGCTGACGGCTACGTCACCAACCTCACGACCTTCACGGGCGATTACGCCAGCGCAGGCCGTCCGGCGCTCGCGCTCGTGCGCTCGGATTCGTACTACGTCTACGGTTATTTCGAAGAAACGCGGCTCGCGCGCATGAGCGCGGGTGATGCGGCCGAAGTTCGCCTGCTCGATGGCCGCCGCCTGCGAGGCCATGTCGACAGCATTTCACGCGGCATCACCGATCGCGACAATCCGAACGGCCCGGCGCTGCTGTCGAACGTGAATCCGACCTTCGACTGGGTGCGTCTGGCCCAGCGCGTGCCCGTGCGCATCGCGCTCGATGCGGAGTCGCGCCAGACCACGCTCGTCGCCGGGACCACCTGCTCGGTCATCGTGCATCCGGGCGCTCGCGCTTCGGCCGCGCAGAGCGAGAACCAGAGCGAGAGCGGGAAGCACGAGGGCTGAGGCGCTCGGTCGGCAGGCAATCGCTACACTCGGCGCTCCCACGGAAGGAGAAGCGCCGATGGTTCGTTCGATGCCCTGGATATTCGCTGCGGGCCTGCTCGGTTTCAGCGCCTGCGCGATGGCCGATGCGGTGGCCTTGCGCCACGTCCGCATCATCGACGGGCAGGGTGGCGCTGCGATCGAAAGCGCGACCCTGCTCATCGAGGACGGCCGCATCGCCGCCCTCGGCCCCGATGCGGGCGTGAGCGTTCCCAAAGGCGCGCGCGAGATCGACCTGAGCGGCAAGAGCGTGCTGCCTGGATTGATCTCGAATCACTCGCACGTCGGTCTCACCGACGGCCTCGTCGTGGGTCCGCAGAACTACACGCGAGCGAACGTCGAGCGCCAGCTCAAGCAATGGCAGCGCTTCGGCGTGACCACGGTGACTTCGCTCGGCATGAATGCGCCGGCGTTTCTGTCGCTGCGCGAAGCTGCGCACGAGGGCCGCATGCGCGGAGCCGACCTGTTCGGCGCCGATCGCGGCTTCGGCGTCGAGCAGGGTGCTCCGCCGGTCAAGGTCGGCGCCGAGCAGCTCTATCGTCCGCGTACGGTTGCGGAAGCGCGCGCCTTCGTGCGCGACAGCGCCAAACGCAAGCCCGACGTGCTGAAGATCTGGGTCGACGATTTCAATCACACGCTGGCCGCGAAGATGAAGCCCGAGATCTACACCGCGATCATCGACGAGGCGCACCAGCTCGGCCTGCGCGTGGCCGCGCACGTCTACTACCTCGACGACGCGCGCAAGCTCGTCGATGCGGGCGTCGACATCCTCGCGCACGGAATCCGCGATCGTGACGTCGATGCGGCGCTGATCCAGGCGATGAAAACGAAAGGCACCTGGTATATCGCCACGCTCGATCTCGACGAGGCGTTCTACGTCTATGCGCAGCAGCCCGAGTGGATGCGCTCGGCGTTCTTCAGGGAGAGCCTGCAGCCAGCGCTGGCGGCGCAGTTCGACGACGCGGCCTGGCGCGAGAAGACGCTCGCCGACAAGCAGGCACTGGTACGCAACCAGGCCTCGCTCGCGACCAATCAGCGCAACCTGAAAGCGCTGTTCGACGGCGGCGTGAAGATCGGCTTCGGCACCGATTCGGGCGCGAATCCGCAGCGCATTCCGGGCTTCGCCGAGCATCGCGAGCTGCAGCTCATGGTCGCGGCCGGCCTGTCACCGATGCAGGCGATCACGATCGCCACGAGCGGGGCCGCTGCGCTGCTTGGACTCGATGATCGCGGTGTGCTCGTAGCGGGCAAGCGCGCCGACCTGCTCGTCGTCGACGGTGATCCCAGCAGGAACGTCGAGGCGCTGCAGCGGATCGATTCGGTCTGGCAGCGTGGGGCGCAGGTGGCGGTACCGATCGCGCCTTAGGCGAGAGCCCCTGTCCCGGTTCTTCGGACCGTCATTGCTTAACTCGGACTGACATCGAGTCAGTCCTCGCCCTGAGCCAACGACCTCGCCACGAGTGGGAGAGGGGACCGGCATGGTGTGTTGACTCCAATGTCGTCGCGATGCCGTTGACGTCTCTCTCCCGCTTGCGGGAGAGAGTCCCGCCGAAGGCGGGGAGAGAGGGTTCTTCTGGAAAGTGGGCGATCTCCAATCAACCCTTCGTCGCACTCCGCGTGAACTGCCGCGCGGTCGCCTTGAGCGCGGGCGTCAGCGACAGATCCACACGCAGCCCCGCGATGAACGCATTCGGCAGATCCTCGGTGCGATCGGGATCGGCGAACTGGTCCGGGTGGATCGCGTAGATCAGGTTCGGGGCGATGCGCAGCGCGGGCGTGAGCTGGATGCCGTAGCTCAGTTCCATCATCGTCTGCGAACGATGCGGGCTTCCGCTGCCGCCGGCCGTGGCGCGCGTGAGGCGCAGGTTCTCGATGGCTTCGTCGCTGTAATGCTGCTGCGTGATCACGAAGGCGACGTTGTCGAGTGGGCGATTGCGGAAGGTGCCTTTCTGCACGAAGCCGAGATCGATGAAGTAATCCTCGATCGCTTCGCCCTGCACCTGCCTGAGCGCGTTGCCGAATACGATCAGGCCGCGATCGTCGTTCGCCGAAGGCCGCGTGAGCTGCTGTTCGAAGCGCGCGTAGACGCCGCTGCGGCGGTCGTGCATCGCATACGGCAGGCCGCTGACCTGCGCCGGATCGCCGTTGGCGTCGGCGAGCGGATCGGTGTAGTCGGAGCGATCGTGCCAGCCGCCGAGTTCGATCATGGAAGGCAGGCGAGCGGTTTCGAGCGTGGTCTTGTAGCCGAGCGCGAACGGCAGGATCACGCCGGTGCTGTCCTTCGTGTTCCAGGTCAAACCATGCTGACCGTCGTCGGCCTGATGCGGGTTCACCTCGTAGGCGCCGATGTGCGCGTAGATCGTCGGCGTGATCCAGGCCTTGGCATGCGCGCCCCAGCTCGACACCGGCCACCAGGTGAAGCTGCTTGTGCGGAACACGAAGGTCGGATTGCCGCAGGCCGCGTTGAGCTGGAAGTAGCTGCACAGGTCCGAGCCGAGAAAGTGGATGTTCGCGACCGTGCGTCCGCCTTCGAGCACGAGGCGATCATCGAGCAACTTCTGTTCGAGCGTCAGATTGGCGAGCCGCTCACCCTGGCCGCCGAAGATTTCCTGCACCGAGGTGCTGTTGCCGATTTCGTCGACCGCGAGGTTGTCGCCGTGGCGCGAGGAGATGTTCAGATGCACTGCCGCTCCTTTCCAGTCCGCGAAGCTGGCGAGGTCGAGATCGGCGCCGACGTGGAATTGTCCGGCGTAGGCATCGCCACGGCTTTGGCCGCCGTCGAGCAGCACGGCGAATTCGCCGGTGTAGCCGGCCTTCGGCGTGAGACTGTCTGCGAGCGTGCCGGCGAAGGCCAGACTCGGGGCGCAGAGCGCCAATGCCGCCAGCACGTGGCGACGGATGCGAGACGATGACATGGGGCTCTCCTCGTGCGGATCGTGGTCCGCGTCAGCTGCAAAAAAGCAATGGATTCAGGTGGTGGCGCTCGCGCCGATCGGCGCGGGTTTCTTGAGCACACGCAGCGCAACGGCGGTCAGCAGCGTGCCGACGACGAGCGCGACGAGATAGCCGCCCAGGTGCGTAACGGCGTTCGGAATCGGCAGCACGAACACGCCGCCGTGCGGAACCTTGAGTTCGGCGCCGACGAGCATCGAGATCGCACCACTGACCGAGGAGCCGAGCACGAGCGCCGGAATCACGCGCAGCGGATCGCGCGCCGCATACGGAATCGCGCCTTCGGTGACGAAGGCCAGGCCGAGAACGGCCGCGGCGTTGCCGGCTTCGCGTTCTTCCTTGGTGAAGCGATCGGCGAAGATTTTCGTCGCGAGCGCGACGCCGAGCGGAGCGGTCATGCCGGCCATCATCGTCGCCGCCATCGGGCTGTAGACCTCGCTCGCGAGCAGGCCCGTCGAGAACGCATACGCGGCCTTGTTGATCGGCCCGCCCATGTCGAAGGCCATCATGCCGCCGAGCAGCAGGCCGAGCAGGATCGCGCTGCTGCCCTGCATGCCGCGCAGCCAGGCCGTCATCGCGGCGAGCGCTTCGGCGACCGGCCCGCCGACGACGTAGATCATCAGCAGGCCCGTGAGCAGCGTGCCGAGCACCGGCAGGATCAGCACGGGCTTGAGCCCTTCGAGATTGCGCGGCAACTTGATCGCGCGATTGAGCGCATGCACGCCGTAGCCGGCGATGAAACCGGCCGCGATGCCACCGAGGAATCCGGCGCCGAGATTGGCGGCGACGAGCCCGCCGATCATGCCGGGCGCAAGGCCCGGGCGATCGGCGATCGAGAACGCGATGTAGGCCGCGAGCGCGGGCACCATGAGCACGAAGCCGGCCTTGGCGCCGATCTGGAACAGCGACCAGCCGAGCGTGCCCTTGTGGGCGTCGTCGAACACATAGATGCCGCCGAGCGCGAAGGCCAGCGCGATCAGCAGACCGCCGGCGGTCACGAACGGCAGCATGAACGAGACGCCCGTCATCAGATGCTTGTACGGCCCGCTCTTGCTCGCGGCCTGTTTCGTCGACGTCGCTGCGCTGTTCGACTCGGTCGCTGCGGCGCGATGCGGCTGCGCCTCGGCGAAGGCTTTGGCGATGAGCGCCTTGCCGTCGTTGATCGCGGGCTTGGTGTTGCTCTTGAACAGCGGCTTGCCGGCGAAGCGCGACAGATCGACCTGCGTATCGGCCGCGATCAGCACGAGATCGGCCTCGCGGATCTCGTCGGCCGTGAGCGTGTCGCGCGCACCGACCGAGCCCTGCGTCTCGACGCGGATTCGATGCCCGAGTGCCTTGGCCGCCTGCTGGATGCCTTCGGCCGCCATGAAGGTGTGCGCGATGCCGGTCGGGCACGAGGTGATCGCGACGATGCGCTTGGGCCCTTCGCTCGTGGCGGTGCTTGGTACGGCGCTCGTCGCAGCGCTTTGCGTCGCCGTGCGCAGTACCGCCGGCGCATCGGCCAGCGCCTGTTCGAGCGAGGCCTGGCTGCGCGGCAGGCCGGCGAAGCGGGCGGCTTCGAAATCGCCATCGCCGATCAGCAGCAGACGCTGCGCATCGGAGGCGTCGTCGATCGGGCTCAGCGTGCCGAGCGCGGTGCGCACTTCCACGCGCAGCTGCAGTGACGCATCGGCTGCGGCCCGGCGCAGCGCCTCGGCCGCGAGCACGGCTTCGGTGCTGCGCTCGCCCGCGGAAATCACCGCGATCAGATGGGTGATCGATGAACTCATGATGGTTCTCCTCGCAATGCTGCTGTTCAGCGCAGGCGTTCGATGCGCGTGGCTTCGGCGAGCGCAAGCACCTGCTCGCGCGCCGGCAGGTTCGGGCCCGCAAGGCCGAGCTTGGCGGTGGCGAATGCGGTCGACAGCCGCGCGAGCGATTCGAGATCGCGTCGCTCGGCCATCGCGGCCACGATGCCGGCGACCATCGCGTCACCGGCGCCGACCGTGCTTTGTGTTTCGATGACCGGCGGCCGGGCGATGAAAGCCTGCGCGTCCCCGTCGGTGAACAGCGCGCCTTCGGCGCCCATCGAGATCACCACGAGCACGATGCCGAGGCCTTGCAGTTCACGCGCGGCCGCGAGCAGCTTTTCGGCGCTGTCGAGCTTGCGCCCGCACCAGCTTTCGAGCTCGTGGCGATTGGGCTTGATCGCGTAGGGCGCGGCATTGCCTCGCAAGGCGGCCGTGAGCGGAGCGCCGCTGGTGTCGAGCACGCTGCGCATGCCGCTGGCCGCGGTTTGCCGCAGCAGGGCGGCGTAGGCATCGGTGTCGATGCCCACCGGCAGGCTGCCTGCGAGCACCGCGATGCCGCTGCGATCGCGCAGTTCGCCGAGCACGGCCTGCACCTGCGCGAACGAATCCGCATCGGCCGGTGTGCCGGGCAGGTTGATGTCGGTGGTCTCGCCGCTGTCGGCTGCGACGATCTTGATGTTGGTGCGCGTCTGGCCGGCGATGCGCACGAAGCGATCGTCGATGCGCTTGCGTGCGAACAGGCTGTCGAACTCGCTGGTGTTGTCGCGCCCGAGCAGGCCGGTCGCGATCGTCGGCAAGCCCCAGTCGGCCAGGCACGAGGCGACGTTGACGCCTTTGCCGCCCGCATTGAGACGCACCGAACTCGCGCGGTTGACTGCGCCGGGCTGCAGGGTATCGAGCAGCACGGTCTGATCGAGCGCCGGGTTCAGCGTGACGGTGACGATGGTCGCGCTCATGAGCTCGGCTCCGTTGCGATGTCGAGCCTGCGCACGTCGGCTGCGGTTTCGACGGTCAAGGCACGCTCGGCGAGCTCGCGCAGTTCGGACAGCGTGCTCGCGCGCAGGCGCGCCTTCACGGCCGGAATGTCGCGCGGCGTCATCGACAGTTCGGAGACGCCCAGACCCACGAGCAGCGCGGCGCCGAAGGCATCGCCAGCCAGGCCGCCGCAGACGCCGACCCAGCGGCCGTGGCGTTCGGCGCCGGCGACGGTCTGGCGAATCAGCCGCAGCACCGCCGGATGCAGGCTGTCGGCCTCGGCCGCGAGCTCGGGATTCTGGCGATCGATCGCGAGCGTGTACTGGGTCAGATCGTTGGTGCCGATCGAGAAGAAATCGACGTGGCGCGCGAACACGTCGGCCTGGATCGCGGCGGCGGGCACTTCGATCATGATGCCGAGCGGCAGCGCGGGCGCGGCGAGTTCGGCGCGGATACGCTCGCAGGCCTCGCGCAGCGCGATCACTTCGGTGACCGAGGTGATCATCGGAAACATGATCGACAGGCGGGCGCCGTCCTTGGCCGCGCGATACAGCGCGCGCAGCTGCGGCTCGAGCAGATCGGCGCGGCGCAGCAGCAGTCGCGCACCGCGTACGCCGAGAAACGGATTGTCCTCGCGCGGCAGCTGCAGATGCGCCACTTGCTTGTCGCCGCCGATGTCGAGCGCACGCACGATCAGCGGACGGCCCGCGAGCGCTTCGGCCATCGCCTTGTAGGTTTCGTATTGCTCGTCCTCGCTCGGCGTGCTGCCGCGTTCGAGGAACAAAAATTCCGTGCGCATGAGGCCGACGCCTTCGGCGCCCTGCGAAAGCGCGAGCGCGGCCTGATCGGGCAGGTTGATGTTGGCGGAGACTTCGACGCGATGGCCGTCGGTGGTCTGCGCGGGCAGGGCGCGCTGCTCGGCTTCGCGCGCGCGGATCGCCTGCTGCTCGGCGATCCAGGCGCGCGCCGATTCGAGATCGGCCGCCGACGGGTTCAGATAGAGCCGGCCGTTCTGGCCGTCGATGATCGCGGCCGAGCCTTGCGCGAGATCGAGCAGCGCGCTGCCGCCTGCGACGAGCGCCGGCAGGCCGAGCGTGCGCGCGAGGATTGCGGTATGCGAGGTCGGGCCGCCCTGGGCGGTGGCGATGCCGGCGACGCGCTCGGGATCGAGCGTCGCGGTATCCGACGGCGACAGGTCGGCGGCGACCAGGATGCTGTTTTCAGGCAGCTCGCCGGTGGCGACCTGGCGCAGGCTCGGGTCGATGTTCGCGAGCACGCGGCGGCCGACGTCGCGCAGATCGGCCGCGCGCCCCGCGAGCACCGCGTTGCCGAGCGCCGACAGCTTGCCGGCCATGCGTTCGACGGCCTGGTTCCAGCTCCAGGCGACACCGTGGCCTTCGACCATGAGCTGGCAGGTCAGCGTGATCAGGTCGGTGTCGGCGAGCAGTTCGCCCTGGGCCTTGAAGATCGCCGCGTCGGTCGCCCCGAGCCGGCGCGCGGTGTCGTCGGCGACGGCCTTGAGCTGCAGTCGGGTCGCGGTGATCGCCTCGTGCAGCTGGGCGCCGCCCTCGGTCAGCGGCACCGGATGATCGGGCACTTCGGCCTCATGGCTCGCGAGCCGGTGGACGACGCCGATCGCCAGCCCCGGACTCGCGCCGATGCCGGCGATCGCAGTCTTGGCCTGCGGCGGCGTCCAGCCGCTGGTCGGCGCGGCGGCGCGCTGGGCCGCGAGTTCGGCGTCGCGCTTTTCCTGCGCGGTGAGGCTTTCGACTACCGAGCGCAGCTTGCCGAGCGCGGCGGCGGCGTCACGTCCTTCGGCCGAAAGCATTGCCACGTCGCCGGCGCGCAGGCCGAGTTGCAGCAGCGACACCAGATTCTTGGCATCGGCCACCTGGTCGCCATTGCGCACCTGGATGCGCGCCGAAAATCCGCGCGCCGCTTCCACCCAGCGCGCCGCCGGCCGCGCGTGCAGGCCGGACGGATAGCTCACGGTCCAGCGGAAGCGTTCGGCGAGGTCAGTGGCCGGGCCGCTGGAGGCCGCCACCGGCGCGTCATCGGACAGCGCGGCGACGATGTCCTGCGCGTCGTCGGTGACGAACAGCCGGACCAGCCGCGATTCGTCCTGAATCAGCCGCGTGAGCCGGCGCAGGATGGCGATGTGGGCGTCGGACTGCGCGGCGATGGCGACCGCGATGTGCGCGGTCTGGCCCGGGTTCCATTCGACGCCGCGGGGCATCTGCAGCACCGCGATGCCGTTGCGCAGGACCAGGTTGCGGTCCTCGCCGAGCCCATGCGGGATCACCACGCCGTGGCCCAGGAAGGTGTTCGCCACCGCCTCGCGGCGCAGCATGCTGGCCTCGTAGGCCGGATCGATGCAGCCCGCCGCGATCAGCAGCTGGGCGGCCTGGCGGATGGTGGCTTCCTTGTCGGCCGGGGCGGCGCCGAGGCGCACGAGTTCGGTGGACAGCAGGGCAGGGGTGACGGACATGGATTCTCCTCCGGGTGTCGTCGTTATGGGGCATATGAAAACGTTTTCACTTCATGCTGTCAATCCCCTATCGACTCGAATCCCTAGCCGACCGGTGCCATCCAGGACAGGAAGAGCATGCTGGGCGCATTGCGTTAACCTCGCCTGACGGTAAAGAATGCTGCTATGACTGAGAACGTTTTCTCAGGTTTTTCAGTGAGGTCTGCATGGGCGTGGGAATCAAGGACGTGGCCAGGGCCGCGGGGGTTTCGCCGGCGACGGTGTCGCGCGCGCTCGGCAAGGGGCCGGTCAGCGAGGAACTGCGCGCCCAGGTCGAGGCCGCGGTACGCGCGACCGGCTACCGGCCCAATCTCGCGGCCCGGCGCCTGCGCTCGCAGGATTCGGGAACCATCGGGCTGGTGGTCGCCGACATCCGCAACCCGTTCTTCACGGCCGTGAGCCGTGCCGTGGAAGACAGCGCTTATCGCGCCGGCATGCGCGTGATCCTCTGCAACACCGACGAAGATCCCGAGCGCGAGGCGCTGTACCTGCGGCACATGCAGTCCGAGCGCATCAACGGGCTGATCTTCGCGCCCACGCGCACGACGCTCGATCAGTTGTCGAAGAAGGCGCTCGATTTTCCGGTGGTCTTCATCGATCGCGCCGGAGCCGGCGGCCTGCACGACGCCGTCGTGCTCGACAACCGCGAAGCGATGAGCGAACTCGTCGCGCACTTGTTCGAGCGCGGCTACCGGCGCATCGGCGGGCTGTTCGGCAATGCGAGCAGCACCGGCGCTCAGCGCCGTGATGGCTATCTCGAGGCGATGGCGCGCTTCGGGCTGAAGCCCGATTTCCGGCTCGTCGCCCCGTCCGCCGAGGCCGCGCAGCTGGCCGCGCAAAGCTGGCTCGCCGAAGCCGATCGGCCCGAGGCGCTCGTCGTCAGCAACAGCCTGCTGCTGATCGGCGTGTTGCGCGCTGCGCGGGCTCGCGGGCTGTCGATTCCGGGAGATCTCGCGCTGGCCGGCTTCGACAACGAAAGCTGGACCGAGCTCGTCGAGCCGGGCATCACGGTGATCGAACAGCCCGTCGAGGAAATCGGCCGGGCCGCGATGAACCTGCTGTTCGAACGGCTCAAGACGCCCGGCCTGCCGGTACGCAAGGTGGTGCTCAGCGGCCGCTGCGTGCTGCGCGGCTCCACTGCGACGAGAACGCCATGAAACCCGCGATCGGCAAGGACACCCAGCTCTGCATGTCGCTGTCCGCGCGACCCGGCAACTTCGGCTCGCGCTTCCAGAACCATCTCTACGAAGCACTCGGACTCGACTACGTCTACAAGTCGTTCACGACCACGGATTTGCCCGCCGCGATCGGCGGCATCCGTGCGCTCGGCATCCGCGGCTGCGCGATCTCAATGCCGTTCAAGGAAGCCTGTATCGCGCTGATCGACGAGCTCATGCCGTCGGCGAGCGCGATCGATTCGGTCAACACCATCGTCAACGACGACGGCCACTTGCGCGGCTACAACACCGACTACGCGGCGGTCGTGCAGCTGCTCGAGACGCATGCGGTGCCGACGCGCACGCGCTTCGTCGTGCGCGGCAGCGGTGGCATGGCCAAGGCGGTCGTCGCGGCGCTGCGCGACTCGGGTTTCGGCGATGGCCTGATCGTCGCGCGCAACGCAGCGGCCGGGTGCAAGCTTGCGGCGACTTACGGTTTCGACTGGCGGCCGGAATTCGAGACGGCGTTCAAGGCCGGCCTGCTCGTCAACGTCACGCCGATCGGCATGGTCGAAGGCGCGGACAGCGAGGCGCTCGCGTTTCCGCTCGAGGCGATCGAGGCCGCGCACACCGTGTTCGACGTGGTGGCGCGGCCGCCCGAAACGCCGCTGATCCGCGCGGCGCGCGCGATCGGCAAGCCCGTGATCACCGGCGCCGAGGTGATCGTGCTGCAGGCGCTCGAACAGTTCGTGCTCTACACGCAGCGGCAGCCGACGCCCGAGCAGGTACAGGCAGCGGCGGCGTTCGCGCTCGCGGCCTGAGTCGCTGCGCGCCGCCACAGGAGCGTTACGAAGTTTCACTCACTCACTCGATCGATGTCGATGCGGCTTGGCGCATTTGCTGCAGGCAGCGAGGCACAATTCGTACTCTTCATCGAACCGGGGTTCTCGTGATGCGTCGCGCTTCTTCTCTGCTGCGACAGGCCAAGGGTGGCCTGCTCGCGCTGGGTCTTGTGTTTCCGGCGGTTGCGTCCGCGCTCGATGCGACTCAGGTCGACAGTTTTCTGCAGCGCTTGCGGCAACAGTCGGGCGCACCGGGCGTGTCGGCCGCCGTGATGGTCAAGGGCGAACTTGTGTATTCGGGCGGCGCCGGCATCGGCGATCTCGAAGCCGGTACGCCGCTGAACGGCCTGTCGGTGCACAACATCGGCTCGATCTCGAAGACGCAGGCGGTTGTCGCGGTGATGCAGCTCGTCGAGCAGGGCAAGGTGAATCTCGATGCCGAGATCCAAGCCTACGTACCGTGGTTTCCGCGCAAGCAGGCGCCGATCACGCTGCGCCAGATCCTCACCCACACCTCGGGCATTCGCCATTACAGGAGCGGCGAGTTCGGTGAAGGCGAGGTGCTGCGCTATCAGCAGTTCGACGATATCGAACAGGCCTCGAAGCGCTGGATGAACGATGAGCTGCTGTTCACGCCGGGCCAGCATTGGCTCTACTCGTCTTACGCGACTAACCTGCTGCAGGCGCTCGTCGAGCGTGTGAGCGGCGAGCGCTTCGAAGCCTACCTGCGTCGCCACGTCTGGGAGCCCGCGGGCATGCTCGATACGCAGTTCGACGTGCCCTCGCGCATCGTGCAGCGTCGCAGCCGCGGCTACGTGCTCGACAGCGGCGGCGGCCGGCTCGTCAACGCGCCGCAGGAAAACGTCAGCTACAAATACGCGGGTGGCGGCGTGATCTCGACCAACGAAGACATGCTGCGCTTCGGCCATGCGCTCAATCGCGGTCTGCTGCTCAAGCCCGCGTCGATGCGCGAGATGCTGCGTGCCCAGCTCGCACCCGACATCGAGTATCCGCCCGGCAACATCGAGGAAGAGAAGCCCGTCGATCCGCTCAAGGCGCCGTCGAGGCCGCCCGTACAGGCGCTGATCTGGCGGCTCGGCACCGACCCCTGGGGCGGACGCTACATCGAGCATTCCGGCAGCGTGAAGGGCACGTACTCCGAGCTCGTCGATTATCAGGACGACGACATCATCGTCTCGCTGCACGTCAACGCCTGGGCCGTGAAGCCCGATCTCAAGCAGGCGGCCGAGGCGCTCGCGCGGCTCGCGAAGCTCGGCCAGCCGATCGAGGCGGCGAAGAAATAGCAAAAGCCGCGTGCGCATGGCCCCCGGAAAATCGCCCGGCGAGCGACTGGATCGTGACGGAACTGTTTGAAGCCGGTCATTTTTTCCTCAGCCCGCGGCGCCGAAAGAAAAGCTTGCACCCCCTCGAACAAGTCCCTAGAATTCGCGGCCCATTCCCCGATAGCTCAGTCGGTAGAGCAAGTGACTGTTAATCACTGGGTCGGCGGTTCGAGCCCGTCTCGGGGAGCCAGATAAATCAGGGCCTTCTGCAAAGAAGGCCCTTTTTTATGCCCGCAGAACGGCCAGCGAGATGACCACCGAAGCCTTGAAACAACGCGTCCGCCGGATGACGGACGGCACCCTGGACCTGCTCCGCGCCGATGTCGCCAAGGCCGGGCTCAAGGGCCGCTGCGATCCGCTGGTCCGGGTGCTGATCGAGCCCGATACCGAAGCGACCATGCCCTGGGGCCAGCCCTGGACGCATTCCGGACTCGACCACCTGGTCATGCACTTGTTCCTCAAAGCGATCGGCGCGAAGGGCTACGCGATCGCGATGGAGGTGCGGGCCGGCGGCGCGACACCGCAAGTCGGAGCGCAGGCCTGTGGCGGCATGGTCGGCTGGGACACCGCCATCGGCGAGGTCTACGGCTTCGCGGCCGGCACGCTCGAAGTCAGGAGTCGCATCAGCGGCGACAGCGATCAACCGCGCATCGCGGCGCTGTCGGCGGTGCCCAACTTGCTGCAGCCGCTGCAGACCGCGGCGCTCGATGCGAATCAGCAGTCCGCGCTCGAGGATTACGTCGACATCCTGGTGACGCAGCTGCGTCGGCAGCTGAAGTAGCGTCTCCAATTGGCGCGAAGCGCCAGACATCTGCCCGCACACGCTTTGCGGCATGATGCCGAAGGGAGGCCGCCTGGCGGTCATCCTCGACCATAGA
Organism: Hydrocarboniphaga sp. FW305-C-57; assembly: GCF_058783045.1. Classification (NCBI taxonomy): domain Bacteria; kingdom Pseudomonadati; phylum Pseudomonadota; class Gammaproteobacteria; order Nevskiales; family Nevskiaceae; genus Hydrocarboniphaga; species Hydrocarboniphaga sp. FW305-C-57. Next base: position 229,103 of record NZ_JBYSYG010000005.1, on the reverse strand, counting down.
AAACAACATCTCAATAGGAGACGCAGATGATTGCTTACACCACGCTGGGCACCAACGACCTGCAGCGCGCCAGCGCTTTCTATGACGCCTTGTTCGCCGAAATCGGCGCCCAGCGCGTCCTCGACATCGGACGGCTGGTGCTGTGGGGCTCGAGCCCGAAGGCGCCGATGTTCGGCGTTTGCACGCCTTACGACGGCAAGGAAGCCTGCGTGGGCAACGGCTGCATGGTCACGCTCGGCATGGCCGGACAAGAGCAGGTCGATGCGATCTACAACAAGGCGCTCGAACTCGGCGCCAGCAGCGAAGGTGCTCCGGGCCTGCGCGTGCCGGGCTTCTATCTGGCCTACCTGCGCGATCTCGACGGCAACAAGCTCGCGCTGTTCGCGGCCGTCTGAGGCGAACCGGCCACATTCCGCAAAAAGCCCTGCGCACTGACCTGCGCAGGGCTATCGAGTTCGTTCTTCGCGACGGTATTCTCGAGGTGTTGCAACGACGCTGACGGGGAAATCGTGACACTGCTAACCAAGCTGCTGGACAACTTCCGGCAGAACGCCGCGTCTGAGCGCGAGAAGGGCAATTACTTCGAGCGCCTAGTCAAGAGCTACCTGTTGGCGGAGCCGTATTACGCTGACCTGTACGGTGGGCGCGTCTGGCTTTGGGAAGAATGGCGCGGACAGGCCGCCAAGCGAAGCTACGGCGATCTGGGCGCCGATGCCGGTATCGATCTCGTCGCCGAAACCGGCTCTGGAGAACTCCATGCCGTCCAGGCCAAGTTCTACGACGAAAGCGCCGTACTCAAGCTGGACGACTTCGCGACATTCTTCACCGCATCCAGCAAGAAGCACTTCGCTCACCGGCTCATATTTCTGACGGCGACAAGGAGCAGCGGCCATCTGCGCAAGGCGGTTCAGGATCAGCATCCGCCGGTAAGTCTGGTGACCCTGCATGATCTGGAGAACAGTCAGATCGACTGGGGTCGCTACCAGGCGGTCGCGGCTCCGGTACTCAAGCCGAAGAAAATCCCAAGGCCGCACCAGGAAGCTGCGCTGGCGGACGTACTGGCCGGGCTGAGCAATGCCGATCGCGGCAAGCTCATCATGGCTTGCGGCACCGGCAAGACCTTCACGAGTCTCAAGATCGCCGAGCAAGTCGCCGGGCCTGGAAAACGGGTGTTGTTTCTCGTGCCCAGTCTTTCCCTACTGTCTCAATCGCTGACGGAATGGACGCAGGAAAGTTTCGTTCCATTACACAGCTTCGCGGTGTGCTCGGATAGCGACGTTGGTAAGAAGCGCAGGGCGGACGATGACGACTTCCAGATGCTGTCGCACGAGTTGCGGTATCCGGCCACCACCAATGCCCGGCGCTTGGCGGAGGAGATGCTCAAGCGCCACGATGCCAGGCACATGAGTGTCGTATTCAGCACGTATCACAGCATCGATGTCATCAGCGAGGCGCAGCGGCATGGCTTGCCGGACTTCGACCTGATCGTCTGCGATGAGGCGCATCGCACTACCGGTGCGACCTTCGAAAGTCAGGACGAAAGCAACTTCGTCAAAGTGCACGACGGCGAGTTCATTCGTGCGGAAAAGCGCCTTTATATGACGGCGACCCCGCGCATCTACGGCGATCACGCCAAGGCCAGCGCCGAGAAGGACAACGTGGCGCTATGCTCGATGGACGACGAAGCGCTTTATGGGCGCGAACTGCATGTCATCACGTTCTCCGCCGCCGTCAAGCGCGAGCTGTTGGTGGACTACAAGGTTATCGTGCTGGCGGTGGAAGAGACTCACATCAACCGTCGCCTGCAAAACCTGCTCAACGACGGTAACAACCAGCTCAAGGTTGATGACGCTGCCAAGATCGTCGGTTGCTGGAAAGCGCTTGCTAAAAAGGGACTGGCTGAAAGCCTGGAAGGTGATGCCTCACCGATGCAGCGTGCCGTGGCTTTCTGCCAGGTAATCGAAGTTCAGAAGGCCAGTAACACGCACAAAGTCAGCTCCAAGAACATCGCCGGCATGTTCAAGGCGGTGGTGCAGGAGTATCAGCGGACTGCCAAGGACGACGAAATCTCTTCGCTTACCTGCGAAGCCGAACATGTGGATGGCGGCATGAACGCCAGCGAGAAAGAGGCCAAGCTCGCCTGGCTCAAGGCCGAGACGCCTTCCGATACCTGTCGCATTCTGAGCAATGTGCGCTGCCTCTCCGAGGGCGTGGATGTGCCGGCACTCGATGCCGTGTTGTTTCTCACGCCGCGCAATTCGCAAGTGGACGTGGTGCAGTCCGTCGGACGTGTCATGCGCAACGCGCCGGGAAAGAAGCGCGGCTACGTCGTGTTGCCGGTGGTGATCCCAGCCGGAATTGAGCCGCACGAAGCGCTCAACGATAACCACACCTACAAGGTGGTCTGGCAGGTTCTGCAGGCTCTGCGTTCGCACGACGATCGCTTCGACGCGATGGTCAATAAAATGGAACTGGTCGGCCCTGACGTCAACAAGATGGAAGTCATCGCGGTCACTGACAAGATTTACAAGAAACAAGAAAGAACCAGTGGAGCCAAGGGTGCAGATGCCGGGCGAAATCAGTTCACCATCGGCGAGCAGCGCAAGCACTACACCAAGGCCGATAACCTGGAACTCGAATTCGAAATTGGCGAGATCGAGCGTGCGATCTACGCCAAGGTGGTGCAAAAGGTCGGCAATCGCAACCACTGGGAAGAGTGGGCGAACGACATCGCCAAGATTGCTCGCACGCACATCGATCGCATCCAGGCATTGATCGAGAATAATGAGAACAAACGGGAGCGAAAGGCTTTCGAAACCTTCGCCGCAGAGCTCCGCGACGATCTCAATGATAGTGTTAGCGATGCGGATATCGTTGAAATGCTGGCCCAGCATCTGATCACCAAGCCTGTGTTCGATGCGCTGTTCGAGAATTACAGCTTCGCTAGTCACAACCCGATGAGCCAGGCCATGCAAGGCGTGCTCGGTGTCTTGCAGGAGCACCGTTTGGCGAAGGAGGCGGTCACGCTGCAGGCCTTCTACGCCAGTGTGAAAATGCGTGCAGAAGGAATCGATACTGCCGCCGGCAAGCAGAAGATCGTCGTCGAGCTATACGACAAGTTCTTCAGCAACGCTTTCCCACGCATGCGCGACCGGCTCGGCATCGTTTACACCCCGGTGGAAGTGGTGGATTTCATCATCCACAGCGTTGCGCATATCCTGAAAACCGAGTTCGGGCAGACGCTCGGCAGCAAGGGCGTGCATATCATCGATCCGTTTACAGGCACTGGAACTTTCATCACGCGTCTGCTGCAAAGCGGCCTGATCAAGAAGGAAGAGTTGCCGCACAAGTACAAGCACGAGATTCACGCCAACGAGATCGTGCTGTTGGCCTACTACATCGCGGCGATCAACATCGAGGCGGTGTACCACGGCATCGTCGGTGGCGAGTATCAGCCGTTCGAGGGCATCTGCCTGACGGATACTTTCCAGATGTATGAGAAGGAAGACTTGGTCGATGCGCTTTTGGTGGATAACAGCAATCGGCGCAAGCGACAGAAGAAGCTAGATATACGGGTGATTTTGGGGAATCCGCCATATTCGGTGGGGCAGGGGGATGCGAATGCGAACAACCAGAATGTCGGATATCCGCATCTGGATGCTCGCATTCGTAGCACCTATGCGGAGCGTTCAAATGCAAACAACAAGAACGCGCTATATGACAGCTATATCAGAGCAATTCGCTGGGCTAGTGATCGTATAGGGGAGAGTGGCGTCATTGGTTTCGTCACAAATGCTGGTTTTATTGATGCTAATACAACGGCTGGAATGCGGCAGTGTCTGGCTGAAGAATTCAGCAGTATCTACGTGTTTCACCTACGCGGAAATCAGCGCACAGCAGGCGAGTTGTCGCGAAAAGAAGGCGGCAAAATATTTGGCGGCGGTAGCCGAGCGCCAATCGCTATTTCGCTGCTGATCAAGAATCCAAAAGCTACCGAGCAGGGCCGAATTCACTTTCGCGATATTGGGGACTATCTCAATCGTGATGAGAAGTTGGAAAAAATTAGTACGTATGGAAGTGTTGCGGGCATAGATGCCGACGACGGTTGGAGTCGTATTGAGCCAGACGAGCACGGAGATTGGCTCAATCAACGCGACAGCAGTTTCAATGAATTTATTGCACTTGGTAATAAGGTGCGCGGCGAGCGGCGGCTTTTCGAAAGTTATTCGAACGGCATCAAAACTCAGCGAGATGCTTGGTGCTACAACCCGTCCAAGATCGGTGTCGAGGCGAACATGGTGCGGATGATCGCCTTCTATAACGCAGAGGCTGGGCGCTTCTTGAACATATACGGAGCGTCAGAAAAGAAAGAGCGTGACGAGAAGGTCAGTGGATTCGTTGATTCCGATCCTACCAAGATCAGTTGGACGCACAATCTTAAGGATGAATTAGTTAAAAACCGGCTCCTTTCACTGGAGGCAGCTTGCCTTACAGTGAGCCATTACAGACCCTTCAATAGGCAGTGGCTGTACTACAGTCGGCGTTTAAATGAGAGGGTCTATCAGATGCCTCGAATCTTTCCTGATGCAGCAACCGAGAACATCGCCATTGGCGTATCTGCATCAGATTCACGTAGTGCCTATTCGGTGTTCATCACCAATGTCGTCCCGAGCCTGCATGCGGTAGATATGGTGGGTTCACAATATTTCCCTCTTTATCTCTACGATGAAGTTGCAAACGAAGTGGAAGCTGAGCCTATTCAGTCGAGCTTATTTACCCCCCCCCCCCCCCCCCCCCAACACATCGCGCGGCCGTTCGCAAGCGTCGCGACGCGTTGACCGACGAAGGGCTCGCGCATTTCCACGCTGCATATCCAGGTGAAAGGATCAACAAGGAAGACGTGTTCTATTACGTCTATGGCTTGCTGCATTCGCCGGATTATCGCGAGCGCTATGCGGACAATCTGGGCAAGGAACTTCCGCGCATTCCCTGCGTGAAATCGGCGGCGGATTTCTGGTGTTTCAGCAAGTCGGGTCGTGCACTCGCGGACCTGCATCTGAACTATGAAACGGTGCCGATGTACTCAGGCGCCAAGATCGAGCATGGGGCCAAGCCGCTGACCGATGCGGATTACCGCGTCGAAAAGATGCGTCATCCGAGGAGGGGCAAGGATAAGGATTTATCGACGGTGATCTACAACAGCCGAATCACCGTCAACGGCATTCCATCCGAAGCCTACGACTACGTGGTCAACGGCAAGCCGGCGATCGATTGGGTGATCGAGCGGCAGTGCGTGAAAACAGACAAGGACAGCGGCATCGTCAGTGATGCCAACGACTGGGCGGTCGAAACCATGAACAACCCGCGCTATCCGCTCGAACTCCTGTTGCGCGTGATCACGGTGAGCCTGGAGACGATGAAGATCGTCAATGCTCTGCCGGTATTGGAAATACAGCAGCCGGCTTGACGGCTGCTGTCAGTCCCTCCTAGCGCTCATCATCGCCGCGAGCAAGTCGTAGGCGACCGGCAGCGTGGTGAAACCTTCGCTGCCGAGGAAGTGACCGCCTGCTTCGACCGTCGACAGCTGCGTCTGCAGCTGTCGACTCAGGTCCACCGTCAGCGCGTACGGCACGGCGGCGTCGTTGCGCGAAGCGATCACCGCGCGCTGGCTCGACATCGCGATGATGCGATCCGCATCGAGCGTCGGCGAGCTCGTGAATTTGTCGAGCTGCGGAATGGCGGGCAGCGAGGCGGAAAAGCCCGCGACCAGCAGCAGTCCGCCAATGTGCGTGCCGGCCGGCAGCGATTGCAGGTAGTGCAGCAGGGCGATGCAACCGAGGCTGTGCGCGACGAAGTAGCTATTGCCGTCGTGGCGTTCGACGCTTTGCTGCAGATGACGCTGCCAGGCGGCCGGGTCGGGATCGCTCGAATCGGGCATCGCGAGGATCGTCACCTGCGCACCACGTGCTTCGAGCTGCGACTTCAGCCAGCCGAACCAGTGATCGCTCGGCGAGGCCATGTAGCCGTGGACGATGTAGACCCGCTTGCCGCCGAAATCGCCTGACATGTCGTGATCCTTGCTGGGAGCCGTGGGGGCGCCGGGCCACAGTGCGACGAGCGCGCAGATCAGCGCGAGCACGCCGAGCAGTACGAAGCGCGGCCAGAGTTTCGGCGGAGCTTCGCGCTGCCGGCGCCGCATTGTCGAGTGCCTGCTTTTACTTTTCGACGAACGCGCGTTCGATCACGTAATCGCCGGGCTGGCCGATGTGCGGCGAAATGCGCAGGCCGTGGGCGTCGAGCAGGGCGCTGGTGTCCTTGAGCATGCTCGGGCTGCCGCAGATCATCGCGCGATCCACCGCCGGGTCGAAGCGCGGCAGGCCGATGTCGCTGAACAGCTTGCCGCTGTTGATGAGGTCGGTCAGGCGGCCGGTGTTCTGGTATTCCTCACGCGTGACGGTCGGGTAGTAGATGAGCTTTTCGCGCACCTGCTCGCCGAGGAATTCGTGCTCGCGCAGTTCCTGCTGGAAGAACTGCTGGTAGGCGAGTTCGTTGACGTAGCGCACGCCGTGGATCAGCACGATCTTCTCGAAGCGCTCGTAGGTTTCCGGATCCTTCACGAGGCTCAGGAACGGCGCGAGGCCGGTGCCGGTCGACAGCATGTACAGATGCTTGCCGGGCTTGAGATCGTGCAGCACCAGCGTGCCGGTGGGCTTGCGCGAGACCAGCAGCTCGTCGCCGACTTTGAGGTGCTGAAGGCGCGAGGTCAGCGGTCCGTCCTGAACCTTGATGCTGAAGAACTCGAGGTTCTCTTCGTAGTTGGCGCTCGCGATCGAGTAGGCGCGCATGAGCGGCTTGCCGTTGACTTCGAGGCCGATCATGACGAAGTGACCGTTCTCGAAGCGCAGCGCCGGATCGCGCGTCGCGGTGAAGCTGAAGAGCGTGTCGTTCCAGTGACGAACGCTGAGGATTTTTTCTTTGCCGATGGCTGCCATGACTGCTGCGCCTTCCGATGTGGGATCAACGCGTCGACGATGATCCGGTGATGTGATACCTGGCGACGGCTGGGTGCCGATGATGCGATGAGTCTAGCGATGCATCCCGGGTGCGGGCCCGGGATGCATCACTTGTTCCGAGCTCGGAACGACGAACTTCAGACCAGCGCGCGAATGCGCTCGACCGAGCCCTTGAGCACCTTGTCGCTGGTGGCGAAGGACAGGCGCACGTGGCCCGGCGTGCCGAAGGCCGAGCCCGGAACCAGGGCGACGAGGGCCTTTTGCAGCAGCAGGTCGGACAGCTCCAGGTCGTCCTTCACGCCGAGCCTGGCAATCAGGCCGTCGACGTTTGGGAACACGTAGAAGGTGCCGTCGCCCGGGGCGCAGGAGACGCCCGGAATCGTGTTGAGGTCGGCGACGAGGTTGTCGTGGCGCTGCTTGAACGCCTTGACCATCTCGGTCACGCAGGCCTGATCGCCGTTGAGCGCCGCTTCGGCGGCGACCTGGGCGATCGAGGTCGGGTTGGAGGTCGACTGCGACTGGATGTCGGCCATCGCGCCGATCAGCTTGGCCGGGCCGCAGGCCCAGCCGATGCGCCAGCCGGTCATCGAGTAGGTCTTCGACACCGCGTGGATGATCACCGTGCGGTCGTAGAGGTCCGGGCAGGCGTTGACGATGTTGGCGTAGGGCTCGCCGGTCCAGAGGATCTTCTCGTACATGTCGTCCGAGGCGATCACGATCTGCGGGTGCTTGCGCAGCACCTCGCCGAGCGCCTGCAGCTCGGCCTTCGAATAGGCCATGCCGGACGGGTTGCTCGGCGAGTTGAGCCAGATCATCTTGGTGCGCGGGCTGATCGCGCGCTCGAGCTGCTCCGGCGTGATCTTGAAGCGGGTTTCCTGCGTGGTGTTGATGAACACCGGGGTGGCGTCGGCCAGCAGCACCATGTCCGGGTACGACACCCAGTACGGGGCCGGCACGATCACTTCGTCGGTGGCGTTGAGCAGGGCCTGGCAGAGGTTGTAGCAGGCCTGCTTGCCGCCCACGGAGACCACGACCTGGTTCGGCTTGTAGTCGAGGCCGTTGTCGCGCTTCATCTTGGCGATGATCGCGGCCTTCAGGCTCGGCGTGCCGCCGACGGCGGTGTACTTGGTGAAGCCCCTGGCGATGGCGCCACGAGCGGCTTCCTTGATGTGCTCCGGCGTATCGAAGTCCGGTTCACCGGCGCCGAGCGACAGCACGTCCTTGCCGGCGGCCTTGAGTTCATTGGCCTTGGCGGTGACGGCCAGGGTAGGAGAGGGCTTGATGCGGCCCACGCGTTGGGCGAGCGACAGTTCCACGGCGTTTCTCGGTTGCGTCAGGGGGTGAAGACCGAATCTCGGAAATTCGGGCGCGCGATGATACGGCACCTTAGGGAAATTACCCAGACGAGCGGGCGGCCCGGGCTCCGGCCGGCCCCGACCTGCTAGCCTGCCGGCCTTCCAGGACGCCAACCGCACCGCCGACACGCCGATGAGCCTGCGCAGCCTGCTATCGCCCCAGCCGCGGCTGCGCATCTTCGGCCAGCTGCTGCTGGCGTTTCTGCTCGTGGCCCTGCTGCCGCTGGCCCTGTTCTGGCAGTTCGAGCGCCTGCGTATCACCGAGAGCGGGCAGTCGGCCGCCGAAAGCCAGCTGAGCCTGTTCTCGCAGCGCGTGGTCCAGCAGGTGGACGACTGGACCGCGCTGAACCTGTCGGTCATGAAGCTCGCGGCCGACCAGCCCGGCATGCGCTCGTTCGACCCGGCCGCCCAGCGCCGCGTGATCGCCTCGGTGGAGCCCCGGCTGCCCTGGGCCTACCTGATCCACACCGCTGGGCTCGACGGCGGCAATCTCGCGCGCAGCGACGACGGTCCGCCGTCGAACTACAGCGACCGGCGCTACTACGGCGAAATCCTCGCCGGAGCCTCGCAGTCGGTCGAGATCGGGCTCGGGCGCACCTCGAACCGGCCCGCGTTCCTCGTTGCGGTGCCGATCAGGAAAGCCGACGGCAGTCTCGGCGGCATGCTGATCCAGGCCGCGCAGCTCGACGAGGTCACGCGCGCGGTCAGTTCGGCTGCGCTCGGGCGCACCGGGCATGGCTTCCTGATGACTGCCGAAGGCCGGCTGATCGCCCACGCCGACGAGCCGCTGAACCGCGAGCTCAAGGATTACAGCGGACATCCGGCGTTCCTGGCGGCGCGCGATCACGGCGACGGCCTGCAGCACTACAGCGTCGACGGCGTGTCGCGTATCGCCGACATCCGCCACACCCAGCTCGGCTGGATCGCGGTGGCCGAGCAGAACGAGGCCGAGAGCCGCGCCGTGGTCGACCGCGCCAACCGCAACGCGCTCGCGCTGCTCGGGCTCACGGCTGCCCTCGTGAGCCTGCTGTCGCTTGCGGTGGCGCGCGGCTTCGCGGCGCCGATCGAGCGCGTCACGCGCGTGGCCGAGCAGATCAGCCGCGGCGATCTCGACGTCGAAGTCGAAGCCAGTGCGCGGCGCGACCAGATCGGCGAACTGCAGCGCGCCATGCTCGGCGTGCGCGACACCCTGCGTCGCTTCATCGACAGCCAGGCGCGCGTCGCGAGCGCGGTCGCACGCGGGGATTTCTCGCAGCGCGCCGACGAATCGACGTTCACGCGCGTCTACGCCGACATGGTGCGGCAGCTCAACCAGATGACCGAAACCGCCGATCGCGGCCTCTCCGAATTCGCGCGCGTGCTCGCGGCGGTCGCGCGTGGCGAACTCGACGTGGCGGTGGAGGGCGAGTTCGAGGGCACCTTCGCGCAGCTGCAGCGCGATACGCGCGTGACGGTGGAATCGCTCGCGCACCTGATCGCGCAGCTCGAGCTCAATCGCGGCCTGCTGCGCGCCGCGCTCGAACACCTGCCGCAAGGCGTCAGCGTGGTCGATCTCGATCTGCGCCTGATCGCCTGGAACCGGCGCTACGCCGAGATCTTCGACTATCCGCCCGAGCTGCTCGCGGTCGGCACGCCGATCGAATCGCTCATGCGCGTCAACGCCGGGCGTGGGCTCATGGGCCGCGGCGACGCGGAGTGGCAGGTACAGCGGCGCCTGCAGCATCTGCAGAGCGGCAATCAGCACGTCAACGAGCGCGAGCTGCCCGACGGCACCGTGCTCGAGATTCGCGGCAGCGCGCTGCCGGGCATCGGCTACGTCACCTCGTTCTCCGATGTCACCGCGTACAAGCAGACCGAAGCCGAACTGCGCGCGCTGACCGCGACGCTCGAGCGCCGCGTCGACGAGCGCACGCGCGACCTGGCGAGCGCGACCGCGGCGGCCGAGCGCGCCAATCGCTACAAGACGCGCTTCGTGAGCTCGGCCGTGCACGACCTGCTGCAGCCGCTCAACGCGGCGCGCATGTTTGCCTCCGCCCTGCTCGCGCAGCTGCACGATGCGCAGGCGCAGCAACTCGCCCGCAGCATCGACGGCGCGCTCGCCGCGCAGGATCAGATTCTCTCGAGCCTGCTCGACATTTCGCGGCTCGAATCGGGGACGCTCGAAGTGCAACTGCGCGATTTCGCGATCGCGCCGCTGCTCGATGCGCTCGCGCGCGAATTCGGCGTGCTCGCGCAGGCGCGCGGCCTGACGCTGCGGGCGCGCAGTTCGAACGCGATCGTGCGCAGCGATCCGATCCTGCTGCGCCGCATCCTGCAGAACTTCCTGTCGAACGCGCTGCGCTACACCTCGCGCGGTCGCATCGTGTTCGGCTGCCGGCGCCTGCCGGGCGCCTTGCGCATCGAAATCTGGGACACCGGACCGGGCATTCCGGAGCACCAGCAGCAGCTGATCTTCGAAGAGTTCCGCCGTCTCGATCCGGGCCCGGACGTGCACGAGCGCGGATCGGGGCTCGGGCTTGCGATCGTCGATCGCATCGCCAAGCGGCTCGAACATCCGATCACGCTGCGCTCGCAGCCCGGCCGCGGCAGCGTGTTCGCGGTGACCGTGCCGCTCGGCGACGCGAGCCGCGTCGAGACCGAGCCTACCGATGCGCCGCTCGTGAAGCACGACGACGACAGCGCCTCGCTGCGCGATCGGCTGGTCTGGTGCATCGATGACGATGCGCACGTACGCGAGGCCAATCGCAGCCTGCTGCAGGCCTGGGGCTGCCGCGTGCAGCTGTTCGACGGCCCGGCCCAGGCGCTCGCGCAGGCCAATGCGCAAGACGTGCCCGAGCTGCTGCTGCTCGACAACCGGCTCGGCGAAACGCGGGGGCCCGATCTGCTGCCCGCGCTGGTCGAGCGCTGGCAGTCGCAGCCGCCGGTGATCCTCGTCACCGCCGATGCCGATCCGGCCTTGCGCAAGGCGGCGCGCGAGGCGGGCTGGGGCTTTCTGGCGAAGCCGGTCAAGGCGCCCGCCTTGCGTGCCTTGATGACGCGTTTGCTGAGCTTGCGCGGCTTCGATCGCTGAGCCCTGACCGCGGGTCCGCGACCCTCGACGGGCCTACGTAGAACTACTAACTCCATCGGGTTATTTCGCCTGCGGCGACGCACGGCGATGATGCGCCAACCTGAAAACGGTGCGGCGCCAGACGCTCGCACCGACTGCAAAGAAGACGATTCCAGCTCGATTCGCAAGGCTCCGTTTCGCGGGGCAGGGCGAAGCCTTGCCGGAGCAAATCGCAGCAAAACATTGCGAGGAGAGCCGCATGATGCCGTCGATGAAAAGCGCCTTGCGCGGTGTCGCCGCCGTGGCCTGCGTGAGCGCGTCCGGTGCGATGGCGCAGACCAGCCCGGCCGATTCCACCGTCGCTCGCGTCGAGAAGCAGCCGTACACGCCGGCCGCTCCGGCCAAGACCAGCTATCCGGCCGCGGCCGCGGGCTACGGCGCGACCGCCAACGGCTACAACCCGGCGCGCTGGGTCGAGGACTGGAGCCGCATGCGCGATCCTTCGCAGCGGCGCGATTTTCTCGATCGGCTCAAGTACCTGCCGCTCGGCAGCGACGAGGTGTACCTGACGCTGTCGGGCGAACTGCGCGGGCGCGTCAACTACACCGAGCATCTGCAGCTCAGCGGCGATGAGCAGCGCCAGGACATCTATCGAATCTTCGGCGGTGCCGACCTGCATCTGGGCAAGCACCTGCGGCTCTATGGCGAGCTCGGGCGCGGCGTGATCGAGGGCAAGAACATCGGCACGCCGTCGGGTTCGTTCCGCAACGACCTGTTCGTGCAGCAGCGTTTCATCGACATCAACGACCGCTTCGCGGGCCTGGATTTCGGCCTGCGCTACGGACGCCAGATCTTCATCGACGGCCCGAACCTGCTGATCGCCTCGCGGGACAACAACACCCTGCTGTTCACCGTCAACGGAACGCGAACCTGGATCAGCAGCGGCCGCCTGCGCGCCGATTTCTTCGACTTCGATTTCAACAAGCTCGGCAACGAAGGCACGCACGACGACGAGATCGATCGCGATCGCCGTTTCTCGGGTGTGACGACGGGCACCTGCCTGCCGACGACTTGGTTCGGCTCATCGAAGCTCTATCTCGAGCCGTTCCTGTGGCGTCAGCGCCAGCGCGCGGTGACCTGGGGCGACAGCCGGCAGCGCGAGGAGCGCTACTACGGCGGCGCGCGGCTCTGGGGCGATGTCGGTGCGCTCGCGATCGACTGGACCGTCGATCATCAATGGGGCGATTACGGCGATCGCGAGATCGACGCCTGGCAGCTTCTGTTCGCGCAGAGCTGGCGCCTGGGCAGCGACGCGGGCGCTCCGCGCATCGGCGCGCACTTCGATTATGCGAGCGGTGGGGGCGCCTACGAAGGCGGCACGCTCGGCAACGCGAGCACGCCTTACGGCAACAACATCTACTACGCCTACGGCTTGTTCCTGACGCCGACGAACCTGATCGCGTTCGCGCCGAATTTCAGCTTCGCGCCGCTGCGCGACCTGCGCCTGACGCTCGAATACCAGATGACCTGGCGCGAGGACACCGACGATGCCATCTACCGATCGAACGGCACCGCCTACGTGGGCACGCCGGGCTCCGGCGGCGGCAAGACCGGCGACGTCGCGCGCCTGCAGGCGGTCTGGACGATCACGCCGAGGTTTTCGGTGACCGTGCGGCTGGAGCACCTGTCGGCCGATGGCGGGCTGCGCGACAACGGTTATCGCAGTTCGGATTTCGCGGCGGCGCTGGTCAACTACCGCTTTTGAGTCCGGGCGGCGCGAGCCTTGCCGGCCCGGGCCGCCCGAAAGCGTCCGCCTACTGCCGCAGGCCCAGTTCGAAGCTCGGCTGAGCGGCCGCCGTCGTCGCCGGAACCCATCCGTATATTCCAGCGCCCTGCAGCAGATAACCGGTGAACGCGCCGGCGGCCTGGGCGACGCCCGGCACCGGGCTGTCGTAGGTGAGCGTGGCGGCCGCCCCGTTGCGGCTCAGGCCGGTGCCCGACCACGTCGCGGTGCCGTTGACGCCGTCGCTGTCGACGCTCGTGTAATTGCCGTCCGCATCGCCCGCGACGAGTGCGCTCTGCGCGGTGTACAGCAGCAGCCCGTAGCGGGTCGCCGATTCGCGGATCAGCTGCAGCGGAACCGCGGTGCCGCCGACCATGCCGATGACCATCGAGCCGCTCAGCGTGCCGCCGGTGGTCACCGCGCCGCCGCTGGCCGGCGTGGAGTAGACGTCGAAGGCCGAGTGCGCGCCGTTGTAGCTCAGATAGCCTTTCGCGGTCTGCGTGCAGGCGGCGTCGTAGACCATGAAGCCGCCGTTGGCGCCGTCCTGGCAGAGCTGGAAGGTTCCGGCGTTGCGGATGCGGCCGGAGCCGCCATAGCTCGATTCGACGCTGCCGGCGGTCTGTGCGCCGATGGTGTCGAAGATGGCGGCGATGTCGTTGAAGCGCGTCGGATCGGCGCTGTTCTCGAATTGATTCGCGAACGCGATCATCGGCACGAAGCCGCCGCCCGCGGCATTGCGCACGCCGCCTTGCACGACGCCGTTGGCGCCGATCGTGAAGACCGCGCCGGCTTCCTCGCTCGTATACGTGCAGCCGTCGAGCGCGACGAGCGTGCCGGCGAGTTCGGTGCCTGTGCTGCGTTGCAGGCTCGCATCGATACGCAGCGTGTAGGCCAGCGTGGAAGGGTTCAGCGTGAGGCTCAGTTCTTCGCCGAGCGTATCGCCACCCTTGTAGGTCGTGCTTTGCGAAGGCAGACGGCTGCAGACGCCCGGCGTGCCGCCTCCGCCATTGTCGCCTCCGCCATTGTCGGCGGGCTGGTTGCCGTCGATGCAGCCGGGCAGGGCGAGCGCGGCCATCACGGTGAACGCGAACGGTCGCACGAAGGCGCGGCGAAGCTGCGCTTGCATGGAAGTCATTTGCATGGGATTCATCCTCGTCGTCATGGCGTGCCGGTTCAGAACACGACCTGGGCACGGAAGCCGAATGAGTTGCCGGCATCGAAGCCCCGATAGCTGCCGACGCGGTTGTTGGTGGTCCAGTTGACGTAGTTGAACATCAGGCGCGACCAGTCGTTGATGTACCAGTTGAGGCCGACCGTATCGCTGCGGCCGTCGCCGCCGTTGGGCGCATCGCGGAAGTCGTAGCGATCGAAGCGCAACGCGATCTCCCAGGCGCCCCAGCCGCCCGAGGTCACCGGGCTCAGCACGCGCGTCGAACCCCAGATGCCCGAGCGGGTCGAGAATCCAGGCTTCTCGCCGGTGATCAGCCAACCGGCCGAGATCGAGGTGGCGGTGCGCTCGACCACGTCGATGCTGTCGGAATCGATGCGCCGCTTGGTGTATTCGCCGAAGCTCCAGAAATTGCGGAACACGCCGCCGACTTCGTAGCCCCAGGCTTCGTCACGTGTCGGATCGGCGATCGCGCCGGACGACACGCGCAGGTTGTCGTTGAAGCTCTGGCCAATGCGCGGCGCGTTGTTGATCGTCGTGACGTCGTCGCCGAGCGTCTCGTAGTAGTACCAGCTGCCCAGATGCACGAAGCCCTGGCGCGCCTTGATCGGATTGACGTGGCCGCGAATCGAGTAGGTGATCGAATCGCTGGCCGTGCCTTCGTTGTCGACCCCGTCGCCGGTGATGCTCGCGCCGAGGTGCCAGTTGTTGCCGAAGGTGCGCACGTAGCCGCCGAGTCCGAAGTAGCCGTTGTACGCGGCGCCGACGGCGGCCACCGCGTTGCGCTCCATGAACGGCTCGCGGGCGAGCATGCCCGAGCCTTCGATGCTGCGATCGCGCAGGCGGTTGCCGAGGTAGTACTCGGTCGGCAGGCCGAACAGCGTGGTGTCGTACGACAGGTAGGCTTCGCGCACGCCGGCGGCATCGTCGGTGAAGGTGACGTCGAGCTTGTAGCCGAGCTTGCCGATGGTGCCTTCGGCGCCGAGGCGCAGATCGGTGGCCTCGGTGCCGTAGATGTTGCGCGCATCGAAGCTCGAGCCCTCGGTGCCGGACCAGTCGAGACTCAGGCGTCCGCGCGGCTTGAACGTGAAGTAGCCGTCGGCGCTGCGGAACACCGGAGCACCGCGCCAGCGCAGGTTGCCGGAGCCTCCGCCGCCGTTTCCTGCGCCGGTGTTGCCGAGCGCGGACAGTTGCGCGAGCTGGGCTTCGAGCAGGCCTTGCTGCGTGTCGCTGATGGCGGCGCGCACTTCCGCCGACTTGTCCGGAACCGGGCCGGCGGCCTGCTGCGGCTGCGCGTCGCCGGCGGCCTCATCGACCGCTGCCGCGGCGGTGGCCGGCGCCGCCGGCTGTTTGCCTTCGAGCGTGGCCAGGCGTTGCTCGAGCTTCTTGATCAGCTCGGCCTGCTGCTTGAGCAGTTGCAGCAGTTCGGCGTTGCTCGCCGCATCCTGTGCGGCGGCGATGCCGGCGTTGAGCAGCAGCGGGCTGCCGACGGCCGTGGCTAGCACGGCCATGCGTAGACGATTCATGGCGTTTCTCGAAAAAAAGAAGGTGAGCGCGATCGCGCGGCCGCTCAGACGTCGCTGTCTTCGGCGTGATCGTCCGGGTCGTCGGCGCGGTCGTCCGCACGGTTGGCGGCAGGCGCTCGCGGGGCGTGCTGGATCATCGATGGCGGCAGGATGGGCCGCTGGTCGAGCAGGCGATGCTGGCGTGCCCACAGTGCGAACAGTCGCGGCCACGACGCGGCGAGCGTGCCGGGCCGGCCGAGCGTCCAGCCGTGGCCGCCGCTTTCGAACACATGCAGTTCGGCGGCGACACCGTGCTCACGCAGTGCGGAGAACATCAGCAGGCTGTGTCCGACCTTGGCGATCGGGTCGTCGGCCGCATGCACGATGAAGGTCGGCGGCGTGGCCTTGGTGACGTGCTTCTCGGCCGAATAGGCTTCGACGGCGTCCTTCTGCGTGCCGAGTTCGCGGCGCGTGCGCGTGGTGTCGTACGGAGGCTGCAGCGAGACCACCGGATAGATCAGCGCCGAGAAATCCGGGCGAGACGAGACTTTGTCGGCCTCGTCGACGGCCTTGTAGAAATCGGTGTCGAAGCGCGTTTGGGCGATCGCCGCGAGATGGCCGCCTGCGGAGAGTCCGAGCACGCCGATGCGCTGCGGATCGATGCCGTAATCGCCCGCGTGGCTGCGCAGCAGGCGCAGGGCGCGCTGGGCGTCCTGGAACGGCGCTTCGGCCTTCCAGCCATCGACCGGCAGGCGGTAGTAGAGAATCACCGGCGTGAAGCCCATCGCCGCGAGCCACTCGGCCACCGGACGGCTTTCGTTGGCGATCTGGATGCGGAAGTAGCCGCCACCGCCGAGGATCAGGACCGCGGTGCCGTTGGGCTGCGCGGGCTTGTAGATTTCCATGCGCGGCCGGCTGATGTTCGACACCGCGCCGATGCCGTTGCCGTCCTGGCCGACGCGCTCGGGCCCGCGAACCGGGTTGTCCGTCAAGGCGCCTTGCGGCCACAGATCGACCACGGTCGGTCCTGCATTGCCGGCACTCGCCTGCTGCGCCAGCGCCGGTGTCGCGAACAACAGCCACGACAGCGCGCACAGCGCTATCCCTCTAATGGTCATCGGTGCTTCTCCTCCGCGGTGTGTCGTCGCGATCGCTGGTGAGGCTTCTCACCGGTTGCCCGTCCTGCGCGATTCGAAAGCGTGGCTTTCGTCGTGCGATGGCGGGTCGATCGCAGGTGCACTTGTACCGCAGGCGCTTCAGTACACCAATAATCCGATGGTGTTAGTGGCCAGCATCACCGTTCGCGGCACGGTGCCGTGATGCTCACTCGGGCAGGGCCGCGCCGTCGTCCTGTCCCTCGGCCTGCAGCGCTTTGACGAGCACTGCGGCCTGGGTGCGGCTATGGCACTCGAGCTTGCGCAGGATCGCGGTGACGTGGACCTTGACGGTGTTCTCGGCGAGTCCGAGCTCATGCGCGATCTGCTTGTTGAGCAGGCCGTCGGCCATGCACATGAGGACGCGGAATTGCTGGGGTGTGAGCTGCGCGAGGCGCGCGGCGAGCTGGGCGTCTTCCTCGCTGCGCTCGGCCTTCTGCGCGGGGAACCAGGCGCCGCCGTCCATGACCGCCTGCACGGCCTCGCGGATCACCGCCACTGGCGACGACTTGGGCACGAAGCCTGCCGCACCGAACTGCTGCGCGCGCCGGATCGTGCGCGGGTGATCGTTGGACGAGATCACGATGACCGGCACTTCGGGCCGTTCGCCGCGCAGGAACACGAGCGAGGAGAAGCCGTTGGCCCCGGGCATGCTGAGGTCGAGCAGCACGAGGTCGAGCAGGTCCTGTTCGCGCACCATCGCTTCGAGCGTGCTGAAGCTCGAGGCTTCGAGCGTACGGCAGCCCGGCAGCGAAGCCTGCAGAGCCAGTACGATCGCATCGCGGAACAGCGGGTGATCGTCGGCGACGATGATCTGGAGCGCGTCGGGCACGGGCTGCCTCGGGTCTTGGGCGGTGGCCGGAGTTTCTCACGAGCCGGGCCGCGCGTAGCTCCAATTGGTTATGGGCATCGCGCGGATGGGCTGACAAAGTCGCTTCATCGGAAGAGTTCGAGTCGAGATCATGCAAGAGCATTCGAAGAAGGGTTCAGGGTCGCGGTTCTACCTGCTGGTGCTGGCGGCGATCGTCCTTGGCGCCTGCATCGGCCATTTCGCCCCGGACGTCGGCGTGGCGCTCAAGCCGCTCGGCGACGCCTTCATCGCGCTCGTGAAGATGCTGATCGCGCCGGTGATCTTCCTGACCGTGGTGCTCGGCATCGCCGGCGTGTCGGACGTCAAGAAAGTGGGCCGCGTCGGCGCCAAGGCGATCCTTTATTTCGAAGTGGTGTCGACCTTCGCGCTGGCCATTGGCCTGATCGTCGTCAACCTGCTCAAACCCGGCGCCGGCTTCAACGCCGACCCGGCGACGCTCGATGCGGGCGCGGTCGCCAAGTACGCGCAGGCCGCGCACGAGCAGGGCACCGTGCAGTTCCTGCTGCACATCATTCCCAAGACCTTCACCGACGCGTTCACGGGCAATGGTGACCTGCTGCAGGTGTTGCTGCTCGCGGTCATGTTCGGCTTCGCGATGATGGCGATCGGCGACAAGGCCAAGCCGGTCATGACGTTCTTCGAAGCGGCCTCGCAGATCTTCTTCCGCATGATCGGCATGGTCATGAAGCTCGCCCCGATCGGCGCGGGCGGCGCGATGGCCTTCACGATCGGCAAGTACGGCATCGACAGCCTCGGCCCGCTCATGAAGCTCATGGGCAGCTTCTACCTGACTTGCGCGCTGTTCGTGCTGATCGTGCTCGGCGCGATCGCCAAGTTCACCGGTTTTTCGATCCTCAAGTTCCTGGCCTACATCCGCGAGGAGCTGCTGCTGGTGCTCGGCACCTCGTCGTCGGAATCGGCGCTGGTTCCGCTGATGCAGAAGCTCGAACGCCTGGGCTGCTCCAAGGGCGTGGTCGGCCTCGTCGTGCCGAGCGGTTATTCGTTCAACCTCGACGGCACCAACATCTACCTGACGATGGCCGCGATCTTCGTCGCCCAGGCGCTCAACGTGGAACTCACGCTGACGCAGGAGATCACCCTGCTCGCGGTGGCGATGCTGACCTCGAAGGGCGCCTCGGGCGTGACCGGCGCGGGTTTCATCACGCTCGCGGCGACGCTGGCCGTGGTGCCTTCGGTGCCGGTCGCGGGCCTTGCGCTGATCCTCGGCGTCGACCGCTTCATGAGCGAGGCGCGCGCGATCACCAACATCATCGGCAACGGCGTGGCGACCATCGTCGTCGCCAACTGGGAAAAGGAGCTCGACAAGGGCGCGCTGCACCGTGAACTCGCGGCCGGCCCGGCGTCGACCGTCGAAACCCTGAACGAGGCGCAGACCTCGGCCTGAAGCTGAACGCGCTGGACGAGAGATCGCGCGCCGTCGCGCATTGAAAAACCGGCGGTCCGGGCGCATCGTGAGGGGATGAAAGAAGCCCCCAGAGACGAACTCAAGGACCGCCGGCTCAAGCATCGTCGCGAGGAGATGTTCAAGCTCGCGGCGGACTGGGCACCCGCGGGCGACCAGCCCACCGCCATCACCTCGATGGTCGACAACCTCGAGGCCGGCGTCGCCCACCAGACCCTGCTCGGCGTGACCGGCTCGGGCAAGACCTTCAGCATCGCCAACGTGATCTCGAAGGTGCAGCGTCCGTGCCTGGTCATGGCGCCCAACAAGACGCTCGCGGCCCAGCTCTACGGCGAGTTCAAGGAATTCTTCCCGAACAACTCGGTCGAGTACTTCGTCAGCTACTACGACTACTACCAGCCCGAAGCCTACGTGCCGAGCACCGACACCTTCATCGAGAAGGACAGCTCGGTGAACGACCACATCGAGCAGATGCGGCTGTCGGCGACCAAGGCGCTCATGGAGCGCCGCGACGCGATCATCGTCTGCTCGGTATCGGCCATCTACGGCCTCGGCGACCCCGAGAGCTATTTCAAGATGGTGCTGCACCTCGTCAAGGGTGACCGCGTCAGCCAGCGCGACCTGATCCGCACGCTGACGACGATGCAGTACACGCGCAACGAAATGGCGCTCGACCGCTCGACCTATCGCGTGCGCGGCGACGTCATCGACATCCATCCGGCCGAATCCGACGCCGAGGCCGTGCGCGTGGAGCTGTTCGACGACGAGATCGAAAGTATCAGCCTGTTCGATCCGCTGACCGGCGAAGTCCGCCAGCGCGTGCCGCGCTACACCATCTATCCGAAGAGCCATTACGTGACGCCGCGCGAGCGCGTGGTCGCGATGTTCGACGACATCAAGGAAGAGTTGCGCCAGCGGCTCGAGTACTTCCGCGCCAACGGCAAATTGCTCGAAGCGCAGCGCCTCGAGCAGCGCACGCAGTTCGACCTCGAAATGATCCAGGAGCTCGGTTACTGCAACGGCATCGAGAACTATTCGCGCTACCTGTCGGGCCGCGGGCCCGGCGAGCCGCCGCCCTGCCTGTTCGACTACCTGCCGCCCGATGCGGTCGTGGTGCTCGACGAATCGCACGTGACGGTTCCGCAGATCGGCGCGATGTACAAGGGCGACCGGGCGCGCAAGGAAACGCTCGTCGAATACGGCTTCCGCCTGCCGAGCGCGATGGACAACCGTCCGCTCAGGTTCGAGGAATGGGAGCACCTGGTTTCGCAGGTGATCTACGTCTCCGCGACGCCGGGACCGTACGAGTTGCAGCATTCGGGCTCGGCGATCGTCGAGCAGGTGGTGCGGCCGACGGGCCTGGTCGATCCACCCGTCGAGATTCGCCCGGCGCGCAGCCAGGTCGACGACGTGCTCGGCGAGATCCGCATTCGCGCCGATCTCAAGGAGCGCGTGCTCGTCACCGTGCTGACCAAACGCATGGCCGAGGACCTCACCGATTATCTGCACGAGAACGGCGTGAAGGTGCGCTACATGCATAGCGACGTCGACACCGTCGAGCGCGCCGAGATCATTCGCGATCTGCGCCTGGGCGTGTTCGACGTGCTCGTCGGCATCAACCTGCTGCGTGAAGGCCTCGACCTGCCCGAAGTCTCGCTGGTCGCCGTGCTCGATGCCGACAAGGAAGGCTTCCTGCGCAGCGAGCGCTCGCTGATCCAGACCATCGGCCGCGCCGCGCGCAACCTCAACGGCCGCGCGATCCTGTACGCCGATTCGATCACCGGCTCGATGCGCAAGGCGCTCGACGAAACCGATCGCCGCCGCACCAAGCAGCAGGAATACAACAAGGCGCACGGCATCACGCCCAAGGGCGTGCAGAAGCGCATCGCCGACGTCATGCGCCTCGGCTACGAGGATGGCGTCGCCGACATCAAGGCGCTCAAGGCCGCCGAGACCAAGAAGGCCTACGAATCGCTGGCCTCGCCGGAACTCGTCGGCAAGCGGATCGCCAAGCTCGAAAAGGAGATGAAGGCCGCGGCGACCAATCTCGAATTCGAGAAGGCCGCCAAGCTGCGCGACGAAATCCGCAGGCTGCGCGAGGCCGCGCTGGTCAGCCCGATCTGAAGCGGCGGATTCGCCGATGAAGATCGCCGTGATGGGTGCCGGTGCGGTCGGCTGCTACTTCGGTGCCTTGCTTGCGCGTGCCGGGCACGAGGTCGTGCTGATCGGGCGGCCGGCGCTGGTCGAGCAGGTGCGACGCAAGGGCCTGTGGCTGGAATCGGCGGCGTATACCGGCGCGGTGTCCCTGCAGGCCGATACCGAAGCTTCGGCCATCGACGGGGCGCAGCTCGTGCTGTTCTGCGTGAAGTCCGGTGACACGCAAGGCGCGGGCGAGGCGATCGCCCCGCATCTGTCGCCCGATGCGTTCGTGCTGAGTCTGCAGAACGGTGTCGACAATGCGCAGCGCCTGTCTGCCGCGATCGGCCGCCAAGCCGTGCCCGCGGTCGTCTACGTCGCGACCGCGATGGCCGGCGCCGCGCACGTCGTGCATCACGGGCGCGGAGAACTGCTGATCGGTCCTTCGCCGGTGAGCGAGGAAATCGCCGCGCTGCTCGCGCAGGCCGCGATTCCGACACAGGTGTCCGAGCAGGTCGTCGAAGCGCTCTGGAACAAGCTCGTCATCAACTGCGCCTGGAACGCACTGTCCGCGATCTCGAACCAGCCCTACGGCAAGCTGCTCGAAAGCGAAGGCGTCACGCGCCTGATGCGCCAGGTATTCGACGAGTGCCTCGCGGTCGCGGGCGCCGCCGGCATCGTGCTTTACGAGACACTCTGGGGTGCCGTGCTCGACATCGGCGTGAGCATGGCGGGCCAGCGTTCGTCGACCGCCCAGGATCTCGCGCGCGACAAGCGCAGCGAGATCGATCACCTGAACGGCTACGTCGTGCGGCTCGGCGAAACCTTCGGCATCGCCACACCCGTCAACGCCACCCTGCATCGGCTCGTGAAACTGCTCGAGCAGGAGCGCGAGGGCCGCTGAGGGAGATGCGCGCGCTCAATGTGTGCGCGCACTCTGCTGGGTGATGCCCGGCAGCCTGCGCGCCGGCAGTGGACGGGAACCGAACACCGAGGATTGCGGCGCCGGCAGCATCGGGTCGCGGCCTTCGCTTTCGCGCGGAGGCACGCAGATCAGCAGGCAGGGCGAGTCGGTGAGCTTGCTGTTGAACGAGGCCTGCAGTAGGCGCTTGCGCATGACTGCCGCGCGATCGACGACCAGAATGCTCGACTGCGTGCGCTTGAGCAGTTTCCTGAGCACGCTTTCGGCTTCGCCGGTACCGACATGCAGACGCACCGGCAAGTCGTCCCCGAGCTGCGATGCGATGTCGGCGAGGCGCTGGCTCGCCACTGCTTCGGACAGGGGGCGATCCGAGTACAGCGCGTCGATCAGGATGCCTTCGTTGACCTCGGGCAGCGCGTGCAGCAGATGCAGTTCGGCGCCACGCCGGCGCGCGAGCGCGGCGGCTTCGCGCACGTGATCGAGCCGCGTTTCCTGGCCCGAGATCCAGCAGGCGACGTGGCCGCCGGTGCTCGGCGGCTCCGGAATCCGGTCGGTGTGCGGCAGCGTGAGCATCGGCGTGATCACATCGTGCAGCACCTTCGCGCGCAGCGAGGAATGCAGCGGGCGCGGCAGGCTCGACCGCGTGCTCGGCGGCATCACGAGCAGCGAATTGGGCTGGCTGCGGCAGTATTCGGCGATCGCTTCGGCCGGCTTGCCGCTGCGCAGCACGCGTTCGCTGTTCGGATAGTGCGCGGCCTCGGCGAAGAACGAATCGAGCGAGCGACGCGCCTGCAGATGCGCTCCGGCGGCGTGCACGTGCAGCAGCGTGAGCCTGGCCTGCAGCGAATCGACCCACTGCGCGACGAGCGGAATCGCGGCGTGGCAGGCTTCGGAGAAATTGGTCGCGAAGACGAGCTGTCGCGGAAATGGATGCTGGGTGGTCGCGTTGAGTGCGGTCATGGCGTTCTCCTTGGCTGGCAAATCAGTAAACGAAGCCGTCGATGGCGGTGACTTCGGGCAGCGCCTGGCGCTGGTTGATCATTTCGCGCAACGTGAGCTCGATGCCGCGCGAGAGGGCGGTCATCGGCGTGTCGTTGACGGTGTTTTCGAATGGGTCCTCGATCGCGCTGCTCGAGGCATCGAGCGCGATCAGGATGAAGCTGATCAAGGTCGAAGCCACTGGCGTGACGAGCCCGAGGCCGGCGACCAGGCCGAGCGGAACCAGCCAGCAGAACGCGTCGACGAGTACGCTCGGCAGGAAGCTGAACTGGCGCGGCAGCGGCGTGTTCTTGATGCGCTCGCAGGCGCCCTGGATGTTCGCGAGCGTGGTCAGGCTGCCGTCGAGCGCGGTCCAGCGCATGCTGTCGATCATTCCGCGCTGGCGGGCTTCCTGCAGCAGCTCGCCGATGCGCAAGGTCAGCACGTTCGGAATGTTCTTGTAGAGCCGCAGCGTGTCGGCGCGCTCGGGGCCGAGCAGGCCGTACAGTTCGGGCAGCGGATTCTGCTTGCGCAGATGGCAGCGCAGCGCATGCACGAAGGCCACCTGGTGGATCACGATGTCGTCGCGCAGTTTCTTCTGCGCGCCATCGTGCGGGTCGACATCGAGCGCCGTGAGCGCCTGGCGGGCGAGGGCGCGCGAGGTGTTCACGAGCGAGCCCCAGAGCTGGCGCGCCTCCCACCAGCGGCCGTAGGCCGCGTTGGCACGAAACGCCAGGAAGATCGCCAGCGCAGAGCCGAGCGTGCCGATCGGCAAGGCATCGAGCGACAGCCAGTGCCAGTCCCAGAACACGTAGAGTCCGGCGACCGCGCAATCGAAGGCGAGCAGCACCAGCAGGCGCTTGTAGGTGCGTGGCCATAGACGCTTCAGCGGGAAGCTGTCACGCAGAATCATGTGGAAAGCACTCCAGATCGGACGGTGAAACCTGGATTCATTACAGCGATGCGGCAGCGCCCTGTCTGCCTATCGATCCGCCATCCGTCGTCGGCTCGTTCATGTCCGAACGGTTAAGGGGAATCTATCTTTCGATAGCCTGGAAACTTGGCCGCCGAACCGCAGGTCATTACCCGAATAACCGAAGCCAACTAGCGACGCGCATGGAACGATTGAGACTGCCCTTCAGGGTCAGCGGGCAGGTGGTCAAGCTCAGCAAGCGCACGACGCTGTGGATTTCGGCCGCGATGCTGGCCGGCCTGGTGTTCGCCGAATGGCAATCGCAACTGAGCGTTTCGCTGGGCCTGCTCTACATCCTGCCCGTGGTGTTCGCCGCGACCGTGCTGTCGCGCTCGCAGATTTTGCTCGCGGCGATCGCCTGCGCCGGTCTGCGCGGCCTGTTCGTCACGCATGAACTGATGCTCGAGCAGGCGCTGCGTTTTTCGATGGCGACGGTGGCCTACTCCGGGTGCGGCCTGCTGGTGGCCGAGATCAGCCGCACGCGGCGCGTGGTGCTCGGCCATTACGCGCGCCTGCGCGCCGAGCAATGGCTGCGCCGGCGCGCCGAACGCCAGCTGCGCCTGCTCGCCGACAGCAGCCCGGCGGCGATCCTGACCGTCGGCAACGATGGCCGTATCCTGGCCGCCAACCGCGCGACCCAGGAGATGCTCGACTTGCCCGAGAACGCGACCCTGATCGGCCTGCCGGTGCGCGAGTTCCTGCCCGTGCTCGACGATGCCCTGTCGATGAGCGCGAACCTCGACGACATGCGCACCTCGACCTCGACCTGGGGCCGGCGCGTCGACGGCAGCCCGTTTCCGGCGACCACCTGGTTCTCGGTCTACGCGGATCGCAGCGGGCGCAATCTCGCGGCGATCGTCGTCGATACGTCGGAAGAAGTGCGCGAGCGCGAGCACGCGCATTTCCAGGATCTGCTCAAGTACAACCGCTTGCTCGCGGGCGCGGTTTCGCACGAGATTCGCAACCTGTGCTCGGCCGCGAGCGTGGTGAGCTCGAATCTCGCGCGTCATCAGGCCATGCAGCACGATCCGGACCTGGCCGCCTTGCGCAGCCTCGTCGCCGCGCTGCTCGAGCTCGCCTCGTTCGATCTGCGCAAGCAGTCCAAGCCGAGCATCAGCGCCACTTCGCTACAGACGCTCTGCACCGAGCTCGACGTCATCGTCGGTCCCGACTGGGCGGATATCGACGGCGAAGTGATCAGCCGGGTTCCGCACGATTTCCCGCCTGTGCGCTGTGATCGCCACGCCCTGCTGCAGGTGCTGCTGAATCTGGCGCAGAACGCCTTGCGCGCGGTTTCCGCGCAGCCGCGGCGCCAGCTCGAGCTCAGCGCACGGCTCGAAAGCGGTCGCGCCGTACTGAGCGTGCGTGATTCCGGCCCCGGCGTCGCCGAGCCCGAGCATCTGTTCCAGCCGTTCCGCACCGGCGCCGACGGTTCGGGCCTGGGCCTCTACATCTCGCGTGCGCTCATGCACAACCAGGATGGCCAGCTGCGCTATGTCGCGGGTGGTCCGGGAGGTTGCTTCGAGCTGCATCTGCCGCTCGCGCAGGAGCCGGCGATCGAAATCGGGGCCGCGAATGGGTGATTCGATCTTCGACCCGATCCGGCTCTACCTGCTCGACGATCACACGTTGTTCCGCGAGGGCCTGCTGCGCCTGCTCACTGCGGACGCGCGCTTCGTCGTCGTCGGCCAGTCCGGCACGCTCGCGCAGGCGCTCAGCGAGATCGAGACCCTCAAGCCCGACGTGGTGATCCTGGATCACGAACTCGGCGAGCACTCTGCGCTCGATTTCATGCGCCAGCGCCCGGCCGCGCGCAACAGCGCGGTGCTCGTGGTCACCGCGGGCCTGCCCGAGCGCGACGCGCTCGAGCTGATCCGCCTCGGCGTCTCGGGCATCTGCCGCAAGGAGGTCTCGCCGGACGAACTCAAGAACAGCATCCACGCGGTCGCGCTAGGACGCGTGCTGATCGAGCAGCGTTATCTGCAGGCGATCGTGGCGACGAGTTCGCAGCCGGACCGCGTGAGCTTCACCGAGCGCGAGCGCGCGGTGCTGCGCGGCCTGCTGCAGGGGCTGTCGAACAAGCTCATCGCGCGGCAGCTCGGCAGCTCCGAGAGCGCGGTGAAGGCGATCTTCCAGCAGCTGTTCAACAAGCTCGACGTGCGCTCGCGCAGCCAGCTCGTGCTCGTGGTGATCCAGCGCTACCGCGATCTGCTGTAGCTGGCCCGCATTTATCCGGCGACCTGCGAGAAATGCGGGCTAGAGCAGCAGAAACGCAACGATCGTAACGAGGGTGGGGCCGAGCGCGGCGACGAACAGCCCGCCCGCGCTGATCGCGCCGCCATCGAAGTGATCCTTGAGGATCGAGAAGCCCGCCGGATTCGGCGCGTTGGCGATCACCGTGAGGCCGCCGCCGGTCACCGCGCCGGCGACCAGCGCGTACTTGAAGGCATCGTCGATGCCTTGCACGAGCGAGCCCAGGTAGGTCAGCGCGGCGTTGTCGGTGATCGCGGTCAGCGCGGTCGCGCCGAAGAACAGCACGGTCGGATCCAGGCCGGTCAACATATCCTGCAGCCACCAGCGCTGCTGGGCTCCGAGCGTGACCAGGCCGGCGAGGAAGAACGCGACGAGCAGACCTTCGCGCAGCATCAGCCGGTCGTTGTGGCGTTCGTAGGCGTCCGCCACGCCGAGAAAGAACAGGAACATGGCGATGAACACCGTCGGGTGATGGGCGAACACCACGACGCCGGCCAGGAATGCCAGATGCACGATGATCAGCAGCACCGGTACCCGCGCT
Source organism: Hydrocarboniphaga sp. FW305-C-57 (assembly GCF_058783045.1). Classification (NCBI taxonomy): domain Bacteria; kingdom Pseudomonadati; phylum Pseudomonadota; class Gammaproteobacteria; order Nevskiales; family Nevskiaceae; genus Hydrocarboniphaga; species Hydrocarboniphaga sp. FW305-C-57. The sequence continues at coordinate 201,979 of NZ_JBYSYG010000005.1, read as the reverse complement.
CCGGGCCTGCCGGCCAATGGCAGGCCCCGCAGCTCGCTGCGGAACAGCAGCGTGGCGACGGAGGCGTTGACGATGACGGCGATCGCCGCCTTCCAGCCGAAGGTGCTCATCATGTGCGTGATGTCCCATCCCCAGGTGCCCGCCACCATGAGGACCGGCGGCGCCGCGTAGGGCGTCAGCGTTCCGCCGATCGAGACGTTGACGAACAGCACGCCGAGCGTGGCGTATTTCAGTCGCGCCGAAACCGGCTGCGAATAGATCTGGTCACGCAGCATCAGGGCCGCCAGCGTCATCGCCGCGGGCTCGGTGATGAAGGAGCCGAGCAAGGGCACCACGGACAACAGCATGAAATAGGTCGCCACGTTCGTGGGCATCGGCAGCACGAACGACAGCATGCGCACGAGCGCTCCGGCCGCCACCAGAATCGGACGGCTCGCCGCGATCACCATGATCACGAAGACGAACATCGCCTCGGTGTAATTGAGGCCTTCGAGATAGTGCGTGGCCGATTCGGCACCCGTGTACAGAACCAGGAACAGCGTGAAGACGAGGGCCCAGAAACCGAACACCGCCTCCACCTCGCCGAGCAGATGCCAGATCCCCGCATTGGCCGGATTGCGCTCCGCGAGCTTCTCGAATCTGGAAGCCATGAAAGTGTGCAGGATGGCGACGGCGAACAAAGCGGTGCCGACGATCTCGGGGAGGCTGGGGTTCATCAGTCTCGGCCTTGGCGTGAATGAGGGGCGATTGATTATTCCACAGTGCTTGCGTCTGCCGGCGCGGCCTTGTATCTTTCGCGCCCCTGCAGTTTCGCAGCAGGTTCTCCAGTAGTTTCAGCAGGCGCGTAGCTCAGCTGGTTAGAGCACTACCTTGACATGGTAGGGGTCGGAGGTTCGAGTCCTCTCGCGCCTACCAATTCGATGAGTCGACGACTCGCGGGTTGGTAGATCGACGCAATCCATCACTTCTCCTGGCCGGTCATTCGTGTCGTGCGGTCGAGCGCGCTCGCACCGTTCGGCGTCGCGCTCGCGCGCCGAGCCGCCGGCTCCGGCAGAATGGCCGGGTGTCGGCCGGCCCGAAGGTAAAGTTTTCCGACATGCGTCCGTTGAAGGGGCAGGCCAGAATGCGAGGCCTGGGACGCGTGAGGATCGGTTCAGGACCGATCTGCCAAAGTTCCAGGCGCTGTGGCGAGCCGACAGGGCGCCGCCCGGCGATTGTCATGAGGGGGTTCGGGATGCTCGATTCCATTTCCTGGCGTCTGCTCGGCAAGGGCCAGCAGAAGCATGCGGATCATCCGCGGCGTGCTTTCGTCCACGCCTTGCTCGATGTCTACGAGCGCTTCGGTGTTTATGTCGGCGGCCAGCTGCTCTACAGCGATCTGGTCCGTGAATGGCCGATCACCAATTTCCGCCGCGGCGATCTCGAAACCGCGCTCGACGATTCGCTCGAATGGCAGCTGGTTTCGCTCGCCGACGGGGCGGGCGGTCCGGCCGTGGTGCTGCTGTCGACCGATATTCCGGCCGACCAGGGCACCAGCATGGCCCAGCGCCTGCGCGAGAAGGCGGCCGACCGTGCGCTGCGCCTGCAGCGCGCCCGCCTGTCGAACAAGCAGCCCTGGGATGGTGTCGAGCGCCGCCGTCCGCACTTGAAGCCTGCCGATAGCTAGGCTGTTTTTACCTGGGCTGATGAGCTGGGCTGTCACGAGCCGGTGATCTGCGATTCCGAGACTGCGCGAAGACCTTTTCTTCGCGCCGTCCATGCCGCCTTTCTCCCGACGCGAGCTGCTGCTCGCCGCCGTTTCGCTTCCGATGCTGAGCGCCTGCGGCGCCAGCGATGACGCAGACTCCACCGCGACCCTCGATGCAGCGCAGTTCACACACGGCGTCGCGAGCGGCGATCCGCTGCCCGATGCGGTCATTTTGTGGACGCGCGCGCTGCCGGTTTCGGGCGCAGCGACGCGAGCCTGGATTCGCTACGAGGTCTCGACCGATCCGTCGTTCGCGAGCCTCGCCGCGCAAGGCACGGCGCTGGCCGACGCCGTGTCCGATTACACGATCAAGCTCGACCTCGTCGGCCTGCGCCCGGGCACCGCGTACTACTACCGCTTCGTTTCGGCGAGCCAGACCTCGCCGATCGGGCGTACGCGCACGGCTCCGGAGGCCGGCGCGACGGTCGAGCGGCTGCGGCTGGCCTTCGTCACCTGCTCGAACTACGTCGCTGGCTATTTCCACGCCTACCGCCGCGTGGCCGAGCGCCACGATCTGCAGGCCGTCGTGCACCTGGGCGACTACATCTACGAGAACGGGGCGACCGATCGTGTGCGCCCGCACGAGCCGCCGCGCGAAATCCTCACGCTCGCCGACTATCGCCAGCGCTACGCGCAATACCGCGCCGACGAGGATTTGCAGGAACTGCACCGCCAGCACCCGATGATCTGGGTCTGGGACGATCACGAAATCTGCAACAACGCCTGGAAAGGCGGTGCCGAAAGCCACGATCCGGCGCTCGGCGATTACGCGGCGCGCCGGCTCGCCGCAGCGCAAGCCGCTTTCGAATGGCTGCCGATCCGGGCGCCCGATGCCGCCGATCCGATGCGCGTCTACCGTGCCTTCAAGTTCGGCGATCTGGCCGACCTGACGATGCTCGACACGCGCCACATCGGCCGCGACCGCCAGCTGCCGCCGAACACGCTGTTCCAGGATGCGGTGCCGGTGTTCACGCAGAGCGGCGAGTTCGTCGAGCCGGGGCGCCAGCTGCTCGGCGAGGCACAGGAGGCCTGGTTCGCGGCGAACGAGCCGGCGCGCACCGCGACCTGGCAGCTGATCGGCAACCAGGTGTATTTCTCGCCGCTCAAGCTGCTCGGGGTTCCGCGTGCGGCGGGTGGCGGCCTGTACCTGTCGAACGACAAGTGGGACGGCTACGCCCCGGCGCGCGATCGGCTGCTCGCGCAGCTGGCCGGCCGGCAGAACCTCGTTTTCCTGACCGGCGATGCGCACGAAGCCTATGCGTTCGAGGTCACCGCCGACCCGAACGGGCCCGGCTACGCCGCGCTGACCGGCGCGGGCGCCGTGGCGGTGGAATTCGTCGCCACCTCGATCACCTCGCGTGGCGATCCGGACAGCGGCGGCGGGCTGACGTCGGTGCTCGACGGCCTGGCGACCAATGCCGAGCAGCTGCTGCGGCTCAGCAATCCGCACCTGAAGTACTACGAGAACATCCACAACGGCTACCTGCTGCTCGACCTGACGCCCGCGCGCCTGCAGGCCGAGTTCTGGATGGTGCCGAGGGTGACGACGCGCAGCGACGAGCAGTCGCTCGATCGTGCGTTTTCGGTCGCGAGCGGCCGTTCGCGGCTCGTCGCCGCGAGCGCGCCGACCGAGGCGATCGCCGGGTCTCCTGCGCCGGCGCCCTGATCGGACGCCCACGCGGGGTGGCGATCAGACCGTGAACCAGGGCCCTTCGACCGCGTAGGTGATGCCGGCGGTGCCGACGCCATTGCCGTCGCCCGGGCCGCGCTGCGAGCTGAAATAGAAGAAGCGGCCGTCCGGCGAGAACGCCGGGCCGGTGACTTCCGAGCCCATGTGGCCGACGAGCTGGATCATCGCCGCGATGCTGCCGTCGGCCTTGATCGCGACGGCCTGCTGGTTCGGATCGCCCTTGTCCTCGACCACGATGATGTCCCCGCCCGGCGTCATCACGACGTTGTCGACCGAATCGAGGATCGGATTGGGCTGGTGCCAGGCGTCGTCGTAGAGCACTTCGATGGTCTGGGCGGCGATGTCGAGCGCCCAGACGCGGCGGTCGCCCTTGGTCGTGAAATAGACCATGCCGGCCTGGTACCAGATGCCTTCGCCGCCGTTGAACGCGGTGGTCTGCTCGACCTGGTAGCGCGTCTGCTGCTGCAGCACGCTGCCGAGCAGGCCCGGATTCGGGTTCGGGATGTCGTGCCAGTCCACCGGCCAGGGGCCGCGCGCGCTCTCGAGGTTGATGTCGTCCGTGGTGATCACGCGCAGGGCCTGCAGCTTGCCGGTTTCGCTCGGCCGGCCGCCGACGTTGGCGGTGTCCGGGACGAAGCGGTAGAAGCGGCCGTCGGGACGATCCTCGGTTTCGTAGAAGACGTTGGTGCTGTCATCGACCGCCACCGCCTCGTGATAGAAGGTGCCGAGTCCGCTCCAGCGCGTGACGTTGCGGCCGGTGGTGTCGAACGGATCGCACTCCCAGACCACACCGAGATCGTATTCCTCGCCCGACAGCCAGGTGCCCCAGGGCGTCACGCCGCCACCGCAGTTCAGGCGCGTGAGCAGGCCCGGCAGGATGTTGTAGGCCGAGACGATCTCGCCGCGGGCATCGAAGCGGATCGCATCGACCCCGCCGGGCAGGAACTCGCGATTGCTCGCGTAGACCCAGCCGCCGTCCGGGGCCGCGAACACGGCCGCGCCGTCCGGGTCGGTATGCCAGCGAAAGCCGGTGCTGCCGACGACCTCATTGGCCCGCGCGATCACGCGGCTCTTGAAGCCCTTCGGAATCAGCAGGCCGTTCTCGTCGGGCGTGGGGTCGAGTTCGGGAAAATCGAGCCGGCCCTTGATCGGAGTGACGCTGCCGCCGCCTTCGCCGTCCCGTGTGCCGCTACTGCCGCAGCCGACCAGACCGCCGCCAATGCTCATGAGCCCTAAACCCATGAAGCTGGACTGCAATATTTCGCGGCGCGTGAGACCGCGGCGCTGGCTGCGCCGGAAGTTCGATGGCTTGGGCATGAGGCCTGGCTCGGAAAAGAAAAGCGGATCAGCCGCCGATGATAGGCAAGGCCGATGTCGCTGGCGTGACGAATCAGTCTGGTATGCGCAAGAGCATCGCCTGGAATCGTCCACGGCGAGCCTGCCGCGACAGGCTTCTGGGGTGGGTGGCGGTCGTCAGTTCGTGTTGATGGCGGGCTGCGGCAGGTTTCTGAGCCACGCGATGATTTCATCAATGCATCGCTGGGCTTTCTTGCCGCAGCGCCGCATCCAGAGGAAGCCGACTACGCAGGTCGCGATGGCGGTTCCCGCTGTCGCTACGACGGTGAGCCTCATGTAGTCGTCCTCGTAGCTCCCCATGCCGGATGGCGCGGTGAGAAAGCCCATGACCGAGAAGACTGCGAAGGCGACGAACCCGAGCGCCGCGGCTGTTGCGAGGACCAGCAGCAGGGCACGGCCTGCGCGAGCTGGCACCAGATGCGGATGCAGGGAATCGCCGTTGTACCAGTACTCGCCGGTGCTGCGATTGCAGATCAGCAGGTAGGGGGTCTGGATGCGTTTGCGCGACGCCCGGAAAAGATGCAGCCGGTCGCCGGGCTCGACGCTGATGTTCCAGTTGCGCAGGCGCACACTTTGCTGCTGGCCATCGCCGCAATCGAGCCGGATGTCCCAGTGGACGACCGTGCGTGAAGAGATCGAGACGGTGACCGGAGCATTGTTCGGTCCGCCACCGCCGCTGCCGGAGACGATGGTTTCGAGATCCTTGCGTGCACTGAGCACGACACCGCCGGTAGTTTTCACGTCCCAGAGTTTGCTGCGCACACGCAACTGCCGGCCATCCGGTGATGGCTTCCATGTCGTTCGCGCGAGCGCGCCTGTCATCCAGGCGAAGCCGGCCAAGGCGAACAGCAGCAGGCCGGCGGCAAGGCCCGCGAGTCGCATCGCCTGCTGGCGATCCTGCTGAAGCCGTTCTTCGGCTCTGAGATTCGCCGCCCCCAGGGCTGCCTGCTGCCGTCGAGTGGCCTGTCCCCGCGATGCGCGCTCTCGATCGACGGCGGCACGTGCCGCTGGCTTCAGGAGCGCCAGCCATTCCGCGTCGCTGACCGGTTCGTCGAGCGCAGGAAATGCCTTGTCCCGCTTGCCTGTCACGGGGTGGATGCCGCTCCTGGCGTTGCTGCACATGCGGTTCCATTCCCGCTTGTTGTCCTCGGTGTCCAGTGCCTTGACGCTACTCTCGTAGCGCTGCCGGAGTTCGCCGATGCCCTTCTGGTAGTCGGCCTGCAGGGCCTTCATCGCCGGCGTCGGATTGAACATGTAGGCGGCGGGAAAGTCGCGTCCGCGCCAGAGCCGTTCCAGTGCTGCGCACTGCCGGCCCAGAGTCTGCGCGGGACCGGCGCCCTGGATTCCCTTGGTGACATCCGTGACCGTGGGCATGTCGCGCAGCCAGGACGTGTCCTGTTGCTGCTGCGCGAGGGCCGGCGTGCAGAGGGACAGCGCAAGCATCGACGTTCGCCATTTCATAAATGTTCTGCTTGTTGTGTGTCGAAGAGCAGAGTGCGCTGCGTTGGGCCTGACAAGTTGCTATTAGAGTCTGGGCGTCTGGGCTTGGCCTTCGCGCTTGCGGATGGCCTCGGTTTCCAGTTTGTCTACCCAAGCGTTTCTTGCATGCTGCGCGGCCACGATGGCCCCCACGTCGAACATCGCAGCCTTGAACCAGGTAGCGGGGTTGTTGTTGGTCCCGTGGTAATAAAGGAATGCGCCGCAGCTCGTCAGGTCGCCAGAAAACACGGCTTTGGTGGAGCCTGCTCCTTGTTGCCATTTTTCGAGTTCGGCCACGGCCTGGGCGAAATTGCCCTTGTTCTCGAGGTTTGATGAAAACGGATTGTGGTTGACGGTCTTGGGGGAGCCCTCGCCGTACTTCACCCAGATGCAGGAAGGTTTGCCCTGCTCTTCCCAGATCGGCGTGTTCGAGCCGTCTGTTGTCGAGGGCTGGCCGTACTTTGCCGTCAGGGATTGCAGGAACTGTGCTCCCGGCGGCGCGTCGGGTATGTTGTGTTCCGTCCGCAGGATGGCAATCGCGCGCGTCTCTCCGGCGGGACCCGAGAACCACACTTTCAGCGGCGTCTGGATGGACTTGCGCGTGACGCGCAGCTCCATGCTGCTGAGGAACGCCGGCGTCTTGAACTGATTGACCTCGTCGCTATACGGAATGGATGCATTGCTGGCGATGATCTTGCCCTTGGGATCGTAGGCCTGGAACGCTGCTTTGACTTCAGCCTCGGTCATGCCGAGCTTGAGGCCGACGATGTCCCAGCCTGGCGCGGCGTATCCGGGCAGCGCCCAGGCGCACGATGCCAGGGTGGCGACGGCAATCAGAACCTTCATCCATTTCATGTTCATACCGGGTTCTCCATGGTTCACGAATGTATCGTCTAAGCCAAACGGCCTACGGCGCGCCCAGGAACAATGTAGCTTGGCCCCGCGCTCCTGCTGATGCGTTCCCTTCACGCCAAATGTTTTCCCACACCGTTAAATTGCAATCGAACCGGATTTGGTAGCTGCCCTGTGGGAGAACTCCGCTACTGAGCCCAGATTCCTCCGTCCAGGGACCGTCGAGGACGACGTTGCCTTTTGTGCTTTGATAGATTTCGCCACCGGCCCCGGTGGGGCTTCCGAGTCTGAAAGACGCCAACGCTTGATCCTGTTCCGTCGTTGCGTCGCCGCTGACATTGGCCTCCGCCTGCGTGATCTCGATGCGGTAAGGCGTGTTGGTTTCAACGCGGAAATCCATGATCGAGTAAGAGTCGTTGCTTGCTCCGAAGTCGTCCTTGGACCCTCTCTGTCCAGCGCTGCTACATGCCAATGTGGCACGGGCAAATGTCCCGTCATTGCGGTCTAGCAAAAGCTCGGAGCGCCCTGACGACTCCGCCCCTCCATAAGAGTTTGCAGACGACGCCACCACTTCTTGAGCGAATTCGTCGGGCGGGCTGTTTCTTGTCTCGCTTATGGCGGGGTCGCACCCCTCCGTGATCGTGCAAGTCAGTCCCGAGCTGGAGCCCACACTTTGTCTTTGCAGGACCACGGCGGCTGCGGGTACTGGCCCCTGCGCGATTTCCAGCGCAAGCAGGTCGGTTGCAAACAGCTTGGTGACGGCGAAGGAGAAGAACTCATCGGCTGTACCGCTGCTGTTCGCGGTGATGCTGAAGTCGAAGACGAGGTCGTTCTCGGCCGCGCTGCGGCGCGCGACGATTTCGGTACTCGTGTCGGAACGCTTGCGCACGAGCAGCACTTCGGAAATGTTGTAGAGCCCCAGGAACTTCGTGCTGGTCTGGTCCAGCGTCACGGTGAAGCCGACGGTGTCGCCGGCGACGAAGCGGGTGGTCGTGGCGCTCATCGTGCCGGACGGCGAAGACGCGAGCGCGTCGGTGGCGATCTCGGTCTGGCTCTGGGCCAGCGAATTCAGGCTCAGCAGTTCGAGCACATCGGCGATGTCGTCGCCGGGTCTTGCACTGGCGGCGAGCGTCAGCTCGTAGCCCGACCGGTAGCCGTAGTCGAGGGCCTGCGTGATCGCCGGCGCGAAGCTGGCGGCGAGTTCGGGGCCGGCGCGCGCTTCGAGCAGGCTGAAGCGCAGCGACCTGAAGCTGCTGTTGCCGATCGCCGCCTCGGCGTAGCCGAAGACCTGCAAGGTGGGTTCGAAGCGCAGGTCTTCGAGTCCCGGCAGGTCGAGCACGGGTTCGTGGGTCACCGTGAACTCGCTCATTTCGCGGCGGAATTCACAGTCGAAGAACGTGCAGGCCAGTCCGGTTTCGAGTGTGTTGCCGACTTGGCTTTTCACGCCGATTTGGGCTTCGGCCACCGTGAGCTTGCCGTCCAGCTCTAGGCCGACGCCGAACGGGATCACGCCGCCGACGTAGAACGAAAGCCAGCCGCCGACCGGAATCCGTTTCGAGAACAGCTCGGCCTTGCAAGTGAGGTTGCCTTCGAAGGCGACGGTGATCGTCGGCGCGAACTCGGCAGCGACGGTAGGGCTGGCCTTGAGCAGCAGGCGCTGTTCGCGAGAGTTGAATGTGATCTCGAACCGGGGATTGAACGCGACTGTGATCTTCGGTGCCGTGTCAAACGACATCGGCGGGTTGTCGTCATCGAAGCCCGCACTATCCACCTTGCAGTTCTGCAGGAACTTGGGTACGCGATAGCTGGCCTTCGCGATGGGTGCAGCTGTCGCGGCGCGCGCAGTGAATACCAGCATCCCGCCGCCATCGCTCGCGACCGCGAACTCCTCTGCAACGTCCGCCGCAATTTCGGTAGGCACGTGCGCGAGATCGAGCGTCTGGTCGATATCGACTTCCGGGAGCAACTCGTTGATAGGAACGAGTTTCAGCGTGACAAGCACACCGCCGCTTCCGGCTTCGGCCGCCACGACACGCCCGGCGACCGGTATCGAGCCTGAGCCGATCAGCAGCGTATCCACAGTCGGTACTTCGCTACCGGCGAGGACCACCGTGTAGGTATTGGCAAGGTCCGGCTCGGCCCCGGGATCGGTTTCGACGGGGCCGCTGACGATCTGTGTGTCGTCCACGACTACCGTGCCTGCGGCGGGCGCCGCCACGACGGCGAGCAGCGGTAAGGACTGGACATCGTCTGCCGATGCCACGATCTGACTGGAACCTGTCGCGCTCGCAGCCCGGGCCAGGCCGTTCGCATCCAAGGCGACGTCGCTGGTGTCGCTAGAAGTCCAGGTGACCGGGACGTCGATTTCGGCACCGCTGTCGTCGAAGACCCTGGCCGAGAGCTGCCGGGTCTGGCCTGAGGCCGTGAACAACAGGCCGGTCTGTTCGATCTCGACGCGAGCAGGCGTGGGCGTCGTCGGCGGCGGCAGTTCCGTGCCGCCGGAGCTTTCGTCACTGTTTCCGCCACCGCAGGCGGCGAGCATTCCCAGCAGCGCGGCGGCCAGCCAGCCGCGGATTGCAGACCGAAACGAATTCATCCCTGTTAACCCCCACTACAAATAGCCCATCAGCCCTCAAGGACGTCGGCCATCCGTAGCCTGGATTACCTTCTTATCTTGTCGCCCTCTCTCTTTCAAGCGACTGGTCCGTCAACTTGCCTCTCGGCGTAGTGCGCGGGCTCGACATGGATGGTGGCTTCGATCGGCCCGTAGCGCTCGGCGAGCTTCTGCTCGATCTGCTCGGTGATCCGGTGCGCGGTGTCGAGATCCCGCGTCGAGACCGTCAAATGCATTTCGACGAAGACCTGGCGCCCGACCAGGCCGCGCGAGTGGATCGCGTGGCAATCGATCACGCCCGCGATCGAGGTGGCGATGGCCTCGATTTCGGCGGGCTGGATGGCGGTGGCGTCGACGAGCCAGGGCACGTTGCTGCGCACCACCGCCCAGCCGCTCCAGAGCACCGCGATCGCCACCGGCACCGACAGCACCACGTCGATCCACCAGGCGCCGGTCAGCCAGACACCGGCCGCGCCGGCGATGACGCCGAGCGTGACCCAGATGTCGCCAAAGGTCTGCTGGGCGTCGGCGAGCAGCAGGTTGCTCCTGAGCCGGGTCGCGGCGCGTCGCTCGTAGACGGCGACAAACACGTTGACCGCGAGCACCAGCACGAGCAGGGCAAGCGAGATCGGCGTGATCTCGATCGCTGCGGCCGACGGGTCGAGCAGGCGTCCGACCGCGGACTGGAACACCTCGAAGCAGGCGATGCCGAGCATGGCCGCAATGCCGAGCGCGCCGATCGCCTCGAATTTCAGGTGTCCGTAGGGATGCTCGTGATCGGGCTTGGGCGTGGCCCAGCGCATGATCAGCAGCCCCATGACGTTGTTGAGGCTGTCGGTGAGGCTGTGCACCGCGTCGGCGATGATCGCCAGCGATCCGCTGGCCATCCCGACCGCCGCCTTGATCGCGCAGACCAGCAGGTTGAGCGCCAGCGTGAGCCACAGAATCCGGCGCACGCTGCGTTCGTAGGGCTCGGCTCCCGGGACGTTGGTGTCGGTCATCGGCCCAGTGTTGCACGCCGATGCAGGCGACAGAAGCAGGTCATTCCGATTCCGCATGAAGCGTCTGGTTGGCGGAAAGTGGTATTGACTTGCTGGTGGCTTCTGGCATGGGTTGGCCGACGATGACTTCAGATCGCGTGTCGATCAGTAAACATGTGGGGGGCCATCCAAAAACCGGAGCGCCCACTTGTCTGCCGAAGCTATATACTCCGGTGGATTCGCGGCGCCCGTCCGTGTACCTGGCTGGCAGACCCGTGCGATTCGTCGCCGGTGTCGTCACGCTATAAGCCGGTGCTTATCGGGCTCCACAACACCCCGAAGGGCCGAGCTCGTAAGCAGCAAAGACGCTGCTTCCGCCAGGAGCAGAGAGGCGTTTGCCGATGATCACTTCGCCAGAATTCTGGTCAACCGTCGTTTACGTCGTCGCCGTGTTCGGCCTCTGCGCCGTGATGCTGGGACTCTCCGTCCTGCTCGGCGGCCGTAGCTCCGCCCGGGCGCGCAACGAGCCCTTCGAATCGGGCGTCGTCTCCGCCTCTCCCGAACGCCTGCGCTTTCCGGCCAAGTTCTATCTGGTGGCCGTGTTCTTCGTGATCTTCGACGTCGAGGCGCTGTTCCTGTACGCCTGGGCCGTCAGCGTGCGCGAGGCCGGCTGGATCGGCTTCGTCGAAGCCTTCATCTTCATCTTCATCCTCGTCGCGAGCCTGGTGTATCTGGCCCGCATCGGGGCGCTCAGCTGGGCTCCGGCCTATCGCCGCCAGCTGAATCCGAATCGTCTTCTCAACCAGACTGTTGCGCCTGACGGTCGCTGATCACGCCGTCGCCAGCCTGAGGCCAGCATGGAATACAAACTCACCCGTCTCGACCCGTACCGTCCGACCGGCGTCTCGCCGTTGAATCGCGACATGGTCAAGGAAGACAAGCCGCAGCTCGGCGACACCTTCACCGAAGAGCAGATCAGCCGCAACGTGCTGACGGCCAAGCTCTCGGACATGGTCAACTGGGGGCGCAAGAATTCGATCTGGCCGTTCAACTTCGGGCTGTCGTGCTGCTATGTCGAGATGGCGACGGCCTTCACGTCCGTGCACGACATGGCGCGCTTCGGCTCCGAAGTCATCCGCGCCACCCCGCGGCAGGCCGACCTGATGGTCATCGCGGGCACCTGCTTCATCAAGATGGCGCCGGTCGTGCAGCGCCTCTACGAGCAGTTGCTCGAGCCGCGCTGGGTCATCTCGATGGGCTCCTGCGCCAATTCGGGCGGCATGTACGACATCTACTCGGTGGTGCAGGGCGTCGACAAGTTCCTGCCCGTCGATCTCTACGTGCCGGGCTGCCCGCCGCGTCCGGAGGCCTTCCTGCAGGGTCTGCTGATGCTGCAGGACTCGATCGGCAAGGAGCGGCGCCCGCTGTCGTGGGTGGTCGGCGACCAGGGCGTCTACAAGGCGCAGATGCCGGTCGAGCGCGACCGCAAGCTCGCCGAGCGCCAGGCGCAGACCATTCTGCGTTCGCCCGACTCGCTCTAAGGCTCAAGACATGGCCGACGGAACTCCCGAGATCCTGCCGGAGATCGTGCGTGAGCTGATCACGCGCTTCGGTGACAACCTCTTCACCGTGCAGAAGACAGTCGACGGCATGCCCACGCTGTGGGTGCCGGCCGATCGCCTGCACGAGGTGCTGCGCTATCTCAAGAACGAGATCAGCCGCCCCTACAAGATGCTGTACGACCTCACGGCCGTCGACGAGCGCCTGCGCAAGCATCGCGCGGGGCTGCCGAAGGCCGATTTCACGGTCGTCTACCAGCTGCTGTCGATCGGCCGCAACGCCGATATCCGCCTGAAGGTCGCGCTGACCGGCGAATACCCCAAGCTCAAGACCATCGTCCCGATCTACGCGAACGCCAACTGGTACGAGCGCGAAGTCTGGGACATGTTCGGCATCGTCTTCGAAGGGCATCCGCACCTGCGGCGCATCCTGCTGCCGCCGACCTGGGAAGGTCATCCGCTGCGCAAGGAGTACAACGCGCGCGCGACCGAATTCGATCCGTTCCAGCTCGACGCGCTGCGCCAGGACCAGGAGCAGGAAGCGCTGCGCTTCGTGCCCGAGGACTGGGGCATGGCGCGTAGCGCCGGCGATCACGACTTCATGCTGCTGAACTTCGGCCCCAACCACCCGGCCGCGCACGGTGCCTTCCGCATCGTCGTGCAGCTCGATGGCGAAGAGGTCGTCGATTGCGTGCCCGACATCGGCTACCACCATCGTGGCGCCGAGAAGATGGGCGAGCGCCAGAGCTGGCACAGCTACATTCCGTACACCGATCGCATCGACTATCTCGGCGGGGTGATGAACAACCTGCCGTACGTGATGGCGATCGAGAAGCTCGCCGGCATCACCGTGCCCGATCGCGTCAAGACGATCCGCGTGATGCTCTGCGAGTTCTTCCGCATTACCTCGCACCTGCTGTTCTACGGCACCTTCGCGCAGGACGTCGGCGCGATGTCGCCGGTGTTCTTCATGTTCGTCGATCGCCAGAAGGCCTACGACGTCATCGAAGGCATCACCGGTTTTCGCATGCATCCGGCGTGGTTCCGCATCGGCGGCCTCGCGCACGATCTGCCGATCGGCTGGGAGAAGAAGGTCCAGGAATTCCTCGACTGGATGCCCAAGCGCCTCGACGAATACCGCAAGGCCTGCCTCGAAAATGCGATCCTGATTTCGCGTTCGCGCGACGTCGCCGCCTACACCACGGCCGATGCGCTCGAGTGGGGCGTGTCGGGCCCGGGCCTGCGCGCGACCGGCTGCAACTTCGACCTGCGCAAGGCGCGTCCGTATTCGGGCTACGAGAACTTCGACTTCGAAGTACCCGTCGGCCATCTCGGCGACGTCTACGATCGCGCGCTGCTGCGTGAAGAGGAAATTCGCCAGTCGCTGCGCATCATCGAGCAGTGCATGAAGAACATGCCGTCGGGTCCGTACAAGGCCGACCATGCGCTGACGACGCCGCCGCCGAAGGAACGCACGCTCAAGGACATCGACACCTTGATCCCGCACTTCCTCGGCGTGTCCTGGGGCCCGGTGATGCCGGCCGGCGAAACCTCGCAGATGATCGAGGCGACCAAAGGCCTCAACAGCTACTACCTGACCAGCGATGCCAACACCATGAGCTATCGCACGCGCATCCGTACCCCGAGCTTCGCGCATCTGCAGCAGATTCCGAGCGCGATCCGCGGCCAGATGATGCCCGACCTCATCGCTTACATCGCCTCCATCGATTTCGTGATGGCCGACGTGGATCGCTGATATGTCCGAGACTTCGAATCAAACGGTCATCAAGCTTGCTGACCTCGTCAAGCCCGCCGAGCCCTTCGTGCTCAGCGAGGAAGAACGCCACGAGATCGAGCACGAGCTGCATCACTATCCCGATTCACGCGCCGCGAGCATCGAAGCGCTCAAGATCGTGCAGAAGCATCGCGGCTGGGTTTGCGACGAAGCCATTCCGGTGATCGCCGAAGCCATCGGCATCAGCGCGGCCGACCTCGAAGGCGTCGCGACCTTCTACAGCCTGATCTTCCGCCGTCCGGTCGGACGCAACGTGATCAAGGTCTGCGACAGCATCTCCTGCCATCTGACCGGCTACGAGGAACTGCGCGACGCCTTCATCAAGGAACTCGGCATTCGTTTCGGCCAGACCACGGCCGACAACCGTTTCACGCTGCTGCCGATCTGCTGCCTCGGGGCCTGCGATCGCGGTGCCACCGTGATGATCAACGACGACCTGCATGGTCCGGTCGAACCGGGTGATGTCGCAAAACTGTTGGAGGCGTACGTATGAGTCTGCGCAGTGCAGCCGACCCGCAGTACCAGAAGCCGCTCACGCGCCTGATCGATCGCGCGGCCGGTCCGCTCGATATCGACGGCTACGAAGCCGAGGGCGGTTACGCCGCGCTCAAGAAGGCGGTCAAGGAACTCGAACCCGCGGCCGTGCAGGCCGTGGTCAAGGATTCGGGCCTGCGCGGTCGCGGCGGCGCGGGCTTTCCGACCGGTGTGAAGTGGAGCCTGATTCCGATGGGCCCGGACGCCGGCGAGAAGTATCTCGTCTGCAACGCCGACGAGATGGAGCCCGGCACGTTCAAGGATCGCCTGCTCATGGAGCAGGCGCCGCACCAGCTCATCGAGGCGATGGCGACCGCGGCGTACGCGATCCAGGCGACGCGCGGCTACGTCTTCCTGCGCGGTGAATACGTGGTCGCGGCCGAGCGTCTGAACAGGGCGCTCGCCGAGGCGCGTGCGAAGAATTACATCGGCAAGAACATCCTCGGCAGCGCCTGGAGCTTTGAGCTGTTCGTGCACACCGGCGCGGGCCGCTACATCTGCGGCGAAGAAACCGCGCTGATCAACTCGCTCGAAGGTCGTCGCGCGAATCCGCGCGCCAAGCCGCCGTTCCCGCAGATCGCGGGGCTCTGGGGCCGCCCGACCATCGTCAACAACGTCGAGACGCTCAGCAACATTCCGCACATCGTGCTGAACGGTGGCGACTGGTACAAGGCGCTCAACCAGGGCAAGAGCAAGGACGCCGGCACCAAGCTGTACGGCTGCTCCGGGCCTGCGAACAAGAACGGCATCTGGGAGCTGCCGATCGGCACCACGGCACGCGAACTGCTCGAAGTGCATGCCGGCGGCATGCGCAACGGCAAGAAGCTCAAGGCCTGGCTGCCGGGCGGCGCCTCGACCGACTTCCTGACGCCCGATCATCTCGATCTGGCGATGGATTTCGACACCATCGCCAAGGCCGGCTCGCGCATGGGCACGGGCCTGATCACCGTGGTCAACGAAGACCAGAGCATGGTCTCGGCCGTGCGCAATCTCGAAGAATTCTTCGCGCGCGAATCCTGCGGCTGGTGCACGCCGTGCCGTGACGGTCTGCCGTGGAGCGTGAAGATCCTGCGCGCCTTCGAAGCCGGGCAGGGCACGCCCGAAGATCTCGAAGTGCTCGCCAAGCTCACGCGCTGGCTGGGCCCCGGCAAGACCTTCTGCGCGCATGCGCCGGGCGCGATGGAACCGCTGCAGTCGGCACTGAAGTACTTCCGCCACGAGTTCGAGGCGGGTTTGGCGAAGCCGGCACAGGCAGCCTGAGGAACACATGGCAACCATTCACGTAGACGGCAAGCAGTACGAGGTCGACGGCTCGGACAATCTGCTCCAGGCCTGCCTCTCGCTGGGCCTCGATATTCCTTACTTCTGCTGGCACCCGGCGCTCGGCAGTGTCGGCGCCTGTCGCCAGTGCGCGGTCAAGCAGTTCGCCGACGAGAACGACAAGCGTGGCCGCCTGGTGATGTCGTGCATGACCCCGGCCTCCAACAACGCCTACATTTCGATCGAAGACGAAGAGGCCAAGGAGTTCCGCGAGACCATCGTCAGCTTCTTGATGACGAATCACCCGCACGATTGCCCGGTCTGCGAAGAAGGCGGCCACTGCCATCTGCAGGACATGACGGTCATGACGGGCCATCACAGCCGGCAGTACCACTTCACCAAGCGCACGCACCTCAACCAGGAACTTGGCCCGTTCATCGCCCACGAGATGAACCGCTGCATCGCCTGCTATCGCTGCGTGCGCTACTACCGCGACTACGCGGGCGGCACCGACCTCGGCGTGTTCGGATCGGCGGCCAATGTCTACTTCGGCCGCGAAAAGCCCGGCACCTTGCAGAGCGAGTTCTCGGGCAACCTGTCCGAGGTCTGCCCGACCGGCGTGTTCACCGACAAGACCCACTCCGAGCGCTACGTGCGCAAGTGGGACATGCAGTTCGCGCCGAGCATCTGCACGGGTTGTGCGGTTGGTTGCAACATCTCGCCCGGCGAGCGCTACGGCGAAATCCGCCGCATCGAGAACCGCTACAACGGTGAGGTCAACGGCTACTTCCTGTGCGATCGTGGCCGCTTCGGCTACGGCCACGTGAACCTCAAGGACCGTCCGCGCAAGGCGCAGATCAAGCGGGCCGGCGTGTTCGCCGAAATCGAAGCGAACGAAGCCATCGCCCACGTGCGCAGCCTGCTCGCCTCGGCGAGTTCGGTGCTCGGCATCGGCTCCACGCGTGCGAGCCTCGAATCGAACTTCGCGCTGCGCGCGCTGGTCGGCGCCGACAACTTCAGCAATGGCCTGTCCGCGCAGAACGCGGCGCTGACGGCCTTCGCGCTCAAGGTGCTGCGCGAAGGCGCGGTGCCGGCCGCGACGATTCGCCAGATCGAGCAGGCCGACGCCGTGCTCGTGCTCGGTGAAGACGTGCTCGCGACCGCTTCGCGCGTGTCGCTCGCGCTGCGCCAGGCGGCCAAGGGCAAGACGCTCGAAATGACGCGCGAGAAGCGCGTGCCCGATTGGCAGGCCTACTCGGCCGCCGACATCGGCCAGCATGAGCGCTATCCGATCATCATCGCCACGCCGGCGGCGACGCGCTTCGACGAGATCGGCAGCACCGTGCTGCGTCTGGCGCCGGGTGCGATTGCCGCGCTCGGCTTCGCGGTCGCCAACGCGATCGACGGCTCCGCGCCGGCCGCGACGGGCCTGTCGGATGCCGATGCGGCGCAGGTTGCCAAGATCGCCGAGACGCTGACCAAGGCGAAGCGCCCGCTGATCGTCTCGGGCACCGGCTGCGGTTCGCTCGAAGTCATGCAGGCCGCCTCGAATCTCGCGACCGCGCTGCACAAGCAGAACGCGGAGACGCTCATCAGCCTCGCGATTCCGGATTCCAACAGCATGGGCATGGCGCTGTTCGAGGCGAACGACCTCGAAGCCTCGCTGGCCAAGCTGCCGGCTTCGGGCGCGGTGGTCGTGGTGCTCGAAAACGACCTCACGCGCCGCCTGCCGGCCGCCGCGCTCAAGAAGCTCGACGGCGCCACGCTGGTCGTCGTCGATCACCAGATGACCGCGACCGCGCAGGCCGCCGACGTGATCCTGCCGGCCGCGAGCTTCGCCGAAGGCGATGGCACCGCGGTGAACTTCGAAGGCCGCGCCCAACGCTATTTCCAGGTCTTCGATCCGGCTTACTACGATCGCACCGTCGATACGCTCGAATCCTGGCGCTGGCTGTCTCGCCTCAAGGACGGCAACGACGTGATCCTCGACGACGTGCTCGCCGAGATCGAGGCCGCGCTGCCGCAGCTGAAGGGCATCGCCGCCGCCGCGCCGGACGCGAGCTTCCGCGTGCAGGGCATGAAGATCAATCGCGCTCCGCCGCGCCAGTCCGGCCGCACGGCCGCGCGCGCCAACGTGTTCGTGCACGAGCCGCGCGCGACACAGGACAAGGATTCGGGTCTCGCGTTTTCGATGGAGGGCTACAACGGCATCGGCAGCCAGGATCGCCCGGCCGCCGTCGTGCCGTACGCCTGGGCTCCGGGCTGGAACAGCCCGCAGTCCTGGAACAAGTTCCAGGACGAAGTCGGCGGTGCGCTCAAGGGTGGCGACGCCGGCGTGAAGCTGTTCAAGCCGGCCGCTTCGGGACTGGCTTATTCGCCGGCCGCTCCGGCGAGCATCGGCAACGGACTGGTCGCGTTTCCGCTTTACCAGACCTTCGGTTCCGAAGAGCTCTCGGGCAAGGCCAAGCCGATCCGTGAGCGCAGCAACGCGCCGTTCGTCGAGCTTTCGCTGGCCGATGCGCAGCGCCTCGGCATCGAGCACGAAGCCAAGGCCACCGTGAAGGCCGGCGATGTCAGCGTGACCTTGCCAGCCAAGGTTCGCGTGGACTTCCCGGTCGGCCTGGTCGGTCTGCCGGTCGGCTTGCCGGGCGTGCCGACGATCGCCTCGGGCGCCGCAGTCGACGTCGTGAAGGGGGCCTGATGATCGAGCAGATCTACTCGCTGCTGCCGGCCTTCGTCTGGGACATTCTCTGGGCGGTCGTCAAGGCCGTGATCATCCTGCTCGGCGTGGTGATCTCGGCCGCCTGGATGATCTGGCTCGAGCGCCGTCTGCTCGGCCTCTGGCAGGACCGTTACGGCCCGAACCGCGTCGGCCTCTGGGGCCTCGGCCAGGTCATCGCGGACATGCTCAAGATCTTCTTCAAGGAAGACTGGACGCCGCCGTTCGTGGACAAGTTCACGTTCACGCTCGCCCCGGCGATCGCGATGAGCATGATGCTGCTGCCGTTCTGCCTGATTCCGGTCACGCCGAACTGGGGCGTCTCGCATGCCAGCCTCGGCCTGCTGTTCTTCTTCGCCACCGCGGGCCTGGCCGTTTACGCGGTGATGCTCGGCGGCTGGTCGTCCAACAGCAAGTACTCGCTGCTCGGCGGCCTGCGCTCGACCGCGCAGACGATCAGCTACGAAGTGTTCATGGGCATTTCGCTGATGGGCATCGTCGTGCAGGTCGGCAGCTTCAACCTGCACGAGATCGTGCGCTGGCAGCAGGAACACGTCTGGCTGATCTTTCCGCAGTTCTTCGCGTTCCTGACCTGGGCGCTGGCCGGCGTCGCGGTCACGCACCGCACGCCGTTCGACCTGCCCGAAGCCGAGTCCGAACTCGCCGCCGGCTACCACACCGAGTATTCGGGCATGAAGTTCGGCATGTTCTTCGTCGGCGAATACGTCGGCATCGTGCTCGTCTCGGGCCTGACCACCGCGCTGTTCTTCGGCGGCTGGGAAGCGCCGTTCGGTGACTACCTGCCGTTCCTCAACGCGGTGCCGTTCGTCTGGTTCGCGCTGAAGTCCTTGTTCTTCATGTCGTCGTTCATCCTGCTGCGCGCGGCCCTGCCGCGTCCACGTTACGACCACATGATGTCCGCCGCCTGGAAGGTCTGTTTGCCGATGTCGCTGCTGAATCTGATCGGCACCGCGGCCGTCGTGCTGTGGACGGGAGCCTGATCCGATGAAAACCTTCTTCGCCGTGCTGCACGGCATCTGGACCCAGCTGCGGTCCATCGGCATGATCTTCATGCACTCGTTCCGTCCGCGCGACGTGATCCTCTATCCGGAGGTCAAGCCGCCGGTGCCGCCGCGCTATCGCGGTCGCATCGTGCTCACGCGCGACCCCGACGGCGACGAGCGCTGCGTGGCCTGCAACCTCTGCGCGGTGGCCTGCCCGGTGGGCTGCATCTCGCTGCAGAAGGCCGAGCGTCCCGAGGACGGCCGCTGGTATCCGGAGTTCTTCCGCATCAACTTCTCGCGCTGCATCTTCTGCGGCCTTTGCGAAGAAGCCTGCCCGACCAACGCGATCCAGCTGACGCCCGACTACGAGCTCTGCGAGTACGACCGCCAGAACCTCGTCTACGAGAAGGAGCATCTGCTCATCTCGGGCGTCGGCAAGTACCACGACTACAACTTCTACCGGGTGTCCGGCATGGCCATCACGGGCAAGGGCAAGGGCGAGGCGCTCAACGAATCGGCTCCGGTCGACATCAAGTCGCTGCTGCCGTAAAGGACTCGGGACGCATGATCGAACCACTCGTTTCCGCTGCTTTCTACATCGCCGGATTCGTCGCGCTGTTCTCGACGGTGATGGTGGTCGTCAACACGCATCCGGTGCACGCGCTGCTGTACCTGGTGCTCTCGCTGCTGTCGATCGCGATGGTGTTCTTCACGCTCGGCGCTCCGTTCGCGGGCGTGCTCGAGGTCATCGTCTACGCAGGCGCCATCCTGGTGCTGTTCGTGTTCGTGGTGATGATGCTCAACCTCGGCAAGCAGACCGTCGAACAGGAAAAGAAGTGGCTCAAGGGCTCGGGCTGGATCGGTCCGGTGGTGCTCGCCGGCGTGCTGCTCGCCGAACTCGTGCTGATCCTGTGGCCGCAGGCCGGCCTGACGCCGATCAGCGGCAAGGTCGTCGGCGCCAAGGAAGTCGGCATCGCCATGTTCGGGCCTTACCTGCTCGCGGTCGAACTCGCCTCGACGCTGCTGCTCGCCGGCCTCGTGGCCGCCTACCACCTGGGACGTAGCCAAGACTCATGACCACCATTCCCATGGAGCATGGGCTGCTGCTCGCCGCAGCGCTCTTCACGCTGGGCTTCGCCGGCCTGGTGGTTCGCCGCAACGTGCTGTTCATGCTGATGTCGGTCGAAATCATGATGAACGCGACCGCGCTGGCCTTCGTCACCGCCGGCGCGCGCTGGGGCAACGCGGACGGGCAGGTGATGTTCGCGTTCGTGCTCTCGCTGGCCGCCGCCGAAGCCTGCGTGGCGCTCGCGCTGGTGATCCAGCTCTACCGTCGCTTCCGCACGCTGGACGTGGACGCGGCCAGCACGATGAAGGGGTAAGACGGCATGCTGAATCTGCTACCGCTGGTTTTCGTCTTCCCGCTCGTCGGCTTCCTGCTGCTCGCGTTCTCGCGCGGCCGCCTGTCCGAGAATGCCGCCGCGAGCATCGGCGTCGGCGCGATGGGCCTGTCGGCGCTGACCGCGCTCGTGGTCGGCTACGACTTCCTCGCGCATCCGCCGGAAGGCCACGCCTACACGCATCTGCTGTGGACCTGGATGTCGGTCGGCAACTTCGCGCCGACCTTCGCGCTGAAGCTCGACGCGCTGTCGCTGACCATGCTCGGCGTCATCACCGGCGTGGGCTTCTTCATCCATCTGTTCGCCTCGTGGTACATGCGCGGCGACGACGGTTATGCGCGCTTTCTGAGCTACATGAACCTGTTCGTCGCGAGCATGCTGTTCCTCGTGCTCGGCGACAACCTGCTGTTCCTGTACTTCGGCTGGGAAGGCGTGGGCCTGTGCTCCTACCTGCTGATCGGCTTCTGGTACAAGGACCCGGCCAACGGCGCCGCGGCGCGCAAGGCCTTCGTGATCACGCGCGTCGGCGACACCTTCATGGCGATCGCGCTGTTCATCCTGTATCGCGAATTCGGCACGCTCAACATCGATGAACTCGCGCGCCTGGCGCCCGAAGCCTGGGCGGTCGGCAGCACGGTGGCGACCGCGACGGCGCTGCTGCTGCTCGGTGGCGCGGTCGGCAAGTCGGCGCAGCTTCCGCTGCAGACCTGGCTGCCTGACGCCATGGCTGGTCCGACGCCGGTTTCCGCGCTGATCCACGCGGCGACCATGGTGACCGCGGGCGTGTACCTGATCGCGCGCACGCACGTGCTGTTCGAGCTGTCTCCGTTCGCGCTCGAGTGCGTCGGCGTCATCGGCGCGATCACGCTGCTGCTCGCCGGTTTCACGGCGCTCATGCAGACCGACATCAAGAAGATCCTCGCGTACTCGACCATGAGCCAGATCGGCTACATGTTCCTGGCCGAAGGCGCGGGTGCGTATCAGCCGGCCGTGTTCCACCTGATGACGCACGCCTTCTTCAAGGCGCTGCTGTTCCTGTCGTCGGGCTCGGTGATCCTGGCGATGCATCACGAGCAGGACATCTTCCGCATGGGCAACCTGCGCAAGCACATTCCGTTCGTGTTCTGGTGCATGTTGATCGGCACGCTCGCGCTCTGCGCGTTCCCGTTCACTTCGGGCTTCTATTCGAAGGACGAGATCCTGCACGAGGCCTATCTGGCCGGTCATTACGACCTCTGGCTCGCAGGCCTGTTCGGCGCCTTTTTGACCGGTGTCTACAGCTTCCGCCTGATCTTCATCGTCTTCTTCGGTCCCGAGCGCTGGCGCCAGGCCGCGCACCATGCGCATGGGCATGACGATCATGCGGACACCCACGCGCACCACGGCCTCGGTCCGAAGGATGCGCCGCACGGCGCCAAGAC
Organism: Hydrocarboniphaga sp. FW305-C-57; assembly: GCF_058783045.1. Classification (NCBI taxonomy): domain Bacteria; kingdom Pseudomonadati; phylum Pseudomonadota; class Gammaproteobacteria; order Nevskiales; family Nevskiaceae; genus Hydrocarboniphaga; species Hydrocarboniphaga sp. FW305-C-57. The sequence continues at coordinate 179,569 of NZ_JBYSYG010000005.1, read as the reverse complement.
ACTCGATCACCACCTGCCGCTCGCGGTGCTGCTGATCTTCTCGATCGTCGGTGGCTTCATACACCTGCCGCTCGATACCGTGCTGCCGGCCGCGGAGCATGCGGATCACGGTCCGGCCTGGATCGTCTACCTGCCGATTCCGGTGTCGCTCGCGGGCATCCTGGTGTCCTGGCTGCTGTTCGTGCAGGCCCCGCAGATTCCGGCCGCGCTCAAGAACGGCGCCGCGACGGCCTGGCTCGGCAAGCTCTGGAAGAACGCCTGGGGCTTCGACTGGCTCTACGACATGCTGTTCGAGCGCCCGTTCGTGTGGATTTCGCGCGTCAACCGCAACGACTTCATCGACCAGCTGATCGGCCTGATTCCGGCGACCCTGCGCGGTGCGAGCACGATCGCCACGACCACGCAGACCGGCGGCCTGCGCTGGTACGCGGCGGTGGCCGGCGCCGGCATCTGCGTGCTGATCGCCGTCGTGGCGCTGCACTGATCAAAGCCCCAGGAAACTAGAGAACGACACGATGATTCTGGCCTGGCTCATCCTCATTCCCTTCATCGGCGGCCTGCTGAGCTGGCAGAGCGAGCGCTCTTCGCGCGGCACCCCGCGCTGGATCGCCCTGATCACCATGCTGTCCACGCTAGCCATTTCGCTGTGGCTGTGGGCGACCGGCGACTACTCGATGACCGGCACCGGCTTCGCGGCTGCCGCCGGTCAGGCTCCGCAGTGGACCGTCGAGTTCAAGGCGCAGTGGATTCCGGCGATCGGCGTGAGCATCCACCTGGGTCTCGACGGCCTGTCGCTGCTGCTCGTGGTGCTGACCAACCTGATCGGCGTGCTCGCGATCGCCTGCTCGTGGAAGGAGATCGAGCGCAACGTCGGCTTCTTCCATCTGAACCTGCTGTGGAACCTCGGTGGCGTGGTCGGCATCTTCCTCGCGCTGGACATGTTCTTGTTCTTCTTCTTCTGGGAAATGATGCTGGTGCCGATGTTCTTCCTGATCGCGCTCTGGGGGCACAACATGCCCGGAGGCAAGGGCAGGGTCCACACCGCGATCAAGTTCTTCATCTACACCCAGGCTTCGGGCTTTTTGATGCTGATCAGCATCCTCGGCCTGGTCTACCTGAATCACCAGGCCACCGGCGTCTGGAGCTTCGACTATCACGATCTGCTCGCCACCCAGCTGTCGGCCAACGCCGAGTGGTGGCTCATGCTCGGCTTCTTCCTGGCCTTCGCAGTCAAGATGCCGCTGGTGCCGCTGCACAGCTGGCTGCCCGATGCGCACAGCCAGGCGCCGACCGCCGGCTCGGTCGACCTCGCGGGCATCCTGCTCAAGACCGCGGCCTATGGCCTGCTGCGCTTCGGCATTCCGTTCTTCCCGAACGCCTCGGCCGAATTCGCGCCGGTGGCGATGTGGCTGTCGGTGCTCGGCATCGTCTACGGCGCGGTGGTGGCGTTCTCGCAGACCGACATCAAGCGCCTGGTCGCCTACAGCAGCGTGAGCCACATGGGCTTCGTCGTGATCGGCATCTACGCGGGCACCGAGCAGGCGCTGCAGGGCGTGGTCGTGCAGATGATCGCGCACGGCCTGTCGGCCGCTGGCCTGTTCATCCTGTGCGGCGAAATCTACGAGCGCCTGCACACGCGTGATCTGAGCAAGATGGGCGGCCTGTGGGCGCGATTCCCGAACCTGCCGCCGATCATGCTGTTCTTCTGCGCGGCCTCGCTGGGCCTGCCGGGCCTCGGCAACTTCGTCGGCGAATTCCTGATCCTGGTCGGCAGCTTCCCGGTCGCTCCGGTGATCACGATCATCGCGGCCTCGGGCCTGATCCTCGCGGCGGTCTACTCGCTGATCATCGTGCAGCGAGCGCTGCACGGCGCTCCGCAGGAACTGCCCCCCGGCGCGCATCTGCACAACGGCAAGCTCAAGGATCTGTCGCGTCGCGAACTCGTGATGATGTTCTCGCTGATGATCCTGCTGCTCGGCCTGGGCCTGTATCCGCAGCCCGTCATCAACGCCGCCAAGGCGCCGGTGCAGGCCGTTCACGCCATCTATAGCGCTGCCGGGAAACCCGTCGCCGGCCAAGTCGCAGCCAGCACCGGAGTCGCCGAATGAACAGCAGCCAGCTTGGGGCGCTGACCCCATTGTTGCTCGCCACCGCGACCGTCGTCGCGGTGATGCTGACGATCGCGATCAAGCGCCATCACCGCCTGTGCGCGCTCGTCGCCGTGATCGGCACCAACCTCGCGCTGTTCTCGGTGCTGCCGGCCGTGTTCGGCGGCAATACCGAAGCCATCGCGGTGACCGGGCTCATGCAGATCGACAGCGCCGCGCGCTTCGGCATGGCGCTGGTGCTCGCGACCACGCTCGGCGTGCTCACGCTGTGCCATGCCTATTTCGAAGGCTTCAAGAAAAACCGCGAAGAAATCTACCTGCTGATTAGCCTCGGCACGCTCGGTGCGCTGACGCTGGCCTGCGCCTCGCATGCCTCGACCCTGCTGCTCGGGGTGGAACTGCTGAGCCTGCCGATGGTGGCCGGCGTCGCGTATGCGTTCGACGATCGTCGCTCGATCGAAGGCGGCCTCAAGTACCTGATCCTGTCGGGCGGCGCCTCGGCGGCGCTGCTGTTCGGCATCGCGCTGGTCTACGCGCAGATCGGTTCGCTCGACATCGGTGCGATGGCCAACGCGATCGCGATCGCGAGCGCCGACCAGCCGCTGGTGCTCGCGGGTACCGCGATGCTGCTCTCGGGCCTCGCGTTCAAGCTCTCGCTGGTGCCGTTCCACCAGTGGACGCCCGACGTCTACGAAGCCGCGCCGACGCCGGTCGCGGCCTACATGGCCACGGTCTCCAAGCTCGGTGTGTTCATCGTCATGCTGCGCCTGTTTCATGCGGGCACCGATAGCGCCGCGTCTCCGTTCATCCTGAGCGCGGTGGTGGTGATCGCGGTGGCGTCGATGCTCGTCGGCAGCGTGCTCGCGCTGCGACAGAACAACCTCAAGCGCCTGCTCGCGTATTCGTCGATCGCCCACTTCGGTTATCTGGCGATCGTGCTCGTGGTGCCCGGCGAGGCCTCGCTGCGCGCGGCCGGCGTGTATCTGGCGACCTATCTGGTCACCTCGCTCGGCGTGTTCGGCGTGATGGCGCTGGTGTCGAGCCCGATGTCGGATCGCGACCAGGAGGACATCGCCGACTACCGCGGCCTGTTCTGGCGTCGTCCATACCTGACGTCGATCCTGACCGCGATGCTGCTGTCGCTCGCCGGCATTCCGCTCACGGCCGGCTTCATCGGTAAGTTTTCGGTCATCGCGGTCGGCACAAACTCGGCACAGTGGCTGCTCGTCGGCAGCCTGATCGTCTCGAGCGCGATCAGCATCTACTACTACCTGCGCGTGCTGAGCGGCCTGTTCAGTGCAGTCGACAAAGGCTCCGAACGGGTCAGTGAGTCGCTCGGCTGGGCGCAGAGCGCAGGCGGCATCATGCTGCTGCTCGCGATGATCGCAATGCTCTGGATGGGCGTTTACCCGCAACCGCTGTTCGAGCTCAGCGGACAACTCGCACTGCACTAGCAAGGACCGCTGAATGGCCACGACCGCCCCCGCTCCGACCAACGCCACCCGCGAAGTCACCGAGCTCGGACGCATCCTGCGCCAGCTCGATGTTCCGGAGTTCTGGCAGGCCTGGCTCGAGCCGGCGATCCGCCTGTTGCTGGTCCTGATCGTCGGATGGGCGCTGCTGCGCTTGCTCAGGCTCGTGATCAGCCGCTTCGAAAAGCGGCTGCTCGCCGCGGCCGATCACAATGTCGAAACGCAGTTCGATGCGCGCAAGCGCATCGGCACGCTGGTCGGCTTGCTGCGCCAGGTTGTCAACATCGTGATGTTCGTGATCCTCGGGCTCATCGTGCTGATGCAGCTCGGCGTGCAGGTTGGTCCGTTGATCGCGGGCGCCGGCATCGTCGGCGTGGCGGTGGGCTTCGGCGCTCAATACCTCGTGCGCGACGTCATCACCGGCTTCTTCATCGTGCTCGAGAACCAGATCCGCGTTGGCGACGTGGTGACGATCAACGGCACCGGTGGCCTCGTCGAGGCGCTGACGATCCGCACCGTGGTGCTGCGCGACGGCAACGGCGTCGTGCATGTGTTCACGCACGGCAACATCAGCACGCTGAGCAATGCGACGCGCGACTGGTCGGCCTACATCTTCAATTTCGCGATCCAGCTCAAGGAAGATCCCGAAGAAGTCATGCAGGCGATTCGCGATGCGGTCGCCGAGCTGCGCCAGGACGAAGTGATCGGTCCCAAGATCATCGCCGACGTCGAACTCTGGGGCGTCGACAAGCTCGACGGCGGCGGCTTCACGATCCAGGGGCGCATCAAGAGCCGGCCAGGCCAGCAGGCCGACGTCGCGCGCGCCTTGCTGCGCAAGTTGCGCACGCTGTTCGGCGAGCGCTCGATCGAGATGTCGTCGAGCACGCCGACGATCCAGCTGCTGCCGGCGCCGCAGCCGGTCAAGCCCTGAAGATAAAAAGGCCCGCGAACTCCGCGGGCCTTTTCGTTCGGGGCGCTTTCAGGCCGACAGGTGCGATTCCGGATTCAGCGCGAGCTGGGCGAGCCCGAGCAGCGACGGATTCGGATGATGGATGCGGAACACCGGCACCGCGCCGATATCCGCGGCGATCGGTGATTTGTCCTCCATGCCCTTGCGGAACGCCGGTTCGTCGAGCGCATCCTCGAGCTCGTCGAGCACGGTGCCGACCAGATAGACGCCGTTCCAGGCCCCATAGGCGAGCGCGAGGTTGCCGACCGCACGGCCGAGCCAGGTCGAGAACACGATCATCGCCTTGCGCGCCGCCGGTTCGCCGGCGAGTGCGCGCTGGCCGATCGTACGCGCGCTTTCATCGGGCAGGCCGCTGCAGATTTCGTAGAGCCTCGCGAGGCCGCTGGCGGACAGCAGGCCGTCGATCGACAGGCGTCCGAGTGGCGCGAGCCGGTTGAGCCATTGCCGCTCGTCCGCGCTGACCGCGGCCAGGTCGAGCTGGCCGGCTTCGGTTTCGAGCAGCGAGCCTTCGGTGGTCAGCACCGCGGCACCGAAGCTGGCCCCGACGCCGATGACGAGCCGCACACCGGTGCGCTCGGGCCGCGCGATGCCGAAGGCCACGCGCTCTTCGGGCCGCAGCAGGGGCAGGGCGGCGGCGACGGCGGCCAGATCGTTGACGAGCATCACGCGCGAAGCGCCGGTCGCCACGCTCAAGTCGTTGAGTTCGATCGTGAGCTGGGCGCTGCCCATGCGCACGACGCTGCGCTCGGGCAGGCGCACGACACGCCCGGCCGCCGCGACCGCGCAGGCGTTCACCGATTGCAGGCCGGCGTTCTGCAGCTGTTCGGACAAAGCGGGTTGCAGGCGACCGTTCGGCGTGGGCAGGGGTCGCAGTGCTTGCAGATGAGGTCTCGCATCGCCGTTCATGTGGGCGAGCGCAGCGTGGAGTTCGGTGCCGCCGACATCGGCGACGAGTGCTACCCGAGTCGAATCCAAAGCCAAAATTGATTCCCCTCTCTCATTCCGTCGTGAGTGCTTCTAGGAAGCGGCGGGACCATTGGGCCACGTCGTTTTCCAGCAGGCCGCGCATGAGACCCTGATGGCGGCGCCGACGTTCATCGATCGTCATGGTCCGCGCGGTCTCGAGGGCGGTGGCGACTTCTTCCGTGTCGTAGGGATTGACCAGCAGGGCGTCGCGCATCTCCTGCGCGGCGCCGGCGAAGCGGGACAGGATCAGCACGCCCGGATCGGCCTCGTCCTGGGCCGCGACGTATTCCTTGGCGACCAGGTTCATGCCGTCGCGCATCGGCGTGACCAGGCCGATGCGACTCGCGCGATAAAGCCCGGCAAGTCGGCGTCGTGGAATCGCCTCGTTCACGTAGCGCACCGGCACCCAGTCGACCTTGCCGAAGCGCCCGTTCATCGAGGCCGCGTGCTGCTCGAGTTCGCGGCGGAAGTCGCGGTACGCGGTGACCTCGCCACGACTGATCGGCGCCACCTGCAGGTAGGTCACGCGTCCGTGCGCCTCCGGATGCTGCTCGAGCAGCAGTTCATAGGCATTCATGCGCCTAACCAGGCCCTTGCTGTAGTCGAGCCGGTCGACGCCGATGATCTGGTCGCGATCGCGCAGGAACTCGCGCATGCGCTGGTATTCGCGTTCGCCGTGGGTCGAGAAGCCGAAGTCGTGGAAGCGCGCCGTGTCGATGCCGACCGGAAACGCCTGGATGCGCAGGCGCTTGCCGAAAGCTTCCATCCAACCATTGCCGACCTTGCCGCCCAGGTCCTGCTCGACGTACGAGGCCAGCCGCTTCACGTCGTCGTCGATCTGGAAGCCCACGAGGTCGTATTCGAACAGGGCTTTGACGAGCGAGAGATGCTGCGGCAACGTCGTCAGCAACTCGCGCGGCGGAAACGGAATGTGCAGGAAGAAGCCGAGCCGCTGCTTGGCGCCGAGCTTGCGCAGCTCGCGCCCGATCGGGAACAGGTGGTAGTCGTGCACCCAGACCAGATCGTTTGGTTCCAGCAGCGGGAGCAGTGATTGCGCGAAGCGCTGGTTGACGCGCCTGTAGGCCTCGTAATGCGCGCGGTCGTAGCCGGTCAGGTCGAGACGGAAGTGGAACAGCGGCCACAGGCAGCGGTTCGCAAAGCCCGAGTAGTAGGCGTCGTGATCATCCTGCGTCAGATCGACCGTCGCCGAGGTGACTTCGCCTTCGCGGGACACGTGCGGCTCGTCGCTCGCGGCATCGACCGTCTTGCCACTCCAGCCGAACCAGAGCCCGCGGTTTTCGCGCAGCGCGTCGGCCAGAGCCACGGCCAGACCGCCCGCGAGTGGCGCCGTGCGCAATGAGCTCACGCGATTCGAAACCGCGACCAGCCGTCGTTTCATGGAGCCGCCCCCTCGAGTCGGTGGAGACTGGCGCGTAGCCAGCCCAGAACGGCGGAAACGTCCGCGAGCCGGCAACGCGCCGCGGTGTCGGCCGCACCCACGCGGATGCCGATGCCGCCCAGGGCCTGCACGGCACGGATCGCATCTTCGTCGGTGGTGTCGTCGCCGATGAAAAACAGCCTGCGTCCGGCAAACGGCCCGGTCTCCGCAAGTTCACGAACCGCGGAGCCCTTGTCGACGCCGGCGGGACGGGCTTCGTAGACGCAGTGTCCGCTCAACAAGTCGAATCCGAGCCGCTGCGCGACTTCGCTCATCGCGCGTCGGCAATCCTCGCGTCTGTCGGGCGCGAGCCGGTAGTGCAGGGCGATCGCGGCGCCCTTGTTCTCGACCAGAATGCCCGGCACGTTCGCGTAGCGCGCCTCGAGGTCGGCGACTTGCGCGGCCAGCTCAGGAGCAGCGCGCGCGGCGGGTGCTGGACCGGGATTCAAGCGCATCTGGTTGCCGTGCAGGCCCGCGCCGGGAAGCTGTAGCGGCGCCAGCCAGCGGTCGACCGACTCGAGCCTGCGGCCGGAAACCACGCCGAGCGCGCCGCCCAACCGATGCCTGAGAGACTGCAGAAGGCCGACGAGATCGTCGGCCGGTTTCAGTTGTTCCGGACTTTCCGCAAGCTCCACGAGCGTTCCATCGAAGTCGGCCAGAAGGCCGTCTCGGGCGGTCAGCAAGTCCGGAGCGACTCCCTGCAAGGTCGGATTTGGGTCCGATGGGGGCGGATTGAGCGTCCTGTCGGGTACGTCATCCATATTTTCAGGGTAACCCGAAAACGCCGGCCGATGACTGAATCGACGACGGCGCGCGCCGGCCCGGCCGGATTCGTCGGAAACGCTTGAGCTTTGAATGAGCGCTGCCTAAGATACGCGGCTCTGAGAATGGCCTGGGCCTGGTTGTCGATGTGCCGGCCGTTCGCGGGGATGGGCTCTCGACATGAACGCAGAGCCCGACTTGTCCGCCCGGAAGTGGTCCGGGTCAACTGGAGATAGCAGCATCGCCTTAGAACGTGAAGACCGGCGCAACGAGCAGATCACGGCGCCGCGTGTGCGAGTCATCGGGGACGACGGTTCCCAGGCCGGCATCATGCTCACGCGTGACGCCATCGCCAGGGCCGAGGAATTGGGCATGGACTTGGTAGAAGTCTCTCCCAATGCCGATCCGCCGGTCTGCAAGATCATGGACTACGGCAAGTACATCTATCAGAAGGACAAGGCCCAGCACGCTGCCAAGAAGAAGCAGAAGCAGATTCAGGTCAAGGAAATCAAGTTCCGTCCCACCACGGAAAGCGCCGACTACGAGACCAAGATGCGCGCGGCTCAGCGCTTCATCGAGGAAGGCGACAAGGTGAAGGTCACGGTCCGCTATCGTGGTCGTGAAATGGCTCACCAGGAAATCGGCATGCAGTTGATGGATCGCGTCAAGGCTGACCTCGATGCGATTGCGGTGGTGGAGCAGTACCCCAAGATGGAAGGCCGCCAGGCCGTCATGGTTCTGGCAGCCAAGAAGCGCTGAGATCTCTCGGACGCTGCGGTCGCCTGCCTTCGCGAGCGCCCGCCCATAAGAAGTCCCACCTGCGGTTAGGTGGGCCCGGTCAGCTCGGCAGGCATGCCGATGTGAAGCCGGCAACACAAACTGGAGTTGTTCGATGCCCAAGATGAAAACCAACAAGGGCGCGGCGAAGCGCTTTTCCAAGACTGGAAAAGGCGGCTTCAAGCGCAGCCACGCGTTCAAGCGCCACATCCTGACCAAGAAGAATGGCAAGACGGTTCGCCAGCTTCGCGGCGAGGCTCAGGTGCACGCCTCCGACGTCAAAGAAGTGAAGCAGCTGCTTCCCTACGCATAAAGGAGACGAACGATGGCACGTGTCAAACGCGGCGTGACGGCTCACGCCAAGCACAAGAAGCTCCTCAAGAAGGCCAAGGGTTACTACGGCGCGCGCTCGCGCGTGTTCCGTGCGGCCAAGCAGCAGGTCATCAAGTCCGGCCAGTACGCCTACCGCGATCGTCGCGTGAAGAAGCGCGAGTTCCGCGCGCTGTGGATCCAGCGTATCGGCGCTGCGACCAAGGAGCTGGGCCTGTCGTACAGCCTGTTCATCAATGGCCTGTCGAAGGCCGGCATCGAACTCGACCGCAAGGTCCTGGCCGATCTCGCCGTCAACGACAAGCCGGGTTTTGCGGCGCTCGTGGCTCAGGCCAAGGCGCAGCTGGCCTGATTCGCCGAAGGCGCGGGCTGTCGGTTTCAAGCTTGGCTTGAGCATCGATCGCCTGACGTAACGCCGAAGGGGAGCGCCGCAAGGTGGCTCCCCTTTTTCATTTTGTTCGGAAGATTCGATGACGCCCGTCGCGAAGCGCGTGCACGGCAGTCGGATGATCCAGGGAGTTTCAATGAGTGATTCGCTAGAGCTGCTGCAACAGCAGGCGCTCGCAGACATCGCCGCCACCACCGAATCGCGCGTGCTCGAACAGCTGCGCATCGACTATCTCGGCAAGAAGGGCCAGGTGACCGAACTGCTCAAGCAGCTCGGCAAGATGGCGCCCGAGGAGCGCAAGGCCTTCGGCGACCGCGTCAACAAGGCCAAGGACGCGATCTGGCAGGCGGTCGAGGCGCGTTCGGCGCATCTGGCCGAAGTGGCGCTCGAAGCGCAGCTCGCGAGCGAAACGCTCGATGTCACGCTCCCGGGTCGCGGCGAGATCGCCGGCGGCATCCACCCGCTCACGCGCACGATCGCGCGCATCGAGAGCCTGTTCAACGAACTCGGTTTCGAGACCGTCGAAGGCCCCGAGATCGAAGACGATTTCCACAACTTCGGGGCGCTGAACATTCCCGAAGCGCATCCGGCTCGCGCCATGCAGGACACCTTCTACGTGCGCGATGGCGCGCAGGTGCTGCGCACGCATACGAGCCCGGTGCAGATCCGCACGATGGAGCGCTACGTGCGCGCCGGCATCAAGCCGCCGATCCGCATCATCTGCCCGGGCCGCGTCTACCGGAAGGATTCCGATCGCACGCACAGCCCGATGTTCCATCAGGTCGAAGGCCTCTACGTGGCCGAGAACGTCGCGTTCTCCGACCTCAAGTACGACCTCATGACCTTTCTGTCGCGCTTCTTCGAGCGCGACGCCGAAGTGCTGTTCCGCCCGAGCTATTTCCCGTTCGTCGAGCCCGGCGCCGACGTGCACATGAAGCTCGAAGGCCGCTGGCTCGAGTTGCTCGGCTGCGGCATGGTGCACCCGAAGGTGTTCGAAGCCGTCGGCCTCGATCCGGAGCGCTACACCGGTTATGCCTTCGGCATGGGCGTCGAGCGCCTGGCGATGCTGCGCTATGGCGTGACCGACCTGCGCCAGTTCTTCGAAAACGATCTGCGCTTCCTCGAAGCCTTCAAATAAGGGATCGCGAGACCATGAAAATTTCCGAAAACTGGCTGCGCGAGTGGGTGAACCCGCAGGCCAGCACGCAGCAGATCGCCGAGCGCCTCGTGATGGGCGGCCTCGAACTCGAAGTTGAGCCGGCCGTCGCCGAACTCGCGAGCAAGGTCGTCGTCGGCCGCATCGTCTCGATCGCGCCGCATCCGAACGCCGACAAGCTGCGCGTCTGCCAGGTCGACGCGGGCCCTGCCGGCATGCCGACCATCGTTTGCGGCGCGGCCAATGCGCGTGCGGGCCTGCTCGCTCCGGTCGCGCTGCCGGGCGCGAAGCTGCCGGGCGGCATCGAGATCAAGGTCGGCGAGCTGCGCGGCGTCGAATCGCAGGGCATGCTGTGTTCGGCCAAGGAGCTCGGCCTGGCCGAGAAATCCGAAGGCCTCATGGAGCTCGACAACGAGGCGCGTCCGGGCACGCCGATCGAGCAGTATCTCGATCTGAAGGACCAGATTCTGCATCTCGAGTTGACGCCGAACCGCGGCGACTGCCTGTCCGTGCAAGGCCTCGCGCGCGAGATCGCGGCGCTCTACGGCCTGCAGCTCACACGTCCGCGCATCAAGCCCGCAGTGGTCGTGCGCGAGAGCCGTTTCGCGGTCGAGATCGAAAACCTCGGCGATACCGCGAACTTCGCGGGCCGCGTGATCGAGGGCCTGAACCCCAAGGCGCGCACGCCGGACTGGATGCGCGAGCGCCTGCGTCGCAGCGGCATCCGCGCGATTCATCCGCTCGTCGACATCACCAACTACGTGATGATCGAGCTCGGCCAGCCGATGCACGCCTACGACGCCGACAAGCTCAAGGGCACGGTGCGGGCGCGCAAGGCCAAGGCCGGTGAGCGCGTGACCCTGCTCAACGATGCCGAAATCGAACTCACGCCGACCGACCTCGTCATCGCCGACGACAACGGTCCGCTGGGCCTGGCGGGTGCGATGGGCGGCGCGGCTTCGGCCGTTTCCGCCGCGACCACGCGCGTGTTCTTCGAGTCGGCCTGTTTCAATGCGCTCGCGGTCGCCGGTGTCGGCCGTCGCCACAAGCTCAGTTCGGACGCGCTGTATCGCTTCGAGCGCGGCGTCGACCCGGAACTGCAGCGTGCCGCGCTCGAGCGCGCGAGCGAACTCGCGACCCAGATCTGCGGCGGCGAAGCCGGGCCGATCACGCATTCCGGCCGCACCCAGCCCGAGCTGATCCAGGTCGGGCTGCGCCAGGCGCGCCTGAACCAGCTGCTCGGCCACGACATTCCGGCGCGCGAAGTCGAAGCGCTGCTCGCGCGGCTCGGCATCGGCGTCGTGCAGGCCGAAGTCGGCGCCTGGCGCGCCAAGGTGCCGAGCTGGCGCCCGGACCTGCGCATCGAGCCCGACCTGATCGAAGAAGTGGCCCGCCTGTACGGCTACGACCGCATTCCGGCCAAGGCCTATGCGGCCCGCCTGCCGGTTTCGCGTCCGTCCGAAACCCGACGCAGCGTCACGCGCGTGAAAGACGTGCTCGTCGGCCGCGGCTGGCAGGAGATCGTCACGCTCGCGTTCGCCGAGCAGAAGCTGCAGCAGGCGCTCGTACCCGAGGTACAGCCGATCCCGCTCGACAACCCGCTCGCCGACACCCATGCCTACATGCGCGGCACGCTCTGGAGCGGGCTCGTGGGCGCCTGGCTGCACAACCGTGCGCGCCAGATTCCGCGCGTGCGCTTGTTCGAATCGGGCGTGGTTTTCAGCGAAGAGAGCGGCCAGGTCGTCGAGCGCTCGCGTCTGGCGGGTCTCGCCGCCGGTGCGGTCGCCTCGCGCCAATGGGGCCAGCCGGCCCGGGCGGTCGATTTCTTCGACATCAAGGCCGACGTCGAGGCGCTGTTGTCGGCCAGCGCCGGTGAATTGCGCTTCGAGGCGGCGACGCACCCGGCCCTGCATCCGGGGCAGACGGCCCAAGTCCTGCTCGACGGCGCCGTGGCCGGCTGGATCGGCCGGCTGCATCCGCGCGTCGCCAAGACGCTCGATCTGCCCGAACAGCCGATCGTCTTCGACCTCGACTGGAGCCTGCTCGGCAAGGCGCCGATGCCGCGCCTGCAGACGCTCAGCGAGTTCCCGTCCTCGCGTCGCGACCTGTCGTTGAAGGTGCCTGTCGCGGTGTCGGCGCAGGCGCTCTGCGATGCCGTCAAAGACAGCGCCGGCACCGAGCTCCAGCGCGTCAATGTCTTTGATGTGTATCGGGGAACCGAACTTGGCGAGCATGACAAGAGCGTTTCGCTGGAGTTGATTTTTCAGGACGCGTCACGCACCCTTACCGTGGAAGAGGTCGACTCTTTCGTGGCGGAAATTTCCCGGCAGCTGCAACAAAAATTGGGTGCCGCCATCAGGGTGTGAATGGGCAATGTCGTGCGGGCAGGGAGTGGATCGTGGCGTTGACCAAAGCAGAACTCGCTGAAGCGCTGTTCGACGAGTTGGGTCTCAACAAGCGGGAAGCCAAAGAGTTCGTCGATCTCTTCTTCGAAGAGATTCGTGGCCGACTGGAAGAAGGCAAGGAAGTCAAACTGTCCGGTTTCGGGAATTTCGAGTTGCGCAACAAGAACCAGCGTCCAGGACGCAACCCCAAGACCGGCGAAGAGATTCCGATCTCGGCGCGCCGCGTCGTCACGTTCCGTCCGGGGCAGAAGCTGCGCCTGAGAGTCGAGCTCGATGCGTCCAGCTGAAGTCAAAGCCGAGGCCGAGCTTCCGGAGATTCCACGCAAGCGCTATTTCGCCATCGGCGAGGTCAGCGACCTCTGCGATGTGAAACCGCACGTGCTGCGCTACTGGGAGCAGGAGTTCCCGCAGCTCAAGCCCGTGAAGCGCCGTGGCAACCGCCGCTACTACCAGCATGACGACGTCATGATGGTCCGGCGCATCCGCAGCCTGCTCTACGAACAGGGCTTCACGATCGGCGGTGCTCGCCTGCGTCTCAAGGAAGTGAGCAAGGCCGCGGCTGTCGAAGCGGTGCGACGGCCGGTCCCCGCGGTCGATGTGAGCCCGCGCGCGGCCAAGGAGCCGGCGAGCCGCAGCACCAAGATCAAGGCTTTGCGCAACGAACTCGAAGATCTGCTGCGCCTGTTGCCGGAATAACAGCCGGGTTCCTAGCGGCCGCGCTTTCCGTTAACATGCGCGGCCTTGTTCGACGGTTCCCACTCGCGTGAGCCGTCACACGTTTTCATCGGTCGGGGCGTAGCGCAGCCTGGTAGCGCATCTGCCTGGGGGGCAGGGGGTCGCAGGTTCAAATCCTGTCGCCCCGACCAACTTCATTTCTCACGAGCTTCGATAGCCCGGCTTTCAGTCCTGAATGGGGCATGAATTCAGCTGGGACGCAGCCTATACTTCTTCGGACGAAGCACCGATGGGGATTGGGCTTCGAACGGGGAAACGTGTTCTATCTCGATCCGGTCAGCGGCGATCGCAGGTTGAAGCGACGCTACGTTTGGGCGTTCGCGGGTTTCGCATTGGGGCTTCTGGTCGGCAAGCTGCTGCTCTGAGCGCGCGCGCTGCGCGACGGCTAAGGAGAGGCCTTTGCGGGCCCGTTGCGCGCGCGGCCGAGCAGATCGCTGACGCGCGACGACAGCGTCTTGATCGGAAACGGCTTGGTGATCATCTGCATGCCGGGTTCGAGAAAGCCGGAGGCCACTGCGGCGTTTTCCGCATAGCCGGTCATGAACAAGACCTTGAGTTCGGGACGCAGCTTGCGGGCCGCGTCGGCGACCTGGCGGCCGTTGAGTCCGGGTAGGCCGATATCGGTGACGAGCAGATCGATGCGGCGATCCGACTCGAGAATCTTCACCGCAGCGTTTCCGTCCGCGGCTTCGAGCACCGAATAGCCGAGCTCCTGCAGCACTTCGGCGACGAGCGCTCGCACGACCCGCTCGTCCTCGACGAGCAGGATGGTCTCGTCCGTGTTGTGGGCGGCGCTGTGATCGTCTTCGAGGCCGACGGCCTGGTCGTCGCCGCCGCCGTGAAAGCGCGGCAGGTAGAGTTTGACCGTCGTGCCTTGCCCGACTTCGCTGTAGATCTTCGCGTAGCCCTCGGATTGACGCGCGAAGCCGTAGATCATCGACAAACCCAGCCCGGTGCCCTGGCCGACCGGCTTGGTCGTGAAGAACGGGTCGAAGGCGCGCGAGATCACCTCGGGCGTCATGCCTTCACCGGTGTCGGTGACGCAGATGCAGACGTACTGGCCCGGCGTGACCTCTCGTTGCCGCGCCGCGTAAGCGTTGTCGAGATGCGCGTTGCAGGTTTCGATCGTGAGCTTGCCGCCTTGCGGCATGGCGTCGCGTGCGTTGATCGCGAGATTGAGGATCGCGTTTTCGAGCTGGTTGGTGTCGCAGCGCGTCATCCACAGGCCGCCGGCGAGCACGAGCTCGATGTCGATCGAAACCCCGAGCGAGCGGCGCAGCAGATCTTCCATCGAGGCGATCAGCTGGTTGGCGTGCACCGGCTTGGGATCGAGCGGCTGGCGCCGTGCGAAGGCGAGCAGCCGATGCGTGAGCGCGGCGGCACGATTGGCCGATGTCATCGCGCTGCCGACGAAGCGATCCGCCTCGACCAGGCGACCGCGCGTGATGTAGGTCTGCACGAGGTCGAGCGAGCCGACGATGCCTTGCAGCAGATTGTTGAAATCGTGCGCGATGCCGCCCGTGAGCTGGCCGACGGCCTCCATCTTCTGCGCCTGGCGCAAGGCGTCTTCGGCGGCGGAACGCTCTGCCACTTCGGTGGCGACGCGATGCTCGAGCGTGTCGTTGAGCACGCGCAGTTCGTCCTCGGTGCACTTGCGCGCGGTGATGTCGAAGCAGACGCCGACGTAGCGGCGCGGCAGGCGGGCGTTGCCTTGCACCACTTCGCCGCGACGCGCGAGCCAGCGGATGGCGCCGGTCTGCGGATCGCGAATCCGGTACTCGGTGTAGTCGAGCGGGTTCGGCTTGTTTTCGAGCAGCGCGGGACCGGTGCGTTCGCGATCTTCCGGCAGCACCAGCGAGACCAGCGACTCGGCGTTGACTTCGGCGTCGGGCGGCAGGTTCCAGATGCGGCGGAACTCGTCGGAGATGACGACCTCGCCGGTCTCCGGAAACCATTCGAAGGCGCCGATGCCGCCGGCTTTCTGCGCGATGCGCAGGCGTTCTTCCGCGCTCGCGCGTTCGGTGGCGTCGGTGCCTTCGACGAAGATGGCGGCGACGCGGCCGTCCTTGGCGCGGATCGGCTGGTAGACGAAGTCGAGAATGTGCTCGCGCAATTCTTCGTCGTCGCGGCTGCGCAGCAGCACGCTCACGTGGGTGCCGACGAAAGGCTCGCCGGTTCGATAGACGCGATCGAGCAGGTCGACGAAGCCCTGCTCGGCGACTTCGGGCATCACCTCGCGAATCGGTCTGCCCAGCACCTCGCGATCGCCGATCAGGCGCTGGTACGGCTCGTTGACGAGTTCGAACACGTGGTCGGGCCCGCGCAGTACGGCGATGAAGCTCGGCGCGTGCTGGAACATGTCACGCAGGAAATCGGTCTCGGCTTCGAGCTTGCGATGGGCCGCTTCGACGGCCTCGCGTTGTGCACGCAGCTCCTCGTTGAGCCGCACGAGCTGCTGCTCGTTCTGCTGCTGGCGCTGGATTGCGAGCACTTTCGCCGTGGTTTCGATCACCGTGCAGAGCACCGCGAAAACCTCGCCGGATTCATCGCGCGTCGGTGTGTAGTACAGATCGAACCAGACGTCCTCGGGCTCGCCGTTGCGCAGGACCTGCAGATGCTGGTCGGTATGCGTGAGCGTTTCGCCGCGAAAGCCGGCTTCGAGGATGCGCCGGTTCCAGCTCTCCCAGATCTCCGGCCAGATGCCCGGCACGGTGCCGCCGAGCGCGCGCGGATGGCGCTTGCCGGCGATCAGCGCGTAGCCGTCGTTGTAGATCATCACGTGATCGCGGCCGCACATGAGCACCATGGCGATCGGCGAGGCGAGCACGATCTCGACTGTCGTGCGCAGGCTTTGCGGCCAGAGCGCGATCGGCCCGAGTGAGGTCCGGGACCAGTCGAAGGCTCGAATCAGGGCGGCGGCTTCGCTGTCGCCGCTGGGCCAGGCAGAAGGGGAGGCGGCGTCCATGCTTAAAGGGCGTCGTCGCGGAAGGATTGGCGGATGATGCCCGAGTTGTGATGAAGCGAAAACGACCCGAATCGTAGCGGATGTCCGGCATTCGCCGAGCGCGCCGAGCGCGCCGGTCGCGCCGAGCGGCCGCTATCATCCGGAATCCGGTTCGATCAGGAATCCCGTTTCCACCATGAGCCCGACGAGAATCGTCCTCGCCGATCCGCAGCCGCTCGTGCGCGCCGGGCTGCGCTGCCTGATCGAGGCCCGGCCGGGCCTGCGGGTTTGCGCCGAGGTCGCAACCGGCGACGAGCTGCTCGCCGTAGTGGTCGAGCAGAAGCCCGAGGTCGTGGTGACCGAGCTGGCCCTGAGTGGCATGAGCGGCGTCGACGCTGCGCGCCGGCTCATGCGGCACATGCCGCAGCTGCGCATCCTGGTCGTCAGCGCGGAGCTGCATGCGGTGCAGGTGAAGGCCGCGCTGCGCGCCGGAATCGCCGGCTACGTGAGCAAGTCCGCCGAGCCCGCGGAGCTGCAGATCGCCCTGCGCGCGATGGTCGACGGCAACCCGTACCTGAGCCCACATGTCGCTCGTCATGCTTTGGAACGCCGTCGGTCGCGACGCCCCCACGACAGCGTCATTCTTTCGTCGCGTCAGCGCGAAGTGCTGCAACTCGTCGGGCGAGGGAAGTCGACCAAGGAAATCGCGCTGCTCCTGGGGGTGTCGGCGAAGACCGTCGAGACCCATCGGCTACGCCTCATGCAGGCGCTGGATCTGAGCAATATCAATGCCTTGATCCACTTCGCGACCCGCCTGCAGATGGAAGCCGGAACGCTCGACTGACGGCGTTTCCGGGCTTTGTGACAACAGGTTTCAGATGTAAGGCTATACCTTACAAAGCGTAAGAAATACTCCGATTCTTCGAATCGGGCTGCGTGGCGACCATGGTTCAGGAGCTGCAGTGCGGCTTCAAAAAAACCAAAGAGGAGACCCCATGAGCGCCAAGCCACAACTGCGGATGCAGGCAGGACAGAGCCAGGTCATGACGCAGCAATTGCTGCAGTCGATCCGCTTGTTGCAGCTGACTTCCCAGGAACTCGAGATCGAAGTCGCCCAGGCGCTCGAATCCAATCTGCTGCTGGAGGTCGACGACAGCCTCGACGACGACTTCGAGTCGCCGTCCGGCACCAGCGCCGAGGCCCCAGAATCGGCCGGCGTGGACGGCGCCGAAGCCGAGCCCGTGCGAGAGGTCAGCGGAGCCGACGCCGGCGCCCACAGCGAAGTCGAGGCCGACTTCGACTGGTCGAGCAGCGAAAGCTGGAGCGGCGGGGAGCCGCCCGAGGAAGACGGCGAACCGGCCTCGGCCCGCGTCGCCGAAGCGCCGCCGAGCGATCCGCGCCTGCAGGCGCTGGCCCAGCTGCAACTCATGGTCACCGATGCGCGCGAGGCCGAACTCGTCGCCGCGATCATCGATGCGGTCGACGACAGCGGCTACCTGGGCGAATCGCTCGAAGACATCGTCGCCCGGCTGCCACAGGCGCAGGGCTACACGCTCGCGGAAGCCGAGGCCGCCCTGCGTCTCGTGCAGTCGGTGGAGCCGACCGGCTTCGCGGCACGCAGCCTGTCCGAATGCCTGCGCCTGCAGCTCGAAGCCCTGCCGGTCGCGACACCGGGCCGGGTCATCGCGCTCGAAATCGTCGGCGGGCACATGGAGGCCCTGGCCAGCCTGACCGAGGGCGCGCTGGCCGCGCTGCTCGACTACCGCATCGGGCAGATCCACCAGGCTTTGCTGCTGATCAAGAGCCTCGATCCCAAGCCCGGCGCGAGCGGAGCCGCCGCGGCCCAGGCCGTGGTCCCCGAGGTCATCGTCACGGGTCGTCCGGGCGCCTGGCGCATCGAACTGAACCCGGAGACGCTGCCGCGCGTGCGCATCAATCGCGGCTACGAAAAGGCGATCGGCGGGGCCGGCGCGGCCACCCGGTTCAAGGCCCTGCGCGACCAGCTCAACGAGGCCCGCTGGCTCGTACGCGGCCTGGAAATGCGCCAGGAGACGCTGATCAAGACCGCCCGCACGGTGTTCGAGCGCCAGCGCGAGTTCCTGGTTCGCGGCGAAGAGGCCATGGCCCCGCTCAACCTGATGGACGTCGCGAACGCCATCGGCGTGCACGAATCAACCGTTAGTCGTGTCGTTGCCAACAAGTACGCCCTTACTCCTTGGGGTGTGTACCCACTCAAGGCATTCTTCCCCGTGCAAATAGCAGGGCGCGAGGCGGAGACCTCAGGTACAGCGGTCCGCGCGATGATTCGCAAGATCATCGATGCCGAAAACCGTTCACGTCCGTTGTCTGATGGGGAGGTCGCGGCGCTGCTGGCGCGCCGTGGCGTAAACGTGGCGCGTCGCACGGTGGCGAAGTATCGGGAGGGAATGCGCATTCCCCCGGCCCCCGAGCGTATGCTGCCTTTGCACAGAGCAACGGCGTAAGCCGTCCGGAGCAAGTTGCCATGTACAGGGAGTACTGGCCTGCTGCGGCTAACAAGGAAACACACGATGAAGCGGTTGAGGACTTTGTTGGTCGACGACAACCAGGCCTTTCTGGCACTGTCGAAGCATCTGCTGACGCCGATGGAAGGCGTGGAAGTGATCGGTTTCGGGTATGACGGATTCGACGCCGTCCGCCTGGCCGAGGAGTTGCACCCCGACCTCATCATCATGGACCTCGTCATGCCCGGCATGGGCGGATTGCAGGCCACCCGGCTCATCAAGGCCCAGCACCAGCCGCCGCAGATCGTCATCGCCAGCTACTACGATGACGCCGAACACCGCGAGCACGCCGCCGCGGCCGGGGCCGACGGCTTCGTCGGCAAGAACGCCTACGAGCAGCAGATCGCGCTGTTCCTCGCCAGCCGCAGTTCCGTGGTCGGCTAGCGCGTCTGAGCCTACATGTCCGAATCCCGGGTTCTCATCATCGACCATGACGCGGAGCGCGCCCAGGCGCACGCGGCGATTCTGCAGTTCATCGATTACCGCGCGGTCCACGTCGACAGCGCGGCCGAGATTCCGCTGGCCGAGCACCGTCCGCAGGACTGGCTCGCGGTCCTGCTCGGCCACGAGACGCAATGGGAGCAGCTCGAGCAGTTCGTCGACTGGCTCCGGCGTGATCGCTATCACCCGCCGGTGCTGGTGCTGCAGCCGTATCTGGAGATGGCGCGCGAGCGCCTGGGCCTCGACGAATCAGCCTTGCTGACGCTCGAAACCCCGGTCAAGTACAGCCAGCTCAACGAGCTGCTGCGCCGCGCCGGCCTGCTGCGCATGGACCGCCAGGCGGCGGCGACGCGTCGCCCAGGGCCGACCGGAAATTCCACCGCGATCCGCCGCGTCCGGCAGATGATCGCCCAGGTGGCACCGTTCGACTCCACCGTGATGATCACGGGCGAGTCGGGCACCGGCAAGGAAGTGGCGGCACGGGCGGTACACGACCAGTCCGCGCGGCGCGATCAGCCCTTCGTCGCCGTCAATTGCGGGGCGATTCCGTCCGAGCTGCTCGAATCCGAATTGTTCGGCCACGAGAAGGGCGCGTTCACGGGCGCGATCACCACGCGCAAGGGCCGCTTCGAAATGGCCGACGGCGGCACCCTGTTCCTCGACGAGATCGGCGACATGGCGTTGCCGATGCAGGTGAAGATCCTGCGCGTGCTGCAGGAGCGCACCTTCGAGCGTGTCGGCGGAACGCGCAGCCAGCGCTGCAACGTGCGCATCATCGCGGCCACGCATCGCAATCTCGAAGACGCCATCATCAAGGGCAGCTTCCGCGAAGACCTGTACTACCGCCTCAACGTGTTCCCGATCGAAATGCCGCCGCTGCGCGAGCGTCTCGAAGACCTGCCGATGCTGATGGACGATCTCGCCAAGGCGATGGAGCGCAACGGCCACGGCCAGGCCGCGCTGACGGCTGACGCGGTGCATGCGCTACGCGCTTATCACTGGCCCGGCAACGTGCGCGAGCTGTCGAACCTGTTCGAACGCCTCGCGGTGCTGCATCCGGGGCGCCAGGTCAGCGCCGCGGAACTGCCGCGCCAGTATCGGGGCTCGGCCGCCGGCATCGCGACCGCGACGGTGCAGGCTCCGCCGACGGTCCCGAAGCCTGCGCCGGTTTCCAACGATTTCGTGGTGCTGCCGCAATCGGTCGAAGCGCCTGCGATGCAGCGTCCGGGTTCGCAGCTGCCGCCCGAAGGCGTGAACCTGAAAGATCACATCGAAGCGATCGAGATCGACCTGATCAAGCAGGCGCTCGACAAGTCCGACGGCGTCGTCGCGCATGCGGCCAAGCTGCTCAACACGCGTCGCACCACGCTCGTCGAGAAGCTGCGCAAGTACGGCCTTTCGCGCGATCTGCAGGACGACGATCCGCTCGACGGCTCGCAGAACGAAAACGTCGGTCGCGCACGGCAATCCTGACGCGGAAGCAGCGCGGGCCGAAGATGCGAAAAAGCCCAGGTCCGACCTGGGCTTTTTCGTTGCGCGCCGGCATTCCGGCGCCGCGGTGTCGCCGGGAATTCGTCACCGCGCGAATCGCCCGAGCGCGGCGCAGCCAAAACGCCGGGCACAGCGCTTGCCTTGATGCCGCGCCCTTTCGTTTTCGCCGAGATTGCCGCGATGAGCAGCGTCGACATCAACAGTGTGTTGTCGCAGATCAGAACGCTGAGCCAGCAGGCCGGCGCGAAGCCTGCCGGCCTGCCTCCGCTGCGCGGCGACATCGCCACGCAGGGCGCGCAGGTGACGCATGCGGGCAATGGTTTCTCGGAACTCGTGCGTGCTGGCATCCAGAACGTCGCCGATGCGCAGAACAGCGCGAGCGCGCAGCAGCGTGCTTTCGAGCTCGGCGATCCGAATACCGATCTGGCGACCGTGATGGTGGCCTCGGCAAAGGCGCAGGTGTCGTTTCGCGCGATGGTCGAAGTGCGCAACCGCGTCGTCAGCGCTTACCAGGAAGTCATGAACATGCCGCTCTAGCGAAGCCGTGAACCGGCAGCGCAGCGAAACGATTCGATGAACTGAGACACACATGGCCGAACTCACCACCCAAAGCGCAATGGACACCTTGAGGCAGATGCAGGGCCTCAAGGATGTTCCGCTGCTGCGTCAGCTCGCGATGTTCGCGGCCGTGGCGATCGCCGTCGCGGTCGGCCTGTCGCTTTACAATTGGTCGCAGAAGCCCGTGTACGTGCCGCTGTATCCGGGCCTTTCGGCCCAGGATTCGTCCGAATTGGCCGATGCCTTGCGCGCCGCCGCGATCGACTATCGGCTCGATGCTTCGACGGGCGCGGTCACCGTGGCGCCGGATCAGGTGCATGCCGCGCGCCTGAAGACGGCTGCGCTCGGACTTCCGAAAGGTGGCAGCGCGCCGGGCTTCGAAATGATCCAGCAGGATCAGGGCTTCGGCGTTTCGCAGTTCATCGAGAATGCGCGCTATCAGCTCGCGCTCGAAACCGAACTCGCGCGCACGGTCTCGAGCCTGCAGCCGGTCAAGAGCGCGCGCGTGCATCTGGCGGTGCCGAAGCCGAGCGCATTCACCCAGCAGGGCAGGGGCGGCGCATCGGCGTCGGTGGTCGTCGAGCTGCATCCGGGCCGCAAGCTCGAGGCGAACCAGGTCGATTCGATCCAGCACATCGTCGCCTCGAGCGTGAACGGCATGGCGCCGGCTAGCGTGACGGTGATCGATCAGTACGGCCGCCTGCTCGGCAGCGCCGAAGAGAAGAGCGAGTTCGCCGAGAGCAGCGAGCAGTATCAGTTCGCGCGCCGTGCCGAAGCCGACTACGTGCGGCGCATCGAATCGCTGCTCGCACCGATGGTCGGCGCCGATCGCCTGAGCGCGCAGGTGGCGGCCGATTTCGATTTCTCGGTCACCGAAGAAGCGCGCGAAAGCTACCGACCGGACGGCCAGGTCGTGCGCAGCGAGCAGCTCAACGAAGAGATGCGTCGCGACGGTTCGAGCAGCGAGGCGCAAGGCATTCCGGGCGCGACGAGCAATCAGCCGCCGCCTGCGCCGGCCGCACCGAATGCCGCACAGAACGCGAGCTCAGCGGGCAGCACGACGGCCACGCCGCCGACCCAGAGCACGCGCTCGGAAACGCGCAACTACGAGCTCGACCGCACGCTGAGCCATACGCGCCAGGCGCTCGGGCGCCTGCGCCGCATCTCGGTGGCGGTGCTCGTCGACAATCTTCCGCGTGTCGGCGTGGACGGCAAGATCGGCAATGCCGCATTGAGCGCCGAAGAACTCGCCAAGGTCGAAGCGCTCGTCAAGCAGGCGGTCGGCTTCGATGCGGCGCGCGGCGACAGCGTGACGGTGCAGAACGCTCCGTTCGTCGCGCAGGCCGTCGAAGCCCCGCAGGAAATGCCGCTCTGGCAGCGCAGCGACGTGCGCGACTACGTGCGCCAGGGCATCGGCGCGCTGGTCCTGCTCGGACTCATCGTCTTCATCGTGCGTCCGCTGCTGCGCCAGCTCGTCATGGGGCCGGCGCGCGGCCAGGAGCCCGAAGCCGCGCACGCGATCGCCGACGCATCCGGTCCCGAGGCGCTCACGCACGAATCGCTGCAGACCGATCAGCTTTCACTGTCGTCCACGCCAGGCCAGCACCCGACGGCCGTCGACGCGATGCCGGCGATCGCGAATTCGCATCCGCATTATGAAACCCGCATCGCGGCTGCCCGCAACGCGGCGAATCAGGATCCCAAGCGCGTCGCCCAGGTCGTCAAGACCTGGCTCAACGAAGAGAACTAAATGTCAGAGCTCGCCGTCATTCCCGAGAAGATCGCCGGCCCCGAACGCGCTGCGATCCTGCTGATGTCGCTCGGTGAAGCCGAGGCCGCGCAAGTGCTCAAGCACATGGGCGCCAAGGACGTGCAGCGCGTCGGCCAGGCGATGGCCTCGCTGTCGAACGTCACGCGTGATCGCGTCGAGAACGTGGTCACGCGCTTCGTCACCGAACTCGATTCGCAGACCTCGCTCGGTGTCGGTGCGGACGACTACGTGCGCCGCGTGCTCGTCGGCGCGCTCGGTGAAGACAAGGCCAGCAGCCTGATCGATCGCATCCTGCTCGGCCGCAACAGCAAGGGGCTCGAAGCGCTCAAGTGGATGGAGACGCGCGCGGTCGCCGACGTGGTGCGCAACGAGCATCCGCAGATCGTCGCGATCGTGCTCGCGTATCTCGATTCCGACCAGGCCGCCGAAGTGCTCGCGCTGCTGCCCGAGCGCATGCAGAGCGACGTGCTCATGCGCATCGCGCGGCTCGACGGCATCCAGCCTGCCGCGCTGCGCGAGCTCGACGAGATCATGGAGAAGCAGTTTTCGGGCGGCAACAACCTCAAGTCGTCGAGCGTCGGCGGCGTGAAGGTGGCGGCGAACATCCTGAACCTCATGGACTCGACCACCGAAGGCGCGATCATTTCGCGCATCGGCGAATCCGACAACGACCTGTCGCAGCGCATCCAGGACCTCATGTTCGTATTCGACGACCTCGGCGACGTCGACGATCGCGGCGTTCAGTCGCTGCTGCGCGAAGTCGGCGGCGATCTGCTGTGCACCGCACTCAAGGGCGCGGACAGCCGCGTCAAGGACAAGATCCTCAAGAACATGTCCAAGCGCGCGGCGGACATGCTCGTCGAGGACATGGCGGCGCGCGGGCCCGTGCGGCTCGCCGACGTGGAAGCGGCGCAGAAGGAGATTCTCGGCATCGCGCGGCGCCTGTCGGAAGCCGGTGAACTCGCGATGGGAGGGAAGGGGGATGATTTTGTTTGAGCTCGCCGCCGGATCCGTGAGTTTTTGTGCAGCCGTGCCGGTTCCCTCTCCCACTTGTGGGAGAGGGTGGCGCGTAGCGCCGGGAGAGGGTGCGTTCGGAAAGTGCACACACTTTTTCGCACCTACCCTCTCTCCCCTCGCTGACGCGAGGGACTCTCTCCCGCAATCGGGAGAGAGGAAAGGCGCGGCGCACGAGGCTTCGAAATGACCCTGACCATCGAAGACAGCGCCCAGCTCCGCCGCTGGGAAATGCCGCTGCTGACGCGCTCCGAGGAAATCGTCGAGCCGGTCATCGCGATGCCGACGGCCGAGGAGCTCGAAGCGATCGAGCGCGCCGCGCATGAGGAAGGCTTTCAGCAGGGACATGCCGAAGGCTTGCAGGCCGGTCGCGCGAGCGGCATCGCCGCCGTGCGCGAGGAAGCGCAGCGCCTGCGCGACCTGATCGAACACCTATCGCGTCCGCTCGCCGATCTCGATGCCGAAGTCGAACGCACGCTCGTGGCGCTGACGATCGAAGTGGCGCGGCGTCTCGTAGACGAGCAGTTGCAGCTCGACCCCACGCTGACGGCGAACACCGTGCATCAGGCCATCGCCTCGCTCGCGCAGCCTCCGCGCGAGGCGCGTGTGCACCTGCATCCGGCCGATGCGGCCTTGCTCGCGGAGCACTTGCCGGCGCCCGCGGACGTTTCGATCTGGCGCATCGTGCCGGACAAGCAGTTGCAGCGCGGCGACTGCCGCCTGCTCACCGACAGCGCGCAGGTCGATGCCTTGCTCGACACGCGCCAGTCGGGCGTGGCGCGCGCCTTGCTCGGTGACGGCGAATGAACACGCCGGGCTTTGCTGCGAATGCGTTCAGAACCTCGCGGGACCGTCATCTGCTCTCGGCCTTGCGCGGTGCGCGTGCGCGTGTCGGCGAGGCGCAGACCGTCGTCATCGAAGGCCAGCTCAAGCGCGTCACCGGCTTGACGCTCGAAGCCGTCGGTTGCCAGGCGCGGCTCGGTTCGCGCGTCAATGTGCTCAACGCGGACGGCGGCGCGGTCGAAGCCGAGGTCGTCGGCTTTTCGGGCGAGCGCACCTACCTCATGCCGATCGGCGATCTGCGCGGCGTGCAAGCGAATGCGCGTGTAGTGCCGCAGGCCAGGGCGCCGACGGTGCCGGTCGGTCCGGGCTTGCTCGGCCGCGTGCTCGACGGCGAAGGTCGTCCGCTCGACGATCTCGGCCGTCTGAACTGCGACCGCGCGAGCATCTCGGCGGCGCCGATCAATCCGCTCGCGCGCGAGCCGATCGCCGAGCCGCTCGACACCGGCGTACGCGCGATCAATTCGCTGCTCACGGTCGGCCGCGGCCAGCGTCTCGGCCTGTTCGCGGGCACTGGCGTCGGCAAGTCGACCTTGCTCGGCATGATGACGCGCTTCACCAATGCGGACGTCATCGTCGTCGGCCTGGTCGGCGAGCGTGGCCGCGAAGTGCGTGACTTCATCGATCACAGTCTCGGCGAAGAGGGCCGCAAGCGCGCGATCGTCATCGCCACGCCGGCCGATCGCTCTCCGATGCAACGCCTGCGCGGCGCCTGGCTCGCCACCTCGATCGCCGAAAGCTTTCGCGACCGCGGACAGAACGTGCTGCTGCTGATGGATTCGCTCACGCGCGTCGCGCAGGCGCAGCGCGAGATCGGCCTTGCCATTGGCGAGCCACCGACCACGCGCGGCTATCCGCCGAGCGTGTTCGCGCTGATTCCGCGCATCGTCGAGCGCGCCGGCAACGGCATGCAGGGCGGCGGTTCGATCACCGCGATCTACACGGTGCTGACCGAGGGCGACGATCCGAACGATCCGATCGCAGACACCGCGCGCGGTGTGCTCGACGGTCACATCCTGCTGTCGCGGCAGATCGCCGAATCCGGCATCTTTCCGGCGATCGACGTCGAAGCGTCGATCTCGCGCGTGATGCATTCGATCGTTCCGGTCGAGCACCAGCAGCTCGCACGCCGCTTTCGCGCGCTGGTGTCGACGTATCAGCGCAATCGCGATCTGATCGCGATCGGCGCGTACCAGCGTGGAGCCGATCCGCGCGTCGACGAGGCGCTCGCCCTCTGGCCGAAGATCGAAGCCTTCCTGCGCCAGGATGTCAGCGAAGGCTCGAATTTCGAGGCGAGCCGCAGCGCGCTCGCCGCTCTGTTCAACGGTTGAATGCATTCATCAGGGAACTCCGCATGCTCAGCGCCAAGCGTCTGCAACCGATCCAGCAGCTCAGCGAACAACGCGAAGACGCGGCTGCCGAAGCCCTGGCCGAAGCGCGGCGCCAGCTCGCCCAGCGCGAGAATCAGCTGCGCGAGCTCGAGAACTATCGCGAGCCGGCCGGCGGCATCACGAGCGTCGAGCTGCTGCTGAACCGCGAGGCCTTCCGGCTCAAGCTCAACGAGGCGATCGCCCAGCAGCGCCGGGCGATCGAGCAATCGAGGCGACTCGTCGAGCAGCAGCGCCAGCGCTGGCTCGCGAGTCATCGCCAGACCCAGGTCTACGATCATCTGGCCGAGCGTTCGCGCGAGCACGAACGCCACCGCGACGAGCAGCGCACGCAGCGCGATCTCGACGAGCTGGCCTTGCGCGGCCCGGCCACCGGCTCGGCGACGTGAACCTGTCCGCCGCTATGACGGCCGCGGTCGCGCCGGCTGCGATTGCGCAGGCGATCAAGCCCGGCGATGCGGGCATGGCCGGCGGCAATTTCGGCGAGCAGTTGCTGCAGCTGTTGATGGCCGGTGACGCACCGCTCGTGGGCGCAGACAGCGGCGAGTCGCCCAAGCACCTAGAGGAATCGAGCGAAGCTGTGTCCGACGACGATGAGTCTCCGATGCCTTTATTGCCCGGCCTGTCGCTGCTGATCCAAACCCTGGCGAATGCCGACGCTGCGCTCGAGACGAGCGCCGAAGCGCCGAACGCCGCGAGTGCACCGATCGCCGTCGCCAGCGGCGGAGCGGGCGTCCTCACGGAGCTGCTCGAACAGGATCTGGCAGAACAACTTGCCGCAGTCACGGACGCGAACGACGCTTCCACCACGAGCACGCTCGACATCGCGGCATTGACCCAAGCCCCCCAAATCCAGCAGACGATGCCGCCACCGGCCTCCAATGCCAGCACCGCTGCGAGCATGCCGACGCCGCTCGATGCGGCACATGCCGAGCGCTTCGCCGAATCGCTCGACGAACGGATCACCTGGCTCGCCGACGCTGCGCGCAAGGACGGGCCGCAACAGGCCACGATTTCGCTGCATCCAGCCGAGTGGGGCAGCCTGCAGATTCGCGTCGATCTCACGCAGGACGGCCGCGCGACCGTGAAGTTCGATTGCGAGACGCCGCAGGCGCGCCAGGCGATCGAGGCGTCCCTGACGCAGCTGCGCGAACTGCTGTCGACCACGGTGGTGAGCGGCGCGGCTCCGCGCTTCGAACTCAGCGGTGGCTTCGGCCATCAGCAGTCCGGTCAATGGAAGCCGGCGACGCCGACCATAGCCACGCCCGATGAGGGCGAGCCCCTTGAAAGATTGTCGATCGCGCGGCGTCCGCTCGGCTTGCTCGATCAGTTTGCGTAAATCCACTTTCCGCCGCCACCGCGTCGCTTCGCTGACGCGCGTTTGACGACGCTTTGCGGTGACGCATTTCCGACGCCCGATATTGCGGTCCGCACCGTCAATTTGCCGACTGAAGCGCCGATCTCTCGCGTAAGCCTTGCGTGAAACGGCGGGCACAGCGCTTGCCTCGATGGCCCGTCTCATCATCCGCCCCGAGGACTCGCGCATGGCCAGCGCCGCAACAACTCCTGCCACCCCGGCAGCTCCCGCCAAGAAAGGCGGCTTACTGCCGATGTTGCTCTGCGCGGTGATCGCCGCGGGTGCTGCGGGCGGTGGCGTCTGGTTCATGACGCAGTCCAAGTCCAAGCCGGCCACGCATGCGGAAGAAGGCGAGGGCGAGCATGCCGCCGCCGAAGAACATGAATCGTCCGGCCACGACGATGAGCACGGCAAGAGCGGCCCGGCCGAAGGCGCCGCCCAATACCTGCCGCTTACGCCCGCGATCGTCGTCAATCTGAACGACAACGTCACGATGCGCTATCTGCAGGTCGACATCGAGCTGATGGCGCGCAGCGGCGCTGCGATCGAAGCGGCGACGCTGCACATGCCGCGCATTCGCAACACGCTGATGCTGCTGTTCACGCAGCAGCAGTTCGAAGACATCGTCACGCGCGAGGGCAAGGAGAGGCTGCAGAAAGATGCACTCGCCGCCGTGCAGGCCGTGCTCAAGGAAGAAACCGGCAAGCCTCGCATCGAGGCGCTGTACTTCACCAACTTCGTGATGCAGTGACGCTGTCATGAGCTCCCGCGAACTGCTCTCGCAAGACGAAATCGACGCGCTGCTGCACGGCGTCGACTCCGGCGCGGTCGACACCACGCCGCCACCGGCCGCACCCGGTGAAGCGCGCAGCTACGACTTCACCACGCAGGATCGCATCGTGCGCGGTCGCCTGCCGACGCTCGAGATGATCAACGAGCGCTTCGCGCGGCTGTTCCGCATTTCGCTGTTCAACCTGCTGCGCCGCACGCCCGAGCTGACCGTCGTCGGTCTCGAGATGGCGAAGTTCGCGGAGTACACGCACAGCCTCTACGTGCCGACCAGCCTCAACGTCGTGCGCGTGAAGCCGCTGCGCGGCACCGCGCTGTTCATCTTCGAGCCCAAACTCGTCTTCACCGTGGTCGACAACTTCTTCGGCGGCGACGGACGCAGCGCGATCAAGATCGAAGGCCGCGAGTTCACTCCGAGCGAGAACCGCGTGATCCAGATGCTGCTGCGTCAGGTCTTCACCGACTTGCGCGAAGCCTGGGCGCCGGTGCTCGATCTCGATTTCGAATTCCTGCAATCCGAAGTCAATCCGCACTTCGCCAACATCGTGAGCCCGTCGGACATCGTCGTGGTGTCACGCTTCAAGATCGATCTCGAAGGCGGCTCGGGCCACCTGCACGTGACGATTCCGTACTCGATGATCGAGCCGATCCGCGATCAGCTCGACGCCGGCCTGCAATCCGACCGCGCCGAGCGCGACGAGCGCTGGACGCAGGCGCTCGAGGCGCAGATCAAGGACACC
This sequence comes from Hydrocarboniphaga sp. FW305-C-57, assembly GCF_058783045.1. Taxonomy (NCBI): domain Bacteria; kingdom Pseudomonadati; phylum Pseudomonadota; class Gammaproteobacteria; order Nevskiales; family Nevskiaceae; genus Hydrocarboniphaga; species Hydrocarboniphaga sp. FW305-C-57. Next base: position 150,186 of record NZ_JBYSYG010000005.1, on the reverse strand, counting down.
GAAGTCGGCATCGAAAGCCAGCTTGCGAGCACCACGATCAGCCTGCGTCAGCTCATGAACCTGAAGGCCGGCGACGTGCTGCCGATCCAGATGCCGAAGACCGTCGATCTCTACGTCGAGGACATGCCGGTGTTTCGCGGCGAGTTCGGCATCTCGCATGGCCGCAACGCCGTTCGCATCACCGACGTCATTCGCCGCCCGGCACCGCTCACCGCAACGCCAACACCCACTCCGCTTGCCCCCACAGGAACCCGCCCGTGAATTCCGTACCGAACTCCAGTGCCGGCACCGCACAGGATTTGCCGCGCGCCAGCTTCCAGAACCTGCAGTCCGACGGCATGGCCGCTTCGGGCGAGCAGAATCTCGACGTCATTCTCGATGTCTCGGTGACCTTGTCGATGGAAGTGGGCCGTGCCCGCGTGCCGATCCGCAATCTGCTGCAGCTCAACCCGGGTTCGGTGATCGAACTCGAGCGCGCAGCCGGCGAGCCGCTCGACATCTACGTCAACGGCACGCTGATCGCGCACGGCGAAGTCGTGGTTATCAACGATCGCTTCGGCGTGCGGCTCACCGACGTGGTGAGCCCGACCGAACGCATTCGCAAGCTGCGCTGAGCGAGCGAGCAGCGTGGCGATCGGCGGAATGCTGCAATCGATGCTCGGCCTGCTCGTGGTGGTCGGCGCGATCTTCGCGCTGGCCTGGGGGCTGCGGCGAGTGCAGGGCTTGCGGCCGAAGTCGGCCGCCGGACTTCAGGTGCATGCGGGGCTGTCGGTCGGTGCGCGCGAGCGCGTGCTGTGGATCGAGGCGGGCGGCAAGCATCTGCTGATCGGTGTCGCACAGGGCCGTGTCAACGCGCTGCATGTGTTCGACGAGGCGCCGGTGCTCGAATCGTCGACGACGCAGCAGAGCATGCAGGCGCCGAATTTCGGCGAGCTGCTCAAGAAGGCTTTGGGCAGGGAAGGACAGTGAAGAAAAGTGAGTCGTTGTTTGTCCTCTCTCCCGCTGGCGGGAGAGAGTCCCTCGCGATAGCGAGGGGAGAGAGGGTCAGCGCGAACGAGGGCGCTCATTCTTCGGACTTCCCCTCTCCCGGTTCTTCGGACCACCCTCTCCCGCAAGCGGGAGAGGGGAACAGCAGGATCATGCGTGCTGTTGTGACGCTTGCGGTCGGATCGGTTGCACTGCTCCCCCTCGCAGGTCAGGCCGCCGGCCTCCCCGCCGTCACCGTCACGCCCTCCTCCGGCGGCGGTTCCGAATACAGTCTGAGCATTCAGACGCTGATCCTGCTGACCGGCATCACGCTGCTGCCGGCCGCGCTGCTCATGATGAGCGCGTTCACGCGCATCATCGTCGTGCTCGGCCTGTTGCGTCAGGCGATGGGCACGGGCAACACGCCGTCGAATCCGGTGCTGATCGGCCTCTCCCTGTTCCTGACGCTGTTCGTCATGAGCCCGACGCTCGACGCCATCTACTCGCAGGCCGCCAAGCCGTATCTCGACGGCCAGATGTCGTTCGAAACCGCGCTGCAGACCGGTGTGACGCCGCTGCGCGGCTTCATGCTCTCGCAGACGCGCGAGAACGATCTGCTGACTTTCACGCGCATCGCCGGCCTCGAAAATTACGAGAAGCCCGAGGACGTCCCGTTTCGCGTGCTCGCACCGGCCTTCATGACCAGCGAGCTGTCGACCGCGTTCCAGATCGGTTTCATGCTGTTCATTCCGTTCGTGATCATCGACCTGGTCGTCTCGAGCGTGCTCATGAGCATGGGCATGATGATGCTCTCGCCGATGCTCATCTCGCTGCCGTTCAAGCTCATGCTGTTCGTGCTCGTCGACGGCTGGAGCCTGGTCATGGGTTCGCTCGCGCAGAGTTTCGTGCGATGACGCCCGAAGACGTGATGACGCAAGGCCAGCAGGCGCTGCAGCTGGCCTTCATGATCGGCGCTCCGCTGTTGCTGACGGCGCTCGCGGTCGGTCTGCTCGTCGGCATTTTCCAGGCCGCGACGCAGATCAACGAAGCCACGCTGAGCTTCATTCCGAAAGTCGTCGCGATGTCCGCGGTACTCATGTTCACGGGCCCATGGATGCTGCGCATGGTCGTCGAGTTCACTCGGCGGCTAATCGAATCGATTCCGTCGGTCATCCACTAGACCCCGATTGCGATGGAGATCAGCGACGCACAGCTGCAGGTCTGGTTGCAGGCCGGACTGTTTCCGCTCGCGCGCATCGGTGGCGTGCTCACGAGCGCACCGGTGCTCGGCGATCGCTCGGCGCCGGCGCGCGTACGGCTCATGCTTGCGCTCGCGCTGACCTTGATCGTGATGCCGCTGATGCCCGAACAGCCGCCGTTGCGAGCGTTCTCGGCCGACTGGTGGCTGCGCATGCTCACCGAGGTCCTGCTTGGCGTCATGATGGGCTTCGTGCTCAAGCTCGTGTTCGAAGCGGTGGTGCTCGGCGGCGAGCTGATCGGCAACAGCATGGGCCTGGGTTTCGCGCGCATGGCCGATCCGCTGCGCGGCACCGACGTTCCGGTCGTCGGGCAGTTCCTGCATCTGATGGCCGCCTTGCTGTTCATCGCGCTCGGCGGGCATTTGCAGCTCATCGAACTGCTCGTCGGCAGCTTCAAGGCGGTGCCCGATGCGGGCGCGGTGCTACAGGCCTCACAGTTCAAGTCGATGGCCGAGCTCGGCATCACGATGTTTTCGGGCGCGATGCGGCTCGCGCTGCCGATGCTCGCGGCCTTGCTGCTCGTGAACCTGGCTTTCGGCGTGATGAGCCGCTCGGCGCCGACGCTCAACGGCATGTCGGTCGGTTTTCCGCTCGCGCTCGCGGTGGGGCTGGTCCTGCTGCACGTCGATCTGCCGAGCCTGCGGCAGGTCTTCACGCAGCAGTTGCAGCAGGCCTGGACGACGATCGCGCTGATCAGCGGGCAGGGCGGCTGAGATGTCCGAGAGTTCACAACAGAAAACCGAACAAGCCACACCCAAGCGCAAGCGCGATGCACGCAAGAAAGGCCAGGTCGCGCGCTCGCGCGAGCTGTCGACGGGCCTGGTCGTCGGTGCGTCGCTGATCGGCGTGATGGCGAGCGGCCACAGCCTCGCGGGCAAGGGCCTGGCGATGATGCGCCAGAGTCTCGTGCTCGAACCGGGCCTGATCGGCGATTCGGACGCGCAGATCGCGCTGATGTTCCATCGCCTGTTCGAAGCGCTCGTAGCGGTCGCGCCGATCATGATCGCCGGACTCGTCGCGGCGATCGCCGGGCCTGCCTTGCTCGGCGGCTGGAACTTCAGCAGCCAGGCGTTCTCGCCGCAGTTCTCGCGCATCAATCCGCTATCCGGCCTCGCGCGCATGTTCTCGTCGAACGCGCTCGTCGAACTCGGCAAGAGCCTGCTCAAGTTCTGCGTGCTCGGGGCGATCGGGGCGCTCTACGTCTGGACGCATCACGAGCCGCTGATGGCGCTCTCCACGCTCGATCTTGCGACGAGCATCCGCGAGGCGCTGGGCCTGGCGCTGTGGGCGCTGGTCTGGATGAGCGCGGGCTTGTTGCTCGTGGCCTTCGTCGATGCGCCTTACCAGTGGTGGAAGCACCAGAAGGAATTGCGCATGACCAAGCAGGAGGTGCGCGAGGAAATGAAGGAGTCGGACGGCAAGCCCGAGGTGAAGGCGCGCATCCGCCAGCTGCAGCATCAGCTCGCGAGCCGGCGCATGATGGACAAGGTGCCGAGCGCCGACGTGGTCATCACCAATCCGACGCACTACGCGGTCGCGATCCGCTACGCCGCGGGCAAGATGCGCGCGCCGATCGTGGTGGCGAAGGGCAGCGGCGTGATCGCGGCCGCGATTCGCGAGCTCGCGATGCAGAGCAAGGTGCCGCTGGTGTCGGCGCCGCCGCTCGCGCGCGCCCTGTATCGCAGCGTGGAACTCGATCGCGAGATTCCGGGCGATCTGTACCAGGCGGTGGCGACGGTGCTGACGTATCTGTACCAGCTGCGCAGCGGAACGCTGCGCAGCAAGCCCGATTTCGATGCGCCGGTGCCGGGCGGAGAGCCAGACCCCGAGCCCGAATCCGTGCACGGCGCATCGTAGACGGCAGGCGGTGCCGACTCCGCGCCGCGAGTGCTCGCGCGCGCTTGCCTGGTCCAAGGATGGACTCGGCATTGAAATCAATGGCATAAGCCTGCAAGGATTCCGCGCATAACCCGGGGTTATACCCGCGGGGCGTCTATTCATTGGCCCTGGCAGCAGGCGCTGCCTAGGCTTCGACCTTCATACAAATTGTGGCCAGTTTTGCGCCAGACGGCTTCGGCGCGGCCCATAAGAGCTGACTATTTCTATGCGTCGTATCGGCCTGGCCTGGCAAATCCTCATCGCGCTCGCACTCGGCATCGTGGTCGGCGCCCTGCTGCACAACTTCGGCGGCGAGACGCGCAGCTGGGCGATCGGCAACGTGCTCGCGCCGGCCGGGCAGATCTTCATTAAGCTGATCAAGATGATCGTGCTGCCGATCGTGCTGTCCTCGCTGGTGGTCGGCATCGCCGGCGTCGGCGACGCCAAGAAGCTCGGCAAGATCGGCGCCAAGACGCTGATCTACTTCGAGGTCGTGACCACGGTCGCCATCGTCGTCGGCGTGCTGTTCGCCAATCTCGCGCAGCCCGGCGCGGGCATCGACATGAATCAGCTCAGTACCACCGACATCTCCTCGTACGAGGCGACCACCGAGGCCGTGCAGAAGAAGCCGCACGGACTCATGGCGACGATCCTCGAAGTGATTCCGTCGAACGTGTTCGCCGCACTCGCGGCCGGCGAAATCCTGCCGATCATCTTCTTCTCGGTGCTGTTCGGCCTCGGGCTGTCGTCGCTGCCGGCGCATCACCGCGACCCGCTCGTGCAGATGTTCAAGAGCGTGGCCGAGACCATGTTCGTGGTCACCAACATGGTCATGCGCTACGCGCCGATCGGCGTATTCGCGCTGATCACGGTGACCGTCGCCAACTTCGGCTTTGCTTCGCTGCTGCCGCTCGCCAAGCTCGTGGTGCTGATCTACGTCGCGGTGCTGTTCTTCGCATTCGGCGTGCTTGGCCTGATCGCGCGCTGGTGCGGTTTCAGCATCCTCAGGATCATGCGCCTGCTCAAGGACGAACTCGTGCTCGCGTATTCGACGGCGAGTTCCGAGGCGGTGCTGCCGCGGCTGATGGAGAAGATGGAAGCCTATGGCGTGCCGAAGGGGCTTTCGAGCTTCGTGATTCCGACGGGCTATTCGTTCAACCTCGACGGCTCCACGCTGTACCAGAGCATCGCCGCGATCTTCCTCGCGCAGCTCTACGGTATCGACCTGAGCCTGACCCAGCAGCTCGTGCTGATCCTCACGCTGATGGTGACGAGCAAGGGCATCGCCGGCGTGCCGGGCGCCTCGCTCGTGGTGCTGCTCGCCACGCTTGGCAGCGTCGGCATTCCGCTCGAAGGCCTGGCCTTCATCGCCGGCGTCGACCGCATCCTCGACATGGCCCGCACCGCGCTCAACGTGGTCGGCAACGCGCTCGCCGCGCTCGTGATCGCCAAGTGGGAAGGCCAGTACGACGCCGTGCAGGGCGCGGCCTACGAGCGCGAGCAGCTCGGCATCGGCTAGCCGATGCATCTGCATCGCTGAAATTTTGCGGCTCGCCCGGTTTTACGCGCTGCCGGCGGCGATCCAGTTCTCGATTTTCAGTCCCGGGTAGGGCGCGAAATCACGTTCGTTGTTGGTCACGAGCGTAACGTCCATCGCGATCGCCTGCGCGGCGATCAGCTTGTCGAGCGCATCGCGCTTGCGCTCGCGAGTCGCCAGGCGGATCGGGCCGTAGGCCGCTCCGGCGGCGGCGTCGAACGGCGCTACTGCGATGAGCTCGATCAAACGCTGTAGAGCCTTGCGGTCACGTGCCTGATCGCTGCTCAGCGTGACGCCGTATTCGAGCTCGGCATAGGTGATCGCCGATATCACCACATCGCCAACGCGCAAGCGCTCGAAGCGTTGCGCGACCTCGATCGGCTGGCGCTTCATCAGGTAGATGCAGATATTGGTATCGAGCATGTAGAGCGCCATCAGAAGGCCTCGCGTTCCGACTGCTCCTGATCGCCGCGCCCTTCCGACATGAAGCCCGGCGAAAAGCCGGCGAAACGGTCGGCGGCGTCTTTCAGGCTCTGTCGCAGCGGCCGAATGCGCAGTTCATCGCCGACACGTTCGATCTCAACTTCGTCGGTGCTCTCGAAGGCGAGTTGAGCCGGAATCCGTACGGCTTGGGAATTGCCGTTGCGGAAAATCTTGGTGATGGTGCCCATGTACATTCGGTCCGAAACGAGCTTGGGCCGAATGTACATCCTATGTGTGTACGCGGCAAGCCGCGTAAAGACCCCCGCATCAGACGTTGATCACACGTTGAAGCGGAAATGCAGCACGTCGCCTTCCTTGACGATGTAGTCCTTGCCTTCCAGGCGCCACTTGCCGGCTTCCTTGGCCCCGGCCTCACCCTTGTACTGGATGAAGTCGTTGTAGCCGATGGTCTCGGCGCGGATGAAGCCCTTCTCGAAATCGGTGTGGATCACGCCGGCCGCCTGCGGGGCGGTGGCGCCGACCTTGACGGTCCAGGCGCGTACTTCCTGCACGCCGGCCGTGAAATAGGTCTGCAGGCCGAGCAGGCTGTAGGCCGCGCGGATCACGCGGTTCAGGCCGGGCTCTTCGAGGCCCAGGTCCTTGAGAAACTCGGCCTTGTCGGCCTCGTCGAGCTGGCCGATTTCGGCTTCGATGGCCGCGCAGACCGGCACCACCTCGGCGTGTTCCTGGGCGGCGAGGGCGCGCACGGCCTTCAGGTGCTCGTTCTCGACCGACAGGCCGGCTTCGTCGACGTTGGCGATGTAAAGCAGCGGCTTGGCGGTGATCAGCATGAGGTCGCGGATCGTCGCCTTCTGGTCGGCATCGAGTCCCAAAGCGCGAACCGGCAGCGCCTGGTCGAGCTGAGCCTGGCAGAGCTTCAGCACTTCGAGACGCGCCTGGGCCACCTTGTCGCCGGTCTTGGCGACCTTGGCCGCGCGGTCGATCGCGCGCGTGACGCTGTCAAGATCGGCCAGCGCGAGCTCGGTGTTGATGATGCCGATGTCGCGAATCGGGTCGACGCTGCCGGCGACGTGGATGATGTCGTCGTTGGCGAAGCAGCGCGTGACGTGGGCGATGGCGTCGGTCTCGCGGATATGCGAGAGGAACTGGTTGCCCAGGCCTTCACCCTTGGAGGCGCCGGCGACCAGACCGGCGATGTCGACGAACTCCACCTGCGCGCCGATGATCTTGTTCGGCTTGACGATCTCGGCGAGCGCGTCGAGGCGCTTGTCCGGCACCGGCACGACGCCGACGTTCGGGTCGATGGTGCAGAACGGATAGTTCTCGGCCGCCGCGTTCTGAGCGTTGGTGAGCGCGTTGAAGAGGGTGGACTTGCCGACGTTCGGAAGCCCGACGATGCCGCATTTGATGCCCAAGGGAAGAATCCTGTCGCCTGTGTTTCGATGGGGCCGCCGCTTGCTGGCGCGGGGCCGGAATGCTAAACCGCGCCGCATCGCCAGTCGATCGGAGTCGACATGAGGATTGAAGCGAACGCGCCGCGCATTATCCCAGCTTTCCTTCGCCGAGTCGGCCTCGCCGTGGCGCTGATGGCCGTCGCAGGCGCGGCCCGGGCGCAGGCTGGCTACCAGCTGCAGGTCGCGCTCGACCTCGAAGGCCAGAAGTACGAGGTGCCGCTGAGCCCCTTGCGGCTCGGCGATCGCGTCGAAGTGCCGGTCACCCCGTCCGGACTGCGCGCCTACGCGCGCGTGATCCCGCTGCAGGGCGTCGCTGGCCAGGCCATGCTCGACCTGCAGGTCTACGAGCCGGCCGGCGGCAACAACCAGAAGCAGCTCGCCTCGGTGACGATTCCGTCCTTCCTCGGCACCCAGAACAGCACCGAGCTGGCGACGCCCAAGGGCAAGCTGCTGATCGAGGCCTACCTGGATACCTCCGACGCTCCGCAGCCGTCGTCGCCGGCCACCGCTCCGGCGCAGCCGCCACCGCCCGCGTTCACCGCGCCGAAGAACTTCGACCAGTCGCTGTCCGCGCCCAAGCCACTCGGGCGTCAGCAGTAATCCAGTCGTCGCGCAGCGGCATCGGTGATGCCGTGGGCGGCAGGCATCATGGCTGTTATTTGTCGACGACAAGTTAATGGGTTACTGTGACCCGGATCGGTTGCGCGACGCGCAGGGCGCGTCCGCGGATATCGGCCCGTCGATCCCGAGGGCATGACGAGAAGAGGAAATCGAGATGTGGCAGCTGAGCGGCCGCGGAGGACAATCGTCCCGGGTTCCGATCCGATTCGTGCGGTGCGTGATCGCCAGGGCGGCCGAGCGCGGCATCGACGTGCGGACGCTGCTCGAACATAGCGAGATCGATCCGCTCTCGCTCGAGAACGCCGACGTGCGCGTGCCGCTGGCGAATTACGCGGTGCTCGAGCGCCTGACGATGCAGGCCATGCGCGATGAAGCGCTCGGCTATGCGCCGCGGGCGCACAAGCCCGGAACCTGGTCGACGGCCTGCTGCGCCGCCGTGCACGCGGGCTCGCTCGAGCAGGCCCTCAATCGCTGGCTGCGCTGCTACGCGCTCTACGATCTAGGCATGGAGATGCGACTGTTCGTCGAAGGCGACGAGGCGGTGATCCGCATGTTGCCGCACGATCATTCGATGACCTACGAGTCCTTCGGTTACGAGCGCGCCCTGTCGACGCTCTATCGCTTCATCTGCTGGCTGCTCGAAGAAACGCTGCCGCTCAGGACCGTCGAGTTCGAGCATGCGGAGCCGACGGGCAGCGAGGACTATCGCTGGCTGTTCGCCACCGGAACGCTGTGCTTCGGCCAGCCGCAGACCGCGATGCGCTTCGATCGCAGGCTGCTCGACCAGCCGATAGGCCGCGACGATCGCAGCCTCGATGCCTTGCTGGTCGGCAGTCCGCTGCAATTGTTCAAATTGCAGCAGGCGACGGCCGACTGGACCACACGCTTGCGCGAACGGCTCGCCGGCCATTTGCCGCAAATGCCCGAGTTCGAGGACATCGCGGCTCAACTCGAGATCCATCCGCAGACCTTGCGCCGGCGTCTCGCCGACGAAGGCATCACGTACAAGGAAATCAAGGATCAGGTGCGCCGTGGCGCGGCCGAGTATTACCTGCGCCAGCGCTCGCTTTCGATCGAGGAAGTGGCGTTCCGCTGCGGCTTCTCGGAGGCCAGCGCCTTGATCCGCGCGTTCAAGCGCTGGAACGGCATGACCCCGCATGTCTACGCCGAGAGCCGCCCACGCCGGCGTCCGGAGATGCAGAACGGCCTGCGCTTGAGCGCCTGAGCGGCCGGGATGCGGTTCAACGCGACTGGGGTGGCCGGCGCGGCTTCGCGGCCCCGCCGGTGCGGCTCTGGCGGCGGGCGCGCTAGAGCAGGGCTTCGATCTCGCCGCGCAGCTTTTCGGGGGGCGTCGTCGGCGCGTAGCGCGCCTTGACCTGGCCATTGCGATCGACCAGAAACTTGGTGAAGTTCCATTTGATCGCCTTGCTGCCGAGCAGGCCGGGCGCCTGGTCCTTGAGCCACTGATACAGCGGCGTCGTGCCGGGGCCGTTGACCTCGATCTTCGAGAACATCGGAAAGCCGACGTCGTAGGTGAGCTTGCAGAACTCGGCGATCTCCTTGGCGTCGCCGGGTTCCTGCTTGCCGAACTGGTTGCACGGAAAACCCAGGATGACGAGCCCGCGATCGGCGAGATCGCGATACAGCTTTTCCAGGCCTTCGTACTGCGGCGTGAATCCGCATTTGCTCGCGGTGTTGACGATGAGCAAGACCTTGTTCTTGTAATCGGCGATCGACACCTCGCGTCCGGCGATATCGCGCGCCGAAAAATCATAGATGCTGCTCATCTCGCTGCTCCCTCGTTTCGATGTCGCATCGATGATGCCGTGCCGGCGCGCCGTTCGCGAGCACCCAGCAGAACGCGGGCGCATGGGACCCGAAGGGAGAACGGAATGAGGGCGAGTTTCGAGAGCCGCTATGGTCCGTGGGCTTCAGGGGCGCGCCGCTTTCGTGTTGTTCGGCGGCGAAGGCCTTCGTGCTGAATCTGGGTGGAGCGCCATGGGCGAATTCGACGGCAGCGGCGTCCCTGTGCCGGTTCTCGCTCCGGGCGCTACCGAAACGCCATTGCTGTGGTCGCGTTATCTCGGCGGCTTGCCGTGAAGCCCCGATGAGCGCCGCGCCGGGCGGCCAGTCTCAGCGTCCCGATTCGATGCGCTCGCGCTCGCGTTCCATGCGCTCGCGCCAGCGTTCGAAGGCTTCGCGGCGATCTTCGAAATCTAGTCGCAGGTCTTCGGCCTCGCGCTCGGAGCCAGCCTGGGCGCGCAGGCGCTCGGTGCGCCGGCGATCGGCTTCGAGCGATTCGCGCGCGTCGTCGATCTCGTCGCGTATCTGGTCGACGGCGTCGCGCCGCGATTCTTCGCGATAGCGGCGATCGTCCACGCTTTCGTAGCGATCGTAGGAGCGGTCGTAGGTCGGGTCGCTCGGGTGATCGTCGGAGCGGCCGCCGTAGCTGTAGCGGTCGACATAGCGGCCACCGCTGCCGCTGTCTCCGTAGCGGCCGTTGTCGTAATAGCGCCCGGGCGCCGCGGGATAGTCGTCGTCGGCGTGGGCGCCGCCGAAAACGGCGCACAGGCCCAGCGCGAGGGTCCAGCCGGCCTGGCGAAGCGCGGTCCGGCTGATCGCGGTCTGTCGGGTCATGGAATCGTTCTCGGCAAGATGATGGATTGCTTGAAAAAATTCTTATTGAGACGCGGCTGAGTGATGGATGAATCCAGCCGGCGGGACGGGTACAGTGCGCGCCCCTGCTGCCTGCTCTGCCGCCCTCGCGGCACCTTGAATGACGCTCAACGTCCGTCTCGCGGCTTTCTATTTTAGCTACTACGGCACCGTCGGCGCCTTCATGGCCTACTGGCCGCCGTACCTGCTGTCGCGCGGCTTCAGCGCCACCGACATGGGCATCGCCTATGCATTGACCGGGTTGTCGCGCGCCACCGTTCCGCTGGCCTGGGGCTGGTGGGCGGACCGCAGCGGCGAGCGCATGCAGATGATCCGCTACGCCGCGCTGGCCTCGCTGCTGATCTTCGCCGCCATTCCGCTCGCCGAAGGCGTACTGCCGGTGATGCTGCTGATGCTGGCCTACACGATGTTCTGGAACGCCCTGCTGCCGCAGTTCGAGGTGGTGGCGCTCAATCACCTGCGCCTCGGCGGCGGCGACTATTCGCGCGTGCGGCTGTGGGGCTCGGTCGGTTTCGTCTTCGCGGTGCTCACGGTCGGGCCGGCGCTCGATGTCATGGGCGTGCGCTGGGAGCCCTGGCTGGTGGCCGTGCTGTTCGCGGCGATGGCGGGTGTGGCCTGGACGGTGCCCGATACGCGCAGCGTCGCGCGCAGCGCGCAGGCGGCCGCGGCGACGGGCGAGCAGACCATCGGCCAGGTGCTCAGGAGCCGGCCGGTGCAGTGGCTGCTGCTGGTCTGCTTCTTCTCGCAGCTGAGCTTCGCGCCGTACTACGGCTACTTCACGGTGTTTCTCGAACGCAGTGGTTATTCGCGCGGCTTCGCCGGGCAATTGTGGGCGCTCGCGGTGGTCGCCGAAATCCTCATGTTCGTCTTCGGCGGGCGCTGGACCGCCCGCCTCGGGGCGCGGCGGCTCATGCTCGTGGCGATGGCGTCGGCAACGCTGCGCTGGCTGCTGATCGGTTTCGGCGCCCAGGCCCTGCCGCTGCTGGTCCTGGCCCAATTGCTGCACGCGACGAGCTTCGCCTGCTATCACCTGGTGGCCATGCATTACGTCCAGCGCCTGTTTCCGCCTTCGCTGCACGGCCGCGCGCAGGCGATCTACAACTCGGCCTCGTACGGCGTCGGCGGCTCGCTCGGCGCCTTGTCGGCGGGCTACCTGTGGGACGTGGTTTCCGCTCCGGTACTGTTCTCGCTGGCGTCGCTCGCCGCGCTCGGCGGCTGGCTGGCGGCATGCCGTCTGCCCGCCCGCTGAGCGCGGCGATGACAGCCTGCGTCGACTGCATCTGATTTCGTGTCCGGAACTTTCTCACAGCGCGTGGCGATAGAATTCCGCCACTCGGGCCGCGCATGCGGCCCGCCCTTGGGGGGGCACCGGCAGCAACATGGTTTCGGCACTCGCGTGAGCGGCATCGGAGAGCCTGCGCGTCGCCGCGTCCGGCAGCTGCCTTCATGAGCGGCTTGCGTCAGCTCTGGTGGCTCGTGCTCGCGGCCGTGCTGGCGACGGCGAGCTCGAGTTTCGAACTGCTGGTCATGCGCGAAACCGGGCTGTCGAGCCTGCTGCGTCCGGCGCCTGCGCTGTTCTTCATCATCGGGCTGTGCCTGGGCAGCCGCGGGCTGATCGCCTCGCTGCTCGGCATCGCCGTCGGCTACGCGCTGGCGGTGCTGACGACCTTTCCGCTCACCATCGCCAAGCCCATGGCGCTCGGCTCGATCACGCTGGTCTTCGCCGGCATGTCGATCCAGGCCTGGTTCCAGAGCAGGCTCTATCGATGGTTCGACCAGTTCGCGCCGACACGCCTGCATCGCTGCTGGGCGGTGCTGATCGTCGCGCCGATCGGTTCGGTGATCTCGCCGACCATCTCGACGCTCGTACTGGTCTCGGAAGACGCAATCCTGCATCTGCCGGCGAGCCGCTTCTGGATCGTCGCCTACGCGGGCAGCGTGCTCGGGCTGGTGATGGCGTTTCCGCTGGCCTGGACCCTCGATCGCCAGGTTCGCCTGCTCACCAACTGGCGCGATCAGGCGCCACTCACCGCCGCGCTGAGCATGATCCTGATCGCCGGCTGGTTCGCGACCTGGGTGGTGCAGGAGGCGTCGATCGGGGTGGAACAGCGTCATTTCCAGGATCGCGTCTCGCTGCTCGCGAGCGAGCTGCAGAGCCAGGCCGAAGACGTCGGCATGGTCGCGGCCGGCCTGCAGGCCGGACTGGGCACTTCGGGCCTGGCGTCCGAGACGCTCGAGCGCCTGACCCAGGACCTCATGGGACGCATTTCGACGATCGAGGCGGTGCTGCTGCTGCGCGCGGTGGAGCCGGCGCGGCAGGCCGAGTTCGAGGCCGGGCTGTCGCAGGGCGGGGCGCCGCGGCGCATCAGGCTGCGCAGCGACGGCCAGGGCACGCAGGCATTCGCGCTGAGGCGGACCGAGATGGTCGTCGAGCATGCCGCGCCGGCGGGCGTCTCCTCGCTTTGGGAAGGGCTCGCCCTGAGCGCGGAGCCCGAGGCGGCGGAGCTGTTGACGCGCGGCGAGCAACTCGGCGGATCGGGCGGCAGCAGCGGCCCCCTGGTGCTGCCGCGCCATGGCAACCGGCTGGCCTGGGCGGTGCCGATCTATCTCGCGCGCGCGAGAGAGCCGAGCCTGATCGTGCTCGTGCAGCGGCCGGAGCGCATCGTGCAGGCGGCGGTCGAGCAGATCGGTGGCCTGCCCGAGGGCGGCGGCATGGCGCTGTCCGACGTCAGCGCCAAGCCGCCGCGGCCGATCTACTACGGCGATTCGGGCGGTCACCTGCTGTCGGCCGAGCAGGTCTACCGGGAGACGCCCAACGGCACGTTGCACCGCGATTTCATGATGAGGATCGTCGATCGCGACTGGCGTCTCGAGATCCTGCAGCCGACCAATTCGGCGTTTGCGTTCTCGAGCAGCTGGTGGCTCAACCAGACGCTCGTGCAGCTGCTCGCGCTCGGGCTCGCGCTGACACTCATGATCGCGTTCGAGCGCCGCATGGCGATGCGCGAGATGGAGGCGCAGATCTCGGTGCTGAGCCGGCGCTTCCAGGAATTCGACCGCGAGGCCGATCGCGACGACCCGAGTGACTCATCGGAGTTGCTGCCGGCGCGGCCGACCGTTTCCGCGATCACGCTCGACATCGAGCTGACCCGGCGCGACGGCCTGCTCGACGACGCCTTTCGCAGCGGCGCGTTCAAGCAGCACTACGAGCCGGTGGTGCACCTGGCCACCGGGCGCATCATCGGCTTCGAATCGCTGCTGCGCTGGCCCGAGGCGCCCGAAGTGTTCACGGCGCCGCAGATCATCGACTGGGCCGAGCGCGCCGAACTGATCCACGTGCTCACGCTCGATGCGCTGCGCGAGGCGATCGAACTGGTCGAGCTCTGGGGCGCCAGCGCCTCGGCCTCGGGCCAGCCGGTGCCGTGGGTCTCGATCAACGTCTCGCCCGACGATGTCGGCAAGCCGGCCTTCATCGAGCAGATGCTCGATCTGTTCCGCCGCCATCCGATGGCGCGCAACCAGATCAAGCTCGAGATCACCGAAGGCGTGCTCGTGCGCGATTTCAAGGGCGTGGCGCAACGCCTGCGCAGCATGCGCGCCGAAGGCATCGGCATCGCGCTCGACGACTTCGGCACCGGCTATTCGTCGCTGAGCTACCTGCATCAGCTGCCGGTGGATTCGATCAAGATCGATCGCAGCTTCATCAGCAGCCTGACCAGCGAGCGTCGTGGCCGCGACATCGTCCAGGCCACGGTCGAACTCGGCCGCCGGCTGCATATCGAAGTGGTCGCCGAAGGCGTCGAGGACTTGCACACCATCGGCCTGCTGCGCCGCTACGGCTGCCACGCGGGGCAGGGCTATCTGTTCTCGCGTGCGCGGCCGGCGATGGTCATCGACGAGTGGGTGCGCACGCACAAGCGCTTCGACATCGCCTAGCGGCTCGCCGGCGAAAGCCTGCTGGAGCGCGCCAACTGTGGAGAGTTATTGAAGATTGCCGCGCGGCGCTTGTGCTCGCCGGCCCCGCGACATACAAAGCCCGGGTTCCGCTTTCCCCCAGTCTTCCGGGCCGCATGAGACACAGCGTCACCGCCAAGCTCTTCATCGCCATCTTCGCCACCAGCCTGCTGGTCGCGGTGGCGATGGGCGTGGCCTCGCGCATCAGCTTCACGAGGGGTTTCGTCGGCTATCTGAACGAGCAGAGCGAAGCGCGGCTCGACGACTTCATGCCCGACGTGGTCGCGGCCTACAAGGAGCATGGCAGCTGGGAGTTCCTGCGCGACAACCCGCGCACCTGGTTCCGGCTGATCCGCCCGCAGACGCGTGACGACGCGCTCAAGGCCGCGCCCGGGATTCCGGCGGGCGGCACGCCGCCCGATCCGGCTCCGAATCCCGCGAGCCCCGAGCCGGCCGACGTCGAGCTGATCGGCCTGAACCTGCGCGTCTCGGTGCTCGACCGGGATCGCAAGCTCGTGATCGGCAATCCGCACATGGGTCCGAACGCGATCCTGCGCCCGATCGTGGTCGACGGCGTCACCGTCGGCTGGCTCGCCCTGCTGCCGTTCCGCGAGGCCACGCTCGCGGCCGACGTGCGCTTTCAGCAGCAGCAGTTCCGCGCCACCTGGATCGTCGGCGGACTCGCCGCGCTGGTGGCCGCGCTGGTGGCCTACGGCATGGCGCGCGTGTTCCTGGCGCCGGTGCGGCGCATGGCCCGCGGCGCGGCGCGGCTCGCGGCCGGCGACTACTCGACGCGCGTGCGCGTGTCGGCCACCGACGAGATCGGCGCCCTGGCCGAAGACTTCAATCACCTCGCGGTGGCGCTCGAGAAGAACGAGCACATGCGCCGGGCCTTCATGGCCGACGTCTCGCACGAGCTGCGCACGCCGCTCGCGGTGCTGCGCGGCGAGCTCGAAGCGCTCGAAGACGGCGTGCGTCCGCTGACGCCGGCGTCGATCCATTCGCTGCAGGCCGAGATCAGCCTGCTCAGCAAGCTCGTCAGCGATCTCTACGATCTGTCGCTGTCCGATGCGGGCGCGCTGACGTATCGCAAGGTGCTCGTCGATGCGGGCTCGGTGCTCAAGACCGCGCTCGACAGCTCGCGCGAACGGCTCCACCAGCACGGCCTGCAGCTCGTCGAGCGGCTCGCGCTCTGCGAGCTGCCGGTGCTCGCCGACGAGGGCCGCCTGCGCCAGCTGTTCGGCAACCTGATCGAGAACAGCCTGCGCTACACCGACAAGGGTGGGCGCGTGCAGGTCGGCGCGCGCATCGAAGGCTCGCAGGTGCGCATCGATTTCGAAGATTCCGCGCCCGGTGTCTCGCCCGAGCTGCTGCCGAAGCTGTTCGAGCGCTTCTATCGCGTCGAGGCTTCGCGCAACCGCGCGAGCGGCGGCGCTGGCCTGGGGCTTGCCATTTGCCGCAACATCGCCGAGGCGCACGGCGGTCAGCTCACCGCCACCGCCTCATCTCTCGGAGGTTTGCACATGAGCATCCGGCTTCCCCTGGCGCGCGACTGAGTCCAGCCGATGAGCAATGACATTCGCCGCGTGTTGATCGTCGAGGACGAGCCCAAGCTCGCGCAGCTGGTTTCCGATTACCTGAAGGCCGCGAGCTTCACGACCGCGATCCTCGCCGACGGCCGCGAAGTGGTGCCGGCCGTCAAGGCGCAGGTGCCCGACCTGATCCTGCTCGACCTGATGCTGCCGGGCCGCGACGGCTTCGACGTCTGCCGCGAGCTGCGCACCTTCAGCGACGTGCCGATCGTGATGATGACCGCGCGCGTCGAGGAGATCGATCGCCTGGTCGGACTCGAACTCGGGGCCGACGATTACATCTGCAAGCCGTTCTCCCCGCGCGAAGTGGTCGCGCGCGTGAAGGCGATCCTGCGCCGCACGCAGCGCGGTGGTGGCAACGGCGGCGGTGCGGCGGTCGCGCCCGAGGAAGAAGGCCTGCGCATCGACGAGAGCACCTACACCGCGAGCTTCAAGGGCGATGCGCTCGACCTGACGCCGGTGGAATTCCGCCTGCTCAAGACGCTCGCCGCGGCGCCGGGCCGCGTGTTCTCGCGCGACCAGCTGCTCGACAATCTGTATACCGACCATCGCGTCGTCACCGATCGCACGGTCGACAGCCACATCAAGAACCTGCGCCGCAAGCTCGATGCGGTGAGTCCGGATCAGGAGTTGATCCGCTCGATTTACGGGGTGGGGTACAAACTGGAGCTTTGAGGCTCATCGGCTTGCCGATGGAGAGCTCCTCGCCGCCCGCCCGGCGCGACGGTGCCGGATGAGCTGCCGCGTTGGATTCCGACGCGGTCGGCGTACTCAAAAACTGTAACTCAGGCTCAATGCCAGATTATCCCGATCCTTGCGCGTATTGTTCATGCCGCCACCGGTAAACCACTGATACGCGACCTGCGTCGTCAGTGACTGGCTCAGCTGTATCTCGGTCCCCAGCAGTATCTCCTTGCGGCCCTCGACGAAATTCTGCGTCGGCAGCGCGGCGATGCCGTGCACGTCCCAGAAGAATCCGAGTACCGGGCGAAAGTGAATGCCACTGAAGACGTCGTTGTATTCGAAGCGCGTGAGCGTGCGGATGCCCCAGGCGAAATCGTCGGCGAAGCCCGAGGTCTGCTGCGTCGGCGTGAAGCGCAGCGGATCGGGTTGGCCGTCCGCGGTGCCGGTTCCGTCGGCGCCCGGGCTGGCGTGCGTGCGGTTGAGCGTGCCGCCGTCGAACTGCAGTTCCTTGCGCGAGGGCATGTCGTAGACCTGGGTGAAGCCGACCTCGAACAGGGCGATGATCTGGTCCGCGCGGAACCAGTTTCCGCTCGAGAACGAGCGGATCAGCGTCGCATCGAGCTGGCCGACCTTCATGCGCTCGTAGCCGCGCACGAGGTCGTTGGCTCCAACCTCCACGCCGCGATAGCCGCTGACGAAATCGGGCACCACGTGACGACGTCCGGGGATCGTCGAGCCGAGCACGGGCAAGGGCAGCGAGACGACGCCGCCGAGCGGGTTGATCGGAACATCCACGTCCGGAAACGCAGGCTGCAGCGACGCGTAGACCAGGTCGGTGACGTGAACCTGCAAGGGCAGGTTGGGTCGAAACGAGTATTCCGCCGACAGCGAGTACGAGCCGATGTTGGTGTTGAAGCTCAGGCCGAACATCTGGATGTCCTCGGGATAATCGAGGAAGGCGCGCATCGAATCGACCGGCAACGGATCGAGCCCGAGCCCGGTGGGGTTGAGCGAGCCGTTGAATCCGCGGCAGGCCGTCAGCGCGGCGAGGATGTTGGTGTTGCCGGCTGGAATGCAGCTGTCGTCGGCCGCGTAGAAGCTCACGTAGGGCAGGCGGCTGTGATAGTTCAGGAAGTAGGCGCTCAGTTCGGTGCCGTTGTTGAGCCACTCCGCGTAGTAGCTGAATTTGGCGCCGTATTGCCGGCTGTTGCGCGGCCGTCCGCTCTTGTCATCGACGGGGACGGTGAAGGTGGTGTCGGACAGCAGGCCGATTTCGCCGTTGGATGAGAACAGACTGTTCGGATCTTCGGAATGCTGGCCGAGCGTGACCATCAGGTATTCGCCGCCGCCGATGATGTCCTGGTCCGAGAAGAAGCTGCCCTGCGGGTCGACCTGCACGGGTTCCCAGCCGAACTGGTACATGACTTCGATGCTCGCATTCTGGAACACGTCCATCGACAGCAGCGCGAGCGGTACCGGCGTGAACAGGCGGCCGATCTCGATGCCCGGGAAGCGCAGATAAGCCTGGTTCGGCGGATTGATCTCGGAGACGCTGTTGACCGCGATCAGATTCGATTCGCCCCAGCGCACGAGCTGGCGGCCCACCGAAAGCGTGCCCGAGCGCTCGCCCCAGTCGAAACCATACTGAACATAGGCGTCGAGCAGCTCGATGTCCTTGGCGTAGCGGCGCTCGACCGCGCTGCTGCGCTCACTGTGGCGTGATTGCCAGCGCGTGTTGAAGTGGGTTTCCTCGAAGCCGTCGTTGAGCGCGTCGAAGAAAGCGATGCCGCGCACGCGGCCGATGAAATCGCCGTGCTGCAGCTTCAGATCGGAAGTCAGGCGCGAGGTCGCGGAGACCAGATCATACTGGTCGTAGTTCATGTTGCCGTCGTCGCCGTTGATGCCCGAATAGGCGCCGCGCGCGGCAACGAGCCGCGCGTTCGGCTCGGGATCGTTGCCGAATGACATGCAATCGTCGGGCGTGCACAGGTCCTGCTGGCCCGGCACGTTGAGCTTGCCGAGCAGATCGCTGCTGCGGTCCTGCATGCGCATCGCGGCGCCGATGGTGGCGACGTTGTTGAGCGTGACCTTGGTTTCGCCCCATTCGGTTTCGAACGCGGAGACCTTTGTCGCGAGCAGCAACAGCAGCGCAGCCGGCGCCCCGAGTCTCGAGCTCGTCTTGCGATCCATGATGGCTTTCTCCTCCGGAGCGTCTGTCGCGCTCGCTTCCGGGATGGACGCTAGCAGCCTTGCGCCAGCGTCGGTTTGACTATGGCGACAGCTGGGTATGCGCAACGGCGAAGGCGCCTGCCTGCTTCCTGCGCAAAGAATGAAATCAGCGAGCACCGATCGACGGCGGGCAAATCGCAACAGCCGCGACGAGTGCCGATGGAGGAGAACGCATGATCGCAATACCGTCGCGCCGCTCGCGCGCCTTGCCGTTCGCGCTGGCCCTTTCATTCGCATTCGTGGCCGCGGCGCAAGCCAAAGTCAGCCCCGAGCAGGCCGCCAGGCTCGGCAAGGACCTGACCGCCGTCGGGGCTGAACGCGCGGGCAACAAGGACGGCTCGATTCCCGAATGGACCGGCGGCAAGAACTTCAAGGCCGAGCAGAGAGGCTATTCGCCGGCCGATCTCGAAAGACTGCGCAAGGACGAACCCGACAAGATCGAGAAGACGCTGGAGCAGGCCGGCATCTCCGGCGTCGCCAGGCCGATCGTCGAAATCACCAAGGCCAATCTCGCGCAGTACGCGAATAAGCTCAGCGATGGGCACAAGGCGCTGTTCGCCGCGTATCCCGATTACACGATGAAGGTCTATCCGAGCATCCGCTCGGGTTTCTTCTCCGACGCGATCGAGAAGGCCACCATTGCGAACGCCACGACGGCGACGCTCGAAGGCACCGATTCGGTCAAGAACGCCAAGCTGGGCTTTCCGTTCCCGATTCCAGGCAGCGGCGCCGAAGTGCTCTGGAACCACAAGCTCAAGTACAAGGGCGAGGCGGTCAAGCGCTACAACAACCAGGCGATCGTCAAGCCTGACGGAACGTATCTGGTCACCAAGCTCATCGAGGAAGTGAAGTTCCTCTACGCCAACGTCGGCCATCCGGGCGATGGCCGGCTGATCGCGTATTACCAGTCCGAAGTGCTGTCGCCGCCACGCGTGGCCGGGCAGATCACGCTCGTGCACGAGACCGCGGACCAGTCGAGCGGTGGCCGTGCGGCCTGGCTGTTCAGCCCCGGCATGGGACGCGTCACGCGCGCTCCGGACGTGGGCTACGACAATCCGGCCATCGGCACCGACAACGAGCAGTACAACGACCAGATCGACGTCTTCAACGGCGCGCTCGATCGCTACAACTGGAAGCTCGTCGGCAAGCGCGAAATCTACATTCCGTACAACTCGTATCTGATCAACAGCCCGAAGGTGAAGTACAAGGACATCATCCGTCCGCTGCACATCAACCAGGACCTCGCGCGCTACGAGCTGCATCGCGTCTGGGTCGTCGAAGCCACGGTGAAGCAGGGCCTGCGCCACAACTTCGCCAAGCGCGTGTTCTACATCGACGAGGACAGCTGGAGCATCGCGGCGGTGGATTGCTACGACGGTCGCGGCCAGCTCTGGAAGGTACAGGAGGCGCACCTGCTCACGGCCCCGTTCGTTCCGACCGTCACCGGCGTGCCGGAAATCATCTACGACCTGCAGTCCAAGCGCTACTTCCTCACCGCGATGAGCAACGAAGAAAAGATCACCGACTTCCGAGCGAGCTACGATGACAACTACTTCGATCCCGGTACGTTGAAGCGTCGTTCGCGGACGCGCTGATACCGGTCATCGGGGCGTATCGGGAGCGCCATCGAAGCCGCGCAGGTAAACTCGGGGCTCGATGACGCTTGCGTAGCCCTGATCTTGACCATGATGATTTTCTGGCCCGACGACGAAGACGGCGAAGTGCTGCACAAGCTTTCCATCGAGGGCTTCGACTTCTCCGCCGAATATCCGATCGATTTCTCGATCGACTTCGACGATTGGCCACCGCCGGCCGAGTTCGTTGAGCTTGTGCGGCAGCGCTACGAAGAGGTCGAACTCAGCGAACCTCAGGACGGGTTTCCGGGCTACATCATGATCGTGCTGCAAGCCCAGCTCAGCTACGAATTGGTGACGACGATGAAGGCCGAACTATCGGAACTCGCCGAGCCATATGGCGGCTGGTGCGAAGCCTGGGGCGTGACGCACGAGATCGATGATCTGGTGGGGCGTGAGTTGGCGCGTAGCGCGTAACTCACCGACATCGATCTAGCCGACGGTGGCCTGGGCGACCGCGCCGCTGATCCAGCCTGCGAATGTGCGGCGCGCGGATGCTCAACGCAGCGGCGACAGCAGCGAGCGAATCAGTGCCGCGGTCTCGACCACGCGTTCCAGGTGCGCGTGATGCCCGCAGTTGGCGAACACCGTGAGCCGGCTGTCGCGCAGGCCTCGCGTGAAATGGCTCGCCGCATCGACGGGCGTCATGCGATCGCGATCGCCCCAGATCAGGTCCACGCAGCAGCCGATGTCGCGCATCGGCACCGGCTCGCGAATCTCCATCGTGATCGCGCGCATGCGCTCCAGATAGTCGTTCATGCGTGCCGGCGTGCAGTGGCGCAGGAAATCGTCCCAGACCGATTGCGGCACCCGCTCGGAGACGCTGAAGCAGGTGCGCCGCACGTTGTCGAGCAGGCCGCGAGGCTCGGAGACCGCGGCGATCCAGCCCTTGCGCAGCAGCATCTGCTGCCACGGCGACAGCGTGGAAGGAACCGGCGCGATCGCGACTGCGTTGCGCACGGGCAAGGCGGGCTGCGCATCGAGCGCGCCGAGCAGCATGCGCGCACCGAAGGACTGGCCGACCGGCAGCAGATCGCCGCCTTCGCCGAGTGCGCTCAAGGCCGCGCGCACGAAGCGCAGATAGCGCGGAATCATCGGCCTTCCCATCAGCGATTCCGGCAGATCGTCGGCCTCGCCGAAGTGCGGCAGGTCGATCGCGACGAGCCGCGCAGGCAGGTCCGCGAGCTCCTGCATGAGCGGCTTGAACGCATCGGCGCTGTCGCCCCAGCCGTGCAGGAACAGCAGCGTCGTCGGCCCCGCATGCGGCCGTTCGAGCAGCCGGGTGCCGATGCCGTCGAAACTCGCCCGGGTGCTGTGAAGGTCGATGGACATGCGCAAAAGCTTAGCGGGGGAGGCTTAACAGCCGGGAGACGGGGAACGGGAGACGAAAAGCTCAAAGCTCACCGTGACTCGGGCTCTCAATCTTTCGGATTGGGCCGCTTCGGGCTTTTCCAGTCTCTCGTTCCTCGTCTCCCGTGCCCAACAACTCCTCGATCAGCGCGAGCGCCGGCCCGGACTGCGTGCGCCGCTGGTGCCAGACCAGGCCGAGCTCGCGGTGCAACTGCAGGTCGTCGACGCGCAGGGCGCGGATGCTGTCGTCGATCATCGAGCTCGGTAGCACGCTCCAGCCGAGGCCGATCGCGACGAGCATCTTGAGCGTCTCCATGTAGTTGGTCGCCAGCCGCACGCGCGGGGCGACGCCGTGGCCCTGCAGGGCCTCGCGGATGATGCGGTGCGTGTAGGTGGCCTCGTCGGGCAGCACGGCCGGGTATTCGGATAGCGCGCGCAAGGCGATCGACTCGTGCCGGGCGAGCGCGTGCTCGGGCGAGATCACCACCGACAGCGGGTCCGGCCAGACCACGCGCTGCTCGAGATTGTCGAGCGGGGCCAGCGGCAGCGTGACGATGCCGAGTTCGAGCTTGCCGGCCAGCACGGCCTCGCAGGCGTCCTCGGAGTCCATGAAATGGATGTCGAGATCGACTTCGGGATAGCGCTGCGTATACGACTTGAGCGTCGGCGGCAGCCGGTGCAGGCCGATGTGATGGCTCGTGCCGATCGACAGCCGCCCGGCCACCTCGACCGAGAGCTTCGACAGGGCGCGCCGGCCGTCCTCGATCTCCTGCAGCACCCGGCGCGCGTAGGGCAGCAGGGTACGGCCGGCGTCGGTCAGACTGATGCGCCGGCCGACGCGGTCGAACAGCGGGTGCTTGAGACGGGCTTCGAGCGCGGCGATGCGCTTGCTGATCGACGGCTGGGTCAGGTGCAGGCGCTCGGCCGCGACCGAGAACGAGCCGCTGTCGGCCACTTCGAGAAAGGCGCTGAGTTCCTGGCTGTCCATGAGAATTGAATTCCCGATTGGAATTCCATGCATTCAAACCATTCATTGGAGTTATAGCAAGGCCGGCCCTAGACTGCGCGCCGAAACTTTGGGCAATTCTTGCGCAATCTCTACCGGAGGCAGCACCTTGGCCACCCCGAACGACAACCGCGTCAAACCTCGTACCTTGTACGAAAAGATCTGGGACGAGCATCTGGTCCGTGACAACGGCGACGGCTCCTGCCTGATCTACATCGATCGCCATCTGGTCCACGAAGTGACGAGCCCGCAGGCCTTCGACGGCCTGCGCCTGAACCAGCGCAAGCCCTGGCGGCTGTCGGCCAACCTCGCGGTGGCCGACCACAACGTGCCGACCACCGACCGCAGCAAGGGCATCGAGGATCCGATCTCGCGCACGCAGGTCGATGCGCTCGATTCCAATTGCGACGAGTTCGGTATCGTCGAATTCAAGATGAACGACCTGCGCCAGGGCATCGTCCACGTGATCGGCCCGGAGCAGGGCGCGACCCTGCCGGGCATGACCGTGGTCTGCGGCGACTCGCACACATCCACGCATGGAGCTTTCGGCGCGCTGGCCTTCGGCATCGGCACGAGCGAAGTCGAGCACGTGCTTGCCACGCAGACGCTGGTCGCCAAGAAGACCAAGACCTTGCGCATCACCGTGCGCGGCCACGTCGGCCCCGGCGTGACCGCCAAGGACATCGTGCTCGCGATCATCGGTCGCATCGGCACTGCCGGCGGCAACGGGCATTCGATCGAATTCGCCGGCGAAGCGATCGCCGCGCTGTCGATGGAAGGCCGCATGACGCTCTGCAACATGGCGATCGAAGGCGGTGCGCGTGCCGGCCTCGTCGCCGTGGACCAGACCACGATCGATTACGTGCAGGGCCGTCCGTTCTCGCCCAAGGGCGAGAACTGGGACAAGGCTGTCGCGCACTGGAAGACGCTGCACTCCGACGAGGGTGCGGTGTTCGACAAGGAAGTGGTGCTCGAAGCTTCCGAGATCCTGCCGCAGGTCACCTGGGGCACCTCACCCGAGATGGTGCTGCCGGTCTCCGCGAACGTGCCCGACCCGTCACGCGAGAGCGATGCGGTCAAGCGCAACGGCATGGAAAAGGCGCTGGCCTACATGGGCCTGACGGCGAACCAGCCGATCGAGCAGATCGCCATCGACAAGGTCTTCATCGGCAGCTGCACGAATTCGCGCATCGAGGATTTGCGCGCCGCCGCCGCAGTCGTGCGCGGCAAGAGCAAGGCCGCGAACGTCAAGCTCGCGCTGGTGGTGCCGGGCTCGGGCCTCGTCAAGCAGCAGGCCGAAGCCGAAGGCCTGCACACGATCTTCACCGACGCCGGCTTCGAATGGCGCGAACCAGGCTGCTCGATGTGCTTGGCGATGAACGCCGATCGCCTCGAACCGGGCGAGCGCTGCGCCTCCACGAGCAATCGCAATTTCGAAGGCCGCCAGGGCCAGGGCGGTCGCACGCATCTGGTTTCGCCCGCGATGGCCGCGGCCGCCGGCATCGCCGGTCATTTCGTCGATGTGAGGAGCTTCTAAATGCGCGCCTTTACCACCGTCACCGCCAAGGTCGCGCCGCTGGATCGGCCGAATGTCGATACCGACGCGATCATTCCGAAGCAATATTTGAAATCGATCAAGCGCACGGGTTTCGGCCAGTTCCTGTTCGACGACTGGCGCTATCTCGATGCGGGTGATCTCGATACGCCGGTCGCCACGCGTCGCCCGAATCCCGATTTCGTGCTCAACAAGCCCGAGTTCCGCGACGCCCAGATCCTGCTGTCGCGCGAGAACTTCGGCTGCGGTTCTTCGCGTGAGCACGCGGTCTGGGCGCTCGACGATTACGGCTTCCGCAGCGTGATCGCGACGAGCTTCGCCGACATCTTCTTCAACAACAGTTTCAAATCGGGCTTTCTGCCGATCGCGCTGCCGGCCGAAGTCATCGAGTCGCTGTTTCAGGAGCTCGCCGCCAACCCGGGCTATTCGCTGACCATCGATCTGCCCGAGCAGGTCGTGATCACGCCGAGTGGTGCGCGTCACCGCTTCGAGATCGACGAATTCCGCAAGGATTGCCTCGTGCGCGGTCTCGATGAAATCGGCCTGACCCTGCAGCACGGCGACGCGATCCGCGCCTACGAAGCCAGGCGCCGCGAACAGGCGCCGTGGCTGTTCGCTTCCTAAAATAACGACAACGCTCAAACAACATGACGATCAAGAAAATCGCGGTACTGCCGGGCGACTACATCGGCATCGAAGTGATGGCCGAAGCGGTCAAGGTGCTCGACGTGCTGCGCGCAGAAGGCGAAGAACTGCAGATCGAATTCGGTCTGCTCGGCGGCGCGGCCGTCGATGCCGAAGGCCATCCGTATCCGGAATCGACGCAGAAGCTCGCGCGTGCGGCCGATGCGATTCTGCTCGGTGCCGTTGGCGGTCCGAAGTACGACGAGCTGCCGCGCGAACTGCGCCCCGAGCGCGGCCTGCTCGCGATCCGCAAGGACCTGAACCTGTTCGCCAACCTGCGTCCGGCACTCGCGTTCGACGAGCTCATCGCGGCGTCGTCGTTCAAGCCCGAAGTGATTTCGGGCCTCGACATCCTGATCCTGCGCGAGCTCACGGGTGACATCTACTTCGGCCAGCCGCGCGGCCGCCGCACCAACGCGGCGGGCGAGGAGGAAGGCTACGACACCATGCATTACGCGGTGTCCGAGATCGAGCGCATCGCGCGCGTGGCGTTCGATGCGGCGCGCAAGCGCAACAGGAAGCTCTGCTCGGTCGACAAGGAAAACGTGCTCGACACCTCGCGCCTCTGGCGTGAAGTGGTGATCCGCGTGTCCAAGGATTACCCGGATGTCGAACTGAGCCACATGTATGTCGACAACGCGGCGATGCAGCTCGTCAAGAAGCCCAAGCAGTTCGACGTGATCGTCACCGGCAACATCTTCGGCGACATCCTGTCGGATGAGGCCTCAATGCTCGCGGGCTCGATCGGCATGCTGCCCTCGGCTTCGCTCGATGCGAACAACAAGGGCATGTACGAGCCGATCCACGGCAGCGCGCCGGACATCGCAGGCCAGAACAAGGCCAATCCGCTCGCGACGATCCTGTCGGTCGGCATGATGTTCAAGTACAGCTTCAACCGTGCGGACATCGCCGAGCGCATCGACGCGGCCGTGAAGCAGGTGCTCAAGGACGGCCTGCGCACGGGTGACATTGCGCAGCCGGGCGAGAAGATCATCGGCACGCGCGAAATGGGCGATGCCGTGGTCGCGGCGCTCAAGCGCTGAAGGCATCAATGCAGCTGATCGAAGTCACCGACGAATCCGGCGCCGTGTGCGAGCCCGAGTGGCTCGCGCGCAGCGAGCGCGTGCATCGTCAGCTGCGTCCGCAGTTGGTCGACTACGCGGCGAGTCTGGGCCGCGTGTTCGCGAGCGGTGGACGCATGCTGATTGCGGTGGATGGTGATTCGGTGCTCGGCGTGGCGATCTATCGCATCAGCGAGAACACGGCCTTCGGCCGGAACCTGTACGTCGACGATCTGGTCACCGACGAGGCGCGGCGCTCCACGGGTGTCGGGCAGGCGCTGATCGGCTGGCTGGAGCATCGCGCACGCGAAGCTGCTTGCGCGATGCTGCATCTGGATTCGGGCACGCAGCGCAAGTCGGCGCATCGGTTTTATTTACGCGAGCGTTTCGAGATCAGCTCGTTTCATTTCAACAAGTCGCTTTGATTCATTTTTAGCAGTCCCCATTGGTGAGAGAGAAAGTCGTCATGAAGAAGGTCGGTCTGGTCGGTTGGCGCGGCATGGTCGGTTCGGTGCTGATGGATCGCATGCAGGCGGAGAAAGATTTCGAGCTGATTTCGCCGCAGTTCTTCACCACGTCGAACGTGGGTGGAGCGGCGCCGTCGTTCGCCAAAAGCGCTGGAACGCTGCTCGATGCGAACAGCATCGAAGCGCTGTCGTCGATGGACATCATCATCAGCTGCCAGGGCGGCGACTACACGACCGAGATCTATCCGAAGCTGCGCGCCGCCGGCTGGAACGGCTACTGGATCGACGCGGCTTCGACCTTGCGCATGAAGGACGACGCGGTGATCGTGCTCGATCCGGTCAATCGCAACGTGATCGATCGCGCGCTAGACAAGGGCATCAAGAACTTCATCGGCGGCAACTGCACGAACTCGATCCTGCTCATGGGCGTCGGCGGCCTGTTCCGCGAGAACCTCGTCGAATGGGTGAGCTCCATGACCTATCAGGCGGCTTCGGGCGGCGGCGCGAACCACATGCGCGAGCTGCTCAAGGGCATGGGCGTGGTCAACGGTGCGGTGGCCGATGAACTCGCCACGCCGTCGTCGGCGATTCTCGACATCGACCGCAAGGTCGCGCAGGCGATCCGCAACGACGTGCCGACCGAATTCTTCGGCGCTCCGCTCGCGGGCGGCCTGATTCCGTGGATCGACGCGCAGCTCGACAACGGCCAGTCGAAGGAAGAATGGAAGGGTCAGGCCGAGGTCAACAAGATTCTCGGCAACGAGAAGCCCATTCCGGTCGACGGCCTCTGCGTGCGCATTGGCGCGATGCGCTGCCACAGCCTCGCGCTGACGCTCAAGCTCAAGCGCGACCTGCCGCTGGCCGAGATCGAATCCATCATCAAGAGCGGCAACGACTGGGTGAAGTGGGTTCCGAACGATCGCGCGATCACGGTCAAGGAACTGACGCCGGCGTCGATCACGGGTGAGCTGCAGGTCGGCGTCGGCCGCGTACGCAAGCTCAACCTCGGCCCGGAATACGTCTCGGCCTTCGTGATCGGCGATCAGCTGCTGTGGGGCGCGGCCGAGCCGCTGCGCCGCATGCTGCGGATTCTGCTCGGCGCTTGATCGGCCTGACGTATTCGGCTTGGCCCTTCTCCCTCCAAGAGGGAGAAGGGAAGCGTCCTCGCAGCTTGCTCAGTTCACTGCGCTGGCCCGACGAGTTCGAAGTTCGCGGCGATGCCGCCCGAGCTCGACGGCGCGATCCATAGCTCGTATTCGCCGGGCTCGCTGACCGGTTTGAGCTCGGGTCCGAGAAACATCAGATCCTCGCGCCTGAGCGTGAACGACACGCGCCTGCTCTCGCCGGGTGCGAGCTTCACGCGTTCGAAATTCTTGAGCTCGCGCAGCGGCCGCGTGACGCTGGCGACGCGATCGCGCAGGTAGAGCTGGGCGACTTCGTCGATCGCGCGCTTGCCGATGTTGCGCAGCACGGCGCTCGCAGTGAGCGTGTCGTTCGCGCCGAGCTTTTGCGTGCTCAGTTCGGGCTTGCCGTATTCGACCGTCGAATAGCCCAGGCCGAAGCCGAAGGCGTAGAGCGGATCGACCGAAATGTCGCGGTAGCGCGCCGTGTATTCCTGGAACGGACCGGGCGGCGGCGGCCGGCCGGTGTTCTTGCGCGCGTAGTAGAGCGGTTCCTGGCCCGGACGCTGCGGAAAGCTCACGGGCAAACGGCCCGAGGGGCTCACGTCGCCGAACAGCACATCGGCGATCGCGTTGCCGGTTTCGGCGGCAAGAAACCAGGTGACGAGAATTGCATCGGCGTCGCGCACCGCGCCGTCGAGCGCGAGCGCGCGGCCCGTGCGCAGCAGCACGATGGTCGGCCTTCCGGTGGCCCTGATCGCTTCGGCGAGCGCCTGCTGCGCGGGCGGTACCACGACTTCGGTGCGCGACTGCGCTTCGCCCGTCATCGCCTCGCTTTCGCCGATCGCGAGAATCACCACGTCGGCGTTCTGCGCGGCGCTCACGGCCGCTTCGATGCCGCCCGGCAATGCCGAATCGATGCCGCTGCCTTGCGTGACGCTGAGCTTCGCATCGGGGCCGAGCGCGGCGCGCAGGCCGGCTTCGACGCTGACCGCATCGCGTCGGTCGTCGAACACCGTCCACGGACCATTCAGATGATCCGGCCCGCTCGCGAACGGGCCGATCAGGGCGATGCGCTGCGATGCACTTTTCCTGAGCGGCAGCAGCTCGCGGTCGTTGCGCAGGATGACGATGCTGCGCTGCGCGGCCTCACGCGCGAGCGCACGCGTCTGCTTCGTGTGATTGAGCTGCCGTTCGCGCCTGGCGTCCATGCGCTCGTAAGGCTTGTCGAACAGGCCGAGCTTGTACTTGACGCGCAGCATGCGGCGCACGGCCTCGTCGATGCGGGACATCGGCACTTCGCCGCTGCGCACGAGCTCGGGCAGGTATTGCTGATAAAGCCGGCTCGTCATGCTCACGTCGACGCCGGCCATGAAGGCGATCTTCACGGCTTCGCGATCGTCCCTGGCGACGCCATGAATGACGAGTTCGTGATCGGCCGCGTAGTCGGAGACGACGATGCCGTCGAACTTCCATTCGTCGCGCAGCAGACCGGTCAGCAGCTTGCGGTTCGCCATCATCGGCACGCCGCCGATCTCGTGAAAACCGGCCATCACGGCGAGCGCGCCCGCATCGAACGCGGCCTTGAACGGCGGCAGGTAGACCTCGCGCAGCGTGCGTTCGCTGAGCTCGGCGACGTTGTAGTCGAGCCCGCCTTCGGCCGCGCCATAGCCCGCGAAATGCTTGGGCGTGGCGAGCATCGCATCGCGATCGCTCAGATGCGCTGCGTCGGCGCCTTTCTGGTAACCGCGCACGCGCGCCGCGGCGAACAGTTTTCCGAGCAGCACGTCCTCGCCCGCGCCTTCGACGCCGCGTCCCCAGCGCGCGTCGCGCGCGATGTCGACGTTCGGCGCGAGGTTCCAGGCCACGCCGGCGGCGCTCGCCTCGATGGCCGTCGCCCGCGCAACGCGCTCGGCCAGATCGGGATCCCAGCTAGCGGCTTCGGCCAGCGGAACCGGGAAGATCGTATGAAAGCCGTGAATCGCATCGACCGAGATCAGCACCGGAATGCCGAGCCGCGATTCCTCGATGGCCGCGCGCTGCAGCTTGCGCGCCCAATCGGCGCCGATGCCGTTGAACACCGCGCTGATCTTGCCCTCGCGAATCTCCGCGAGCTGGCGCTGCATCGCGGTCGGCTCGCCGGGCTTGCGATCGCGATCGGATTCCTCGTCCTCGCGCACGGCCGCGACCAGCGTGAGCTGGCCGGCTTTTTCTTCGAGCGTCATGCGAGAGATCAGCGAGTCGATGTGCGCCTCGTCGACCGGTGCTGACGCGCGCGCAGGCGCCGGCATCACGGCGACGCAGAGCGTCGCGCACAGGAGAAGGGCCCCGCGGAAGGTTCGAAACATGGCTCTCGGATCGGCGTGTCAGCGCACTAGTTTGCCCGTCGGCGGTGGCTGCTTGCCTGAATTCGCATTCACACACGACGCAGCTCGCAGCGGCGAACCGGTCTATGCTCGATCGGCGATGAATTCACCGACCCGATCCTACAAGGGCAACAAGCAGTTCCTGCCGAGCAAGCCTTGCCTCGTCTGCGGCAGGGAGATGAGCTGGCGCAAGAAGTGGGAGCGGAACTGGGACGAGGTGAAATACTGCTCGGAGGCCTGCCGTAAAAAGGGGGCTTCGCAGCCGGGCTAGCTGGCCGTGCGTCCCGGCCACGAGGCAGGTGATCTGAAGGTGGACAGGTAAAGCTGCTCCACCTGCTCCCGCGCCCAGGGCGTGCGGCGCAGGAACTTCAGGCTGGATTTCACGGACGGATCGCTGCGGAAGCAGTTGATGCTGATCCGCTGCGCAAGCCCTTCCCAGCCGTAGTGCTCGACGAGCTTCACGACGAGGTGTTCGAGCGTGAGCCCGTGCAGGGGATTGTTGGGCTGCTGGCTGTTCATGTCGCCAGCATGACCTGGATGCAGAGCGAGGGCGAGGGGGCGTTCCCCTCGCCACAGGCTCGTTCAAGCATCACCGCTGCCGACGCACCTGCTCGGCCGACACCGCGCTCGCCGCATTGCCCCAGCTGCCGCGCACGTAGCTCAGCACCGCGGCGATCTCGTCGGGCGTGAGCTGGTGCTGGTACGGCGGCATGCCATAGGGCCGCGGCACCGTGGTGGTGCTCGGCGCGTAGCCGCCGTAGAGCACGCTGCGGATCGCGTTGCGGGCCGATGGCGCGGTGACGAGCCGGTTGCCTGCGAGCGCGGGGTAGGCGTGATCGCGGCCCTGGCCGTCGTCGCCGTGGCATTCGGCGCAGTGCTGCCCGTAGAGCTTCGCGCCGCTGCTCATCAAGTCCTTGCGGTAGCGCTCGGACACGCGCGGCACTGCGGCGGGTTCGGGCGCCGGGCGCGCGGGCAGCGTGCGGATGTAGTCGACCATCGCCTCGATGTCGGCGCGATCCAGATATTGCAGGCTGTGAAACACCACTTCGGCCATCGGCCCGCTCGCGACGTCGCGCGCCGAAGTGCCCGTATGCAGCAGCTCGATCATCTGCGCGGCCTCGGCATCGTCGATCAGCGTGTCGCTCACGAGCGGCAGCGCGTCCCAGCCGAGCGTCGGAATCGGCCCGCCCGCGTAGGCGCTGGCTTCGCGTGATCCGCCGAGGCTCGTGCGCACGGTGTGGCAGGCGCCGCAGTGGCCGAGGCCTTCGACCAGATACGCGCCGCGATTCCATTGCGCGCTGCGGCTGGCATCGGCTTCGTATTCGCCGGCCTTGAAGTAGATCGCGCGCCAGACACGCAGGGCGAACGCGGTGTCGTACGGAAAGCGCAGCTCGTGCGGTCGCGCGGCCTGCTTCACGGCCGGCAGCGATTGCAGATACGCATAGATCGCATCGGAA
The DNA here is from genome assembly GCF_058783045.1 of Hydrocarboniphaga sp. FW305-C-57. Lineage (NCBI taxonomy): Bacteria > Pseudomonadati > Pseudomonadota > Gammaproteobacteria > Nevskiales > Nevskiaceae > Hydrocarboniphaga > Hydrocarboniphaga sp. FW305-C-57. The sequence goes on along the minus strand of NZ_JBYSYG010000005.1, from coordinate 118,191 downwards.
TCCTGGCGGCTCACGCGCGTGTAGTGCGTGTACGGAAACGCCGGATAGAGCAGGCGTCCGTCGCGCGACTGGCCGTGATGCATCGCGCGCCAGAAATCGGCGCGGCTCCAGCGGCCGAGGCCGGTGTCCTCATCGGGTGTCAGGTTGCTGCTGAAGACATCGCCGAACGGCGTGCCGATGCGCCGGCCGCCCGCGTATTCGGCCTGGCCGGTCGCCGTGTGGCAGGCGATGCAATTGCCGGCGCGTGCGAGGTAGCGGCCTTGCTCGATTTGACTCGCGATGCGCTCGGCGCCGTTCGGCGCGGCGCTGTCTTCGACGGCGATAAGCCGCGCTGGCAGCGCGAGCGCGAGGGCGACCGCGGCAATCGCGATCGCCACCAGCCCGAATGCCCAGGTGAAAATTTTCGCGACGATCTTCATTGCACACCTCCGCAGCGCATCGGCAATTCGGCTTCAGGTTGATTCGCGGGCCGCGCATCGGGCAGCGGCGGCAGGCTCGCGATCCAGGCCGTGGCGGCGGCGATTTCGTCCAGGCTCAGGCGCTGCGCGATCTGCCCCATGCAATCGGGCGCGGCCGCCTTGCGCACGCCGGTGCGCCAGGCGCCGAGCTGGGCGGACAGGTAATCCGCGCCCAGGCCGCGCAGGCCCGGAATCGAAGGCTGCGCGCCCTTGAGTTCGGCGCCGTGGCAGGCGCCGCACGCCGGAACGTCGCGCCCCGCATCGCCGTGTTCGACGAGCTGGCGTCCGAGCGCGAGCCGCTCGGCCGATGCGCTCGATGCCTGCGTCGCGACGCTCAAGGGTTGCGCCGCGTAGTACTCCGCCATCTCGCGCAGGTAGGTGTCCGACAGCGTCGCGAGCATCGGCTGCATGATCGCGTTGTGGCGGCGGCCGTCACGGAAGTTCAACAGTTGCTGCTGCAGATAGCCCGCGGGCTTGCCGGCGATCGACGGGTAGTAGGTTTTTGCGCCGGCTTCGGCGCTCGAATGTCCGGCCTCGCCGTGGCAGGCCGCGCAGGGCTTGACGCGCTCGGCGATGCCGCTTTCATCTGCCGCTATCGCCGCGCCGGCTGCGAGCAGCAGCAGGGCGGGAATCATTGGGTTGATCGCCATCGTGGTTCTCTTCGTCGCCTCGATCGAGGCGACGAATTCTCAGGCCCGGGCGCGCGACGATGAATCTGCAGATGCAGCGAAAAAACCTATAACAGCGGCCGGCGCCCGAGCGCATCTGTTATGCGTTTCGCGGCGCGATCTGGTGCTCTGCAGCGGGCGGCCGGGCTGGCAATCTGGGCCCATCAACACGAAACCGGAGTTCTCAATGAGCACCTCATCCGTGAACGTCCCCGCGGTCCCGCAGCAGCGGCCCAATCTGCTGCAGGTCATCGGCAGCGTGATCTGGGCTTTCCTCGGCATTCAAAGCTCACGCAACCGCGAGCGCGATTTCACCTACGGCAATCCCTGGCAGTTCGTCGTCGTCGCGTTCGTGCTGACCGGCGTGGTGGCGCTGTTCTTCTTCGGCATGGTCAAGCTCACGCTGCATCTGGCCGGCGTCGGCTAGCTGCGCAACGCCGGCCGGCAGTTGGGCGCAAAATAATTCGAATGGGAATGTCGAATTCGCAGCGCCTCGTTCGACGTCTCCATACCAACTGCAAAAACGGAGACGCCCGATGCCCAGCACCATCCGCCTGCACCTCGTCCTCAAGGCCCCGCCCGCGAAGATCTACAAGGCCTTCCTCGACCCCGACGCGATGGCCCGCTGGCTGCCGCCCTACGGCTTCACCGGCAAGGTCCACGAAATCGACCCCCGCGTCGGCGGTCGCTACCGCATGTCGTTCACCAATTTCACGACCGGTCACTCGCACAGCTTCGGCGGTGAGTACCTCGAACTCGTGCCGGATCAAAAGCTCGTCCACACCGACCGCTTCGACGACCCGAACCTGCCGGGCGAGATGAAGGTGACCGTGACACTGAAGGCGGTTTCGGTCGGCACCGAAGTCGAGATCGTGCAGGAAGGCATCCCGGACGTGATTCCGCCAGACGCCTGCCATCTGGGCTGGCGCGAATCGATCGCGCAGCTCACCAATCTGGTGGAGCCGCATATTCCGGATTGAGCGTGAAAGCGAGCGCGTGCCGCGATGCGGCATGCGCTTTTGCCGGCGTGCGGTTCTGGTTCTAGTCAACGAGCTTGGGGCTGTTTTGTGCCAAAACTCGACATCCGCGGGCGGCCACTAACTGCACTGCTAAATGCGCACAAGCACCTTAACTAGCCGATTGCCCTTTGAGGCTAGCCGAAGAGACATGGGACAGCTTTTCAGGATTGCGGACGATGTAAATAGTGCCGATCTTCGCGCCTCGCATACCGAGGATCATCGTTTGCAGGACGCCGCTTCCGTCGACACTGATACATCCGGGCAGCCCATCGATTAACGCTGACCTCAGAAGAGTCGGGCGTGCACCATTCTTGCGACTCTGGCTGGCGAAAATGCGTAGCGCACGGTCAAGACCCCGGATAACTATGGGGAAAGCGATCACTTTTCCGCCTCCATCTGCCTGGATCTCTACATCATGAGCCAGCATCTCAGATAGCTTGGTAACGTCACCGTCGCGAGCAGCGAAAAAGAAGGCGTCTGCAATCCTTTCGGCCTCGGCTGCTTCAATACGGTAGCGAGGGCCTGCTTCTCGAAGATGTTTGCGCGCGCGTGATGCAAGCTGGCGCACAGCGGCGGGTTGCCGATCAAGGGCGACCGCTATTTCGGCAAGCGCAACGTCGAAGATATCGTGCAAAAGAAAAGCTGCGCGCTCCAAAGGTGACAGCCTTTCCATCGCGAGCATTAGCGTGAAGGTCACATCGTCGGAAGTCGCCTCCATTTCATCGGCAGAAGGGATAAGTGGCTCGGGAAGCCATGTCCCGAGATATGTCTCGCGGCGCACACGGGCAGACTTCAGCTGGTCTAGGCACAAGCGAGTGACAACACGCGTGAGGTATGCGGCTGGGGAATCGACGCAGTCCGTGACCTCGCTCCAGCGGAGCCACGCATCCTGAACCACGTCTTCCGCCTCACCGATCGATCCGAGCATGCGATAGCCAAGGCGGACAAGGCGCTTGCGTTGGGATTCAAATTCAGCGGTCCTCTGGTCACTCGTGGGCATATGCGATTTCCATAACTGAACTCCGGAGTGTAAAGCCCCCCGGCCGGACTCTGTCTGACGAGCAAAGCCCCGCCAATGTGACATCGGAGGGTGAATATTTTCTTCTTCGGGTCATGTCACACCCTGCCGCCGGATGTCGTCTATTCCTGGGCGTCATCGATCGACGCTTGTGACGGAGACTTAAGAATGACCAGTACCAAACGCCTTTCTTGGCATGAAATCTCGCCGGAGGGGGCAAAAGCGCTCTTCGGAGTGCATCACTATGTCACCGCGAAAACGGACCTTCCGGACGAACTCATCCATCTCGTGTTCCTGCGCGTGTCGCAGATCAATGGCTGTGCACATTGCATTGATCTTCACACCCGAGACCTGCTCAAGACGATGCCCATCGACAAGATCGTGCTGGTACCCGTGTGGAACGAAGTCCCTCAGCTGTTTCCTGATACGTACCGCGCTGCACTGGCATGGGCCGAGGAAATAACCCTGCTAAGCGAAACACACGCATCGGATGAAGCATATGCGGCTGTGGCTGCGGCGTTCGGGCCTAAGGATCTGGTCGATCTCACGATCGCGATTGCGGCAATGAACGCGTTCAATCGGCTTGGTGCCCCGTTCCGCCTTCCCGTGAAGGCCCAGGCTTGATTCTGCTATCAAAGGTGTCGCCCAGAACCAGCATGGCTACGCTCATTCGGGACATCGATCAATGACCTACAAACCCAAACTCTCCCGTACCCCCAAAGGGATTGTTCCGTCCTAGAAGAGCTCGCCCCCGCGACAGAACACCGCGAGCTTTAAGGTTAAAGCTCAGGGCCTCAATCGCTACGCATCAAAGCGCTAAGCGAAAAGCCCGACAGCTCTACGGTAGACCGCGCGACCTCCACCGTTGAACCTGCCGGGCTGTTTCGCAGAGCTCCGGACCACTGACCATGCCCCTTGCTGGGGCACGCGATCGGTTCCGGACCTGTTCGCGAAAAGCTGTCGAGCTCTACGCTAGACCTCGCCACCTTCTCCGAAGACGCCGAGAAGCTTCCCGGAAGGAGGTCGGCACCTCTTGGCTAGAGGTGGAAACCTCTTTGCCTCAGCCACGCGACCGCGGTTGTGGGGTAGCGCAACCCGGCGCGCTCAACACTGCGCCGCGAGCTTGCCCAGCGTACGCAGCGCCTTGTTGATGCGGCGGTCGTCCGGATGCCCGTAGTTCAGGCGGATGCAATGCGAAAAGTCGTCGCGCGCCGAGAAGATCGCGCCGGGTGCGAGGCTGATGCGCTGGGCGAGCGCGAGCTGGTGCAGGCGCAGCGCATCGGTTCCGCGCGGCAGCTCCACCCATAAAAAGTAGCCGCCTTGCGGACGCGTGACGCGCGTTCCGGCCGGGAAGAATTCGCGCACGGCGTCGATCACCGCGTCGCGCTGCGCGTGCAGGGCGCTGCGCAGCTGGCGCAGGTGGCGATCGTAGCCGGCGTCGTTCAAGTAGTCGGCGAGCGCGAGCTGCGAGGGCAGGGCGGTCGACAGCGTGGTGCTGAGCTTGAGCCGCTGCACGGTCGCCAGATGCCGTCCCGGCGCGGCCCAGCCGACGCGATAGCCCGGCGCGAGGCATTTGGAGAACGAGGCGCAGTGCAGCACGTTGCCGCTGCGGTCATAAATCTTGGCCGGTGGTGATCGCGTGGCCGAGTAGTGCAGCTCGCCGTAGACGTCGTCCTCGATCAGCGGCACGCCGTGCTGTTCGAGCAGCTCGACGAGCCTGCGCTTCTTGTCGTCCGGCATCAGCGCGCCGAGCGGATTCTGGAAACTCGTCATGAGCCAGCAGGCCGCGGGTTTTTGCGTTTGCAGCACTCGCACGAGCGCATCGAGGTCGATGCCTTCGTCCGCGTGCGTCGCCACTTCCACCGCGCGCAGGCCCAGGCGTTCGAGCGCCTGCAGGGCGACGTAGAAGGTCGGCGATTCGATGACCACGGTATCGCCGGGCCGCGTGACCGCCTGCAGGCACAGGTTCAGCGCTTCCATCGCGCCGTCGGTGACGACGAGATCGTCGGCGCCGATGTCGAGGCCGTCGATGTGATAGCGCAGCGCGATCTGCCTGCGCAGTTCCGCATTGCCGGGCGACAGCGCGCTGACCGTCTGCCAGGGGTCGAGTTCGCGCACGCCACGGCACAGCGAGCGATACAGGCGCGGAAACGGAAACAGCTGCGGGCTCGGAAACGCCGAGCCCAGTGGCACCACGTTGCGCTGCTTGATCGCTTCGATGACCTCGTGGATCAGGTCGGCCTTCTCGACGGCGGTCGAAGCGGCCTGCGGCTGCGAAATCGCAGGCGCCGGCGGGTTGAGCTTGGGCTGGCTGCTGACGAAGTAGCCCGAGCGCTCGCGCGCGACGATGCGTCCGCGCGCTTCGAGCAGGTGATAGGCCTTGAGCATCGTCACCACCGACAGCCCGCGATGCCGGCTCGCTTCGCGAACCGACGGCATGCGCTGGCCGGGCTTGAGCGCGCCCGAATCGATCAGCGCCGCCACTTCGTCCGCATAGGCTTTGTAGAGCGTCATGGGTTACTTGAACAGCTGAAAATCGAACTCGACGTAGAAGAAATCGGAGTCCGGTGCGGGGCCGGTGTTGCGCACGAACGTACCCGCGAAGAAGTGGGAATAGCCGCTGACGATTTCGAGATGAGGATCGGCCTTCCAGCGTACGCGCGTATCGATCTCCTGTCCGACGAAATCGCCGCTTTCCCCGCTGCGGTCGCGCCGGCCGATGTTGGACCAGCCATCGCTGTCGGATGCGAGCCAGAAGCCGCCGTAGCCCGCTTCGAGCTGCAGTGCGCCGCTGGCCTTGAGTTCGACGCGCAGCTTCGGCGCGATCACGTTCTCGAAGATCTGGTAATCGCTCGCCGACCACGGACGGCTGAAGCCGAAGTAGCGATTGAAGCGATCGTTGGTGTCGTCGTTCGGATCGTCGTCTCCGCTCGCGTAGCCGATGAAGCCGCTGAAGCGCGGCTTGCCGCGCAGCGAGTCCGCGGTGTAGCCGAGTTCGAAGGTGGCGCCTTCGGCCCTGTGCTTCTGCGCATTGGCGTCATGGCCGGTCTGCAGGTTCACGACGAGGTCGTAGTCGAAGCCCGACGCGAAGGTCGCATAGCCGCGCAAACCCCAGTTGTCGACGCGCGTTTCGGTCTGGTCGTTGACGAGGCGCAGCGCATAAGGCTGTAGCGTAACGAAGCGGGACCATCCGCTGTAAGAACCGATCGCGCCATAGAGATGACGATCGTCATCGGCCTGATCGCGCTCGTCGGGCTCGATGGTGACGGGCTTGAGCGCGAGCAGGTCGAGCCAGGCGACGCCGTTCTTCGATCCGTTGAGCAGCCGGAAGCCCTGGAAACTGTTGGTGGTGTTGCGCCAGGGGTTGCGGCTCAGCAAGCGGCGATCGAGATATTCGAAGGCGATGCGTCCGTACTGCAGGCGAACCGGCTCGCCCTGTCCGTAGAAATCGCGGCCGTAGAGTTCCGCATAGGCCTGCAGCACGTCGTGCTTGTCGACATCGCGCGTGTTGTCGGGCACGTCGCTGTGCACGAGGCGCGAGTCCTGCAGCTCGAGGCCGAAGCGCAGTGGATCGATCAGCCGTTCGATGCCGACGAACACGCGCGCGCGCAGCAGCAGCGGATCGTCCGACAGCGTGTTGTAGCGGTAGTCGTGGTGACGCGATTCGTAGCGGACGCGATAGTCCGCGCCGAGCAGTAGCCAGTCGAGATCGCTCAGCGATTCATGGCCGGTGTCGCTTGCGCGGCGCACGTAGCGCGGCGGCTCGGTTTCGGCGCGCGTGCCGTAGGCGCGTGATTCGACCGGTGCAGAAGGCCGCGAATCGGCCTGCGCTTGAGCGTTCGCATCGAGGCTGCGAAAGCCGAAGAGCAGGGCGACGAAGCCGACGTAGAAGGACCATCGCTGCAGCAGTGCCACCGTATTGGCTCCGTTGTTCGCTTGAATGAGTTTGAGGGCTAGGCGGACATCAAGGGATGCGCGACGAGCCCGACGGCCGCGGCGATCGCGATCACGACGGGCTCGGGCAGCTTCTTGTAGCGCCACAGCAGCGCGGCGGCGCCGAGCGCCAGTGCGATGGTCGGAAGATCGACGACCGATCGCTGACCGAGCACGACGACCGCACCGGCGATGGTGCCGACCGCGGCGGCGGTCGCGCCGTCGACGAAGGCGACGACACCCGGCTGCTTGCCGTATTTCTTGAAGTAGGGCGCGGGCAGGATCGTCAGCAGATAACACGGCAGGAAGGTCGCCAGCGCCGCGACCGTCGCACCCGGCAGGCCTTCGACGAGATAGCCGATGAAGCCCACGGTGATGACGACCGGCCCCGGCGTGATCATCGCCACGGCCACCGCATCGATGAACTGGCGCTCGTTGAGCCAGTGGAAATCATTCACCACGCCGCCGTGCAGGAACGGAATGATGGCCAGCCCGCTGCCGAACACGAAAGCGCCTGCCTTGGCGAAGAACAGGAATAGCTGCAGCAGCTGCGAGTGGTCCGCTGCGAGCAGGGCCGGGCTCAGCACGGCTGCGGATGGCAGGGTGCCGCCGGGCCTGAGCCATTTCGGCGGCGTGCGTTGCAGGTACACGAGCGCACCGCCGAGCACGAACGCCCAGGCGATTTCCTCGGCCGTGACCACCGTGAGCGCGGCGCTTGCGATCGCGATGCCCCAGAGCAGCTTGTCGCGGCCGAGATTCTTGGTCGTGAGCTTGTGCGCGCTCAGGGCGATGATGCCGATCACCGCGGCGCCGACGCCGTAGAACACCGCCTGCATCCATTCCAGGCCGTCGTAGCGCTGGTACAGCCAGCCGAGCGCGATCACCATCAGAAACGAAGGCAGCACGAAGATCAGGCCGATCGCCGTCGCGCCGCGCACGCCGTGGTGCACGTAGCCCAGATAGATCGCGAGCTGCGCCGCGAGCGGGCCCGGCATCAGCTGTGCGAGCGCCATGCCTTCCTTGTAGTCGCTCTCCGAAATCCAGCGTCGCTGCTCGACGAGGTCGCGATACATGTAGCCGACGAGAGCGGCCGGGCCTCCGAAGCCCATGGCGCCGAGCTTGAGGAAGTAGGCCGCGAGCTGCCACAAGGAGTAGCGCGCCGCTTCGGGCGAAACCGTTGCCGTCATGTCGAGGCTCCCGACTGCTGTGCCGCGTAGAAATCGTAGAAGGCATCGAGCACCGGCGACATTTCGGCGAGCAGGCGATCGTCGTCGAGGCCGCGTGCGCGCGTGGCCGACATCAGGGCTTCGAAGCCCGGCGCCTCGGCCACCGGCTCGCCGCCGACGTCGAGGCTGTGCACCATCGCGCCGAGCCGCGCGATGCCGCGATCTCGATCGAGCCCGAAGCTCGCGGCGAGCACTTCGAAAGTGACGCGCTCGTCGACGTGCGTGAAGGTGGCGCCATCGAAATCGAAGCCGAGCGCATCGCGCGGGCAATCGGACGGTTTCACCAGCCAGACGAAGCGCGCCTTTTCGTCGATGAAACGCCGGATCAGCCAGGCGCTCGCGACGCGGTCGATCCAGAGCTTCTGGCGCGTGGCCCAGACCCGTTTCTGGTAGTCCTCGCGATCGAGGCGCTGCAGCGACTTGCGCGTCGTCTGCGGCTCGTCGGGCGACAGATACGAGGCAGCGAGCGTGTCGAAGTCCTGCCAGGCGCTGGCCGCTTTTGTCGATGCGGCGCCCGGGAAGTGATCGATCGCGACGATCGATTCGTACTCGCGGCGCAGCTTCTGCTGAGTGCGCTGGATCTCGGGCAAGGCGAGCTTGTGCAGGCCTTTGCGCAACTTCAGCAGCTGGCGGACGAAGGCGTCGAAGTCCTCGCTGCGATCGAACAGGCTTTCGAGCGAAGCCTGCTGCGACTCATCGCGCGAAGTGACATCGAGAATGTGCGCGGTGCCGCCTAGCTCGCCGATTTCGTCGGACAGCCTCGAAAGCGCCTGCAGGGAGCGCTCGTTCGACGGCAGCAGGTAGACGCCATCGCGAACGGCCCCGCAGCCGAGCGCCTTGAGCGCGCGCCAGAACCGGACGCGCGCGGAGGCGTTCGCGGTCGGCAGCGTGAGCACCAGCAACAGCCACTCGGCTCGGTCCATGTAACGTGCGAAACATTTATGTTATGACCGAAACATGATGGCATGACGCCGACGGCCGAGGGAAGTCCGGCCGCTGCCGACGCGGTGCGGACCCGCCTCAGCGAGACGCCTGCAACCAGGCTTCGAATTCGTCGATCGTCGGAGTTTCGGCGCTGGCGCGGCCGCCAAAGGGCCAGCGCCAGAATTCGGCCTGGCTTTGCCGTTGTGCGAGGACCTCGAGCGCTTCGATCGTGCCCGGCGCCTGCGGGCCGATCTCGACGCGGCAGCGGCGCAGCGAATCGCGATCCGCAAGCGCCCGGCCGAGCGTCGAATGCAGCTGGTACCAGGCCAGCACCGGCTTGAGCACCGGCGACGGGTTGGCGATGTTGTGGTCACGATAGTCCGGCGGCACGAACAGCCGCGTGTCGTAGCGGCGCCGGCTCGCGCGCTCGAAGTCGTCGCGCGGTGTCAGTGCGTGCACGAACAGCGCCTGCGGCTGCATCGCGAACCAGCGTTCGGCATCGACGATGCGAAAGCCGGCGAGTTCGTCGACGATCACGAGCGGCCTGCCCGCGATCCCCTGCACGATCGCCCACAGCAGCGTGGCGATGTTCCAGTCGCTGCGCTCGGCGAGATAGGACAGGGCATCGCGCCGCGCTTGCGGGACGTGCGCCGAAAGCGCGGCGAGCAGCGAACGCTCGATCGGTTCCTGCGCGAGCTCGATCATCTGCAGCAGCTCGGCGACGTTCTTGGCGAGGCAGAGCTTCAGGTCGCTCAGGCAGACGCCGCTGGCGCGGTCGGCCAGGCGCTCGCCGTAGTCGCGCAGGCCGCTGTCGGGCGTGCCGAGAATGACGGTCACGGCACTCATGCGGGCGGACCGTCGATGCGCTTGTGGCCGAGAAACACTTCGCAGCCACCGCGCGGGTTGTTCACCCGCTGCCAGCGTCCGTTGCGCTGGATCGCGACCTGCGGTCCGTACGGATTCGCGGTGCCGACGAACAGGCCATGCGGCGTCGAGGCGAAGTTGCGCACGCCCCAGTTGTACTGGTTGTCGAAGCCCGAGCGCGTGATGCATTCCCAGCGGATGCCGTCGGCGGTGCGCCACAGATCGAAGCCGCCCATGTCGCGATTGAGCCGGTCCAGGCCCCAGCGCTGCACGAGCACGAGCACGTCCTCGGGCCAGGTGTTGATCGGGATGTAGGGCAGCGCGTTGGCCCACGAGAACGTGCCCACGTAGAGCCAGCCCGCGTGCTCGGCCATGCGCCAGATGTAGCCGTTGAACAGGTTGTCGAAGCCGGCGCCGTAGCCCGACAGCGGCACCTTCAGGCCTTGCGGCGTCTGGCGCGGAACCCCGGCGAGCAGATCCCAGGAATCATCGGGCCAGACGCGGATCATCTCGGAGGCGCCCGGACCGATGCGGAACTGACGGTGGAAGCCGCCGTTGGCGATGCCGGTGCCGACGTAGAGCGCGCCCTTGAACACGCAGAGGCTCGCCACCGCCTCGTTGAGCGGCCCGCGATAGGCGCCCTTGTCGAGCACCTTTTTCCAGGTGTACGGCGGCTTGTCGGCGGCTTCGGTGCGCCAGAGCTGCAGGCCGCGCGGATTCACGGTTCCGGCGTAGAGCCGGCCGTGGTACTCGACCATCTCGAACACGGTGACGTTGGCGCGCTCGCCGAAGCCCTCGACGTTCGCCGCGGTCCACTTGGCGCTGCCGATGTCCTCGGTGCAGTAGATCGTCGATTCGCTGCCGACCGAATCCTGCGCGCGCGCCACGCCGTTGACGATCGCGACCGCGCTCGTCGGCGAGGTGTGCACGCGCCCGTTGAACACCTGCAGGGTTCGGAACGAGCGCACCTGCGGTCCGAACGGCGGACGCGGCGCCGAGTGGAAGGTCTCGCCGTCCTCGCAACGCAGGATGTCCGGCGGCTCCGGCGCGCGCGCGGGCGCCCAGGTCGACACGTACAGGCAGGGCTTGGAATCGCTCGCGCCCTTGAACACCGTCATGCCGCGAAAGCCGATGTAGCGCGGCACCTGCTGGCCGCTTGCGCTCGTCACCCAGATCGCCTGGTAGACGCGCGTCCAGCGGTTGTCGGCGGGGTCGAAGCGCCAGATCTCGGCGCGGCGATCGTAGTCGTAGACATCGGGCTTCCAGTCCGTCGGCCAGGGCTTCATGTTCGGCGTCGGCTGGTTGCACTTGTTCATCTGCAACACGCCGCGCGTGGTGCCGACGTAGAGCCGGCCCTGGAACCAGGCCATGCTGTGCGCGTACGAATTGAGCCCATCGCCGAAGCCGCTGCGATTGACCAAGCGAAAGTCGGCGGCGTCGAGACCGAGCCCGTCGCCACCGCTTTGCGTCGACGCGTTCATTACGGCAGCCAGGACCAGACCTCGACGAGCACGAAGCGCACGAGCGCCCGAGTGAACGCGATGCCGGCGAGCGTCCAGTGGCTGCGCACCTTGCCTTGTCCGGTCATCTCGGGCTTGAGCTGCTCGGCCGGCTCGTCGATGACCATGCGCACGCGCACGATCTTGCCGTATTCGCCTTGCTCGGCATCGGGCGCGATGCTGACGACGTGGCCCTTGAAGCTGTTGCCCGGAAACGCCCAGACGCGCACCCAGGCGGGTGCGTTCGGGGCCAGCTCGGCGATCGTCGACTCGGGCATTTCGAGTTCGGCCTGCAGCTGGCTGGTGTCCTCGATGTAGGCGACCGGCGCCCCGGTTTCGAGGTAGGCGCCGCGCGCGAACAGCAGCTTGTCGGACACCACGCGGCCCGCGATCGGCGCCTTCAGCGTGGTGTTGGCGAGCTGCTCGCGATCGTATTCGAGCTCGGTTTCGGCCTTGACGACTTCGGCCTGCAAGGCGGCGATGCGCTCGTCGCGCGCCGGGTTGCCGATCACCTTCACCTGCTGCTCGGCTTCGGCCACTTCCTGCCGGCGAACCTCGGCGGTGCCGCGCGCGGTGTCGTAATCCTGAGGCGAAACCGCGCGACGACGGAACGCATTGCCGATGCGCTCGGCCTCGGTCTGCGCAAGCGCCAGGCGCTTGCGCGCGGTGGCGAGCTTCTCGCGCGCGAGCTGCACTTCGTTGCTCGCGCCGCCGCTCTTGACGATGGACAGCTCCGCCTCGGCGCGCTTGAGCGTGGCTTCCGAGGCCGCGACCTTGGCCTTGGCGGCGACGTCGGAAATGCGCAGCAGATCCTGGCCGGCGGCCACCATCTGGCCTTCCTCGACGAGCACTTCGCGCACGTCGCCCGGAACCAGGGCGCGCACCTCGGCGCGATCGCGCGGCAGGATCACCGCCTTGCCGCTCGGCTCGTACGGGTAGGGCAGCAGCATCAGCACGGCGATCACGCCGACGACGATCCAGGTGGTGCGGGAGAAAGTGGGCAGTTTCACGCGGAAAGGCTCCAGGGAAGTGCGCAGATACAAGCCGCGCCGGGCATAGCGGTACAGCGAGAACGACAGCACCGAAACGAACAGCAGCACGCCGACGCCGCCGTAGCGATGTTCGAGCCAGTGTGCCGGGAACAACACGTACAGGGTCATCACCGTGACCAGATACACGAGCGTCAGCGCCGCATAGCCGATGCGCAGGCGCTGGTCGGGCAGCGGCTGCTCGTTCCACGGGCGGACCAGGCCGACCAGCGACATCCAGGCCTGCTCGCGCAGGTCGGTCACGCCGATGCGATCCGAAAGCCAGTGATAGCCGTCGCGACGCGCGAGCGGGTTCGCATCGAACAGGAACACCGCGATGGTCGCCGTGGTGAGCCCGACGAAGAACTGCGGCAGCACGCTCGAACCCTGCCGCGTCAGGAACCAGCCGAGCTGCGCGAGCACCGCCAACAGCAGCAGGGCGGTCAGCGGCGCGATGAGGATGCGCGTGCGTCCGCGCGCATCGGCGAGTTCGGCCGGGCCGCCGGTATGCGTGAAGAAGCGCGGAATGAAGCCGAGCCCGAACACGAAGCCGAACGAAGGCCATTCGCCGGTGGTTCGCCGCACGCTGACCAGTCGGGCGCTCTGCGAGACCAGGTTGATCGTGAACGCCGAGACGGCCACCACGACGAGCAGCTTGGGCCAGTCGACCAGCAGGCGCGCCGCATCGCGCGCGATCTCGAAGCGCACGTGCCAGAACGCGAACAGCCCGCAGACCACCAGCGCGAGCAGCGTCCAGGCGACGGCGGGCCTGATCGTGCCGAGCGCGAAAGGCCGGCCGAGCGCGGCGAAGAAGTTCGGCGGCAGTTCGAGCTCGACCTCGTCGACGGCGCCGCGATGCCGGCCGCGGAAGTTGCCCGCGAGCGCGCCGGGCAGGCCCGGGCGCGCGAGCGTTCCGGGCAGCAGGCTCGGCATCGGCACGGCGGCGCGACGCTGGCGCTGCAGATCGCGTCCCCAGGGATCGCGTTCGAGCTGGCCCGGCGAGGGCAGAGGCTCTTCGATGCCTGGAGCGAGCAGGCCGGCGATGGCGAGATCGAGCGCGGCTTCGCGCAGCGCGGCGGCATCGGCATCGATGCCCAGTCTGCTTTTCGCCGCGAGCGGGCGCTGATTCGGCGGCGTGGTGCCGTCGAACACCGCCGCGAGCTTGCGCGTGAGCGCGGACAGCGAGCCGCTGTCGCGCGCGGCGGCGGCATCGGCACGCCAGTACGGGTGCTCGCCCGGGTTGGCGTGCGGCGGAGTTCCCGCGCCGTTCACGTCGGCCGCCATGATCGGATTGCGCCGCGCAGCGAAATTACGGCGCGGAGTCCGACGCCGGCGCCGGCGCGCTCGCGCCGGTGTCGTAGCCTTCGTCGCCGACCGGCTGGAACGAGGTCTGCGCGGGCCAGCCGGGCTCGGGGAACTTGAGCAGCAGCTCGACGCGCGACATGTCCTCGCGGCCGAGCACGCCGGCCGCGGCCTTGAGCTGCACGAGCGCGAGCAGGTAACTCAGGCGCTCGCGCGCGTAGTCGCGCTCGGCGCCGTAGCGCTTGCGGACGCTCTCGAGCCAGTCGGCGGTGGTTGCGGTGCCGACGTCGAGGCCGACGCGCGTGGTGCGCTCGGCATCGAGCGCGGCTTCGATCGCGCGCTTGCGCGCATCGATCTGCCGGTACGAGGACACCGCCGCCATGTAGGCCTGCTGCACGCCGGATTTGATCTTGAGCTCGGTGCTGCGCGCCTTGGCTTCGGCGATTTCGACTTGCGATTCGGCCTTGGCGATGTTGGCCGACAGCGCGCCGCTCGTGAAGATCGGCAGCTTCACTTCCACGCCGATGCGTTCATCGAGATCGGTGCGCGCGCCCGAGACGCCGCCGTCCGCATCGAACCACACGCGGCTGCCGACGATGTCGACTTTCGGCAAGCGTGCACCCTTGGCGAGATCGACGCCGAGCTGCGCCGCCTCGACGCCTTTCTTGGACGCCGCGATCGCCGCGCGCTTGTCGAGCGCGGTCTTGATCCAGGTATCGAGATCGGACGGATTCAGCAGCGGCAGCGGCGTTTGCCCCATCAGCACGCCGATGCGCTTGAACTCGCCGCCGACGGTCAGCGCGAGCTTGAGCCGCGCGGCTTCGACCGCGTTCTCGCCGTCGATCTTGTTGGCCTCGGCGCTGGCCCGAGCGGCACGCACGAGCGCGACGTCGGAATCCTTCACGAGGCCGAAGCGCTGGCGGTTCTCGATCTGGCGCAGCTGCTCGTCGGTGGCGAAGAACTCGGCGTAATGCGCGCGCAGGGTTTCGAGCTTGTCGGCGACGTTGAGGTACTCCTGCGCCACCTGCACGGCGACGCCGGCCTCGGTTTCGGAAAGTGCGAGCTCGGCCCCGTCGATGCCGACGCGGGCCAGGTCGACCGCACCGAGCAGGTCGGGGCGATACACACCCTGCGAGAGCCCGACGCCATAGCCGTAGCGATTGAACTTGTCCGAGCGGTCGAGATCGGCGATGCCGAAGTAATCGCCGTCGACCGACTGATGCGTGTAGTCGTAATCGCCCTTGATGCCGAGCTGCGGAAATTGAGCGGCCCGCGCAGTGTCGTAACTGCGCTTGGCGGCATCGATGGTCGCGTTGGCCGCGTTGATGTCCGGCGACAGGCCGCGTGCCCGCGCATAAGCGGCGCCGAAGCGCAGATCGCCCAGGTTGCCGTCCTGGGCGAAGGTGGAATTCGTCGACAACAGCAGCGCGTTGCACAACACGACGCTGACGCCCCATGCGAGCTTGCGCAGACCCACTATCGGCTCCCCCGAGAACAAGCGCTTTCCAAGACTCGCCGCGACCCACGTTGCGAGCTTTCTTTATAACAGCAGCGGCCGGACTTTACGGGAGCCAGCCGACCTCGTCCATGCGAATGAACGATTGCTTACGAAGCGGCCTCGATTTTTCCGCCGGCAGCTTTTGCGATGTGCGAAACGGCTTACACGCCGCGCTTCCGCGGGTCTACAGCATCGTCCATTCGACCATTTGTCCCAGCGCGCAATGACCGTCGGCCTGCGGCGGAATCCGCACGAGCACGGCCGCTTGAGCCAGGTTGCTGAGCATGTGCGAGGCCTGCTTGGGCAGCGGTTGCAGCAGGCTGGTGCCGGCGTCGTCGATCCGGTGCTGCATGCGCAGCCAGAAGGTCTTGGCGGTCTCCGCACGTACCGGGCTCGCGAGCTTGCCGCGATGCCAGGCGATCGCCGCGTTGCGGCCTTCGAGCCGGGCGAGCGCCGGGCGCACGTAGACCAGCAGGTTGACGAGCACCGAAGCCGGATTGCCGGGCAGGCCGAACAGCGTCGAGCGTCCGCGCGCCGCCACGTAGAGCGGCATGCCGGGCTTTTGCGCCACTTTCCAGAACAGGGTCTTCGCTCCGCTCTGCACGGCCGCTTTCGGCACGTGATCGTGATCGCCCACCGAAACGCCGCCGGTGGTGATGACGACATCGAAGTTCGCAAACGATTCGTCGAGCACCTCGTGAACGGTGTCGAAGTCGTCGCGCACGTAGCGAAGCTGCACGTCGGCGTAGCCCCATTGCGCGAGATAGGCGCGCAGCAGCGGGCCGTTGGCGTCGGCGATCTGCCCCGGTGCGAGCGCGGCGCCGGGTTCGGCGACTTCGTCGCCGGTCACGAGCACAGCGATGCGCGGCTTGCGCCAGGTGTTCACGCGGCTGACGCCCGCCATCGCGATCGCACCGAGCAAGCCCGGCGTGATCAAGGCGCCGGGCTCGGCGACGGTGTCGCCGATCCGGAGTTCTTCGCCTTGCAGGCGAATGTCGGTGCCGATGGCGAGCGCTTCGAGCACGCGCACGCGGTTAGCCTCGCGCTGCGTGAGTTCCTGGCGAACGACGGTATCGGCCGCATCGGGCAGCCAGCCGCCCGTGAAGATGCGCGCTGCGGTCCCCGGCGTGAGCACGGGTGCAGCGGCGCGGGCCGCCGCGGCAATTTCGCTCGCGACCGGAAGCTCGCACGGAATGGCCTGCAAGTCCGCATGACGCACTGCGTAGCCGTCGACCGCGCTCTGGCGGAACGGCGGCAGGTCGAGCGTCGAGCGGATCGGCTCGGCGAGCACGCGACCGAGCGCGGCCTGCAGCGGCAGCGCTTCGGGTTCGAGCGTCTGCAGCGGATCGAGCACGCGTGCGAGCGCCTCGTCGACGCCGAGCATGTCGGCCTTCATGCCGGCCACGATCGAGGCTCTTTCGAGCATGAATTCATTGATAGCCGCCTTCGTGCGCGACCGAATGCTGCGCGCGATAAACCTCGATCAGGTGCACGAGTCCCGGCAGCACCGCGGCGAGCGTTTCTTCCGCGCCCTTGCGCGAGCCCGGAAACGTCGCGACGAAGCTGGCGCCCGCAACACCCGCGATGCCGCGCGAGAGCATCGCGTAGGGCGTGCGAGCCTGGCCGAACGCGCGAGCGGTTTCCATGAAGCCGGGCAGGTCGGTGTCGATGAGGCCCTGCAAGGCTTCGATGGTCTTGTCGCGCGGCCCCAGGCCGGTGCCGCCGACGGTGATGATGCACTCGACCTTTTCGCCGACCCAGTGCTGCACGCGTTCGCGCAGCAGCGCCGGCTCGTCGGGCAGCACTTCGTAGCTGGCGATGTCGAAGCCCGCGCGTTCGAGGCCATCGCGCACCGAAGCGCCGGCGGTGTCCGGCTTGTCGCCCGCCGCGACGGTGTCCGACAGCACGATGATCGTGGCGCGGCCGACGCGCGTCTTGCGGTTGTACTGCGTCTTGCCGCCTTTTTTCTGCGCGAGCCGGATGTCACCCATGCGCATCGCTTCGGCCGGCGCATGCGGCTTGAGCATGTCGTAGGCGCACAGCAGGGCGATGTTCACTGCGGTGAGCGCTTCCATCTCGACGCCGGTCGAGGCGATCGTGCGCACCAGCGCTTTCACATGCAGGCCATCGTCGCGCGTGGTGACGTCGATGCTCGCATCGAGCACCGCGAGCGGATGGCAATGCGGCAGCAGCTCCCAGGTCTTCTTGAGGCCCATCAGGCCGGCGATGCGCGAGCATTCGGCGACGTCGCCTTTCTTGACTTCGCCGTTGCGGACCATCGCGACCGTTTCGGACGGCAGGAACAGCATGCCTTCGGCGATCGCGCTGCGCAGCGTCGTCGGCTTGAGCGTGATGTCCTGCATCAGTGATGTCCTTCTTTGGCGGTTGCCGCGGCGGCGAGCTGCTTCAGGTGTTCCGGCGGCTCATGGCCTTCGGCGATGCAGCATCCCTGCACGAACGACGAAGTGCCGTCGGGATAGAACTCCTCCTTCCAGATCGGCGCGCGATGCTTGGTCGAGTCGACCGCGTAGCGCAGCGCGGCGAAGGCTTCGGCGCGATGCGGCGAACGCACGATCGCGTAGATCGCCACTTCGCCGATGCCGAGTTTGCCGATGCGATGCACGATGCGGCACTCGGGCACCTTGAACTGCTCGATGGTTTCGCGCTCGATCTGCTCGATGATCTTTTCGCAGAGCGGCGCATGCGCGGTGTAGATCAGGTGCGTGACCGCGCGGCCTTCGTGGTGGTTGCGCACGGTGCCGGCGAACAGCGCCATCGCGCCGCATTCCTCGCGTTCGGTGGTCGCGAGCAGCGGGGCGAGGTCGAGGGCATCGGTCTGGATGCGGGCCAGGCTCAGGGTTTCGAATTTCATTGCTTTGTGTTCCTCATCAGTCGCCGGTCAGCCACCCGAAACCGGGGGCAGGACGGAGAGTTCGTCGCCTTCGCGCAGCGGGTGATGCAAGGGGACGAGGTCGGCGCCGATGGCGTAGGCGCAGCGTGGGAGTTCGCCTGCGAGTGCGGCGTCGGTGCTCAGGGCGTCGACTGCGTTTGCGACGGTGGCATTTTCGGCGAGCGTTAGCGGCCGGCGTTCGCTTCCGGCGAGGCGGGCGGTGATGCCCCAGAACTGGATCGTGATCTGCATTTCGTTGTTATGGCTGTCGCTCAGTGCTTGTTGTGCTCTGAGATTTTTGACCTCGCTGGTCGGGCCTTACTTCTCTTTGCTCGTGCAAAGAAAGTACGCAAAGAAAGCACGCCCCGAAGTCCGCGCCCGTTCGACGGCTGCGCCGACGAACGGGTAGCCGGCTGGAGCGACGTGCTCGGGGTCGCTTCGACGCGACATCCGTGTCGCGACGAAGCTCTGGCGGCCGTCGTGGCCGCCAGACCCACTGCGCGCGCCGCCCCAGCCGGCGCTGCCAGGGGTTGAACGTCAACAGCTACTGCCGGCTCGCTGCGTTTCACCGCTGACTCGAGATGATCTGGAGTGCGGCTTGCCTTGCCCTCTCCCGCTTGCGGGAGAGGGTGGCGCGATAGCGCCGGGTGAGGGACCCAGGTTGGATTCGCAGCGTTGTCGCCGGCGAAATCACCCGCCGCTTGTCCTCTCTCCCGCTTGCGGGAGAGAGTCCCGCCGAAGGCGGGGAGAGAGGGTTCGTCTGAAAAATGCGCGCCTTTTCCGGGCCGCCCCTCTCCCGGTCCTTCGGACCACCCTCTCCCGCAAGCGGGAGAGGGGACAATCGACAGCAATCGCAGTTTTCGCTCGATGCGCACGCAAAGAAAGTAAGATCCGACCGGCGAGGTCAAGAAGCTGTGAGAGCCCAGCAGGCTCATCGCGAAACCGCAGCCGCGACGGCAATCACCTACCCACCCAGCCGATGCATCGTGATCGGCCGCTCCACATACCCGCGCGGTGCCGCGAACCCGGACTCCTTCTTCCACACCGTCGTCCGGATGCGCTCCGCGATCGCCGCATCGCCAGCGCCTTCGCGCAGCAACTCGCGCAGGCTCGTGCCCTGGCTCGAGAACAGGCACGGAAACAATTCTCCGGTCGCCGTCAGCCGCACGCGATCGCAGCTGCCGCAGAACGGATTGGAAACCGTGGTGATGATGCCGAGCCGATGCTGCCCGCCGACCACGTATTCGGTCGCCGGATCACTGCCGCGCGCGAGCTTCTCGACACGCCCGAAACGAGCGCCGATGCGCGCGAGGATCTCGTCCTCGGTGACGACGCGGTCGCGGCTCCATTGCTGGGCGTTGTCGAGCGGCATGAATTCGATGAAGCGCAACTCGAGCGCCTGCTCGAAAGCCCAGCCGGCGAGCGCTTCGATCTCGCCGTCGTTGTAGCCGCGAATGACCACCGCATTGAGCTTGAACGGAATGCCGGCCGCTCGCGTCGCGGCGATGCCGTCGAGCACAGGTTGCAGCGGACCGCGCGTGAGCTTTTCGAACAGTGCCGGATCGCGCGCGTCGATGCTGATGTTCAGATCGTCGAGTCCGGCGTCGCGCAGCGGCTGCGCGAGTTCGACCAGGCGCGTGGCGTTGCTCGTCATCGAGATGCGCTTGAGGCCGCTGTCGCGCAGGGCCTGAAGCTCACCGACGAGCGTGTCGACGCCGCGGCGCAGCGTCGGTTCGCCGCCGGTCAGGCGGATGTTGGTGATGCCGAGCGTCTGCACGAACAGGCGCGACATCTGTGCGAGCTCCTCGATCGTCAGCAGCTCCTTGCGCGGCAGCCATTGCGGATGCTCGGGCATGCAGTAGGCGCAGCGCAGGTTGCAGCGGTCGGTCAGCGAGAGCCGCAGCTTGCGCTTGCGCCGGCCGTGCTGGTCGACCAGTTGTTGAGGCTCGCGGAAACCGTCAGCCATGAGCCGGATTCCCGCAGGCCAGGTTTTGCGCATAGCGATTCAGCGCGAGCGGATCGTTGACGTTGGCGAGCACGCCATCGCTGCGCAAGTAGGCCGTGCGATGGCGCGCCTGCCAGTCCTTCACCGAATGGCGCCCGCTGCCGAGCAGGAAGCGTTCGAGATCGGGCGCCAGCGCGCAGCGCGTGAGGCTGACGGTCGGGTGCACGCCGTCGTCGCCTTCGAGCACGACGATGTCGGCCTGCGTGGCCTGCTGTTGCGCGAACAGGCGTTCGGGCAGCGCATCGGGGAGGGCCAGCGCATCGCAGGGCAGGCTCAGCAGCCAGTCGGTGGTCGCGGTTTCGAGCAGGCGTAGCAGGCCGGCGAGCGGACCGGCGCCGAGGCGATCGCTCAGCACCGGCACGCCAAGCGCCGCATAGCGATCGAGATGGCGGTTCGCCGAGATGCGCAGTTCGCTGGCCAGTGGCCGCAGGTGATCGAGCGTGATCTCGATGAACGCCCGGCCGTCGTGTTCGAGCCAGCCCTTGTCGAGCCCGCCGAAGCGACGCCCCTCGCCACCGGCGAGGACGCCTCCGCTGAAGTTGGGCAGGTTGGCTGGACTCATGGCCCCATTCTAATGAAATCGGACGGGGCCAAACCGGCTCGAAAAGGCCGATTCGGCTTTCCAGGCCATTCAGCTTGCGGTGCCGGCAGCCTTCGCCCCGACCTGGGTCTTCGACAGGATCTTCTTGAGCTCGGGCACGCAGGAGCCGCAATTGGTGCCGCACTTGAGCAGCTCGCCGAGCCTGACCACGCTGTCCGCCTGTCCCGATTCGATCGCCGCGACGATGCGCTTCTGGCCGACGCCGAAGCAGGAGCAGATCGTCGCGCCCTCGTCGGGGCCGGCGGCAAGCGGCTCGCCCGCGAGCAGGCCGATGCGCGCTTCGTCGTCGAGCCGCTCGGCCGCGAACAGGCTGGCGAGCCAGTTGCGCGCGGGCAGGTCGGGCTGCGGCGAGACGAACAGCACGGCCTCGATGCGGCCGTCGATCACGTGGGCGGCGCGGTAGAGGCCCGAGGCTCCGTCGATGTATTCGAGCCAGTCCGCCTCGCCCGAGGCGCCGAGCAGCATGCGGCCGAACTCCGGCCAGGGCAGGCCCGCCGCATCGCCCGCGAGCTCATAGCGCGTGAAGCTCGCCCCGGTCACGCGCGTCCACCAGGCCAGATGCCGGATCGCGAGCGGCTTGCGGCTCAGGATGAAGCCGTGCCAGGCCGGCACGAAAGCCTCGACCCTGGCCGGCGTGTGCTTGAACTCGGGCTCGCCCGAAACCGGATCGACGACCGGGTTCACGAGCGCGCCGACGCGCGCGTCGGAGGCGAACTGCGCGTTCCAGTGGATCGGCACGAACAGGCTGCCGCGCGCGTGCTCGTCGGCGACCACGGCACGGCCGACCAGGCTGCCCCAGCGCGTCGACACGCGGGCCAGCGAGCCGTGCGCGATGCCGGCGGCTTCGGCGTCGGCCGGATTCAGTTCGACGAAGGGCTCCGGAATGTGCGACGACAGCGTCGCCGACAGGCCGGTGCGCGTCATCGTGTGCCAGTGGTCGCGCACGCGGCCGGTGTTGAGCACCAGCGGGTAGTCGGCATCGACGGCGTTGGCCGGCGCGCGCGCGGGCGTGGGGACGAAGCGGGCGAGGCCGTCGGCGTGATAGAAGCGGCCGTCGGCGAATGCCTGCAGATGCCGCGCATCGGCCGCCGTGCGCGGTACCGGCCAGCGCAGCGGAGCGAGCGCGTCGTAGGCATGCGCGTCGAGTCCGGCGAGGCCGCCGATGTCGAAGTAGCGCGCACCCTCGTTCTCGAAGGCCGACAGGCGCGCGTGCTCGTCGAAGATCTCGTGCACGGCCCGGTACGGGAACTGCGCCGCATGGCCCCAGCGCCGCGCGACTTCGCTGAGCATCCACCAGTCCGGCCGTGCCTCGCCGAGCGGCGGCACGAAGGCGCGCTGGCGCGAGATGCAGCGCTCGGAATTGGTGACGGTGCCGTCCTTCTCGCCCCAGCCCTGCGCGGGCAGCAGCAGGTGCGCGTAGGCGGTGGTGTCGGTTTCGGCCATCACGTCGGAGACGATCACGAGCTCGCATTTGTCGAGCGCGCGCTTGACCTGGTCGGCGTCGGGCAGGCTCACGACCGGATTGGTCGCCATGATCCAGACGGCCTTGATCTCGCCGCTCTCGATCGCCTTGAACAGCTCGACGGCCTTCAGCCCCGCGCGGCTCGCGATCGCCGGGCTTTGCCAGAAGCGCTGCACCAGCTCGCGGTGCTCTTCGCGCTCGAGGTCCATGTGCGAGGCGAGCATGTTGGCCAGGCCGCCGACCTCGCGTCCGCCCATCGCATTGGGCTGGCCGGTCAGCGAAAACGGCCCGGCGCCGGGCTTGCCGATGCGGCCCGTGAGCAGGTGGCAGTTGATGATGCTGTTGACCTTGTCGGTGCCGGCCGAGGACTGGTTCACGCCCATCGAGAAACAGGTGATGACGCGCTCGGTGGAAGCGAACAGCGCGTAGAAGCGCTCGAGCGCCTCGACCTCGAGGCCGCAATCGGCGGCGATGTCGGCGAGCGAGGCGTCGCAGTCGGCCGCGGCGAGGGTTTCGTCGAGGCCCAGCGTGCTGCGCTCGACGAAGGCCGTGTCGGTGAGTCCGAGACGGTGCAGATGCGCGAGCAGGCCGTTGAACAGGCGCACGTCGCTGCCGGCGCGCAGGCCCAGGTGCAGGTCGGCCATTTCGGTGCTCGCGGTCTTGCGCGGATCGAGCACCACGATCTTCATCTGCGGCCGCGCCTCGCGCGCGCGCAGCATGCGCTGGAACAGGATCGGATGGCACCAGGCCGTATTCGAGCCGACGAGCACGACCAGATCGCAGCGATCGAGGTCGTCGTAGGCCACCGGCACGATGTCTTCGCCGAAGGCGCGCTTGTGCCCGGCGACCGCCGAGGACATGCAGAGCCGCGAGTTGGTATCGATGTTGGCGGTGCCGACGAAGCCTTTCACGAGCTTGTTGGCGACGTAGTAGTCCTCGGTCAGCAACTGGCCCGAGACGTACCAGGCCACCGATTCGGGGCCGTGCGTGTCGATGATGCGCCGCAGCTCACCGGCCGCGTGGTCGAGCGCCGCGTCCCAGCTCAGGCGCTGCAAGGGCTGGCCGGGCGACTGCTTGTCGCGCAGCTGCGGATGCAGCAGGCGGCCCTGCGGAACCACCGTGTCGCCGAGCGCAGAGCCCTTCACGCACAGACGCCCGGCGTTGGTCGGATGCTGCGGGTCGCCCGCGACGCGCACGAGCTTGCCGGACGGCGTCGCCTCGACGCCGCAGCCGGTGCCGCAATACGGGCACGTGGTCTTGATCGGCGCGGAAGCCGGCATGGGCAAATCGCCTTCCGCCATGGTCACGCCGCCAGCGGCGCCGCGGCCGCCTCGCAGTAGCGTTGCCCGAACAGCAGCTTGCGGCGCATCGGGGCGATGTCGACCGCGTTCTTCATGAGGTCGAGATACCAGGGGCCGTCCTTGACGTCGCCGTACAGCACGGCGCCGACGATGGTGTTGCCCTTGACGACGATGCGCTTGTAGACGCCGCGCCGCGGATCGCGCAGCACGAGGTCTTCGGTCTCGGCGTTGCCGATGAAATCGCCGGCCGAGAACAGGTCGATGCCGGTGACCTTGAGCTTGGTCGACACCGTCGAGCCCGGATAGCGCTTGTGGCCGAGCCCGGCCAGATGCGCGGCGCAGACGCGCGCCTGCTCCCACAGCGGGGCGACGAGACCGTAGACGGCCTTGCGATGCTCCACGCATTCGCCGACCGCGTAGATGCGCGGATCAGACAGCGTCTGCAGCGTGTCGTCGACGACGATCGCGCGTTCGCAGTGCAAGCCCGAAGCCTTGGCCAGATCGATGTTCGGACGGATGCCGGCCGCCATCACCACGAGATCGGTTTCGACTTCGCGGCCGTCCTTGAAGCGGATGCCGGTGACGCGCTGGCTGCCGAGGATCTCGGTGGTGCCGGCTTCCATCAGAAACTTCAGGCCACGCGCCTCGAGCGCCGCGCGCAGCAGGCTCGCAGCCGGCTTGTCGAGCTGGCGTTCCATGAGGCTGTCCATGACGTGCACGACGGTCACGTCCATGCCGTTGCGCGCCAGTCCGTTTGCGCATTCGAGGCCGAGCAGGCCGCCGCCGATGACCACGGCGCGCCTGTAGCTGCGCGAGGTTTCGAGCATCGCCTCGACGTCGTGAATGTCGCGAAACGCCACCACGCCGGGCAGCTGATGACCGGGCACCGGAATCACGAAGGGCTTGGAGCCCGTTGCGATCAGCAGGCGATCGTACGGAACGTCGATGCCCTTTTTCGAGGTGACGATGCGGCGCAGGCGATCGATCTTCACGACCGGATCGCCCGCATGGAGCTGGATGCCGCGGTCGGTGTACCAGGCGCGATCGTTGAGCATGATGTCGCCGATGGTCTTCTCACCGGCGAGCACGGGCGACAGCAGGATGCGGTTGTAGTTGCCGTGAGGCTCGGCCCCGAAGACCGTGATGCTGTACTGCTCCGGGTCGAACTTCAGCAGCTCCTCCACCGTCCGCATGCCCGCCATGCCGTTGCCGATCACGACCAGGTGCAGCTTGGGTCGGATATCGTTCACGGCGCTAAACGGCTACCCAGACTTGCCCATCTTCGACGCGAACCGCATACGCGCGGACCGGCGTCGCCGGCTCTTCGAGGCATTCGCCGGTGACCAGGTCGTAATGGTGCTTGTAGATCGGCGAGGCGACGACGATGCGACCGCCGAGCGAACCGGTAAGGCCGCGCGACAGCACGTTGGCGTCGGATTGCGGATCGAAGTTGTCGATCGCGTAGAACTGGTCGGAGCCGTCGCGCTGGCGCACGCGGAATACCGCGATCTGCCGGTCGTCGACGAGGGCCGCGACGCCGAGGTTCGGCACGATGTCGCCGGGGGCGCAGATCGCGTGCCAGGTGGTTGCAGAGAGAGTGGAGTCGGGAGCGCTGCCGTCCATGATGTGTTTTCGTTCTGAGGCTGGAGAGGTCATACGGCCGTTTCGGTCACTCGGATTCCACGGCGGACTCGACGGCCAGGGCGATGCCCTTGAACGTCCGCGGCTCGCCTTTCTCCTCGAGACGCGCCGGACGGATCTGGCCGCGCTCCTTCACGAACTTCACATTGCTGTCGGTGGCCTTGCTGTTGACGAAGGTGCGGAAGCGCTTGAGCGTCTCCGGTGTTTCGATCGCGGTCTTCCACTCATCCTGATAAGTGTTGGCGACGTGCTGCATCTCGGCCTCGAGCTCGGCGCAGATGCCGAGCTTGTCGTCGATGATCACGCTCTTGAGGTAATCGAGCCCGCCTTCCATGTTGTCGCGCCAGGTGCTCGTGCGCTGCAGGCGATCCGCGGTGCGGATGTAGAACATCAGGAAGCGGTCGATGTACTGGATCAGCGTCTTGTCGTCGAGGTCGCCCGCGAGCAGTTCGGCGTGGCGCGGCTTCATGCCGCCGTTGCCGCAGACGTAGAGGTTCCAGCCCTTCTCGGTGGCGATGACGCCGAAGTCCTTGCTCTGCGCCTCGGCGCATTCGCGCGTGCAGCCCGAGACCGCGGACTTGAGCTTGTGCGGAGAGCGCAGGCCCTTGTAGCGATGCTCGATCAGCAGCGCCATGCTCACCGAATCGAGCATGCCGTAGCGGCACCAGGTGCTGCCCACGCAGCTCTTCACGGTGCGCAGCGACTTGCCGTAGGCGTGCCCCGATTCGAAGCCGGCATCGGTGAGCTCCTTCCAGATCAGCGGCAGCTCGTGCACCTGCGCGCCGAACATGTCGATGCGCTGGCCACCCGTGATCTTGGTGTAGAGCCCGTACTTCTTCGCCACCTGGCCGATCACGATCAGTCCCTCGGGCGTGATCTCGCCGGCGGCGACGCGCGGCACGATCGAATAGGTGCCGTCCTTCTGGATGTTGCCGAGGTAGTAGTCGTTGGAGTCCTGCACCATCGCGTGCTGCTGCTTGAGCACGAACTCATTCCAGCATGACGCGAGGATCGAGCCGATGGTCGGCTTGCAGATGTCGCAGCCCAGGCCGCTGCCGTGCTTGTCGAGCATCTCGTCGAAGCTCTGGATCTTCTGCACGCGGATCAGGTGGTAGAGCTCCTGGCGCGAATACGCAAAGTGCTCGCAGAGATGGTTGTTGACGGCCACGCCCTGCTTCTTGAGCTCGGCCTTGAGCAGTTGCGTCATCAGCGGCACGCAGCCGCCGCAGGACGTACCGGCTTTCGTGCAGCTCTTGAGCGCGCCGATGCTGTGCTGGCCGTCGGCGACGGCCGCGCAGAGCTCGCCCTTGCTGACGTTGTTGCACGAGCAGATCTGCGCGGTGTCGGGCAGCGCGTCGACGCCGATGCCGGCCGGCGCCTTGCCGTCCGAGCTCGGCAGGATCAGGAATTCCGGGTGCTCGGGCAGCGCCATGTTGTTGAGCATCATCTGCAGCAGCGTGCCGTATTCGGTGGCATCGCCGACCAGCACCGCGCCGATCACGGCCTTGCCGTCCTCGGAGGTCACGAGCTTCTTGTAGATCTGCTTGCGCTCGTCGGTGAACACGTAGTTGCGTGCGCCCGGGATGGCGCTGTGCGCATCGCCGATGCTCGCGACGTCGACGCCCATGAGCTTGAGCTTGGTGCTCATGTCGGCGCCGTTGAACTCGGCGGCCGTTCCGCTGAGATGCTGGGCGACGACGCGCGCCATTTCGTAGCCGGGCGCGACGAGGCCGAAGATGCGGCCGTTCCAGAGCGCGCATTCGCCGATCGCGTAGATGTCCGGGTCGCTCGTCAGGCAATGCTTGTCGACCACGATGCCACCGCGTTCGCCGGTGGCGAGGCCGCTCTTGCGCGCGAGTTCGTCGCGCGGGCGGATGCCGGCCGAGAACACGATCATGTCGGTTTCGAGCTGGCTGCCGTCGGCGAACTTCATCGCGTGGCGACCGCCGATGCCCATGCCGGCGCCATCGACGATCTCGAGCGTGTTGCGCTGCGTGTGCACGTCCACGCCGAGTTCTTCGATCTTCTTGCGCAGCACGCGGCCGCCGCCTTCGTCGACCTGCACGGCCATCAGGCGCGGGGCGAACTCGACGACATGCGTCTTCAGGCCCATGTCCTTGAGCGCCTTGGCGCATTCGAGGCCGAGCAGGCCGCCGCCGACGACCACGCCGATCTTCGAGCGCGAGCCCCAATCGGTCATCGCCTCGAGGTCTTCGATGGTGCGATAGACCAGACAACCCGGACGATCGCGGCCCGGAACCGGCGGCACGAACGCGTACGAACCCGTCGCGAGCACGAGCTTGTCGTAGGTGATGCGCTCGCCGCCCGAGGTGATGACGACCTTGGCTTCGCGGTCGATGCTCGTGGCCTTGGCGTTGAGCTTGAGCAGCAGGCCTTCCTGGTCGAAGAAGCCCGGCGCCACGAGCGACAGATCATCGGCCGTCGAGCCGCTGAAGTAGGACGACAGGTGCACGCGATCGTAAGCCGGACGCGGCTCTTCGCAGATCACGGTGATGTCGTGGGGGCCGGGCTGTGCGGTCAGCAGTTCGAGCAGCTTGTGCCCGACCATGCCGTTGCCGATGACGACGAGTTTCATGGCTGGTGAATTTCCTGAGTTTCTTTGAATGACCTTGGTTTTTTCGAACCTGGGTTATGTCCTGGCCGCGCGTCGTCTCAACCGACGGCGAGGCTGCGTTCGCGCACGGCCTGTTGGTACAGCTCTTCTTCCTGCGTCTTGTGTTCCTGGGAGAAGCGCACGGCGATCGCGCAGAGCGAGGTCAGCGTGACGACGATGCCGAGGATGAACAGGCAGTCCTGCGTGTTGGCGCTCGCTTTCATGAGGAAGCCCGCCGCCACCGCGCCGACGTTGCCGCCCGCGCCGATGATGCCGGCCACGCCGCCGAGCGCCTTACGATCGATGAAGGGCGTCAGCGCGTAGGTGGCGCCGCAGGCCATGTGCGTGCACAGGCCGAAGCTCAGCATCGCGATCACCGCGAGCGCCACCGACTGCGCATGCGAGAACCACAAAAGGCCCAGGCCTTCGCCGACGATCAGCACGAACAGCCAGAGGCTGCGGCCGTCGAGGCCCTTGGCGCGGGCAATGCGATCCGAGACGATGCCGCCGAGCGCGCGAGCGAACAGGGCCAGCAGGCCGAAGCTGCCGGCCGCCAGGCCCGCGGTTTTCAGCGTCAGGCCGAAGCTGTCGACGTAGTAGCTCGCGACGATGTTGTGGATGAAAATCTCGACGCCGAAGCAGGCGCCGTAGGTCAGGAACAGCATCCACACGCGATAGTTCTTGCAGGCGCGCACGAAGCTGTCGCGCGCCACTTTCTTGCCGGTGTCGGGAATCAGGCCGCTCGCGCGCAGCGTGGCGAAATCGCCGGCCGGGCTGTCCTGCGTGAACTTCCAGTACGCCCAGGCCGTGATCAGCATGAGCACGCCCGGCACCAGCAGCGCGAGGCGCCAGCCCAGCGCCTGCTCGACGCCGAGCAGCACGATCGCGGCGAGGATCAGCGGCATCAGCGCCTGCGTCGCGCCACCGCCCGAGTTGCCCCAGCCGGCGCTCGCCGCGTTGGCGGTGCCGACCACGTTCGGCGCGAACATCACCGAGGTGTGGTACTGCGTGATCACGAAGCTCGCGCCGATCGCGCCGATCAGCAGGCGGAAGAACAGGAAGCTGCCGTAGCTCTGCGCGGCGGCGACGCCGAACACCGGAATCGCGCCGAGGATCAGCAGGCCGACATAGGTGCGGCGCGGGCCGTAGCGATCGCAGAGCGGCCCGACGATCAGGCGAATCAGGATCGTCACCGCGACCGCGGCGATGTTGATGTTGGCGATCTGGTCCTTGCTCAGACCGAACTCGCCCTTGATGACCGGCATCAGCGGCGCGCAGGCGAACCACGCGAAGAAGCAGACGAAGAACGCCACCCAGCTCATGTGGAAGGCGCGCATCTGCGGCGTGGAAAAGCTGAACAGCTTGATCGATGTCGCTTTGGAAGAGGTGCTGGAAATCGTCATGGAAGTCGGATCGATGAGGCGGTCGCTACTGCTGGGAGTGGACCGGGGTTGCGAACAGAAAGACCGGCGGGCGCAGGAAAGGGGAGTCAACCCGCCGGTGAAGAACCGTGATGCAGGGCGCGACCGTGTCTTTGCGCCAGGCGCGTGGGAGCGCCATCGGGAAGTCCCTTGCCAGATGCCTGCGAAGCAGGCTCGAAAACGTGGATCACGGTCATCTCCTGCGAAACAAGAAAAACAAAAAGGCGTCCACCCGTCGGCGGATGAACCGCCGGGGATGGACGCCTTTGTCCAAATACGATCTATGTTCGTGTGTGCACGCTTGCCGGCTCGATCCGGTGAAGCCCGTGCCACCTGCGCTAGTGCCTCGTTGCCCAAGGCAGCTGCCTTCATTGGCCGCCACCGGTTTCTGCGAAACCTGCGCAGCCTTGGTTCAGCAATATTCACGCCACCGGCCAATGCCGGCTGCGCGAGCGAATCGTCCCGCGCCGCTAGAGAATCGACCAGCTCACGCCGGGCTCGGGCTGCAGGCGCGCGGCCAGCGCCGGCGTGACCGTGATCGCCCCATGCGCGTCGACCGCGAGCACCTGATCGATGCCGAGCTTCGCTGCGAGTTCGGGCCAGGCTTGCGGGCCGGCGACGAACAGGGCCGCCCCACCGGCTTCCGCGAGTGTTCCATCACGGTGCACGACGGTCAGCGAGCGCAGCTCGCTCGTGCACTGGCCGTTGCGCGGATCGATGATGTGCGCATAGCGCTTTCCCTCGTGGATGAAGTAGCGCTGATCGTCTCCATGGGTGTTGATCGATTCGTCGCGCGCATCGAGAACGGCGATCAATTCTGGTGCATCGGGATCGTCGCCGGGCATCAGCGGGCGGCGAATGCCGATGCGCCAGGATCGTTCGCGGCGCTGGCCGCGCACGGCGACGTTGCCGCCCGCGTCGATGGTCGCATCGACGAAGCCCTCGAAGGCAAGCAGATCGAGCGCCTGATCGACGATGTAGCCCTTGCCGATGCCGCCGAAATCCCAGCCGACGCCCGGAGCCGGACCGTAGCGCTCGGCGCCCGGCTGATACGCGGGCGCTCGAGCGAGCGCCTGCAGCAAGGCCGCGGCCTCGTCGGCCGGCGGTGGTTCGCTGCGAATGCGTTCGACGCTGTCGAAGCCCCACAGGTGCACGAGCGAGGCGATGCGCGGTTCGAACAGTCCGCCGCTGGCTTCGCGCAGTTGCCAGGCGCGATCGAACAGCGGGCGCAGCGAGGGCGGAATGGCGGGGACCATGCCGGCCGCGAGCTCGCGATTGAATTCGGCGAGCGCTCCGTAGCCCCAGGCCCAGCCGTCGTGGCCGAAGTTGCGCAGCAGGATCTTGAGCTCGGTCATCGCGCGCTTGACGCTGCGGAACTGGCCCCGCCGCTGCGGGGCCAGTGTGACCGTGATCTCCGTGCCCATCGCCAGAAAGTTTCTTCTGACGAGAGGAGGAGGACCGAACAATTTGACGACCATGGGCTACCTGCGGGTGGCCGTCGTTGGGGGTGATCAGCGTCGAGCGGCTTTACGCTGCTGGTTGGTGCGCCAGATGATCCAGACGCCGGTGATGCTCAGCGCCATCGAGGCCAGGCCGACGAAGTTGATCAGCCAGGCTCCACCGATACCAAAGATACGGCCGCTGTGCGCATCGACGAGCACGTGTTCGAGCGTGACCGACGGCAGCGAGAACGGCATCGCCGCGTTGCGCTGGGCTTCGGGCAGATCGACCGGCGCGGCCCACTCGACCGGCGAGTTCACGGGCAGCTTTTCCCAGCCGAGGCCATCGCTGGTCACGTAGGCGTCGAGGTCCTGGATCACGACCTTGGACGGATTGCCCGGGATGGTGCCGATGCGGCGCACCTGTGGAGCCGGCAGCGTGTAGCCGCTCATCTCGTCGACCAGATCGCCGCTCGGTGACAGCACGACGACGCGTTCGGGCTCGGCGACGAACAGCAGCGGCTTGTCGGCCGTGCCGGCGACCGCCAGGCCGAGCTGGTGGCTGATGCGCGTCGTCAGCGGCTTGCCGTCGAGCATCGTCGCGTCCTGCGCTTCCGCGAGCCAGTGTCCGCCGACGTTGTAGCCCTTGGTCGGAGGCTCGGGGTGCAGGCCGTACAGCGACATCACCCAGCTCGCGGTGATCGGCTTGGTGTCGTAGCCCCAATCCGCGCTCTGGTTGATCAGAAAGCCGCTGAAACCGAGCCAGCCCATGAACACGAAGGCGAACAATCCGATGCGCTTGTGCCAGGTGCGCAGCGTCATGCTCAGGTTGGGCTTGGCTCTGACTTGCGTGTGCTGCCGGCGCGAAGAAAGAGCCCGCTCGCTGAAATGCCGCAGGCGTCCGACCACGCCTCTGGGCTTGGACGGTTGCGGGGTAGGGGGCTTGGGCGAAGTCATGGTGGACATGTCAGTAGGACCGGTTCGATGAGGTCTTACCAGCACTCAGTCTCAGGCCGGAACCGACGCGTCCAGCGCCAGCGCGACACGGGCCATGCGCTTCATCAGGTTGACCGAATAGGTCGCACCCGAAATGTTGTCGACGTTCTTGTCGATGCCGGCGCCTGCGGGCTTGGCGCCCACGAACTGCTGAAGAAAGCCCGCGGTGCCGATCTGGTCCCCGCGCGATTCGCGATAGATCAGCACGCTGGCCGATTCGATGGCGCCACCCTTCACGACGAAGCCGCAGGTGGTGTCGAGATAGCCGGCCTTGCCGATCTCATCGAAGATCCAGACCGTGCGGCCGTTGGCGCGCCAGTAGCGCAGGCGCTGCGGCAGCGGCTTGAGCATGTCGCCGCTCTTGCCGGCGGTATCGGCGACTTGCGGAGGCGGGACCTGCCCGCCGAAGACACCCGAGAGATATTCCTCGGGCTTGGTGTTGTATTTCCAGAACTTCTCGATGCCTTCGGCGGCACGAGCACTCATGGACACGAAGCTGACGACCGGAAACGAGAGGCCGGCGACGACCATCGAACGACGCACCGCGGAATGTCCGGTGGCGGACTTGCGCGAGCCGATGGAGAAGAGGTTCCTGAAGGTCGATTTCATTTCTGTATTTCCTCTGAGAGGTATCGTGGTGCTGAGCTACAGCAAGAATTGCGACATCGAATGGTGAAGCGGTGAAGCACGGAACACATTTAAGAGCGGGATCAAGCAGAACGACATAGACACGAACAGGACGAATCGGAGGCCAGGCTGCCCCGGCCCCCGATTCGTGAACGCTAACGGCTGACTGACGCTTTCTTCGACAAGACGGCTATCGTAAAGAGAGCGGCTTTAGCGGGTGACGATGTCAGCCGTGAACGGCGCCAGCGCGTTGATGAGCTGGTTGCAGGTGTGGTACTTGATCACGTTGCGTTCGCAGGCGTTGTAAGCCGCTTCCACCACCGCGTTGAACTGCGTCATGGTGATGCCGAGATCGGCGTGAGCCGCGCTCATGCTGGCGCCCTGATACTCGTTCGGGCCACCGAGCACCATCGTTTCGAGCTGCGTGTTGAGGAAGATCTGGCGTTCGGGGTTGCCGAATTCGCGGAAGATCGGCGCGATGCGGTTGTCGAGCATGATGTAGTAGAACAGGCTCTCGACCCAGGCGCGCACGCCCTCGCGGCCACCGAATTCCTCGAGCGACGAAGCCGGAATGCCCATGATCGGGCTGGTCGGATTCTCGCCCGCAAACGACGGTGCGGACGACAGCGCGGCGATCGACAGCGCAGCGCCAGCGAACAACTTCTTGGTGAAAACTTTCATGACAATCTCCATCAGATTAAAGGTGCAATGAAGCTGCTGGATGCACTTTTAGACTTGTTAGAACGTGGCGTGCAGGGAGAAGTAAAGGCCGTTTTGCTGGGATGCGACCGCGATGTCACCGAGGAACAGGTAGGCAAACGTCAACGAATAGTTCTTGTTCGGTGCATAGGCGAAGAAGAAGTCGTACCAGTCCGACTCATTCTGAGCGAGCGTGTTCTTCAGGCCAGTTGCTCCTGCCAATCCACCGACCAGGTTCGCAACCACGTCACTGACTAGATTGCCATCCGGGTCCGTTGCCAGCAGGCCGCCCGTGTCGACGATCTTGCCCTTCTGCTTGTTGCCGTGCTGCTGGTACTCGCCACCGATCGCAAAATTTTTCTGCAGAAGATAAGCCGTCGAGAACTCGACGCGGAACTCTTTGTCGCTATCGCAGTTCGAGTGGCCCTGATCGCACCCGCCGAAGCCGGTCAGGCCGATTTGGTTTGCTGCGGTGTAGCGAACGGTTAGGTTGGCCAGCGTGCTATAGCGAAAGAACACCTTGGTGAACGCCAAGTAGGCTTCCCAGTCCTTGGACTTGTCGGCGTTCAGAGTGCGGACGAACTCAGGTGTAGTGTTCTTTTTGTAGAGAAAGCCGATGGCGGTTTGCGGAATGAAGCTGTCTGAGGTGTAGACCGCGTCGCCGAACAAGCGCAACTTGGCGCCATAAGTGTCCATTTGCAGCTTGCTGCCGTTCGGGCTTAGGCCCAGGTTGCCGGCCAGACCCAAGACATCCGCCACCATTGCAACCGTGTTGACGTTCGACAGGTCGGTCGTCAGCTTGGTATTAACGTACGAGAGTTCGAAACGATCGTAGAAGCCGATCGAACCACCAATCCAGTTGATGTCATAGTTCGGCAGACGCACATACGTGAAGCCTGCGCCACCATTGATTCCGTCACGGCTTTCATAACCGGTGATCGTCGCCCACGGAACCGCACCACCACCGCCCGCGCCATCGACCGTGAACACGCCGCCGGTCAGGAACACCTTGCCGTCGTTGTAAAGACCCGCCCAGGAGCCCGTGGAAAACAAGCTCAACGCCGCGAACGCCGCCGACTTGATCCAACGAGATCCATTTGCCTTCGACCCTTTCATGCCTCAACTCCCTCTATTGGTTGCGTTACTGCTTGTTGGATGAAAAGCCTCCGCCTCCGGAGCACTTCTCGTTCGTACCGCACAGCGACAGGACGTTCTGCTCGTTTTCCTTCGGCTCCCCACGCGATGCCTTGCGTTCGTCGCCTCGGAACATCTTTCGGATCCCAAAAGCAAAAAAGTCCACGTGCTGGCCCCGTGACAAGGAGGGAGGCCAAAACGTGGACTTCGGTATCCGGTAGATCGAGCGTCTTTGCTCGAAAACAACACGCGTTATCGTTGCGTGCCTGTCATACAGCAATCAGCATGCCAATACATGACCGCTGACTCAGTTTGCGTTCAGCTGCTCGGTTTCTGAACGCAGCAATCGGCCTCGGGGCGGGTCACCAGCATCGGAACCAGCTTGCTGAACGCATAGACGCAAGCGCTCGCGATGGCGACGAGCACCAGACTGGCGATCAGAAGATCGCGAAGAAGCCGGAAACGCGCTTGCATCGATGAGGTCTCGCTGGACTCGGACGCGCCTGGCTTACGGCGGCAGATACGCCAGGGGGTAATTCGGGTAGACGAAGACGCCAACGTTCTTCGCGCCGAAATTCATCAGGCGCACGCGCTGGAGAATTTTCTCTTCGAGCTCCGGATCGCCGAAGCTGCTCGATACCAGTGCGCAATCGGACACCGAGCCATCCGCCTGGATCGTCAGGCGCATCACGATGGTGCCGGCGCCCATGTTTGGATTGCTGCGCGCCGCACGATTGAACAGCGCGAAGAAGGCGGTCTTGTTGCGATCGAAAACGAGCTGGATTTCTTGCGGGGTGCGCGTAGCCGCCGGGCCAGCGCCCGAACCCGCGCCGGCCGCGCTGCCCCCACCGTTGCCGCGACCATATCCGATGCCGCTTTGCACGGCTTCTGTGCGACGCGAGCCCAAACGGGTGCCGGCGTCGTTTCCGGCGATGCCGTTGGTGTTCGTCCCGCCGCCGCTGCGGGAAGCGGCCGCTCCGGCGATCGAAGCGCCCAGCGCCGAGGTGCTGGCGGCCGAGCGCGGATTCGGTGCATCGCTCGTCAGCAGCGCCTGATTCGCGGCCTCCAGCGCATCATCGGTGCGCATGGCCGACAGGCGATCGTTGAACTGCATGATGCCGGAGCGGCTTGCGAGTTCGCGGGCCGCATTCGGCGCGGCTGCGGCTTGCGAGGCCTGTTCCGCTGGCTTGGGCTTTTCGGCCGGCGTGGTCGGAAGCGGCTTGGTTTCGGCGCGCGCCTGCTTGGCCGGCTCGGCTTTGGGCTCGGGTTTTTCTTCGGGCTGCGGCTGCACCTTCGGCAGTTCGGGTTCGGGCAGCACGATGAGTTCGGCGACCGGCGTGATGACTTCCTGCTCCGCGATCTCGAAGTGCAGCCACGGAATCACGATCGCGCAGACCGCCACCGGCACCAGCACGCGGCCGACGATGCGCCTGAATTTGCGATCGCTTTCCTGGGCGATGCCCCAGGAGTCGAGTCCGAGGGGTTGGTTATGGAAGGTGGCGGCGGTCATAGGATGGGTACGGTTGTGCTGGCTGGCGTCATCCAGACGTGAGGGACAAGCCGCGATGGCGAAGCTGGCTCAAGTCGGCAGCTCCCTCACCCTCGGTCCCTCTCCCGCAGGGAGAGGGAG
Organism: Hydrocarboniphaga sp. FW305-C-57; assembly: GCF_058783045.1. Taxonomy (NCBI): domain Bacteria; kingdom Pseudomonadati; phylum Pseudomonadota; class Gammaproteobacteria; order Nevskiales; family Nevskiaceae; genus Hydrocarboniphaga; species Hydrocarboniphaga sp. FW305-C-57. Next base: position 82,294 of record NZ_JBYSYG010000005.1, on the reverse strand, counting down.
GCAAAGCGAGATCGGGCTTCACAAGCTGCTGCCTTTCTTCTCGACGACAGCGAGCGAGATGCGAGCGAAGCGCGTGTCGGTGCAGGTGGCCATCACTTTCTTGAGCAGGCGATAGGGGATGGACTTGTCGGCGACGATGTTGACTTCTCCGCGGGTGAGGCGGTTCTGGGCATCGCCTTCGACCTGCATGAGCGGGGCGAGCAGCAGGGCGGACTTGAGCGGGGCGAGCAGCTTGACGTCGGCGGCCAGCGCCTGAGCGGTCGACATCACCGGCTGGTTGTCGACCAGGATGCTGTCGGGCGTGACGACGATGGTGACCGACAGCCGCGGCTGATCCTTGATCACCGACTCGGGCAGCGTGAGCGAGCGCGGGCTCGGAATCACTTCCACCACCAGCGCGTTGACGAGCAGGTAGAAGACCAGCATCGCGAAGATGTCGATCAGCGAGACGATGTTGATGACCACCGTCTGGCCCTTGCGGCGAACGGCGCGCTCGGTGCGGCGATCTCTCCGACGCGAACTCATGGTGCAGCCCCTGGCGAAACCGGCGTCGTCCCCTGCGCATCGCCGAGCGAGATCAGCGGATACAGCTCGCGCGGCAGGCCCAGGTTGCGCGCCTCGGCCGGCGTCAGGCGCGCCGCGTCCATGACCTTCACGACATCGTCGTAGGGCACATCGGGCGCCACCAGCAGCGTCAGGCTGTTCTCCGACGGTGCCGCCTTCTTGGTTTCGACGAGCACTTCGGAGAGCGCCTGGATGTTGTAGCCGGCCGGCGTGTTGTCGAGCCGACGGATCGCACCGTTGCGGTCCGACACCACCATCGCGCCCGGAATCAGGCTCACCGTCAGCTGCAGCGGCAGCTTCTCGGGCGGCGTGGCCGCATCGTTCGACGGCAGGTTCAGCGACAGCACGTTCAGGCGCGCCGCGGCGATCGACGAACTCACGAGCAGGAAGAACACCAGCACCGCGAAGACGTCGATCATCGAGACGATGTTGAGCTCCTCGTTGCCGCCGCGCTTCAAATGCCGCTCGAGCCGGCGCGTGCGCCGGGCCTTGCGGGGCGCCTGGTCTTCTTCGTTGTCGAGAATGACCGGAGTCGTCATGACCAACTCAGCGGCGCTTGCAGACGGCGGAGACGAAGCGCGAGCAGACCGACTCGAGCGTGTCGATGAGCTCGGTGGTGCGGCTGCTGAGCCAGGCGTGGGCGAGCAGCGACGGAATGGCGACCATCAGGCCGAAGGCCGTGCAGTTCATGGCCTCGGAAATGCCGGCGGAGAGCAGATCGGCCTTCTCGGCCGGGTCGGCGTTGCCGAGCGCGGCGAAGGCGCCGATGAGGCCGAGCACGGTGCCGAGCAGGCCGAGCAGGGTCGACATGTTCGAGAAGGTGCCGAGATAGTGCGTGCGGCGCTCGATGGCGGGCAGCACTTCCATGAGGCCTTCCTCGGTGGCGATCTCGACCTCCGAGCGCCGGTTGTCGACGCGGGCCTGGGCGAAGCCGGTGGTCAGCAGCTTGCCGACGGCGGTGTCGGAGGTGCTGGCCAGGCGCTCGGCTTCGTTGAGGTCGCCGGCCTTGAGCAGCGGGGCGATCTTCGCCCACAGGCTGCGATTCTCACGTTCGGTGCGACCCAGAAAGATCACCCGCTCCACGCCCACGGCCAGCGCCAGCGCCAGCACCAGCGCGATGGGATACATGAATGCGCCGCCAGCCTGGAAAAAACGGATGACGTGGTTGAACAACTCCATGTTTAGCGAGACCTCGGTTGTGGTTGAAGAATGTGCAAGAGCATTCGCGATGCGCGCTCCGATCCGCTGGCGCCTCAGCGTGGATCGACGCCCGACCGGCGGAACGCGGAGATGGTCTGTTGTGTGCGCACGCGGCTCTTGAGCTCGGCGGCGTCGATCTTCTCGGCGCCCGGCTCGAGCAGCAGCGGCGGGCGGTCCATTTCGACCGGGCTTTCTTCCTGCCAGGGCGTGATCGTGAGGCCGAGCGCGGCTTCCTCGTCGCCGATGATGCGCGTGCCGATGGCGTCGTCCGCCGCCTGGACGACTGCCATGGAACCCAGGCCGATGACCGCGGCGAGGAGCATCGCGGGCCTCATCGCGCCGACTCCGTCGAAGCGGACGCGGTGCGCGTCGTCGCGCTGTCTTCGAGCTCCTTGATCCAGACGCTGACCATCAGGTTCTGGTTCTTCGGTCCGGCGATGCGCTGGTATTCGCGATACGCGGCGAGCGCGTTCTGCGGCTGGCGCAGCGACACGTCGTAGAGGATGCCGAGGTTGAGCTGGGCCGGCGCGTAGTCGGGCTTGGCCTTGATCGCTTTCTGGTAGGCCTCTTCGGCGCGCCTGAAATCGCCGTTTTCACGATAGAGCGAGCCGAGCCAGTTCAGTGCGACCGCGTTGTCCGGGTTCGCCGTGCTGGCCCTGGCGAAGCTGTCGAGCGCCTGCGAACGCTGCTTGCCTTGCGCGTAGAGGATGCCGAGCGCGGTCAGCGGGCCCGAGAAGGCGGGGAAGTCCTTCGACAGCGAGACGAGCGCGGTCTGGGCCTCGGCCTGCTTGTGCTCGCGCATGAGCTGCAGGGCCTGCTTGAAGCGGCGATCGGCTTCGACCCTGTCGGTCGACGACGCGGCGGTCGACGACGACGCGCTGCTCGTCGCGACCGGCGTCGGGCTCTTGCCGCCGACGCTGTTGCGCGCCGGTTGTCGCGGGGCCGTGCCGCAAGCGGCGAGCGCAAGGACGAGCAGCGCGACCGCGCCGCGGTTGGCATGGGAGTTAGAGAAGGGAGTCATAAACGGTATCGCGCTGATCCTGCTTGCCGTACTTGGCGGGTGCGAGCTCCACCAGAGCTTTCGCGCTCTGGCGAATCCAGTCGTTCCACAAACCCTGCTGCAGCCGGGCCAGGTTGGCCTCGTAGGCCTTGATGGCCTTCTCCTCGAACGGGAAGGCCTGCTCTTCGAGCAGGATGTTGTACTGCTCGAGCGCGTCGCCGTTGAGATTCGACGGACGGCTCGACTTGATGATGGCCTGGCCGAATTCGCGATAGACGCTGCCGAGTTCGTAGGTCGCGGCCGTGGTGATGTCCGGGTCGCCGAAGCGCGCCGCGCGCGTGAGCGTGGCGATGGCGGTTTCGGTGGCCGCCATGCGCTCGGGCAGGCTCTTTTCGACCGGCAGGCTCAGCGCCACGCGCCGCGCCTGCTGCGCCTGGTCGCGGCCGATTTCGAGGCTCGCCTGCGCCGCCATTTTCTGCGTCTGCTGCGTGCGCGCGCCGCCGGCCGCCGCATCGGCGTTGACGATCTCCTGCAGCCAGCGCTGGTAGCCCGCGCGATCGTGCAGATCGTCGCGCGCCAGATCGGCGAGGCGGCGACGCGCCTGCATCGCCCGATCGAGCGGCTGCGGAAAGCTGCTCAGGTAGAACTCGTAGGACTGGTTCGTGAGCGCCGGCTGGCGGCTCTTGTCGTAGAGGCTCGCCGCGAGCCAGGCCGAGTCGCGACGCAGCGCCGGCGATTCGCTGTCGCGGCGCGCGATGCGCGAGTAGGCATCGGCGGCCGGGCTCCACTTCGAATCCTGCTCGTAGGCGTAGGCGAGCCGCTTGTCGACATCGGCGATCAGCGCGTGCTGCGGATAGCGGCTGCGGAAGGCTTCGAGCGTGCTTTCGGCGGACGGCCAGTCCTTGAGTTCGGCGAAGGCGACGGCAGCGTCGTAGTCGGCGTTTACGCGAATCGAGGAGGCCGGCGCCACCTGGCCGACGCGCAGGAAGGTGGCGGCCGCGAGCTTCAGGTCGCCCGCGGTGCGTGCCGCTTCGGCCTGCTTGTAGACCGAGGCGGCGAGCCGGTCGGTGACGGCGCCGCGCTGCGCATCGTTGGCGGGCATCGCATTGAGCAGCGAGCCGTAGGCGACTTCGGCCTGATCGAACTGCTTGAGCGAAAAGCGTGCATCGGCCAGCACCGACAGGCTGCGGCGGCGCTGCTCGTTGCTCGGCCTGGCATCGTCGGCGAGCACGCGAGCGGCGATGTCGATGGCTTTCTGATCGTCTCCGATCGTCAGCAGGTCTTCGGCGCTCTGCGTGAGCACGGCGTTGCGCTGTGCGTGCGCGGGCATCTTGTCGGCGAGCTGCAGCGAAGCCTCGACCGATTGCTTGAGCGCCGCGTCGCGCTGGGCGCTGCCGGCGTCGCGCGCCATGCGCTGATACACCTGCACGGCCGCGAACGCCGCTTCGGGTGCGCGCGCATTGTTCGGATACTCGTAGGCGGCCTTGGTGTACTCGGCCGCTGCCTGCTGCGGCTTGCCGCCGTCGAGCAGCGCATCGGCGTAGAGCACGTTGATCTGCGGCGTGCGTTCGTCGGCCGGAAACAGCTTCAGCGTGCGCTGATACCAGTCGGCCGCGGTCAGGAAGGATTTCTGTCGCGTGGCCGCTTCGGCTTCGGGCGTGCGCTGGGCGAGCGCCTGGTAGTGCCGCGCGATGTCGTCGTAATGGCCGCGCGTGGTCGCGAGCATGTCGGCGGAAGGCTTGCGCGTGGCCCAGTACGGGCTGTCCGGTGCGAACTCGCGTGCGTACTCCTCCTTGGCGAGCAGCACCTGGTCGCTGAACCCGCCGGCCTTGTAGGCCTCGATCGCGAGCGTCTGGAACTCGGGCGAAAGCTCGCTCTGCGGATGACGCTTGCGATACGCGGCGTAGAGGCCCGCCGCATCGGTGTAGCGCTGCTTCTTGAGCAGGTATTCGCCGGTGTCGCGAACCAGCACGGGCGCGTAGCGCGGCTCGCCGGCTTTCTCGAAGTAGCGATTCAGATTTTCCGCGCCGCCGAGTCCGACCACCGACAGGCTCGCCGCATGCAGCGTTTCCTTGACCGAAGCCTCGCGATTCTTCGGCACGCCCGCGAGCGCGGATTTTAGCTCGGTCGGCGAGCCGGCCGCGAAGTCGCGGTCGAGAATGCCGAGGAACACCGGCAGCGATTGCTCGTACTTGGCCTGCTGATAGAGCGCCCAGCCGTACTTGTATTCGGCGGTGTCGAAGTAGCGCGTGTCCTTGCCCTGCGCGATCACCTTGGCGTAAGCCGATTCGGCCTGGTCGTAATGGCCGCGCATGAACAGCTGCTCGGCCGCGCGGAACAGGCCGTCGCCGACGAGTGCCGATTGCGGGAAGCGTTCGCCGAGCTGCTGCAGGCTGCGGATCGAGGCGTCGTTGTTGCCGTCGAGCTGGTAGGCGCGCGCGAGCTGGTACAGCGCGCGATCGTTGCCGGGATCGTTCGGCGTCTCCGCGAGCAGCTGCTCGTAGATCTGGATCGCACGCTTGACGTCGCCGGGCTTGCCGTTGCCCGCATCGGAGCGCTGCACGCGCAGGTAGGCGGCGCGGCGCATCGCTTCGGCGCGCACCATCGGGTCGACGGCCGGCAGATCGAGGATGCGATCGTAATGTTCGAGCGCGACGCCGACGTCTGCCGGAATCGCCTCGGACATCTCGAGCCGCAGGATGCTCGGCGTCTTGACGACGAACCAGCCGTCGGAGTCGCGGCCGTTGTCGTTGGCGACGTCGCCGATGGTGGACGGGTTGTTGGCCGCCAACGTTGCGGTGGTCGTGAGCAGCGCGGCCGCGAACGCGGTGACGGTAAAGCCGGCGCCGCGAGGTTTGGGAAGAATGAGGTTCATTTTGCGCTGACCTGCAGCGGACGATCGTTGAGACGCGCGATCGCGAAATGAGCTTCGACGAGATAGCGTTCGGTCTGCTGCTTGATGCTCGTGATGTAGCGCGTGGCCGCGCGTTCGAGCACTGCGCGTTCATCGCGCTCGGCCGCGATCAGGCGATCTTCGAGCGCATCGATGCGCTGTTGCAGTGCGGCGTCGCCCGATTTCCTCACCACGCCTTCGCGGCGCGACATCGCCAGGCCGAGTTCGTGCAGCTGGTGCGCGGCCTCCAGGTGTTCGCGGAACTCCTCGTCCTCGGTGAGCCGCTCGAAATAGAAATTCGCCGGCGCATGCGGACGGTTCTTGAGCCACCAGCGTGGCGGCGGAAGATCCTTGAGCCACCACGACCAGCCGCTGCCGTCGGGGCTGTCGCTCTCGACGATCTTGCTCGCCATCTCGCCGCTGGCGATGTGCTCGAGCGCTTTTTCCAGGTGCCCGCGCGTGTTCTCGAGTTGCTCGACCGCGCGCTTGCCGTAGTCGCGCGCCTGCTCGTGCGCGCCCAGATGCTCGAATGCGTAGGGCAGGGCGAGCATCGCCTCCTGCACGGCCGCGTCGGTCGGGTCGCGGCCGACGAGTTCGGTCCACGGCACCAGCGCGCGGCGCAGATCGTCGGCGCGCTTGCCGGTGGCGACGCCCCAGGCATTGTTGAACGGCATCGCCTTGCGGGCGGTGCTGAGCTTTTCGGGTGCGCTGAGCGTGGTCTTGACCGATTGCGCGGTGAGCGGCGCGGTGCCGTCGGCCGCGTTGCCGCTCGGCGCGAGCATCGCCCAGCCCAGGCCGAGCAGCGCGGTGTTGGCATAGGGGCTCGCGCTGCGCACGCGCTTGAATGTGGTGGCGGCCAGATCGGGCTGCTTCATCCCGAGGAAGTAGTAGCCGAGCGTGGTGTTGGCCTGGTCGCGCAGCACCCAGGCTTCGGCGCTGTTGGCCTTTTCGCTGCCGATCTGCTCGAGCATCGGGATCGCGTCGGCGTTGCGGCCGGCATCGAGCGAGGCGGCGGCGGATCGGTACTTCGCGAGCACCGGCGAGGCGCTCGCATCGGCCGGCATGTTGTGGCGCAGACCGGCGATGCTGGCCTGCAGGCGCTGTTCGTAGTCGGCCGGCAGGCTGCCGCCGGCCGCGTCGCGCATCTGCATGATCTGCGAGGCCGCGGTGAAATAGCGTCCCGAATGGATCAGGTAATCGATCTGGCGCAGCGTGACATCGCCCGCCGCGTCGACGAGTTCGAGCGCGGGATCGCCGCCGAGGCTGCCCGGCTTGACGACGATGACGAGCGGCCGCCCGGCGGCTGGCGCTACGATGTTCTGCACCAGACGGGAGCGCAGGCGCGGCACGCCGGGGCGATCGTCGCCGCCGCGCGCCGCATAGTCGACGTAGAGCCGGTGCGAGCCCGGCGCGAGTTCGATCTGGGCGAGCGGGTGCAGGCTGTTCTCGTTGAGCGCGGCGGATTCGGCCGGCGAGTACGCGTAGCGGACCGGCTTGACCGCATCGATCTGGAACGTGACTTCGAGCACCTGCAGCTCGGCGACCTGGGAGCCGATGTAGACCGGCGTGAGTGCCTGCGCGGCCTGGGTGGAGGCGGGATCGAGTCGCGCGGCCAGGCGTTCGATATCGAGCGCCTCCATGACCAAGTCGTTGGCGACTTCGGCCGAGGCGCCGGCCTTGGCGGCCAGCAGCAGCGTGGTCAGCGCCATGAGCCCGCCGATGCGGCGAAACGCACGGATCGTGGTGGTATGACGTACGGTTTTCATCGTCCTGAGTGGCAGTCGGGGCTGGCTTCGTGAGCCAGCGAACCTGTCCATGAGCGGTGGCGGTGAGGCCATCGGCTCGTTGTATGGGACCGCCATTGGTCCGTCTGATCGAGGCCGGGAACCGCGCCAGCGCCGTCAGACTTGCTTCCTTCGAAGGACCAGAACGGACCCTCAGTTTCTGGCTGAGCAACCATCGTGCCAGTGACAGGGGTCCCTTCGGCGCGAGGTCCGGACGGTCGGCGCGGGCCGTTCCGGGAAAGTTCCTTCGAGCCGACGATTGGCAGAGATATTGCTATCCGATAACCTGAGTTTGCCGTCAGGCAGCTTGCTCACGGACCAACGACGGTCCGATTCAGACGATGACGTCCACCGAACGACTGCTTCAGGGTAGGTCGACCGGTGGATTTTTTTTGTCCGGAGGTCGCCGTGGAGCGAGTGCTTGGACCGCAGACCGAGAACGATAGATCTATAGAAGGGGCCGCATGAAAAAGTTTCGCTATGCCTTGTTGCCGCTGGTGGTCGCCACGACTTATGGAACCGCAGCGCATGCGGTCGATGACGATCGCATCTACATCGCCCCCATGGGCTCTTATGCGATCGCGGATAAGGATCGTCTGAACTCCGACGATGGCATCGGCGGGATGCTGGCGGTTGGGTTTCCGATGACGCCGGCCTTTGCGCTTGAATTGCGAGGGGGATATCTCGACTACGGTAAGCGTGACTTCTGCAGCGGTGCGTTGGGCAATCTCTGCGAAAACAAAAAAGACGATGTGTGGGGTGTGGGTGGCGGCGTGAACTGGTACTTGGCTGGATCCACCTTGGGGCCATATCTGCATGCAGACGTTATGGGCGGTGATCAAGTGCAGTTCAACGCGGGACTGGGCTGGGACTTTCCGTTGTTCGATACCTTCAGCATTCGGGCGGAGGCCCTTTATCACGTTCAGAAACCAGAAGAAAACGACACGCGAAATTCTGATTTCCACGAGCCGCTGTTCAACCTCGGCGTCCGCATTCCGCTCGGCGCCAAGCCGGTCGCACCGCCGCCGCCTCCGCCGCCTCCGGTCGCCGTGGTGCCCGCACCGCCGCCGCCGGTCTGCAGTGACGGCATCGACAACGATGGCGATGGCGCGATCGACTTCCCGGCCGACAAGGGATGCACCGACGCCAACGACATGGACGAGTACAACCCGATCTGCAAGGCGCCCGGACCGGGCGAGCCGATGACGCTCGAGGGCTGCGCGGTCGGCGACACCATCGTGCTGCAGGGCGTGACTTTCGAGTTCGACAAGGCGCGGCTCACGCCGAACGCCAAGATCATTCTCGACGGCGTCGCCGGCGCACTCGAGAAGCGCCCCGACATCAAGGTCGAGATCGGTGGCCACACCGACTCCAAGGGTTCGGATGCGTACAACCTGAGCCTGTCGGACAAGCGCTCGAAGTCGGTCAAGGACTATCTGGTCTCCAAGGGCGTCGCGGGCGATCGCATGACCACGCATGGCTACGGTGAGTCCATGCCGGTGGCGGACAACAACTCCGATGAAGGTCGCGAGCTGAACCGTCGAGTCGAACTCAAGGTGACCGAGTCCACCGGTGGCGGCGTGACGGTCGCTCCGACCGAGGCTACCGCCGAGTTCGCCAAGCCGATGGCGACCACGCCGGTTGCCGAGCCCGCTCCGGCCCCGGCGCCCGCGCCAGTCGCCGGCGGCACGACGGTGATCCTCAAGGATTACGCCTATTCGCCGGCTTCGCTGACGGTGCCGGTCGGTGCCACGGTGACCTGGAAGAACGAGGATGGGTCGAACCACTTCGTGAACTTTGCCGGTGAATCGAGCGGTCGCCTGAAGGAAGGCGCCACTTACACCAAGACCTTCACCTCGCCGGGCGTTTACGAGTATGCCTGCCAGCTGCATCCGCAAATGAAAGGCACGGTCGTCGTCCAGTAAGCGACGACCTGCTGCTCACAAAAATCAGTCAGCCGATCCTGAGATTCCGCCGGTCTGAATAAGACCGGCGGCTTTTTGTTGTCCGCAGCAAGCTCGGGCAATAAAAAAAGCCGGCTCGTGCCGGCATGATTGCGGTTGCTGCGATGCGAAGTAGCGCGGGCCTTTCGACATGAATCGCCGATCAAACCGATCGGCGATTCATGTTTCAGCGACCCTCGAAATGCTGACCGTCGAAAAAGCGATCCGGGCCCATCGTGATGCCGCCGTCCGCGTTGCCGAGCTTCCAGCTGCGTGCGTGATCGCCTTCGCTCTTGAAATCCTGGGCCGGGCAGGGCTCGCCGACCAGTGCGGCTGCGGCGCGATACAGATCCGGTCGATAGCTGGCCGATGCGACGGCGGCCGCATCGATGTCGCTCGGGGCCTGTTGCCAGCGGATCATCTGCTGGATGAACCAGAGCGCGTGCGAAGTCCACGGAAAGTTCGCGGCGCCTTCATGGAATACCAGTCCGCGCCCGAGCGGATGTCCACTCGATCGTGCCTGCAGCGCTTCGTGCACGACTTCGGGCGGGGCCTCGAGTGCATGGCTTTCGACGACGATGCGGGCCGCCTCGGCCCGATTCTCGGTGCGATCGAGCCAGCGCGCGGTTTCGATCAGCGCTGCGATCAGCGCCAGATGCGTGTTCGGATTCTGGTGGGCCCAACTATGGGTCACGCCGAGCACCTTTTCAGGGCTGTTGTTCCAGATCTGATACTTGCGCACGACGACGCGGCCGATGCCGTCGGCCTGCGCGACCTCGCTCCACGGAGCGCCGACGCAGAAGCCGTCGATGCTGCCTTCGCGCAGCGACTTGACCATTTGCGGAGGCGGCACCACCGACAGGTTCAGATCGCGATCGGGGTCGATGCCGCAACCGGCCAGCCAGTAGCGCAACTCGTAGTTGTGGGTGGAGAACGGAAACACGTGCGCGAATACGCGCGGCGAGGCGCCAGCCGCGCGGTCGGTTTCGAGCACGCTCTTGAGTCGGTTGCCGACTTCGCGAGGCGTGATCGTGTCGAGCTGCATCTGCCAGAACAGCGATTCGGAAATGGTGATCGCGTTGCCGTTGAGATTGAGCGAGAGCGCGGTGAGCATCGGCACGCGCACGCCATCGATGCCGGCGGTCGCGGCGATGGGCATCGGTGCGAGCATGTGCGCCGCGTCGAGCAGGCCGGCGGCGACCTTGTCGCGGATGTTGGCCCACGAGGCCTCGACCGACAGCTCGACCCGGAGCCCATGGGCGTCGAAGAAGCCTTTTTCACGTGCGATGATCAGCGGTGCTGCGTCGACCAGCGGCACCAGCCCGATCTTCAGTTCTGTTTTTTCGAGTGGCATGGCGTGTTTCACTAGAGGAGCTCGGCTGCCGCGATCAGGGCGCGTGCGGCTTCGCCAAGCTTGAGATTGCGGTCCATCGCCATGCGCCGCAATAGTTCATAGGCGCTGTTTTCGTCCAGATTGCGGCGCTTCATGAGCAGACCCTTGGCTTTTTCGATATCACGCCGGTCGGCCAGCTTGCTCTTGGTTTCTTCGAGCTCGTTGCGCAGTGCTTGAAACTCTTCGAAACGGGCGATGGCCACGTCGAGAATGGGCTTGAGCCGTGAGGCGTTGAGCCCATCGACCACATACGACGTGACGCCGGCCTGCAGTGCCTTCTTGATGGTGTCGGGCGCACCGGTATGCGCGAACAGCACGATAGGCCGCGGGCGATCCCGTGTGACCTGTCCGAGCGATTCGAGCGTGTCGCGGCTCGGTGAATCGACGTCGATCAGGATGACGTCGGGCTGGTGACGGCGCACGGCCACCGACAAATCGGCGGCCGAGGTAATGGCGCCGACGACTTCGTGTTCGAGCGAGCGCAGCGACGCTTCGATAGCGGCGCGACGCGCTGGATCATCGTCGACGAGCATCACGCGCATGAGCGGTATCTGCCTGAGAACATAGGTGGATCCCTGAGGTCGCCAGTTGCTGGCGAACCACTTCGTTATAAGTCCTGTTGCAACGGGTTCCCTACCGCAGCATTCGTGCCATCGGCAGGCCCATCGAGACCCTCGATAAGCGTGTGGACTCAGGGATTTGGCGGGTTGTTCAGGCTTGTGCAAAAAGCCGCGGAAAGCGCGAATTTCTTACGCTCGGAATGCGGAAATGATCTTGCGCAATTCGGCGTAGCCCTGCACGAGTCGCGGACCCGGACGGCCCAGGAAGGCCTCGCTGATCGCATGCACGCGGCCATGCACCAAAGCCGGCCAGTGACGCGCCTCTTCACGACGCAGCACCACGTCGGCGCGATATTTTTCGAGCTGCACGCCGCACCAGGACATCACCACCGCGTCGGCCTGACGCGCTTCTTCGGCGTGATCGACAGTGACGCTCTTGGCTTCGAGATCGGCCCAGGGATTGCAGCCTCCGGCGAGTTCGATGATGTCGGTCACCCAGGATTGCCGGGCGGGCACGATGACCGGCTTGGGCCACCATTCGACCGCAATGCGCGGACGCCGCGTACCCGCTTCGACGCGCGGCATCTGCTCGCGCATCCGCGCGATCAGATCGGCCCCGCGCGCCTCGATGCCGAGCGCCGAGGCGATCGTGGCGATGCTCGCGTAAACGTCTTCGAGGCTCAGCGGATCGATCGTGATCGTGCGCAATCCGAGCGCCTGCAACTCGGAGACGATGCGCTCGTGCCCGGGCACCGTGAGCGAGGTCAGCACGAGATCGGGCGCCAGGTCCGCGACGATATTCGTATCGAGATCGAGATCGCGCCCCGGCTTGGGCAGCGCGGCGACGACATCGGGCGGATGGTCGGAATCGGCATCGACGCCGACCAGGCAAGCGCCGGCTCCGAGCGCGCAGACGATCTCGGTGTTCGAACAGGTGTGGCTGAAGACGCGCATCGCGTTCAGCCGTGACCGCTCATGAGCCGATCGACCGCCCGGTTCACCCCGCGCAACCAGGCGGTGTGCATGACGCCCGAAACGAAGTTGCCGAACAGCGGCCAGTGACAATCGAAGGCGATGTCGTAGTCGAGCTGGGTGCCGCCCGGCACCTCGGAAAAGCGCATGCGACCGACATGGTTCTTGAACGGTCCGCCGCGCGTGACCCGATATTCGATCGCGCTGTCGGGCGTGATCTCGGTGATGGTTTCCTCGAAGCGAACGAGCCCGACCTTGATTTCGCGAACCGAGCCGACGCCGTCGGCGTCGCCGTCCGGAGCGGCTTTGATCCAGCGGCATTGCGCCGGCCACCAGAGCCGGCCGAAATTGTCGTGCTTCGCGAAGTAGGCGAACACGCGGGCGCGCGGCAGCGCGAAGAAATGCTGGAGCCGGATGAGCTGCTGGGTCATTCGCAAGAATGTGCCGCTGCTTTGGCGATCACTCAATGGCCTCCCGGCGTCCGCACCTTGTCAGGGAGACAAATCGTCGCCGGTGCTCACTTCGCGATCCTTCGGATTGCGCGGCTTGTGCACCAGATCGAGCGCGTGAATTTCGAAGTGCCCCTTGGCGCGGTCGGCGAAGAAGAACTTGAGGCCGTGATGAATGTTCGGAAACGCGAGCTCGTCCCATGGAATCTCATGCTCGGCGAACAGATGGGTTTCGCTACTCTCGGGCGTCGGCGCGTGATGGGCGCTGCGCATGCGCCCGCGATGGATCATGAAGACCTGCGACACGTAAGGCACGCTGATGACGGCGACGAGCGGACCGACATCGACGTCGGCTTCGGACTCCTCGCGCGCCTCGCGTCCGGCGCCTTCGGCGGTGGTTTCGCCGAGCTCCATGAAGCCGGACGGAAACGTCCACAGGCCGAGTCGCGGCTCGATGTTGCGCCGGCATAGCAGGATGCGTCCGTCCTCCCATTCGGGAATCACGCCGACGATCACGCGCGGATTGAAGTACTGCACGTGGTCGCAGTTGGGGCAGACATGCCGAGGCAGGTGATCGCCTTCGGGCACGCGAAAATCCACCTTGTGGCCGCAGAGGTTGCAGAAATGAGCGGTCATCATGGGGCTGAGCGTCTGGGATGAGGTGCCATGGCAGTCTATTGTGCATGAGGCACCGCATCGGAGCCCGCCGAGCACACTTTCGGGCTTGCACGCGTATGGTGCGGTGCGCGCCGGGCTGACATTAGAATCGCCCGATCCGCCTCGAGCGGAGCACAAGGACACCAGAGTCCACACAGGGAGGAGAACATGCCGAAAACCGTTGCCGGTCTGACTTTGCTGGCCTTGCTCGCGACACCGCTGGCGTCACTGGCGCAAGACGCTCAAGTCACGCCTGCCGAGGAGGCCCCCTCGACCGAGGCGCCGGCCGAAGAGGCCGCGCCAGCGACCGACAGTGTCGACTCGGCCTCCAGCCCCGATGCGTCGATGGAGGCGACGGGCTCGGAAGCTTCCGATTCGTCCGGCGAAGCCAGCGCCGACTCGACCGAGACGATCGACGCGGGCAGCTCGGCCGACAGCTACGACTCCGCAGGATCGGGGGGCGACGAGCCGGCCTCGGAGTCGATCGACGAAGAAGAGCCCCCGAACCTCTACGTCGGCATCGATCGCGTAGAGGCCAAGATCGATTTGTCGGATGACGGCATCGAAGAGCGCTTCGGCACCGACGAACTCGACGGCGGTTTCTACCGTGGTCGTCTCGGCTGGCGCTTGATTCCCGGCATCGCCATCGAAGGCGTCGTCGGATTTGCGCCGGACAAGGCCAAGGCGGTCGACGAATTCGAGATGAAGAAGTTCTACGGCGCCTACATCGTGCCGACCGGAACCGTGCTCGACGTGCTCGAGATCTCGGCTCGCTTCGGCTACTCGTGGTCCTCGGCCGAAGCCGAGAACGGAGCGGAGAAGAGCTTCAGCGGCGTCAGCTACGGCGCCGAGTTGCTGTTTCCGATTCGCGTGATCTCGAAGTCGCTGCCCAATCTGCGCCTGACCGCCGGCGGCACCGTGTTCTATCAGGACCGCGACGCCCGCACGATGGCCTGGCACTATGGCCTGCGCTACGACTTTCGCATCTGATCACCAGTGGCCGCATGCATTGCTGCGCCTGTGCCCCGCGAGTATTATCGCGCCCCTTGCCTGGGTGGCGGAATCGGTAGACGCAGCGGACTCAAAATCCGCCGAGGTAGCCCCTCGTGAGAGTTCGAGTCTCTCCCTAGGCACCAGCTGAAGCTTTCACGAACGTTCACTGGCGTTCATGGAAGCTAGATAAGGCCCCGTTTCGACGGGGCTTTTTCGTTTCTGGTCCTTTAGCGTCATCTCGGGCAAGCTCGCAGTCGATACGCGTTGAAGAGCGTCGAGTGGTCCATGTCGACGCGCAGCTGGGCTCGACGCGGCGCGCTCTCCGCTTCCCGGATTTTGCGATCGTTGATCTTCAAACGTCGAAGCGCGGGAGGCTCGCGTCGAAAGCCTAGAGATTGGCGCTGACGATCGTGTGACGAGGCCTATTCGCATCGAGAAACTGTTGGCTCGAATTCACGCGCGCCGACGGCGGACTTCCTTCATGCACAAAGCGATTTTTGCTGCTGAGGGCCGCTGATTCTCCCGTTCCGCCCGTCAGGCGGAAATTGGCGGTTGGAACGAACAATTCTGAAAGCTCGGCCTCAGCCTCGCGACAGCGACCCTCCCTGATCATGTGCCTGCCCGCTCGTCATTGCGGGCATTCTCAACAGAGAACTCGGCCCGCCATGTTCCCCAGCTTGGCGGGCTTTTTTTGCGCATCCAGTTCGACGTTCCCTGCCGTAGGGGAGGACCGGCGGATCGCCTTTGCTCTGTTTCAGCCAGCCTGCCGTTGCGCTTTCTTGATGAAGGCTGCGATCTGTCTTTCGAACTCGTCTTTGCTGACGAAGCTGTCGGCGCCCGCGGCGGCTGCGTGTTCGCGGCGCTCGACGTCGTCGTGGTAGCTGGCGATGACGATCATGGGGGGCTGATGCTGAGCCTTGATCAGGCGGGTGGCCTGCAGCCCTCCCATTCCAGGCATGTCGAGATCCATGATGACGAGGTCTGGGCAGAGCTCTTCGGCCAGGCGGACGCCGTTGAATCCGTCGTATCCCCAGCCGATCACCTCGACGTCGTCCAGGGATGAGAGTAGGCGCAACGAGAGGGCCAAAAACGCCTGATTATCGTCGACCAATAGGATCTGCAGCGGCTTCATCGTCTGTTCCCTGAGACAACGCGGCCTTGTACTTCCATGGTGCAAGGCGGCAAAACGGCACGTGCTTCAAGGAGCAATCCGAAGTGCCGCGGCCGTTTCACGGTGAGGCCGTTACGGTTGCCACAAGCTCAGCGATGATTCCCATTCGCGATACGACAGCATGCCCATAGCGAATGTAGGCGCCAAGCCGTAACGACGGACCGCCCGCGGGAATTCGACTAGCGGCTATCTGCGCGGGATCAACGGTTGGACGCCGTCGCAGGCCAGTCGGGATCGTGCTCTAACACGGGCAGCCGTGCCGGGAGGCGAGTGGGGCGCTCATGTAA
Source organism: Hydrocarboniphaga sp. FW305-C-57 (assembly GCF_058783045.1). Classification (NCBI taxonomy): domain Bacteria; kingdom Pseudomonadati; phylum Pseudomonadota; class Gammaproteobacteria; order Nevskiales; family Nevskiaceae; genus Hydrocarboniphaga; species Hydrocarboniphaga sp. FW305-C-57. Next base: position 66,428 of record NZ_JBYSYG010000005.1, on the reverse strand, counting down.
CGAAAGGGGCAAAAAGAAGCCCCCAAGAAGGGGGCCAAGGTGCGAGAAGGGCGCGTGGCCCTTCTGGAGGAGACCGGTGATGTCTCGGAGCGGAGCTCAACGAGTCATGTTGCGGTGCAGTATATAGAAACTTACTGAAAGGTAAATAGCCTCGGGGATGGCGATCGCCGAAGTCCACACGAGACGCGCCCATTGTTCAGCCTCGTCGGTGCACGCTGGAGTACCCACCAAGGAGGCCTGCCATGACACTCGGAACCATTCTGCTGATCATCCTGCTGCTCGCACTGCTCGGTGTGCTGCCGGTGTTTCCGCACAGCCGCAGTTGGGGCTACGGTCCGTCCGGCGGCGTGCTCGCGGCGGTCATCATCGTGGCAGTGCTGGTGTTCGGCGGCTTCGTCTGAGCGGACGCGGTTTTCGTTTCGCGGCCTGCCGAATGACAGCGTCCGGGACTGAATGCAGGCTCCGTGTCATTGATCGGAGCCGCGTTCAGGACTGTCACAGCCGGTTTGCCCGCTTCGGTGCAGACGCTCTGGCGCCGCCCATCGAGCGATATCCGGGCTGAAGCCGGCGGGGCGCGCTGTGTAAACTGCGCGCCTTCTTATGCGCCGCTCCGATTTCAACTACGAACTTCCTGCCGAACTGATCGCCCAGTTTCCGGCCGAGAGGCGCAGTGCCAGCCGCCTGCTGGAACTTGCTCCCGACGGTGCAGTGGCCGATCGGCAGATGCGTGATTTCGCCTCGCTGATCGAGCCGGGCGATCTGCTGATCTTCAACGACACGCGCGTCATTCCGGCCCGCCTGTTCGGACGCAAGCCGACGGGTGGTCGGGTGGAGATTCTGGTCGAGCGGCTGCTCGGCGAGCGCGAGGCGCTGGCGCAGGTGGGCGCGTCGAAAACGCCCAAGCCGGGCGGTGAGATTCTGATCGACCTGGCGGAAGGCGAAGAGCCTGCGGTGCTCGTGATGATCGATCGGCAGGACGACATGTTCCGCCTGCAGCTGCGGTCGGCCGGCAGCTTCGAGGCCCTGATGGAACGCGTCGGACGCTTGCCGCTGCCGCCGTACATCGAACATGCGCCGGGCGGTTTCGACGCCGAGCGCTACCAGACCGTGTTCGCGGCAAAGCCCGGTGCCGTTGCCGCGCCGACGGCCGGGCTGCATTTCGACGACAGCCTGCTCGCGGACTTGAATGTGCGCGGCGTGCGCACAGCGACACTGACGTTGCACGTCGGCGCGGGCACGTTCCAGCCGCTGCGGGTCGACGACGTCTCCGAGCATCGCATGCATGCGGAGCGCTACGACATTTCGCCGGAACTCTGCGAGGCGATCGCCGAGACGAAGGCGCAGGGTGGTCGCGTGGTCGCCGTCGGAACCACGGTGACGCGTGCGCTCGAATCGGCCGCGGCGACGGGTACGCTGCAGTCCGGTGCGGGCGAGACACGGCTGTTCATTACGCCGGGCTACCGCTTCAAGGTCGTCGATCGCCTGCTGACCAATTTCCACCTGCCCGAAAGCACGCTGCTCATGCTCGTGAGCGCCTTCGCGGGCTACGAACGCATCATGGCCGCCTATCGGCACGCGGTGCAGCAGCGCTACCGATTCTTCAGCTACGGCGACGCCATGCTGCTGACCCGGGAAGGCTAGAATCCAAGACCTGCGATTCAACAAAGACAAGGCCGACGGAGAATCAACATGAATGTCTACGATTACAGCGCCAAAACCATCAAGGGACAGGATCAGTCGCTGAGCGCTTTCAAGGGCAAGTTGCTGCTGATCGTCAATGTGGCGAGCAAGTGTGGTTTCACGCCGCAGTACACGGGCCTGGAGGCGCTGTACAAGAAGTACAAGGCCAAGGGCCTGGAGATCCTCGGTTTTCCGTGCGACCAGTTCGGCCACCAGGAACCGGGCAGCGAAGCCGAGATCGAGGAATTCTGCTCGCTCAACTACGGCGTGAGCTTTCCGCTGTTCTCGAAGATCGAAGTCAACGGGGCGGATGCGCACCCGCTGTATCGCTACCTGCGCCAGGAGCAGCCGGGTCACTTCGACGAGAACCTGCCCGGAGCGCAGCGTCTGGTCTCGCATCTGAAAGCCAATTTCCCGGAGTTGATCGGCACCGACGCGGTCAAGTGGAATTTCACCAAGTTCCTCGTCGATCAGCAGGGCAAGGTCGTCAAGCGCTATGAATCGGTGGCCACGCCCGAGGAGATCGACCAGGATCTGGCCAAGCTGTTGGGCTGAGAATCACGAGACAAAAACAAAAGCCGGGCCGCAACAGCGGCCCGGCTTTTTCATTTCAGGCATCGGCATATTGCCCGCGCAGGGCATGCCGATGGATGCACAAAACCGGCGCCTGACGGCGCAGGTCCGTGGCGTGCCTCAGCGACGCGGGCGGAAGTCGTCGAGGAGATCGAAGTCGTCGCCGACGAGGCGGCGCAGCTCGCGCATCTCCTTCAACTTCTCGACATCTCGCCAGTCGCGCAGCTTGCCTGCCGAGACGGTTTCGACGGGCTCGACGTTCACGTCTTCTTCGAGTCCTTCGCTTTCTTCCGCGAACTCATCGAAGTTCTTGGCGGGTTCCGCCTGTGGCTTGGGTTTGGGCTTTCGGGCCATCGCTGCTGAGTTGTGGACCAGTGCGGCGCCTATTTAGCAGGGTTTTTTTTCCGCGTGAAGAGGGTGCTGCGAAATGGTCGAACAGATGGTGGAAAGCGCTCGCGGACGATGATTGAGCCCGCCGTTTTTGCGCACAGCGCTGCGGCGCCGAAGCACCTGGGCCCGGCCTGACCGCGTGCGTTCCGGCGCGCATGCACGGCCCGACCGGAAGGCCGCCGCTTCGTCCCACCGCTTCGGTGAGGGGCTGTTTTCTGGGCAATGACTCGCTATACTGCGCGCCCTTGTGTGGGGCGGTAGCTCAGCTGGGAGAGCGTCGCGTTCGCAATGCGAAGGTCGGGAGTTCGATCCTCCTCCGCTCCACCATCACAGGATTCGAAGCCGCGCCGAAAAGCGCGGCTTTTTTGTTTTCTGCGCCGGGCAGGGCATCTGTCGCATTCCGCAACGCGTTCTCTCGTCACGGTCGGGCCGCCTCTTCATCGTTATGTTTGAATTTATATAACGTGTAAGATTCCGCGCCACCAATACGGGAAATTTCATGCGGACTCCGGCGCGGATCATCGGTGCGACGATGGTGTGGTGCGTAATGCAGGCGTCGGCGAACGATGCCTGCAACGGCTTCAAATGGGACGTTTCGCACGAACGCGCGCTGTTCGTCGGCCAGCCCGTGAGCGTCTCGGCCGGCGCGTCCGGCGAACGTGCGCCGCTGCTGCAGCTCGATCGGCTCTACGAGCTCGCGCTACTGTCGCAGGACACGGTGCGGTTCGCCGCAAGTCCGAGCAAGAAAATGCTCGCCGATGGTGCCTCGGCCGGGCTGATCCGATTTCGCGTGCCGACGGCCGGTCCGTATCGCGTCGCGCTCGACGTTCCGTTCTGGATCGACATCGTCGCCGAGGGCAAGGTCGTGTCTCCGCTCGATTTCAACGGCTCCCCGGGCTGCGACAAGCCGCGCAAGGTGGTCGTCTACGAACTGCCGGCCAACCTGGATTTCGTGCTGCAGTTCAGCGGGCTGACCGAAGACAAGCTGCGCTTCACGCTGACGCCGGTGGCTGCCGTCTCCCAGTGAAGGGCTCGTTGAAGCGCGGATGCGCAGCTCTGGCACGACGGCGAAGCGGCGGCTGCGCGCCGCCGCTTCGAGAAGCTCGATGCATCGCAACGCAGGCGATGATCGACTCGGGCCGAAGGATTCTGAGGCGCCCTCTTCAGTAGCGATAGTCGACCTGCGCGAGCCAAGTGCGACCGGCTTCGTAATAGCCTTCGTCGTAAGCGTAGAGCTCGTCGGTCAGATTGCGAGCGCCGAGATCGATGCCGACGCTGGCCAGCGGTGAGAACCGCAGGAATGCGTTGGCCACGGTGAACGAGTCCGCGACGCGCGTGCCGGTGCTGTTGCTGTAGCGATCGGATTCATGCTGCGCGTCGAGACGCAGATGCCATTGCGGCAGGAAATTCCAGTCGGCGCGAAGGCGGTAAATCTCATCCGGCGTGCCGGTGATCTTCACGCCGCTGTTGACGCCGCGGTTGTCGATGTCGAGCAGGTTGACCTGCGCGACGAGCGCGAGCGTATCGATCGGCTTCGCGGTGGCCGAGAGTTCGATTCCGCGATGACGCTGTTCGCCGATGTTCTGCAGCTGCGAGCAGGGCGGGCTCGAGCAGGCCGACGAAGGCAGTGTGACGCTCTGGATGGCCTCGTCGAGTTCGCTCTGGAAGACCGCGAACTTGCCGCCCCAGCGCGGATGACGCAGTTCATACCCCACTTCGTAGTGCGTGGCGTTCTCGCGTTTGAGCCCGGGGTTCGGCACCGCGCTGCCGAGGCCGCCCGAGAAGCGGTCCTTGAGCGTCGGGAAGCGCGTCTTGCGGCTCACACCGGCGAGCAAGGACTGGCTCTCGTCGAGCCGCCAGGTGCCGACGAGCTGCGCGTTGTGCGCCTTGGCGTCGTCCACGCTCTGCGGGTTGTAGGTCTGCGAGGCGTCGTCGTAGATCTGCACGGTGCGGCCCGGCTGTACGAGGTACGAATAGCCTGGCGTCAGCGTGATCTGCGGCGTGATCTTCCACTCGTGTTCGATGGCCAGATCGTAGGTCGGGATTTCGAGGCGCTCCTCGGGCGAGAACGGCTGTGTCTGCTGCTCGCGATGCACGTCCTTGCGGTAGTGCGCGGCCAGGCGCGTGGTCTGCGAATCGATCCAGCGCCATTCAAAGTCGATGTTGCCTCCCCAGGTGTAGTCGTCATAACGGCTGCCGGCGAAGGCGTAGGGCCGCGTCTGCGTGGTGTAGGTGGCGTCGTCGTACGATTCCAGCGAGTTCTCGAAGGTGTCGTGGAACAGGCGCCAGCGCAGCGTTCCGCGATCGCCGATCGCATTGCGTGCGACGAAGTAGAAGCTTTCCTTGTCCCAGTTGGGCCATTGCCAGTAACGAACCTGCACGCCGTCGGAGAATCCGGCGCTGCGCAGATACGTTCCCGCGTACGGCGGATCGTTCTTGTCGCCCTGCTGGCGGTAGTAGCTCAGCGCATATTCGTTGCGATCGTCCGGAACGAAGCCGATCTTGGCGCTGATGACGGTGTCGCGGCTGTCGGCGTTTTCGCGAGCGCCGCCGTCTTCGGCCGCGACGGCCTCGAAATCGCCCGGCAGGCGATAGCCATCCGAATCCACATGCGAGACGGTGAAATTGCCGTACCACTGGCCGCGCACACCGCCGAGCGAAACCGATCCGCGCTGTTCGATGCCGCCGAATTCGTCGTCGAACTCGGCACCCGCGCGGGCGAAGATTTCGAGTGGGGCGGTGGGCTTGCGGCTGATCACGTTGACCGCGCCGCCGAGCGCGTTCGGCCCATAAAGCAAGGAGCCCAGACCCTTGCTGACGACGATCTCGGAGACGTAGTCGATGCCGAAGCGGGCGAGGTCGACGTTGCCGTCGTACGGCACGTAGACCGGCACGCCGTCGATGAACAGCGGAACCTGACGGCTCGAAAAACCGCGCAGGGCGATCAGGCGCTCGCGGCGCTGGCCGAGATTCTGCAAGGCGGCCCCCGGAACGAGGTCGAGCGCTTCGGCCAGATCGTCGCGGTGCAGGGCGAGCAGTTCGTCGACGCCCACCGCATCGGTGGTCAGCGCGGTGGCGTCGGGCTCGGCGGTACCGATCACTTCGACAGTCCCGAGCGTGAAGGTTCTGTTCGGCCCGGCGGTCGCGACATCCTGCGCCTGCGCCTGCGCCGCGCTCGCTGAAAATACCGTGATCAATGCTGGCGCGAACACGCCGCTCCCGATCCCCCGCATGTCAACTCCCTGGTCTGGATCCGAAAAGGCTTCGGACCGGTCGCGTCCGTAACGAACGCTTCGTTATATAAAATAATATATAGCGAGTGTCTGGCGCAGGCGACCTTGTTCGTGGCGGTGGCCTTGGTGGGAGCGCAAATAAAAAGCCCGCGATAACCGGAGGGAGTGGCCGGCACCGCGGGCGTGGAGCAGCCGGAACGGGAGAGAAGCGGTCCGACTGCAAGCAAGGTGACTGCGAACCCTGCGTCTGTGTGACTCGCGTTCGGGTGGGTAGTTCCTCGAGTTTCTTGACCTGTGTTCGACAGGCCCGAAGCTGGAAAGCCTGCCGGAAAAAGCCGGGTCCGATAGAGAGATTTGCGACCGCTTTGCTGAGGACTATTCCCCATAGGGCGCGCAAGTCCTTCTTGTTAGGCTCGTTTCAGCGGAAAAGACTCATCGACAACGACAGCCTGCGGGGAGCCATCGAGGCCGCTGAGCCTGCAGGCAGCGGGCGTGGCGGGGAATGGAATGGAAATCGCGGAGCAGGCATCGCTGGAACAGTGGCTGCGAGCCTACCTGAAGCCGTTGACGGATCGTCTCGCCGAACTCGATGGCCAGTTCGCCCTGTTGCACTCACGGCTCATGGTGGCCGAGCACCTGAGCCTGCAGTTGTCCACGGTGATGACCGAGCCGGCGCGGATTCGGGCAGTACAGGAGGTCCGCAATTCGGTGGCTCAGGAACTGCACTACGCCCAGCAATCGGCCGGACTCGAGATCCTGGCCCAACACCTGCAGGAGCAGGTCAACCATCTCGACAACAGCCTCGAGGTGATGCGCGCCAAACTGGCTGCGGCCGAAGAGGCGGCCCGGCTCGACAGCGGCGAACTCTGAGGTCGGTTTCCGCGAATCGGTCCGCAAGCTCAGTCGGAGTAATACAGCCGCACCGGCACCTCGCGCAGCGCAAGGATCGCGGCGATCGGACAGCGCAGCGCGGGCTGGCCGACGGCGGCTTCGAGCACCTCGCGCTTCCTGCTCCCCTGAATCTGCAGCACGATGCGCCGGCTACGCTTGAGCGCCGCGAGCGTCAGCGTGATGCGGGCGTGCGGAGCCGTGGTCGGACGCGTGATCGCGAGCGTGGCGGCTGCGTCCGGATCGAGTGCGCGCTCGGTTTCGGGCAGATTCGGGAACAGCGAGGCGGTGTGTGCGTCGTCGCCCATGCCGAGCACCACGACGTCGAACGGCGAGGGCAGGCCGGCGATCTCGCGCTCGACTCGCGGCAGCGCGGCTTCCGGGGCGTTTTCCGCATGGGCGAGCGGGACGAAGCGCGCGGACGCGGCTGGCCCTTGCAGCAAATGTTCGCGCACCAGCCTGGCGTTGCTGTCGGCGTGGTCGGCTGGAACCCAGCGCTCGTCGGCGAGGCTCACGGTGATTTTCGACCAGTCCAGCGTCGCGCCCGACAAGGCCTGGAAGAAGGCGATCGGACTGCGGCCGCCGGAGACGATCAGTGTCGCCTGGCCGCGCTGCTGAACAGCGCCGTCGAGTTCGGTCGCGATGTCGGCTGCCATGCGCAGAGCGCTCGTCTCGGCGCTCGCGTCGACGCGCTGTTCGATGGTGTTGGGCAACGACAGCAGGCTGGACATGGACGGTCTCCGATGCGCGGTGAGTGAATGAATGCGCGGAAGCTTAGGCATGCGCAGCTGACTTGTCGCCGGCTGCGTGGCTTGTGGACCTCCGTGGGCCTCACGCTCCACGTCATCGCCTACGTCATCTGTTAGCCTTCGCTCATCGTGCGAGGTGTTGGGAGAAGTTTGTGAGTCAGGGCGGCGCAGGAAGCGTAGCCGGGAGCCAGAACGGGTCCGGCCGGATTTCCACAGGTATCTTCGGTCTGGACAGTGTCTTGCACGGCGGCCTGGTGGCTGGCTCGGTCTATATCGTCCAGGGCACGCCGGGGGCTGGCAAAACCATCTTCTCGAACCAGCTCTGCTTCCATCGGGCGCGGCATGGCGAAAAAGCGCTCTACGTGACGCTGCTCGCCGAGTCGCATTCGCGGCTCATGCAGCATCTTGAAGGCATGAGCTTCTACGACGGCACCCAGGTGCCCGATTCGGTCTACTACGTCAGCGGCTTCGACGACCTGCAGAGCGACGGCCTGCGCGGCATCCTGCGTCTGCTCAACGGCGAGAGCCGCCGTCTGGGCGCGCGCACCATCGTCGTCGATGGCCTGTTCGCGCTCGAGGAGAACGTCGGCTCGGAGCGTGACTTCCGCAAGTTCGTCAACGATCTCGCCATCCTCGCCAACCTGCTCGGCAGCACCATCCTGCTGCTGACCAGCAGCCGACGCGGAGCGACGAGCCCCGAGTTCACGATGGTGGACGGCTGGTTCGAGATCGGCACCATGACGCTCGACTACCGCAGCTATCGCTATTTCCAGGTCCACAAGTTCCGCGGCAGCGGCTTCATCATGGGCCGGCACATGATGCTGATCTCCAACGAAGGCGTGCAGGTGTTGCCGCGCCTGGAGACCGTCACCGCGCTCGCGCCCGAGAACGGAAATTACGAGCAGCGCCTGAGCACCGGAGCTCCCGAACTCGACCAGATGATCGGCGGCGGCCTGCCGCGAGGGTCGAGCACCCTGTTGATCGGTCCGACCGGCATCGGCAAGTCCACGCTGGGCCTGCAGTTCATCAGCCAGTCCACCGCCGAGGAGCCCGGGCTGGTGTACAGCTTCTACGAAACCCCCGCGCGCATCCGCCGCAAGGCCGGTGGCAACGGCTTGGAGCTGCCCGTGCTCTGCGACGACGGCATCGTCGAGATCCAGTGGCAGTCGCTGACCGACACCCTGCTCGACGACATCGGCTACCGCCTGCTCGCGGCGGTGCGCCGGCGCGGAGTCAAACGCCTGTTCGTCGATGGCTTCGATGCGATCGAGCAGTCGGCGATCTATCCGGACCGCCTCGCTCCGTTTCTCGCCGCGCTGACCAATGCCTTGCGCGAGATGGGCGTGACCTCGATCTTCACGTCGGAAAGTCCTCAGCTCGTCGGCGGCGAAACGTCGATTGCATTCGGCGCCGTTTCAGCAGTCGCTGAGAACATCATGCTCATGCGCTACATCGAGCTCGATTCCGAACTGCGCCGCATCCTCTCGGTGGTCAAAGTCCGCGAGAGTGGCTTCGACCCGTCCATCCGCGAAATCTCGATCACGTCCGATGGGCTGCAGCTTCGGGCGCTACCGGGGCCCATGAAAGGGCTGCTCTCAGGTCAGGCTCATCGCCAAGCTCGTAGCGAGCAGGGCTGAAAATGAGCGCCAAAGCGCCGCCCCACGTGTTGCTCGTCGAGGATGAGCCGGGCACCCTCACGACGGTCGCGCTGCTGCTGGAGATGTCGGGCTACCGCGTGAGCCAGGCGAGCAATGGCGAGCGCGCCCTGCAGCAGCTCGCGCGCGAACGGCCCGATATCGTCCTGACCGATTTCATGATGCCGCACGTCAATGGACTCGAACTGATCCGGGCCATGCGCGCGCAGCCGGCGCTCGCCGCGATTCCGGTGATTCTCACGAGCGCCGCGCTGCCGGCGGACATCGAGCCCTCGAAAGTCGCACAAGGCTTCATCACCAAGCCTTATCGCATCGAGGCGGTGATCGAGCTCATCGAGTCGATACTGGCGGCCTGACCGTCCGCCGCCTGCGCCGCTTCAGGTGAAGCAGGGGCCGGTTTCTCGAATCTCGATGGTTGCGTATTCGGCGGCCGGACAGGCGGCCGCGATCTCCAGGGCCTGTTCGCGCGTCTCGCAAGCGAGCAGGAAGAAACCGCCGATCATTTCCTTGGCCTCGGAGAACGGGCCGTCGACGAGCGTGCGCTTGCCGCCGCGCACCTGCAGCCGGACGCCGGCCGAATCGGCCTTGAGCGACTGCGCATCGATCAGCAGCCCGCGTTCCTTGAGCTGGGCGCCGAAGGCCAGCATCTGCTCGTAGACCTCGCGTCCCTGCTCGGGGCCGCGTTCGGCGCGCTGGCCGCGCGGCTCGATGATCAGCATCGTGTACGGCATGGGTCTCCTTGGATATTCCGGTGTTGGAGAGCGTTTGGCGGCGGCCTCAGCCGCCGAGCGCCTTGTTGAGCAGTGACAGCACCTTGGCGAGCTTGGGCGTTTCCTGCGAGGCCAGCGTGCGGCCTGCGGCGGTGATCTCGATGTCGAGCGGCGTGCTGTCGTGCAATTGCACGCAGGCCAGCTTGTTGAGCATGTCGAGGCCGTGCAGCAGCGCGTTGTCATCGAGGCGCGTGCGCTGCATCCAGGCCGGGCGCAGCGAGCCGTAGTCGAGCCGGCCCTGGCCCGGATCGAGCTCGGCGACGATCACGCGCGCGGTCAGCAGTCGCAGCTCGTCGGCCGGCGGTGTCAGCGAAATCTTGTCGAGCGCCGGCGCGAGCCGGGCCAGCGCGGGCGGAGCCGCGGGACCGTTCATGAAGCTCTCGCCTTCGGTGGTCAGCATCCAGTGCCTGTCGATGCCGACCATGCGGGGTTGCAGGAAGCCGTCGCGAACGAGCACGTCGATGCCGTCGCGCAGATCGCCCGCGCGATTGCCGAGCTCCTGCCAGTAGCGCGACAGGGTCATGCCGATCAGCCGCGCGCCGGCCTTGAGCTTGAGTTCGCGATAGACGCCGAGAATGTCGTTGCGCAGGCGCAGTTCGCTCGGGCCACGGAACGTGGCGGCGGACGGGGCCGCAGCCGGCGAGGGCGCCGCGGTTGCCGGCGCGGTGACAGGCCGTTCCGCCGCCGTTGGTGCGACGACCGGCGCGGGTTCGGCGATCGCTTCCGCGACGGTCTCGGGCTCCTCGATCAGCGGCGCTTCGATGAGCTTGCGAAAGCCGTCGCTCGAAAAGCGCAGGTGCGGCGGATCGAGGTCTGGTGTGATCGCGACCCAGTCCTGATCGAACAGCAGCTTGAGCGCCGGCCCGAGTTGCGCGGTCGAGCGTCCGGCCTGCTCCCAGCGCTTGTTGAGCAGCTGCGCGGGCAGGCCCTGCGTGACGCTGACGCTGTGCGCATCGAGCCAGTGCAGGATGTCGTCGCAGTCGGCGTTGTCGGTCAGCTGGCGTCTGCGCATGGCGTTCTCCTCGCGATTCTGTTCAGGACGAGCAGCTCACGCTGATGTGGCGCGCTTCGGGCGGCGGCTCGGCTGCATAGGCTTCGGACTCGGGCTGCTCGTCGTAGGGGCGCTGCAGCACGCGGAACAGCCGGTCGATCTCGCTCGCGTCGCCGGCCTCGGCTTGCGCGATCGCCGCCTGTGCGAGGTGATTGCGCAGCACGTATTTCGGGTTGACGGCGCGCATCGCATGGTGGCGCTCGGCCTCGGGCTGGCCGTCCTGGGCGAGCCGGGCGCGATAGTCCGGCAGCCAGGCGTCGAACGCGGCCTGGTCGAGCAGCTCGTCGCGCATCGCCGGCCGGTCGTCGCCGTCGCGCAAATTCGACAACGCGCGGAAGCTGCGCGTGAAGTCGCTCTTGCCCTTGTCGAGCAGGTTCAGGAAGCGATTGATCAGTTCGCGGTCTTCGTCCTGCTCGCTGACGATGCCGAGCTTGCGCCGCCAGAGGCTCATCATCTCGTTCATGTAGTCGGCCGGATAGCGCGTGAGGATCGCGTTGGCGATCTCGACGGACTGATCCGGGTCTTCGTGCAGCAGCGGCAACGTGGCCTGCAGCAGCTTGCTGCAATTCCACTGGCCGATCACGGGCTGGCGATCGTAGGCGTAGCGGCCGCCTTCGTCGCTGTGATTGCAGATGTGGTGCGCGTCGAAGCCATCGAGGAAGCCATACGGGCCGTAATCGATCGTCAGGCCCAGCACGCTCATGTTGTCGGTGTTCATGACGCCGTGGCAGAAGCCCACGGACTGCCATTGCGCCATCAGTTTGGCGGTGCGCTGCACGATCTCGCTGAGCCAGGCCGCGTAACGCTCGGGGAAGCCGGCCAGGTGCGGGTAGTGCGCCTCGATCACGTGATCGGCGAGCTGGCGGATTTCCTCGTGCCGGTTGCGGAAATAGAAGAACTCGAAGTGCCCGAAGCGCACGAAGCTCGGGGCCACGCGGCAGACCACGGCGGCGCGCTCGATGCGCTCGCGCTGCACCGGATCGCTCGCGCCGACCAGCGACAGCGCGCGCGTGGTCGGAATGCCGAGCGCGTGCATGGCCTCGCTGCACAGGTATTCGCGAATGCTGGAGCGCAGCACCGCGCGGCCATCGGCGAAGCGCGAGAACGGGGTCTGGCCCGAGCCCTTGAGCTGCAGTTCGAACTGCTCGCCCGACGGCGTGCGGACCTCGCCGATCAGGTTGGCGCGGCCGTCGCCGAGCTGCGGAACCAGCGTGCCGAACTGATGGCCTGCATAGACGCTCGCGACATAGGCCCCGCCGGCGAGCTTGCGATTGCCGGCCATCGCGGCGATGAAGCCGGGGTCTTGCGCGGCGGCACTCGGATCGAGCTCGAGCCGTTCGGCGAGCGGCGCGTTGAGATGCAGCAGGCGAACGTCGGACAGCGGCTGCGGCTCCACCTGGGCGTGGAACGGACCGTCGAGCCGTGCGAAACGGTTGGTGAACTCCAGGGAGTCGAGCGTGGCGCTTTTCGTGGGAGTGTTCATGCGCACACTTTAACGCCTGGGCCCTGATCGGACCGTTAGCGAAAAGATCGCGCTCGCAGTCGGCTCCGCTCAGGGCGCGATGAGCCTCGCGCGGATGCCGCGCCCGTCGCCGTCCTGGCCGAAACTCTGCCAGGCCATCGCCGCTCCCGCCTGCGTCTGCGCGAGCACGGGCAGCTGTACCGCGTTGCTCGCGGCGCCCCCGTCGGCGCGCTGGCTCGGTCCGATCGGCGCGCCGCCCGCCGCGTAGCCACGCACGTAGATACCGGCCGAATGCGCGGCGACGAGCAGGCGCCCGTCGGCTGCGTAGCTCAGCGCGGGACGCCGCCGCATTCCCACCTCATCGGGCTGCAGCGGTGCTTCGATGGCCTTGCCGTCGGCCCCGTAGCGGCGCAGCTGCACGCCCAGCGCGGACAGGTCTTCCGCCGAATTGGTCTGCCAGGCGAGCGCGAAGCGCCCATCCGGCGCCACCGCGACGACGGGCCGGTCGACGATCACGTTCGCCGCGCCCGCATCGACCCGGAACTGCGCCGCGAGCGGCTTGCCGTCGGCACCGAAGCGCCGCGCGAACACGCCGAGCCCGAGGCCGAGGCTGGAGTTCTCGCTCAACAAGCCGGACTGAAGGTCGGAATTCCAGCTCACGACGAAGCCGCCGGCGGCGTCGATGCCGACGCTCGGTGTGCGCAGGTTGGTCAGCAGGCTCGTCGCGACCGTGATCGGGGCGCCGAGCGCGGCACCGTCGGTCGCGTAGCGCTGCGCGACGATGTGGCTGTACGAGCTGTTGGTCGCCACCGGCAGTCCGGTGCTCGAACGCTCGGGCCAGACGATCACGGCCTGGCCCGAGGCGTTCATCGCCACCGCGACGATGGCGTAGATGTCGCGCCCCGAGCTGTTGACGCGGAACGAGGCGCCGGCCGGCGTCCCGTCGGCGGCATAGCGGCGCGCGAACACGCCGGTGTGCTCGGCCGTGTGCGTCGCGCTGTTCCAGGCGACGAGGAAGCGGCCCTGGGCGTCGCTCGCGATGGCCGGATTGCTCTGGCGCTCGTTGCCTTGTTCGTTGACGACGAACTCGCCGCCGAGCCTGTCGCCGCCGGCCGCGTAGCGCTGCGCGACGATGCCGGACAGGCTGCCGTCCTGGTCTTCCCCGTCCCAGACCACCACGAAGCCGCCGCCCGGAAGGGCGGCGACGCCCGGCAGCATCTGGTCGCCGGCGACCGTCGCGTTGACGGCGAATTCGGCGCTCGTGAAGGTTTGCGCCCCTGCGCTCGAGATGAACGCGAGCGAGGCCGCCAGCAGCATCGAGGAGGATTTGATCGTGATCATCGTGCCCACCTTCACGGGCGGCTGTAGCGGCTGACGAACTGCCAGATCGCCTCGGTGGCTTCGAGATCCTGGCTCGTGATGCCCAGGCCCAGGGTGTAGCGCTGGGTTCCGGGCCAGGTATGGCCGCCGCCCTCGATGCGGTACTGCTCGACCGGCAGGCCGCTGCTGCAGTCGCGCCAGGCCTTGTGCGTCACGCGCGTCGCGTCGTCGACGCGATCGGGCAGCTGCTCGCTCGTGGAGGTGTCGGTGCAGTCGTTGAAGCCGCGCCAGAGCGCCAGGGTGCTGTCGGCCGACCGCTTCAGCAGATTGCCTTCGAACGGCACGATCGGGTCGTCGACGCCGTTGATGTAGAGCATCGCCACGCCCTGGGCCGGGGCGCAACGCAGGGCGTCGAGCTGCTCGATCGTGGTCGCCACCACGCCGACCGCGGCGACGCGCTCGGGACGCTCGCAGGCGTAGCGCACTGCCATGAGCCCGCCGTTGGAATAGCCGCTCATGTACAGGCGCCTGGTGTCGATCGGAAAGCGCTCGGCCACGGCGTCGATCACCGTGTCGAGGAACTTCACGTCGTCGACCGTCTTGACGCTCGCGCTGCCGTAATTCCATTTGCCCTGCACCGCGTCGGGCAGGATCACCCAGGCGCCGGCGTCGCGGGCGAGCCGGCCGGCGGCGGTCAGGTCGGCCATGTCGGCCGGCGAGCCGTGCAGGTAGTGCAGCATGACGATCGCCGGGGCGCGCCCGGCGGTCTGCGCATCGGGCTTGAGGACGATCACCTCGCGCTGGCGCAGATCCGATCGCAGCGTGAGCCTGAGGCTCGTCACGTGCTCGAATTGCTGCACGTCGTGCGCCTGGACCGCGGCACTGAGACAGAGCAGACCGCCGGCGCAAAGGCCGGCCCATCGTTTGAGGCGCATTTCCGACCTCCCCGACTCGTGGTGCGGGCAGTCTGGCTCAGGCTCGACGCGGTTTCTGTCAGCGCTTTGCCATCCGACTCGAGCGTGTCCGGCCATTGCCGGACGGATCGAGTCAGGCGACGCTTTCGGCGCTGTAGCGCGCGAGCAGGCCGCTGCGGATCGAATAGCGGAACACCCACTGAAAGCAGGCTCCCGCGAGCGCGATCTGGCCGACCGCCAGCGAAAGGCCCCAGAGCAGCGTGTGGGCCTCGAACGGCTGGCCTGCGACGATCGCGCGCATGCCCTCGAACACGTACGACGGCGGCAAGGCATGACCGACGGCCTGCATCCAGCCCGGCAGGGTCGACAGCGGATAGAACACGCCCGCGAACGGAGACAGCAGCGCCGGAATCGGCCAGACCAGCCATTCGGAGGCCGGACCGAGGCGCAGCACCATCGCGCTCGCGAAGATGCCGAGCGCGATGCCGAACAGGAACAGCACGAGCAGGAACGGAATCAGCAGTAGCCCATAGCTCGCGAACGACAAGCCGAAGATGCCCATGGCGAGCAGCAGCATGACGACCAGCCCGATGACGCTGCCGATCAGGCTCGTGAGGACCAGCCCCGCGACGTAGTCCGTCACCGACAGTGGCGAGGCGAACAGGTTGAGGAAGTTGCGCGACCACACATCCTCGAGGAACGAGGTGGTGATGCCCTGCATCACGCGCGAGAACAGATCCCACAGCAGTACCGCACCGAGCAGGGACGGCAGCAGCGCGCCGCCCGCCTGCGTGAGCGTATCGAGATAGCGCGTGATGTAGCCCCACAGCACGATGTCGATTGCCACCCACGCGAACATCGGCAGCAGGCGCGTCGGGCTGCCGCGCATCAGGTAGAACTGCCGCAGCACGATGCCCCAGGTGCCTTTCAGGCTCATAACGGCGCGAGCAGCGTGGAGGGGCCCCGTGCGAAGCATGGGGATTCTGGCGTCGCGAGTCGGCGTGGGCATGAGACCACGCAGTCTGGCCGTGATGGACGTACTCCGGGTCTCATGCCGGCGCCTCGGCGTTTTCATGCGCGAGCTTTACGAACAGATCGTCGAGCGTGGCCTCGCCGTGCTGCTGCGGCAGCGTGCGCGGATCGCCCTGCAGCAGGATGCGTCCGCGCGACAGGAACAGCACGCGATCGCAGACTTCCTGCACCTCGAGCATGTTGTGCGAGGTCCACAGGATGCCGCCGTCGCCGTGCGCGGCGATGGCCTTGATCTGCGCGCGGATGTCGCGCGCGGTGGCCGGGTCCAGCGAAGCCGTGGGCTCGTCGAGCAGCAGCAACTGCGGCTCGTTGAGCATGGCCTTGGCCAGGCAGACGCGCGTCTGCTCGCCAGACGACAGCACGCCGCAGCGCGTGTCGCGGAAGCGCACGAGATCGAACTGCTCGATCAGCGTTTCGATGCGCGTCGCGAGATGGCGCACCGCGTAGACGAGGCCGAAGAAGCGCAGGTTCTCATAGACCGTGAGGTTGCCCGGCAGCGGCGCGTAGACGGCCGCGAAGTTGGTCCGCGCAAGCGCCTTGCGGCGCTGGCGCTGCACGTCGAGCCCTTCGATCAGGATGCGGCCCGCGCTCGGCTCGAGCACGCCGAGCACCATGTTGATCGTCGTCGTCTTGCCGGCGCCGTTGGGGCCGAGCAGGCCGACGATCTCGTTGCGTCCGACGTCGAACGACACGTCCGAGACGGCCGCGCGGCCAGCGTACTGCTTGCGCAGGCCCTGGACCTGCAGCACCGGAGAAGACGAGTTCGGATTCACGAGTTCGAAGTGTGGCGACAGCCGCGCAGCTTGCCACGGAAAGCTGAAGCGCCGCTGCGACGCTTCGAGCGGACTCGCTCAGGCGCCCAGCGAGGCCAGCAGCTGTTTGTCCGCTTCGGCGGCCGCGACGATCTTCGGCCGCGAGCCGATGCGCTCGACATAGGCCTTGATCACCGGCGTGCCGTCGACGAGACCGAAGCCGAGCATCCACTGTAGCGCGAGCCCCCACAGCACGTCGGCCGAGGTGAAGCGGTCGCCGAGGATGTACGGGCCCCGCGCGAGCTGCGCTTCGACGGTCGCCATCATGGTGTCGAAGTCGCCGTAGGGACACATCGACGGCGGCGCCGGATCGCGCTTCATCGCCTTGTCGGTCACCGCGGGCTCGAACGAGGAGCCGTAGAACGCGAGCCAGCGCAGGAACGGGCCGCGCAACGGATCGCCCATCTGCGGGGCGAGGCCGGCTTCGGGATAGAGGTCGGCGAGGTACTGGTAGATCGCCGGCTGCTCGGTGATCAGCGAACCGAGGTGCACGATCGCCGGCACCTTGCCCATCGGGTTGATCGCGAGATAAGCCGGCTCGCGCGTCTGCCCGGTCTTGAGGTTCAGTGCGCGCAACTCGTAGTCGGCACCGAGCTCTTCGAGCAGGGCACGCACGCCGGCCGAGCGGCTCTGAGGGGCGTGATAGAAGATGACGCGGCGGTCGATGCTCATGGTTTCGTTCTCGTGTTCGTCGTTATGGAGCGGCCCGCAGATCCTGCAGCCAGGTGCCGACCTGGCGCGCTTCGGCTTCGTGGTCGGCTTCGCGCCAGGTTTCGGCGAGGCCGGCCTCGTACCAGTCGCGCATCGTCGGCAGCGCGAGCAGGCGGTCGGCGTAGGCCTGCGCGGCCGGGCTCAGCGACAGGCCGTAGGTCTGCACGCGGAATGCCACCGGGGCGTAGAAGGCATCGACGGCGCTGAACTTGCCGCCGGCCAGGAACGGGCCGCCGAATCGGCCCAGCCCTTCGTTCCAGAGTTCGTCGATGCGGCTGATGTCCTTCTGCAGCGCCGGCGAGATCGCATGCAGGCGCACGCGGATGCCGCAGTTCATCGTGCATTGATTGCGCAACTCGCCGAAGCCCGAGTGCATCTCGGCCGCGGCGCAGCGGGCCCAGGCGCGGGCGGCGGCGTCGGCCGGCCAGACGTCGGCGTGGCGCTCGGCGAGATACTCGGTGATGCCGAGCGAATCCCAGACCACGGTGCCGCCATCGACGAGGCAGGGCAGCTTGCCGGTCGGCGAGAAGCGGCGGAATTCGTCCCAGTTCGAGCCCGGCGAAAACGCGGCGAGGTGCTCGTCGAAGCCGATGCCGAGTTCACGCATGAGCAACCACGGACGCAGCGACCAGGACGAGTAATTCTTGTTGGCGATGTGGAGGTCGTAGCGGGCTTGGGGCACGGTGGCGGTCCGGCGGCGTTCGGGCCGCTACCGTAGCAGTCCCTCAGGAGCTGCGCAGTGCCGCTTTGAGCTTGGCGGAGGCCGGCTGCTGCGGCAGCGGAGGAACCCAGTGCCGGGCCAGCAGCGCGCAGCCGGCGTAGAGCGTGCCCCAGCAGACGCCGGCGAGGATGTACTGCAGCAGCGAGAACATCGGCACCGTCGATTCGATGCTCAGATGCCACCAGACGCGCAGCAGGAAGATCAGCAGTCCGACCGCGGCACCGGAAACGATGAAGGCCGGCGTCGCCCGCAGCCTGCGCGAGCTTCGCAGCAGCAAGGCTCCGAGCAGGTAGGCGGCGACCGAGCCCGCGCTCATCATCGCGCCGGCGAGCGGGACGAGCGCGATGCGCGAGATGTCGCCATGGCCGACCGTGATCGAGCTGACGATGAAGTAGATCTCGGCGGCGGCGAAGCAGAGCAGGGTGGAGAGCAGCAGGCGTTTCATCGAGGCTCAGGCGACGACGACACTTGAGCTCGGCAGCCCGCTGCGGCGGCGCTGCACCGGCGGAACATTCGCTTGGAGAGTCGACATGGCGGGAAGGCTCGCGTCGGAAAGGGCCATTGAAAGTCTGCGCCCAAAGGATGCCTGCTCGCCATGCGCAAAGAAGGACGTGCGTCGCATCCCGATGTAGGAAAAAAACGGAATCTGCGAGGTGATGCCCGGTATCCGCCGCTCGCCCTTCAGTGCCAACCGTTCGTTTAAGAATCCGCCCCGGCGAATGTCGCGGGCACGCCGCTTGTACGGCAGCGGCGTGAACAACCCGAACTCCTTCCTCTCGCTCCTGCGCGGCGGAGCCTCCAAGGGCCTCGGCGCTCCAGTGGTCCTGCTCGCGATCCTCGGCATGATGGTGGTGCCGCTGGCGCCGTTCGCGCTGGACCTGTTGTTCACCTTCAACATCGCGCTGTCGATCGTGATCCTGCTCGCGGTCATCTACGTGATGCGGCCGCTGGAGTTCTCGGCGTTCCCGACGGTGCTGCTCGGCGTGACGTTGCTGCGGCTGGCGCTCAACGTGGCGTCGACGCGCGTGGTGCTGCTGCACGGGCACGAAGGCTCGCATGCGGCCGGCAAGGTCATCGAGGCCTTCGGCAACTTCGTGATCGGTGGGCATTACACGGTGGGCTTCATCGTGTTCATCATCCTCACGATCATCAATTTCGTCGTCGTCACCAAGGGCGCCGAGCGCGTGTCGGAAGTCTCCGCGCGCTTCGTGCTCGACGCGCTGCCCGGCAAGCAGATGGCGATCGACGCCGACCTCAACGCCGGTTTGTTGACGCGCGAGGAGGCGAAAGCCCGTCGCGAGGACGTGCGCGAGGAAGCCGACTTCTACGGCTCGATGGACGGCGCGAGCAAGTTCGTGCGCGGTGACGCCATCGCCGGCCTGCTCGTGCTGGTCATCAACATCATCGGCGGATTGCTGATCGGCACGATGGAGCACGATCTGCCGATCGCCGAGGCGGCCAGGAACTACACGCTGCTGACGATCGGCGACGGCCTCGTCGCGCAGATTCCGGCGCTGCTGCTGTCGACCGCGGTGGCGATCCTGGTGACGCGCATGTCCAAGGCCCAGGACATGGGCCAGCAGCTCGCGGCGCAGATCTTCGGCCAGGCCAAGGCGCTCGGCATCGCGGCCGCGGTGCTCGCGCTGCTCGGCGTCATTCCGGGCATGCCGAACCTGGTGTTCCTGTCGCTCGCGGCGGGCTGCGGCTACCTCGCGTTCAGGCTGTCCCGGCGCAAGCTCCAGGCGGTCGAGGCCCGGAAGACCCAGGAGGCGCTGCCGGCCCCGAGCAAGCTGCCCGAGCTGAGCTGGGAAGACGTCGCGCCCGAAGACGCGCTCGGGCTCGAAGTGGGCTACCGGCTGATTCCGCTCGTCGACGCCAAGCAGGGCGGCGAACTGATGGCGCGCATCAAGGGCGTGCGCAAGAAGCTCACGCAGGACCTGGGCTTTCTGATTCCGCCCGTGCACATCCGCGACAACCTCGAGCTGTCGCCGAACGCCTATCGCGTGACGCTCAACGGCGTGCCGCTGGCGAGCGGCTCGGTGCACGCGGACAAGTTCATGGCGCTCGATTCGGGCCGCGCGCTCGGCACCATCACCGGCATCGCCGCCAAGGACCCGACCTTCGGACTCGACGCCACCTGGATCGAACGCGGGGCGCGCGACCACGCGCAGTCGATGGGCTACACGGTGGTCGATCCGGCCACGGTCGTCGCCACCCACCTGTCGCATCTGATTGGCCAGCACGCCTCGGACCTGTTCGGCCACGACGAGGCGCAGGCGCTGCTGAGCAATCTCGCCAAGGCTTCGCCCAAGCTTGCCGAAGAGCTCGTGCCGAAGACCCTGCCGATGGCGGTGTTCGTCAAGGTGCTCAAGAGCCTGCTGGCCGATCGCGTGCCGATCCGCGCGTTCCGCAGCATCGCCGAGGCGCTCGCCGAAGTGGCGCCCAAGAGCCACGATCCGGTGGCGCTCGCTTCGGCCGTCCGCATCACGCTCGGACGCCAGATCGTGCAGGACATCAATGGCATGGAGGCCGAGCTGCCGGCGTATACGCTGGCCCCGCAGCTCGAGCGTCTGCTGCAGGACACGCTCAACGCCGGCAGTCTCGCGCTGGAGCCGGGCCTCGCCGAACGCATGCAGCAGTCGATCGCCGACGGCGTGCAGCGCCAGACCGCGATCGGCCAGCCGGCCGTGCTGCTGGTTCCGGGGCCGCTGAGGCCGCTGCTGTCGCGCTTCACGCGCCAGACCGTGCCGGACCTGCACGTGCTCGCATACAACGAAGTGCCCGAGAGCAAGCGCGTGCGGCTGATCGGGGCGCTGGGCTGAAACCCGTCTTGCGTTGACCGGGCGCAAGGCGCTCGCCATCATGCGCCCCGCGACCCGCTTGGTCGCCCGATCCCCTCGATGCCTGTGACTGTCTTTGCCTGAGCGCTCGAAGCGCGTTTTCGCCGATGCCGGTCCCTGCCGGCCCGGCGGTGCGGCGTGCTTCGAAATCCTTCGCTGCGCCCACTGCGGCGCGGCGCCCTGCCGCTCTGCTTCACAGGGTTTTCCATGTCTTCGAATCAACTGCCGCCCGCGCTAGCCGCGCTCGGCTGGACCGAGCGTTGCGGCCGCGAGCTCGCGGCGCTCGATCTGCATGGCGATGCCTTCGCCCCGGCGCGCGTCGTCGAACAGCATCGCCATCATTTCGTCGTTCACGACGGCCTCGAAACCGCCAGCGTCGAGATGAATCCCACGCTGCTGCAATCGCTGCGACAGCAGGACGACGGTTTGTCGGTCGGCGACTGGGTCGTGCTCGATCGCGGCAGCGATCCGCAGCGCATCGTGCACTGCCTGCCGCGCTCCAGCCTGCTCGTGCGCGGCATGGCCGATGGCTCGCGCCAGCGCATCGTCGCCAATGCCGATTGCGCCCTGCTCGTGATGGGGCTCGACGGCGATTACAGCCCGAACCGGCTCGAACGCTATCTGCTCACGGTGAGGTCCGCCGGCCTGATGCCGGTGGTGCTGCTGACCAAACCCGATCGCTGCGAGAACGTCGAGGCGCGCATCGAAGAAATCCAGCGGCTGGCCGGACCGGCGACGCCGGTACACGCGCTCGATCCGCGCCACGACGATGTGCCTGAACGGCTCGCGCCGTATCGATCGCCCGGAACCACGCTGGTGCTGCTGGGCTCCTCGGGCGTCGGCAAATCGACCTGCATGAATGCGCTGCTCGGCGTGTCGGTGCAGAAGACACAGGCGACGCGCGAGGGCGACGACACCGGCAGGCACACCACCACGGTGCGCAGCCTGCGCCAGCTGCCGGGCGGTGCCTGCCTGATCGATACCCCGGGCCTGCGCGAGCTGCGCCTGGCCGGCCGCGAATCGGTGGAGAAGGACGCCTTCGATGACGTCGCCGCGCTCGCGGCGCAGTGCCGCTATTCCGATTGCGCGCACGAGCGCGAGCCCGGCTGCGCCGTCGTCGCCGGCCTGCCGGCCGAACGACTGGCCAGCTACCGCAAGCTGCGCGACGAACTGACGGCGCTCGCGCGCTCGCCTCGGCAGATGGCCGAGCGCAAGCAGCAGGACAAGCCGGTCCATCAGGCGCAGAAGCGCTTCCGGCGCGAGCCCGACAAGCGGCGTTGAGTCTCTTGCCGCGGTGATGTCCGCGCCCGTTTCGGCGGAGCAGGCATCGTCTTCGGTGTGCGGACGGGCCGAAAAGGCCGATCTGAGGAATCGTTCGGGTTTCTGCATCCGGGCGCTGCGAGCTGCCGTAGCACTCCCAACGACGGGCACTGGAGCTCGTCTTCCAAGCGCCGCCATGAAGGCAGCGCGCACCATCAAGGGAGATGCAAATGAATAGCCGCTGGGCGAAAAGCCCGATAGCCGCCGTGCTGCCTGCCGTATTCCTGCTCAATGCCTGCAGCAACAAGGGCCCGCAGGCCGGCGAAGTGCTGTTGAGCGCCGCCAACTATTCGGTCGAAGAAGGCGCCGGCACCGCGACGATCACGGTGTTCCGCAATGGCCCGAATCTGACCGAGGCGCGCGTGAACTACTCGGTGAGCGCGGCTACCGCGACCGCAGGCGCCGACTTCACCACGGCTTCCGGGACGTTGAGCTGGAGCGTCGGCGACGCCGAACCCAAGAGCATCGTCGTGCCCATCCTCGAAGACACGATCATCGAGGGCAACGAAACCTTCACGGTGACGCTGTCCGAGCCGTTTCTCGCCAACCTCGGCTCGCCGGCGACGGCCACCGTCACCATCGTCGACAACGACGCGGTCGGTGATTCCGTCGGCCTGGTCGGCAACCAGCTCGTGACTTTCAATCGAGCGGCCCCGGCCAGCGCGACGAGCGTCGTCACCATCAGCGGCCTGGCTGCCGGCGAAACCCTGGTCGGCCTCGATCGCCGTCCGGCCGATGGCGCGCTGATCGCGCTGTCGAGCGCCGGCAAGCTCTACACGATCGACGCCGGCACCGGCGCGGCGACGCTCAAGTCGACGCTGATCGCCGACGTCTCCGACACCAGCAATCCGTACGCGAGCCTGTCGGGCGCGCGCTTCGGCGTCGACTTCAACCCGGTTCCGGATCGCCTGCGCGTGGTGTCCGACACCGGCCTGAACCTGCGCATCAACGTCGATACCGGCGCCACCATCACCGACGGCGCGATCAACGGCGCCGCGACCGGCTACTCGACGGCCGCCTACACGAATTCCTTCGGCGCGGCCTGCCGCACCACGCTCTATGCGATCGACGCGCAGAGCAACCAGCTGCTCATGCAGAACCCGCCGAACGACGGCACGGCGGTCGTCGTCGGCCCTCTCGGCGTCGACGTCGATGCGGTCAACGCCTTTGACATCGCCACCGACGCCGCGGGCGCCAACACCGCGCTCGCGGCGCTGTCGGTGAGCGGCAGCACGGCGCTGTACTCGATCGACCTGAGCACCGGCGCGGCGACGCGCATCGGCGCCCTGCCGCTCGCCACGAGCGCGTATTCGGGCCTCGCGCTCGCCATTGCGCCGGGCACTCGCCCGCAGGCCGTCGGCGACACGCTGGGCCTGACCGAGAGCAACAAGCTCGTGAGCTTCAATCGCGCGGCTCCGGCCAAGCTCTGCACCTCGAGCGCGATCGGCGGCCTGCCCGCGGGCGAGTCGCTGGTCGGCTTCGATACGCGTCCGGCCGATGGCCTGCTCTACGCACTCAGCAACGCGAGCAAGCTCTACACGATCGACAAGACCACCGGCGCGGCCACGCTCAAGTCCACGCTGACCACGGCGCTCGCGGGCAGCGAGTTCGGCGTCGACTTCAACCCGGTTCCGGATCGCTTGCGCGTGACCTCCGACACCGGCCAGAACCTGCGCATCGACGTGAGCACCGGCGCGACCACGGTCGACGGTGCGCTCAACGTGGGCGGCAGCGCTCGCGGCGCGACGGCGGTCGGCTACACCAACAGCCTCGCGGGCGGCAACGCGGCCTCGCTGACGACGACCACGTACTACCTCGACAGCGCCAACGACCAGTTGCTGACCTCGACCAATCCGAACGCGGGCGAACTCAGCGTCGTCGGCAGCCTCGGTGTCGATATCTCGGGCCTCAACGGCTTCGACATCAACGGCAGCGACAACACCGCGACGATCGCGGTCAACGCGCAGGGTACGGCGGCGACCACGCTGCACACGATCGACCTCGCGACCGGCGCGGCGAGCGCCAGCCTCGGCACGGTCGGTGGCGGTGAGCGCCTGCTCGGCGTCACCGCGTTCGCGGCTCCGGCGGTGGCGACGGTCTACGGCCTGACTTCGGGCGACGAACTCGTGAAGTTCTCGCCCGCGACGCCCGGCACGGTGACCACGGTCGGAGCGCTCAGCGGCCTGCAGGGTGGCGAAAGCGTGCTCGGCCTGGACTTCCGTCCGTCGACCGGCAAGCTCTACGCGTTCACGAGCGCGGGTCGTCTGTACACGGTCGATACCGCCACCGCGGCGCTGACCGCGGCCTCGATGCTCGCGGCCGATGCGACCGATACGAGCGATGCCTACGCCGGCCTCGGTGCCGACAGCGCCTACGGCGTCGACTTCAACCCGACCGGTCCGGTCGCGCTGCGCATCGTCGGCAACGCCGGGCGCAATCTGCGCGTGGCCAATCCGGATGCCGGCAACACCTTCACCGACGGCGTGCTCTCGTACGGCGCCTTCGGCGTGAGTGGCGCGGCCTACACCAACAGCTTCGCGGGTACCGCCACGACGAGCCTGTTCGTGATCGATCCGGCCAGCGACCGGCTGTTCCTGCAGGCGCCGCCGAACGACGGCGTGCTCAAGGATCGCGGTCCGCTCGGCGTCGACGCGAGCAGCGTCAACGGCTTCGACATCGTCGGCGTGGACAGCGCTTTCGCGGCGCTTACGGTCAACGCGGTGACCTCGCTGTATCGCATCGACGTGAGCTCGGCGTTCTCGGCCGCGCGCGCGACGAGCATCGGCGCGATCGGCATCGCCGGCGTCAAGGGCCTGGCGATCGCCCCGGCCGCCGTCGCACCGGCCGATCCGACCATCGTCGCGCTCGTCGGCGCGGCGGGCGTCGACGCGCTCGTGAGCTTCGCGGCGAGCGCTCCGGCAATGGTGTCGGCTCCGGTTCTCATCACCGGCCTCGCCGCCGGTGACGCGCTGATCGACATCGACTTCCGCCCGGCGACCGGCGCGCTCTACGGCCTGTCGTCGACCGGCACGGTCTACACGATCGACACCGCCACCGGCGTCGCCACCGCCGCGCCTGCGCTGACGGCCGATCCGACCGACGCCAGTGCTCCGTACACGGGTCTGGCCGGTGCCGCGTTCGGCATCGACTTCAACCCGGTGCCGGATCGCCTGCGCGTGGTCGGCGATGCAGGGCAGAACCTGCGCATCAACGTCGGCAACGGCATCACCATCACCGACGGTGCGCTCGCGCGTCCGCCGCAGGCGGTCGCTGCCGCGTACACGAACAGCTTCCGCGCCTCGACGGCGACGCAGCTGTTCGTGATCGACGGCAACAGCGCCGGCCTGAGCCTGCAGGCGCCGCCGAACGACGGCGTGCTCCGGAGCGTCAACACGCTCGGTGTGAACCTCACCGACGCGAGCGCGATCGGCTTCGACATCGCCGGTGGAGCGAATGGCTTCGCACTCGCCGCGCTGGTCACCGACGGGGCCGCGCAGTCGAGCCTCTATCGCGTGAACCTGGCGACCGGGCAGGCGACGCTGGTCGCGCCGATCGGTGCGTCGACCCCGCTACGCGCGCTGAGCATCGAAGTGAAGTAAGCGCCGCGATGCGGTGAGCAATCATGAAAAAGCCGGCCCAGTGCCGGCTTTTTCATGGCTTGCGCCTCGACTTATGCGCGAGCGATCAACACGCTGATCACCACCGCCACGACGGCACCCGCGAGCGCCTTGCTCATCGAAGCGAACTGCAGCGGCGGCGAGGCTTCCGGCGGCAGGCGCTTGTCGCCCGTGAACATCGGCGTGATCAGGTTCTGGCGCTTGTAGAGCAGGTAGAACAGCACCACGGCCACGTGCAGGCCGACGAGGATCAGCAGCAGGTCGAAGTTGAGGCCGTGCACGTTCGCGTACGAACGCCCGGTGGCAAAACTCACGAGCGTGGCGAGCGGGCCGGATTCGAGGCCATCGGTGTCGACCGCGAACAGGCCCGTGAACACTTGCAGGCTCAGCAGCGCGATCAGCGCGAGCACGCTCCAGCCGCCCATCGGATTATGTCCGGGCGTGACCGGGCCCGGTCGCGTGAAGAAATGCGCCGCGTAGTCGAGCACCTCGCGCGGGCCTTTGACGAAGCTGGAAAATCTCGATGGGGTGCTGCCCGCGAAACCCCAGTACCAGCGAAACAGCAGCAGCGCGAGCAGCACGTAACCCGAAATGCGATGCCAATCCATGCGCGCGTTTTCGGCGGACCACCACGAAAAGCAGAACAAGCCCGCCAACGACCAGTGGAACACGCGTGTCGGCAGATCCCAGATGCGCGTGCGCGTGGTGAGGGCGGGCTCGATCATCGCATCGTCCTTACTTCTTCTGGCGGTAGCTGTCGTGGCAGGCCTTGCAGGTACCGCCGACGGTCTTGGTCTGCGCCGCGAAGCCGGCGGCGTCGCCGGCGTCGGCGAGTTGCACCCAGCGCGCGGATTCGGTCACCAGGTCCTCGCGCTTCTTGCCGAAGTCGTCCGGGTTGCCCCAGATATCGGCCTTGGCCTCGGTTTTCGCGCCGGTCTCGGGGCCCGAGCCCTGCGGGAACCAGTTCGCGATCTTGGTGGCTTCGACGCTGATCGTGCGCGCCGCGGCGGCGGTTTCCTCGTCGAGTCCGCCGCCGGCCTTGAGCTTGTCGTTCACGAGCTTGAAGTTGTCGCCGATCTTCTCGAAACCATCGTGGCGCTCCTTCATGACGGCTTCGGTGGCCGGATCGAGCTTGGGTTTGTTGCAGCCCGCCAGCGCGGCGGTGGCGATGAAAACGAGGCCCCAGGCCGGTGCGAATCGGTTCTTCATGCGTACATCCTTTGTCTGGACTTGAAAGGTCTGGATCACTGCGCGAACAGGCGCGGCAGCGCCGGGACTATAGCGGTGCCAAACTGAACCAGGCCAGCGGCCGGGCTTATAGTCACGGCTCGGATTTTGGGGATAGGGGACTGCAATGCAGATCGTGATGGATATCGCCGCCTGGCAGCGCGGGCTCGCGGGCGGCTTGCTGATCGGAGCGGCGGCTGCGTTGCTGCTGGCGGCCAACGGACGCATCGCCGGCATCAGTGGCGTGATCGGTGGCTTGCTGAGCGCTCAGCCGGGCGGTGGCCGGCGCTGGCGCCTGCTGTTCGTGCTCGGCCTGATCGCCGGCGGCCTGATGATGGCGAAGCTGGCGGGTTTCCAGCACACGCCGGTCGCGGGCAGCCTCGCGGTGACGCTGATCGCCGGGCTGCTCGTCGGCTTCGGCACGCGCGTGGGCAATGGCTGTACCTCGGGCCACGGCGTCTGCGGCATCGCGCGATTCTCGCGCCGCTCGATCGTCGCCACGCTGACGTTCATGGGTGCGGGCATCGCGACCGTGCTCGTGCTGCGCCTGCTCGGAGCGGTGTCATGAACGCTCCCCTGAACGGTGTCGCCGCAACGCTCGCCGGCATCCTGTTCGGTGCCGGTCTGGTGCTTTCGGGCATGACCGATCCGTCACGCGTGCAGGGTTTTCTCGATCTGTTCGGCCATTGGGATCCGACGCTCGCCTTCGTCATGGGCGGAGCGCTGTTGTTCAACATTCCGGCGTACTGGCTCACGCGCCGTCGCGCTCGGCCATTGTTCGCAGACCGCTTCGACGTGCCGGTTCGTCGCGATCTCGACGCGAGGCTGATCGGTGGCGCGGCACTGTTCGGAATCGGTTGGGGACTGGCGGGTTATTGCCCGGGGCCCGCGGTGGTTTCGCTGCTGACCGGATCGCGCGACGTGCTGTGGTTCTGCGTGGCGATGCTGGCCGGAATGCTGATCTGGGACCGCGGGTTCTCGCAGCGGCCTTGAATCGGATCGCAAGGGTGGTGAAGCGAAGGACTCGGCTTGTTGACGCCGGACAGTCAAATAGTTACGGTTTTTGTCATTGACAAGTAAGTGAATAAATGTCCGAAGCAGTCCGAGTCCGCCGCACTCAAGAAGAACGCACGGCCTTGTCCGATCAGCGGATGTTCGAGGCCGCCATCGCCCTGATCGTCGAGAGCGGAATTCCGGGCGCCACGCTTGCCGCCATCGGCGAACGCGCCGGCTATTCGCGCGGGCTCGTCACCCATCGCTACGGAAACAAGGCGAACCTGCTCGCGCACGTGCACGACGTGGTCGTCGCCGACTGGATCGACCGGGTGCAGCAAGCGGTGGGCGATCGCAGCGGTGGCGAGGCTTTGTCGCGCATCGTCGACGCGCTGCATGCCTTCGTGCGCGAAGTGCCGAACGAGATCCGGGCGATGTATCTGCTGCGCTTCGCGAGCATCGATCCGAGCGCGCAGTTTCGCACCAACGTCGCCAAGGCCCACGCCGCGCAGCGCCGCGATGTCCAGCGCTGGATCGAGCTCGGGAAGAAGGATGGCAGCGTGCATGCCGATCTCGATGCCGCCTTGGTCGCGGAGCTCTTCTGTTCCTCCGCCGATGGCCTGATCTATCGCTGGCTCGTCAACCCCAAGCTATCGATCAAGGCGCTGCACGAACTGCTCAAGTGCGAAGTGGTTCGAGCGCTGTCGCTCGGACGCCCCTGAGCGTCCGCGACGCTGGATTTCGAAGCAACAAAAAAGCCGCTTCGATGAGCGGCCCTGTTCATTGCAGCTACTGATTTTTTGGTCGGGGCGACAGGATTTGAACCTGCGACCTTGCTCCCGAAGCTATATCTCGGCGTAGCTATAAATCGGCGTAAATAGTGAGTTTCAGTTTGTTTGTATTCATATAAAATAATTCAATTATTTGTTTTATATGTAATATTTACTGTTCCTGATGTTACAGGGTGATCGTGGCTCGATCCATCATGTAACATCGATTAATGACTCCCAATCCCGGGCAGAACGACGGTGGTGAGCCAGGCGGCGGGTCCTGGGCTGCCACGTCGGCGTGGCTGCGCGAACTGCTGGCGTGGCCGGCATCGGGCTCATACCTCCCAGGAGATGAGATTGAGCGATGGGTCGCGCTGAGTCGCGAAGGCCCGCCGTCCGACGAAGACTACCCAGATCTGGATCAGGTCCTTGGTCTGGCTACTCGACCGCGCCACTGGCGATGGCTGGGAATTGCGCTCTTGGTCTTCCCGCGGGTTTCGGCATCGCTTGGTCCAGCTGTCCGGAAGCTTGGCCGACAGGGCCTGCGCCGGATCCTAGCGACGAAAGGACGCCCGCCCACTGGTGTCGATGCTGCAATCGCCTTCATCGACGGACGGTTAATCGCTGGGGTATCTCCGGCGGACATCGATTTCTCGAAGCACGCGACCAAGTTCCAGGCTTGGGAGGGCGACGGAATCCGATTCGCTCTGTCCGTGCTTGGTCGGGTGAACAGGCCGCCCGCTACGGCCAAGTCGCAGCCTGCGCTGGTTCGTAGTCAGGCGTCTGGTGGATCGACGCGCGGCTCCTTATCTGGCGCGGTTCCCGCGAGCTTTTTAGGCGGCCGATCGAAACTTCCTGATTTGCCCCTGGCGGATCTGCGAGATGCGCCTTCGGTTGTCGAGGTGCCCAGCTCCGGTGACGATGAGTCTGGCTGGACCGGAAAGGACTTCGGCGGCAGCCTCATTTACGAGAACTGGATCGCCGAGCATTGCGCAGACCTGCACCTGTCGGGAGCGCTTATCCCCGGGACGGACCGGGCCTTCCTGCGGATCGAAGCTCAGGCATTGGGAGAGCGCCTTGAGCAGGTGATGGCTTCCTCGAAGGGCGACGCCCTTTTGTATCTCGCGGCCTTGGCTTACTCGATTTCGATGGTGACATCGGAGCCTCGGCAGTCCGTTATAGGCGCGATGGCTCATCTTGCAATGGGGCGTTCCGATTCCGCGAGAGCTGCATGGTTAGAGCCTGGGCGTTTTCGTGTGCGCGTGCCTGGCTCTGAAGATTTCGGCAAGGTTGCGAAGCAGGTTGAGGCGCCGTACTTGCCTTGCCTCCAAGACTTCTGGCTGCCACTGCCGGCGCTGCTCGCCAAGCGGCTTGCTACCTTGGGGAAGTTCGATTCCAAAATTTGGCATTACTCCAGAGAAGGCTGGGACATCCACTTCGACCGGCTGAAGTCGTATCTCAAGCCAAGTACCGCTCGTTTCTCAGAGGTGCGGCTCCGCAATGTGTTGCCTGTCGCAATCTGGATGCGGACAGCCGACATCATCAAAGCTCAGATTCTTACCGGGCAGTTACTCGATCACCCGAGTGCGGCTTTGCACTATTACGCGTTCGAGCTAGGTGAGCTGACGGCAACCTATCGGGAATCTGTTGCGCCTTGGGTGTCCTCTGCTTGGCGGTTCGCAGAGGAAGATTCCACCTTGGAGGGGGCAGGTGCGCTGATTGGGGCACCGCGAGCTGCTATCGCGGATTCCGCCGTCAAGGCGGCAATCAAGAATTTGGCGGATCGATGCCATCACACGCTGGCCGAGCGCGAGAACGATCTGCATAGCCTGATTTTGGCCTACAACGAGTTCGTCACCTATGCGGCCTCTATATTTGCTGAGGCAACTGCCAATCGGCTGACCTATCACCTGGGACTTCTCGGTCGCCGCGACTTCATCCTCCCCGATAGGAGCGAGCGGCCGGTGGGTGCTTATGCCGACGGCAACGCGCTTGTCGTCTTCACGGATAAGCACAGTGATCATGGTTTGAGCTTTCGAGCGGCAGCGATACCGCCTGTGGCTGTCCAGCAGATATTGGCGCTTCTTGATTTTGTCGCCTACCTTGCAGCGCGATTGCTGGATTTCTCGGGCGGTCGTGAAGCTTCACGTGGATTGCAGCGAATCCTAGCCGGCGATCGGGCGCTGTTCCAAAAATTCAAGCGCGTGGATTCCGTTCCTGGGGAGCTTGGATATCGACTCGTGCGTTACAAGCGAAGGGACTTCGCTGAGCTGTGGCCAGAAATTCCAGTGCCGGCCGAACACCTGCGACATCGATTTACGACCGTTGCGAGGCGGTGCGGAATGAGCCCCTCCGACATTCGAATCCAGATGGGTCATTCAATGGACTTCGTGCCTTTCGGGGCGACTGATCCGGATTCTCCGCTGAAGTTCGTCAGCCGAGTTGCCCCGCTGCTCGAAGTCGGACTGAAACGTGAAGGCTGGCAATCGATCGGCGTTTCGACCTTTGACAAAGCGCCTGAACTAGAACCTCTTAGTGCTGGTGCTGTTCAGCGACTGGATGCGCTTTTGTCGAAGCGTATCGATCATCGGTGGGTTCGTTACCGTCAGGTGATCGCTCGCGAACAGCCGCAGTTTCGCGCTGAGATTGAATCTGAAGTAGCTGCACTCGCAGCGGATAGCGCCACAGCAGCGGACGCCGCCCTTTCCGCAAGTGATGTCTCCAGGATCGAGAAGAGACTTAAAAAGCAGCATGCGGAAACAGGCCGGTGGCCGGCTGTTTCTCAGGCTTTTCGCATCTGGTTGCGACAGGAAATTGCATCTGGGAGCGTCCGGGCTGAAGTGCCTCGGGTCGCGTTCTACCGGAATCATCAGGTTCCAGTTATTACACCTGCTACCCCTCGCGCGTATCACTCTGCATGCGCACTTCTCCGGGTTGCCGAGAAGCTCGACACCTCGATTGCCAAGTCGGAGGGCAGGAGCGTCGCCGGAGCGATCACGGAGAACCAGCTTGCCTTCGCTGCTGTGGAACTCAGTGTGCGCGCCGGATTGACGCAGTCTGATCGTCTCCTTGCAGGGATTCGGGCGTTGGGGAGCGCCGATTCCTATGACGATCGGGCGGATCGAGTTGTCCTTCGATTGGTAAATCAAAAGTCGGATGCCCAAGCTGATTCTCGCGGGTTGCCTGATTCGAAAGAGGGCTATGCCGAAGGATTTTTGCTAACCGGGAACGCAGCCTTGCTTGCACTGTCGTGGCGGGCAGGGTTGGGGCATCTAACGAGTTCTCTTGCTGCGGACTCAGTCCGAAGGGCTGTGTCTACCCTGTTCATGGCCGAGCGCACAGCAAAGGCCTCCGAGCTTCGTCTCACATTAGAAAGTGTGTTGGCGACGGCCGCGCTCGCGCGGCGCTTGACCGTCTCCGGCGTGAGGAGTGCATTCGAAGAAGGGCGCTTTAGCTCCCGTACATTTGATCCGGCCAGAGAGCGGTTGCTTCGTGATGGAACTTGGCGGGCTCCTACATCCCTGGTCGCCGCAGGTGCAGAGAGTGCGCCCAATGCGATTGGTGGTCTTGGAAAAGCAGGCCACGATGAAGAGTTTGTCCTTGAAATGCGGAAAAACCTTCATCAATGGTTGCGTCGAAAGAAGAAGCTGTCGCATGACGAGGTCGCGACACGTTTTGAGTCGAAGCTCGCAGCTTCGCCGGAGTGCGGCGGAACGTCAGCTGTTTTTGTCAGGCTTGTGGTGCGGTGGTTACGGGGAGAAGAGCTTGCCTGGCGCCGCCGATCGAGTACGGTCTATACCTATCTCACCTTGCTGGTGACCCAAACCTTTGCTGCGCTTGATGGACGTGACCTGCTGCAACTCGATGCTGAGGAAATCGAGGAAATCGTACAGCGGACTTTCTTCGGGAAGCGGGTAGGTAACCACCACAGAATGCGGATGGTGCTGGATCATTTTCTGCAGGTGATTGCGGAGCTTGGAGGAGCGCGTCCAGAGGAAGATCCCTTGGCAGAGTGGGCATCGTTAGAGCAAGGACATCAAGCAAAGCCCTATTGTCTGTCAGTGACAGAACGGGACCACGCTATGGCGCAGTTGGACCACTGGCGCGATGTGTCCGCCAGTGGTCTGGGAACTGCGATCGACAGAGCCTATCGGTCA
The DNA here is from genome assembly GCF_058783045.1 of Hydrocarboniphaga sp. FW305-C-57. Lineage (NCBI taxonomy): Bacteria > Pseudomonadati > Pseudomonadota > Gammaproteobacteria > Nevskiales > Nevskiaceae > Hydrocarboniphaga > Hydrocarboniphaga sp. FW305-C-57. The sequence continues at coordinate 33,543 of NZ_JBYSYG010000005.1, read as the reverse complement.
TCCGACATCTCGATGGCAAGGTATCTGCTCGCCTGTGCCGAAATGGGACTGCGTGTCGGGGAAAGTGAGTCACGCCAAAAAACGGACCTGCTGCGGACGCCGGGTGGTCTTGTCATGCTTGTTCGGCCGCATCGACGGTCGCCGCTGAAGACGCTGGCGAGTCCTCGATCATTGGTGCTTGAAGAGCATCTTTCTGAGAAGGGTATCGATACAATCCTGAGTGCGATCGACGCCATTAAAGAGCCTGCATCAAAGCTTCCCAGCTCTGATGCGAGCAGTGTTGCCTCTGCTGCACTTCGAGTGATTGCTCATGAAGATTCAGCACGTTTGCAAGCTTGCCGACATGCAGTGGCGTGTTCTGGCTTTGCCGCGATCTTCGACAAGCGCTCCGTTTATCGTGGTTTTAAAGAATCTCGATGGTTAAATGCTTTCGCTAATCATCCGCCTGCTATTCAGCTGTTGGCATTGGCGAGGACACTCGGACACGCGACTCCTATCACAACGCTGAGTCACTACGTTCACCTGATTGGTTACGGTGCTGATGAAAGCGTTGGCTGGCCCGAGCCGGATAGTCGAGGCTGCGCAGCGCATGCTTTGCTGTCGTACGGCGCTTTTCGAACGCGTTTGTCGAGGGCGAATAAGGGCGGTGATCTAAAGGCGATCGACGATGTGATTGTTGGATTTAACTTGCGGCCAAATGCTATTCCGAACATGCAGTCGGACGTATTCAAGCCATCGGAGTTGCCCGCTGGAAAGCTGCGCCGGCAATCCACGCACGAACAGCTTGGCAAGTTGCTGCTGGACATAGCGAAAGGGGCGACGACAGCTTCTCTGCTGGCGGAGCATGGCGTTGACGAAAGTCGTCGGGTCGATCTTCAAGAGGAAGTTCTTGTCCTCCAGGAGAACTATCGCTATCACCTCTTTGATCCGGGGCTGACCTACCGGTCTCGTGCTCCACGCTCAAATTCTTTGGTGTCATATCTCTCCCGATGTGACGTTAGCTGCATAGACGAAGTCGAGTGGCGTGTATTCCTGACTGTACTGAAGCGACAAACAAAACTATCAAGTCGGCTGCGAATTCCTGGGAAACAGCAGATCGCCACAGTTCGCAAGATTCTCGAATCTATTTTTGGACTCCGCACCCAACAGCTTGAGCGCGAGGGAAGTGTTTACCTAGCCATGTCGGCACCCTTTCACCAAGGGAGCGTTTCAGGGCAAGCGCATGCACCATTCGTTTTCGTGTATTTCGTTTGCTTGCTGGTCGAGCGTCTTCACGAGCGATTTGATCGTGCTCAGGCGCCATAGATTTTTCGCCTATTGCGTTTGCTCGTCTTGTTTTCCGCCTGCAGCCCAGCCTCCGCGAGGAATCTACTCGGTTCATTGGCCTCGACGTACGACGCGACCAAGCAAGTCTTTGCCCGAGTAAATCCCACATAGACAACACGGCGTTTGTCTTCGATGAGGCCGGGAGGCAGGCCGGCTTCGCGCTTTGCATCGAGTCCGAAAATCCAGACATTCTCGAATTCAAGGCCCTTGGAGGCGTGAAGGGTTGAGAGATGCACGCCTTCGGCTTCTTCCTTCATCTTGAAGGTCGGCGCCATAATTCTGTTTTGGAGATAGCCGCGCCTCTTGAGCAGGCACCGGGTAATGGCGTTGAGCAACGGCTTCTGGCTGTCCGGGATGCAGAGACTTACCCATGCTCCCACCTCTTGGATGACTTTTTTTGTGATGTCGGTTTTGCCTTCGGCTTCGTGTTTAATCTGGTGGTGCCATCTTTTCCATGAGCTTTCCAGGCTTCTAAGGGCGTCTTTCTTGCTGTCGCTTTCGGAGCTGTCTTCCTTATTTTCTTCCTTGCAGCTGTCCGCGACGTAACGGAGTACATCATCGACGCTCCTGTTTCTAAGAGGCTCGTCGTTGGAGTCAGTGGGCATAAACACATCGAGCAGCATCAATCCTTCAGTAAGTTTTTCTGCCGCGCTCATCTTAGGTGCCAGAGAGGAGAGAAAATCCAGCATCAAGATTCCCGTTCCGGTCTCCCATATGCTTTCGCCTTCTCTCCGCCAGTAAGGAATGCCTCGCTGCTCGAGGGCTAGCTCCGCACGATCGAGTTCGACGTTCCGCATCGCGAGTACGGCCCATTTGATCGGTTCGGGTTTTGCGCTCAGTGCAACGCGCATCAGTTCTTCCTCAGTGTTCTTAAAGCTGGCGCAACTCACGCGACCACCCTTGCCCTTCGGGGCTTTGATGTCCTTCGCGAATCTATGGGTATCGTGTTTCATAAGCACCTGACCGACTGTGACGATCTCGGAGTGGCTGCGGAAGTTCTCCTCTAGATAAAGCCAGTCTTTGTCGGTGAGGCCGACATAAGTAGAGTGGTCCTTCAAGCCTTGAAGTCCGAGCGCATGTCGGAATCTATAAATGCACTGATCGTCGTCACCGACCATTGTCGTGTGGATTCCTTTGTCCACGTGACAACGTATCCATGCAAACTGGAGGTCGTCGATGTCTTGAGCCTCATCGATGATCAGATGGTCAACGTCCAGGCAGGGAACGAATTTGTCTTGCATGCCCTGTACGACGCGGCGCAGCATTTCAGCGAAGTCATACTTGCCGTGCTCCTTGAGTGAGGCACGATACGCCTCAATTAGGCGGCGCTCCGGATCCTTGAGTTCCAGGTGGAAATGCGAGCCTGCGATGTGTAGAAGCTCCATCGCCTCCTTCGGATCCCCCTCCCACTTTGACTCGGTGATAGCTTTTTTAAGATATGCGTGCTGAACTGGCTCATGTATGACATCGCCGCATACATTGATGGCTTCGCCGGCGCTCTGCAGTTGACTGATTGCGTAGCTGTGGAAGGTTCTTGCGATGACCTGGACGTCAGCGATTCCGGCGGCCAGCAGGCGTTGCCTGATGTCCTTGGCCGAGTCGCTGGTATAAGTCACGATGCCCACCCGACGGGCTAGTCCGTTTTTTAGCAGGAAAATTACCCTCTCCAACGCAACCGTTGTTTTTCCACTGCCGGGGCCGGCAAGCACAACGGTGTGAGCTGTAGTCGACGTAATCGCTCTGCTTTGGCTAGCTGTGAACGGCTTTCGAAGTGGGGACTTTTGGTTGTCAGCATGCTGGGCCATTTATCGACCTCGGTCAGCGTGCGGAACCGGGAGTGGAGGCGTCGCGAGGTCATTTCAGTTTCGACTCTAATTTCGGCGAATCCTAGAAATTCAGCATGATTCGTTTTTTGCAGCACAAAAACTCCTTGGCACAATTTCTATCTGGCGCGAGCAGTTTTTGGCTGGCGTCGGAGTTTTTATGGCGTGTAGGAGACGTTGGTAGTTTTAGGGCGAGCGCTGCTGCGCTCCTCTGTGGTAGTGCGGTGATTTCGCTGTCTTCAAGGGGAGTCGGTGGCGGACTAACGTGTACTACTCAGGCTGATGTGGGCTTTTGCCCGACAAGAGGGAGTTTTAGGCGCGCATCGGCATGGCTATCTGTGGTAGCTCTCGCAACCTGTTGCCGCTTACGCCGGATTGACCACTTCTGATGCTTCCTGCTCGACATAAACTGATCATGCTTATGCCCAGCGTGGAAGGGGATCCGATGCTTGCAGCTGGTCAGCCATTTGACGAGCAAACTGGTCATCGTGAGACGAGTGGCAACAGCTAAACGCTCACAATGAGTTTTTTGCTCGGCCTAGTTATCGGCATGTTCCCGTGCCGATCCCACCGTCACCCCATGATCAATGTCTTTCCTGCTCAACCGCTTTGAAAGAGATGCCTCGCTAAATCGCTTCGACGACTAAGCTGCTAACGCTGCGTGATCAGGCTCGAAGTCTCGCTGGTGATACCACGTCGCCCTGCCACACGAGCCAGTTTATTGGCGAACGCGCAGGTGGCCTTGTTGTGGCCAATGCGACACCTAAGGCCCATGAAAAATTTCTGGAAGTTCTAACCCCATCAGGAACACCGCATAGTTCAATGTTGAGCGCTCTGCTTAACTGGGCGGATCTTTGGCGCCCAGCACCCAGGTTAACGCGCGGACCCACCGGAGGCGTGGTCGTCGCGTTGAATACCTTGTTGGGCTTTACTCAGATCAATGAGCGAACGAGCTTGCTCAATTACTAAGCGGGCAGCCAGATAAAAAGCGCGCACCGAGGAATTAACTTCGTGCTCAACAGCTTCCGTAATCCAAACGCTGCCGCTCTCCGGAAAATCCGGAAAGTGGATGGCCATCCCTTCAGCTATGCCGTGAAGAACTGCAGCTTGATACTCCCCGGACAGCTTAGCTTTGAAGTGCACTCCGGGAGTCTGGTTATAGTGAAACTGGACCCGCACTCCGGCTTCCTCGAACCGTGGCCCGAGGTGACGGCTGAAGTGGGAAATCAACTCAATCTCTCCCGGTAATCTGACAGTCATTACTTGAGTGCTCCGACGCCAGCTTAAGCCGCGGACCAGTCCGTCGGTCTTGAAACGATAGTTAGAAGCAGCTCAATCGAATATCTCTGCTGCCGAGATTGGGGCATTGTCTTCTCCTGGCCATGACAACGTGCCGCCTTGCTCAATGAACAACTCCACCTCTACTCGCATGATCTTAGGCGCAAGAATCATTGCCTGAAGCGAATCTACACCGTAAATACCTTTGAGCTGAGACCTTTTAACTCTATCGTGCACGCCCAATCAACGTCGCTTGTCGGTCGTGGTCTTCCGAGGCAGAGCTTGACTGTGAAGTCGCCTTGCCTTTCGGAATGTGCGACTAGCTCCCTGCAGCATACCCAATCACTCTCCATAGCTTCTAACGCCCATGCTCAGCCGCGCCGAGTAAACGAAGGGAACACCCGCCTGTGAAGCGCAGTGGATACGTCGGCCTGGAGCGCGTTGTCAGACATGCCCCAGCAACGATTCGACATCGCGAATGGCCGGCAAGACGTTTGGATGCCGAAGTACCCAGGCGCGACCTAAATAGTCGGCAATAGTGCGACCGCAGAGTTCTTGCTCCAGGCTCCCAGAACGCGCGGCATCGAGAATGGTGTGGCACTTATGCATAGCGTCCTCGCTAGCGTCGGCTCCGGGCTCGCCCATGTCTTCAGTCCACTCGCGCTGCACCGCCACGATGAGTTTGCCGGCGGCTCTTTCGACGGGACTGCGCTCTCGTCTTGGCATATCTACCCCTTACTCACGAGCGGCGAAGCCATCGCGTGAAGCGCATCGTTGGACCGCATTTTGCCTCGCATACGCAGCCACCCAACGCTCCTGCTCTTCGGTATCCGGAACACGAACACGGCGGGCGGACGAAACTAGCCGCAGAGCCTCCGCAGGCGATATGCCAAGGCTCGTAAGAACGCAGCCAGCCAGAAGCCCAGACCGGCCGATGCCAGCGCGGCAATGGATTGCAACCTGCCTCTTCGCTTTCAATTGCTCGATGATGACGGCGACCAGTGCATCCAAACTTTGGAAAGTGAGCGGAACACCACGATCCCTCACAGGGAATGAAATAAAACTAATTCCATAGTCATGACACAACGCTTCCTCATTCCCAAGCTCCAACTCTCGTGCCTCTTGTTGCTCCAGCATTGAAACGATGGTCGATATACCGGATCTAAATAGCCCTTGAATCTCGTTCGCGAGCGAATCGCCGCCGCGTGGGCGTGGCATGACGGCGAGTTGAAGCGGCTCGATGCCTTTAATCCGGTAGATATCAGGTGTCATTTCTTAGCGATCCAGCGCTCCAGTTCACTCGCGGCCACGCAGGAGCGGTAGCGGAGGCGTAGCCGCCGAGTTAAAGCTCTGGCTAGGGCTTTTAAGGTTGAACCGATAGAAGCCTTTCAAGGCGTAGTACCGTTTCTCCAGAGACATGTGCTCGGACCAGAGTGCCTTCTGCTGGAACACGGACATCGGTGAAGCGCTTTGCGACACCGCATTCTGGTGATGACCACTGATCTACGAGCTGCCTCTCACCGATGAAAAACGATTTGTATTTCAGTGCATCGTCTCCCTTGTACTCCCAGCGAACCTTAGATATTGCGCCCTCAACGATAGATGTTCGCCCGGACTTAAGCTGAGCGACACATTCATGCCTCTTGTGAATACCCATGCCCAGCATGAGTGCGCCCGTGATGACGACTAACGCGGACGCAAGCAGAAGCACATACGCTGAGAAAGCCTGGCCAGATTTGCGCTTCTCATTCGAGGCAAACAGGAGGCCTACAAAGAACACATATGCATAAAACGCTACAACGATGATGTGAATCCAACGAAAGCCCGAACTGCCTACATCGTATACGCTCATTTCGCCCTAATGCCCTGGCTAACGCGCGGGCCGGCCCGAGGCCGGCACATCGGGGTGAAGTACTAGCTGTACGGCATTCGCCTCTCTTTCACGAGCAAGCCTACGGACACCAAAGAACATGCTGATGTAGGCAGCAATTTGCACGGTGGCCATGAGAGGCTTGGACGTGAAATACCCTGTGAATAGTCCGCCAATTGGCAAGAGGACCAGGAGCCAGCCCACTGCTCGAAGAGACTGCGGACTGAGTAAGCCGCCTTTGTTTTTCTTATTGGAAACCAACCGAAAGCATTTCTCCAGTGCCCAGCAGCACATGACCAAGAGCACGATTCCGCCCACAGGCCGTGCAATGGGAGCTTGCTCGGACGGGACCAAAATTAGCGATGCAGAGCCAATGAGGCAGGGGATAAGGAAAAGCCCAAGCGCGATGCCTATGGGCAAAGCCAGCCATCGGGGTATCGCTGGCTCTACGATTTCTAGCTCACTGCTGTTCATGCCGCACAACGACTAGGCTCATGCGCGACGCAGCCGTCATGTGGAGAGCCTTGTTGAGCAAGAGCCGGCCCGAGGATGCGCCCCGCTCCTGAGCGGTGAGGCGGCTCTACAAAAATGAAGACCGCTCCAGGCAAGACGACCGCCGCAGCGGCTGGAACCAAGAAACGAAGCGTAACTTGCTGAGCTTTGCCAAGCTCGAGATCGCCAGAGCCACTAGGAAGAACGGCTGCAGAAAATGACTCTTTGCCAAAGGTAGTTATGAAACCGAAGTAAGACGGTGGTGACACAGCGGCCTCAGCGCCATGAGCAAGGGTTAGCTCAGCGACGGCTTCAATGTGGTTCATGCCCAACACCCAAGCTCACGCGCGGAGAAGCCGTCGCGTGGAGCGCCTTGTTGGGCACAGCTTGCTAGATGCGAGAAATGACGACGCATGAGTAACCCAGAACAGCGAGTAGAACCGCCGCTGCAGCGTAGCTTGCCCAAGGAACTGGCCGAGACTTTGCCTTGAGGAAAACACCAAGAGCGATACATGTGAACAAGCATGCCGTAGCCGACCAACTGGCATACGTGCTGACATGAATTAAAAATGACCAGTTATCTGGCTGCGGGCTGCCCGCCAAGCCAATGATGTAAATGGCGGTAAGCGCAAGAGGCCAAAAAGCCGAGAACAATAGCCATGAAGCTGTACTCGCTTTCATTGTGCCCAAAACCTAAAGCTCACGCGCGGCAGAGCCGTCGTGTGGATCGTTTAGTTGGACACTCACGGCGCGAAACCAATTTTGGAACTGCTGAATTGCGTCGCATAGCATCTTGAGAGAGCAATCCCTAGAACCAATTGAGTTGTCGGGCCTCCGAAACAGGAAATGTGCACGACTGAACTCCCTGCAAACGACGAAGATGTTGAACCCGTCGAAGTGCTCTCCTGAATTGGTCAGGACGGAATAGCGACCGTATCGCACGTAAGCTTGATCGATTTCCGCATCCGTCTGACCGTGGTAATCAAACAAGGTGTATGCCAGCAGTTCAAACAAACTCTTATCCGAGTGTCCTTCAAAACTCGCATCCCAAAGTCCAGCTGCGTCTGCTGCCAATCGCTCTAGATCATCAGCGGAATGGAAAAGAGAGCAGTGCTCCTCTTCGATGTCTCCGAGGGCCAGACCTTGAACATGAATGCACAGACGCCCGAAGCCGCGGAATCTACTCTCCAAGGGCTCGTGAAACGCCTCTACCGCGAAGTCTGCTGGGTCTCCAAATATCATCGCGTCTACCGTGTACAACACCGCGGCTGGAGCCCCTGGTTAGGGCTCGTTGCTTGCAGAATGGGTTACCTCGATGGTCGGCCAAATCCGCAATGTGACCAGCTCACCTGCTCGAATTTCAATTTCCAAAACCTCATCCGTGTTTCTCTTTGAAACCCGAACGTCATAGACGTTGACCGCATTTAGCTCATAAGTGCGCACGCCTGCGTGACTCAGAATAATGCGCACATCCTTGTATGCAGGTGCAATGGCGCAACTCAGCACGTACAAGCCCTGCGACACCGTGTAACAGAAGTCGTTATACGGCCACGGCACGCCCTTGTCTTGCGGTTCTGGCTCAACAGAGAAGAACCCAAGGATTTCCCACTCGGCCGCAGAAATCACGGAAGCCATAAGAGCCCTAACACCGAGGTTCTATCACGGGCCTTCCGGAGCATAGCGGAGGGAAGACCGTCGGCTGGAAACCGATGGTTATGTCTAGGGCTCGACCTCAATTGGCGTGCCTGCATCAACTGCCTCCCACACTGTCTGCATATCGTTGTTTGTAAGCGCAATGCACCCATTGGTCCAGTTCACAAGCTGCGCGACCGGCGAAAACCAACCGAGCCCGTTCCTCTGCCCATGGATCATTATGGCTCCGCCCGGATTGACTCCCTGTTGCTTGGCTCGCGCAATGTCTTGTGCATTTGGATAAGAGATGTGGATGGCTTTGAAGAAAGCACTATCGACCTTCTTGTAGTCCAGCAGATACCGTCCTTCCGGTGTGCGCTCATCACCCTCCTGCTGTTTGTGGCCTTGTGGTTGCGCACCAAAGACCACATGAAACTCGGCAAACGGCACTCCGGCCTTTAGAAGATAGAGCTTGGCCTCTGACTTCTTGACCCGAACCAGATCAGCCTTATCCGCGACCGCGGCAGCTGGGCCTAACGCCACGACAACTGCGACAAGAAGCGCGGTGACTGTGCTTTTCATAGGCATAACACATCAGCTAACGCGCAGGCCGGCCTTATGGCCCGTCGTGTTGAGCGCCTTATTGGGCCGAACTCTGAGAAAGTGAGACTGTGATGCCATCTTCATTCTCTTTTACCTCAATGCCTGGGACGGCAGCGAGAAGCTGACTGCACAGAAGAACATTGTTATCAGCTGTTTGGCGGCCGAGCTTTTGCTGATGGCGAATTGTGATGCGCTCTCTCTCGCAGTACCGAGTTGCGCTGCCTCGGTGAAGGGTGTCTGCGCCCAGGTCAGTTACGGACGGAATGTACATGAAGAAGGTGACACCGCTGTGGAGTTGCCATTCAGCAACGAATGAACCTCGAGAACTAAGCGCCGCCAGTACGTGTTTCCAGTCACTCATGCCCTTAAAACACAACACCTAGGACCGCTAGTCTGCAGGCTGCCCATACTCATGCTCCTGCCAAAGCTCACCAGACTCTTTGTACCAGCGGTATGTGCCAATTCGCTCGCCGCGATGAAACGCGCCCTCTTCTTTCTTTTGGCCGTTATCCCACCATGACTTGTAGGGGCCGTGATACTCACCTTGAATAAGCTGCGCTTCTAGAGTCAGCCTTCCGAGCGGTGACCAAGTACGACAAATGCCGTCAGGCTTGTCCTGTAGATGCTCAGCCTCACCGAGTTTCGTGCCGCTCTCGCTATGGACTGCGCGCGTCTCCCGATGCTGACTCACGGTCTTACCCTTTCACACCTTGGCTCAGGCGCGGCGGAGCTGTCGCACTGGAGCGAATTGTTAGGTGCGCTAAGCAACATGCCTACCTCTTAGTCTCTACGGCGTAAATTACAAACTCACTTCCGTCTAGGTCTATCACTTTCGTCCAAACGCGCTCTCTGTTTGGCACTGCGACAAACTCCCCTCGGTATGCTGTGGCCGCAAGCTGCTTCATCAGCCCTTGATTCAACCCTTTTAACGCATTTGGTGGTATCTCCGCCGTCCACGAAGAAACGAAGCCGCGAAAGTTGCTGTGTCTGCCTTGACCAACATAAGTCGAGTTGTTGAATGACACGATGTATGTATAGAGCGGCATATTGCACCTAACACCCTAGCTCACGCGCGGCGAAGCCGCTGTGTGGAACGCCTTGTTGGACCGAGCCCACGAATCCGATCACACAGATTTTGTATACGGCAAGCCAAAGCCCGCGGCCTCAACAACGTTCTCGTAGTGCTTGAGCCTAGCGTGCAGCACCGAAGCAATAGCAGCAGCCTCGTCTTTTATGTCTTGATCGAGCAGAGACACCTCATTGAGCCTCTTCGAAAGCTCCAGTAAGTCCGAGTACACGCTATGCAGTGTGTCGCCCTGGATGACTAAGGCAGGAAACTGACGACCAGGTGTACGCACCACCCAATGGCTCCCTTCTTCTGAGTACACATCAAGTGCAATAGATCTAGGCAACGCCAAACTCCTTCGCAGTGCAGTCCGACGCCCTAGCTCAGCCGCGTTCTTGCCCACACAAAACTTGCCGACACGAACGAAGGAGTGCAGGGCAAAAGAGTCGGCTGGATCGAGTAATTGGGCCTCATACCAGCGGCTTCAAGTCTTTGGGAAATTCTCTGAAGGAGTTCCACTGCTCCTCCGTCAACTCGCTTTCTGTATTGCGTGAGTTCCATGCCCGATTGAGATGGGCATACACATGGCCAAGGCTGATTGCGAGTTCAGCCTCGCCAAACTCCGAATCAGTGGTGAGTTCCTTGATTAGCTGCTCAAGATGCTCTTTTGCATCTTCGAGTTCATACAGCCAAAGCCCGAACACCACAGGATCTTCCTTGCTGTTGATCACGATCTTCTCTCTGGCTCAACGCCTCAATTAGGCCGCGGGCTCGCCGAAGGTGAGGCCGTTGGGTTGAATCCGTGGTCAGGTTCCATCCGAGCCGTCCTCATCCAGAAGCATGCTGAGGAAATACTCTGGCCGTTTGAGGAAGTCTCTCATGACCTGGAAGTGCTCCGTGCGCTGATACTCGATCTCCACCGGACCTTTATCTGTCATTTGATAAATGATCGCCTCTGGGTAGGCCATGATGATCGGAGAGTGTGTGGCGATGATGAACTGCGATGACTGCCTAACCAACTGATGCATCCGCGAGAGCATTGCCATTTGGCGGGATGGCGATAGGGCCGCCTCTGGCTCATCGAGGATGTACAACCCCTGTCCGCCGAATCGCTCTTTGAACAAGGCGAAGAACGACTCGCCGTGGGACTGCCCATGCAATGACCTCCCACCATACGAGTTGATGACCGGAGGACTGGTGCTGAGCTCCTCATCTAGCCGCTGAATCTCTGAGGCGACGTTGAAAAAGCTCTCTGCCCGAAGGAAGAACCCATCCCGTGGACGTTTGAACCCACGCGACAGTCTCAGGAATTTATAGAGGTCGGAGTGGGAAGAGTGAGTACTGAAAGCGAAATTCTTGCTACCTCCTTCTGGGTTGAAACCCCAGGCCACCGCGATGGACTCCAGAAGCGTGGACTTACCTGAGCCATTCTCCCCAATCAGAAACGTCACCGCAGGATGCAGCTTGAAGGACGATAAGTTGCGCACGGCATCGAGACTGAATGGGTATTGTTCGAAGCTCGGCACGATGTCCCGACGCAGTTTCACCTCGATTAGATATTGCTCCAACAGCACGACGCCCCCCTCTCAATAGAGCCTAACATCGAGGTTAACGCGCGGCCCGTTTACGGGCTGTCGCAACGCGTAGGTGACTTGCTCTTCCGTGTACTTCGACTTCTTCATCGCTTCCGCCCTCCTTCCAGGAGACCCGCCAAGCGACCTTACTCCGGTTTTGACCTGTCGCGATTTATTGGGACCACGTCACTCCGACTACAACCGGGAAATCCCGCATGAGTCGCTCCGGCAACCTTACCTCCACCGAGTTCCGTATCAATCACCTGGAAACCTCTGGTGTCGATGGTACTGAACAGGGGGCAACAAGGAGACCCTAAGGGCGAATAGAGGTCCGAACCTCCGGCTACACCCGTTTGACTGATCCTCCGGGGCGAGTTCCGCTCCGGTCAACTCACGGCTGCCGCTTTCCGCAACAGAGCGGCTCTTGGATAGGACGAGGCGCTGATCTCAAGAGAAAACGAAGACACCCACACAAGCGCTTCTATCGACGCTTTCGGCCCGGGCTTTGGCGGGCGAACGAACTACATGCTGCATACCTTGGCGAGATCGTTCGTCACTAGAGGCCAAAGCGCACGCTCCAGCAAGATGCTCTGCATGGCGCGGCAAGCGGTGGATACCCGATCCCAACCGCTGTCCACGACAAACGACGGGGTCGGTGCTGGTCTTGAGCCAGGACTTCGGAAGGCGTACCCTAAAAATCGGGGAAGGGGGATCATCTTATGTCGCGCCAACTGTGGCTGAGTGGCTTCGTGCTCGTCGTTCTGGCAATACAAGGTTGCGTATCTCCATCGGTCAGAAATTCGCAGTACAAAGAGGCAATTGATGCGTATGCGACGGGTATGTCTGCTGCCCAAACCGTCCTCAATGCGGATGTGGCAGAGCAAACGAGGACGAAGCGACTAACTGCGGTCCAGTACTACTTGAAATCTCCATTAGATGGAGTAGCGAACTTCGACAACCAGAACGCCGAAGCTTCCTTCGCAACTTTCGCGTGCATTGGTGTAGAGAAGAAGTTGGTCACCTCCGAAGGGCTGGAATACCTCAGGCGCTATGGGCAAGCGCTTCAGTCGGTGGGAAAAGAGCCTGACGATGAGCTTGGAAAGATTTGGGAGAACATAGAGAGGCTTCGGGCCCTTCGCGAGCCAATCCCGTACGGAAAGGATGCCCCGGTAGTCGTCGAACCTGGAAAAGTTCCCGCCGTTACTGTCGACGACGGACCAACTGCGAAGTGTCAAGCCTTAGTGCTGAAGCTGGTGAGGAGCCCCGGAATGCCGGCTCGGCCGCGGGCAAAAGAATCGCTGGCCGGAGCGATAGCGTTTGCAGAAGCCCTCAAAACGCTAGTCTCTTCAGTCAAAGCTGCCGCCGTACACATTGCCAAAAAGGTTGATGAGTTAGAGCGGCAAAAAGCCTTCCAAGAGGTGGTACTAGGCAACTCGGAGAACGTGAAGCAAGCGCTGGATGAGGCGAACGCCCTCAGTAGCGAGATAAACGAGTCTTGGGAGGAGGCGCGTCAGGCTAGTCTCCTGCTACCGCACGCGCTCTTTATCAAGATGGTGTCGCTGAACACCGTTACACAGAGGGATGAGATTATTGAACTGGCCTTGAAGATTGACAGTTCATTGTCCGACTTTGACAAGGCAAGGACACAACCGCCTCCGAAAGCAATCTTCCAAGCAGTCGCTCAAGCTCAAAAGAACCTCGAGAGCATCGCGACCGACGAGGCGACGTTCCGAGATTCGGTTGCTGCGCTGAAAGCGTTCGCTTTAGAGCTTGAGGCTCTTCGCGATGAAGTCTCGACCATAAAGGACGCCGCGAAGGATCTCCAGGACAAGGCCAAGATCTAAACAGATGACGCCTTCTAGCGCAGGATTAGGGCGCGAAGCGGGCGCCCTCATTGCGGTCACGCTATTGCTTCTGTCCAACGCAGTTGGCGCAGCCGGTCCTGTGGGGCCGGTGCTGCCGCCTCACTCGGACGGAATGGACTATTCTGCTAGTGATCGTTTGAACAGGCGACTCGCGGTCATGCCAGCGCCACAGCGCGATGCGGTGGCAGAAGCATTGCAAGTGCGCGCAGCAGTGCTCGAGGGGAGTGCCGAGGCGAAAGAGCGAGAAGCACGTGTGGAGCAGGCAAAGGGCAATGAAAAACTCGCAAACTTTCTCCGAACTGTGTCCGCGGAGATAAGCGAAGCGGGCCGCGCTGCCACAGAAGCGGCGGACGTTGCTACCGGAATGGCGACCACTGTTTCCAATCCCGATCTCGCTTTGGAGCAGGTAGTCCAGACAACCAACCCAATGTTGCCGACCTGCAATGGCGACGTTCCCTTCAGAGGTAACTCGGAGGCCGGATATTGGCAATCATCACTCAATTCCTTTTTGGCGAGTCATAGCAAGAAGCTGAGTTCTGTTGGACGAATAGAAGTAACGACGCAAGAGGACAAGCTGATTGGGGGGCGGTGGAGGAAAGTTCCAGTTTCGCGGCCGATTGGCACTGCCTTCTATGTTGGAGGCAGTACGGCGATAACCGCGTTCCATGTAGTCGATAAGCGGTTTGATGAAGCTAGTGGCGTTATTCGAGTTGATGCCCCCATGCAAATTAACTTCGGAGGGGAATACAAGTGCGCGTCAACCACCGCGGCACCACTAGTGAAGGTGAGGCGCGTTAACGAGAAGAGTATTGCCGCCCAAGACATCGCGGTTCTGGAGGTTGATGAACCTGCCGGCATCGAACAGTTCACAGTAGCGAGTCCCGCATATAGACCTCAACTGCTCGATGCGGTCGTGGTCGTGGGCTATCCTTCCATGGACAAGAGGGTTCCTCGCGACTTGTTGCTATACATGCTGAGCACTGGACCAAACGGTCAGAATCCGCAGCCTGACATCAGAAGATGGCAGCCCGGTGAAATCATCGACCCTGATAGATGCCCCTCAATTTCGACGAAGACTCAGATTGGGCACGACGCCACAACGGTCGGGAATAATTCTGGGTCCCCCATCATCGACATGAAGAGCGGTGTCGTGATTGGGATTCAAACCAGTGGTATGCAGGGCATTTGCAACTACGCAACATTGGCCTCTCTATTCGCGCCGAATTTGTAATTAGCCGCCGCCCGGGCGGGGTGTCTGCTGTGAGTCCGGAAGGATTGCCCGCTCGGTTCGTACCTGAATACCGACATGCGCAGCGTTGTCTCTCCAGCAGAGCCGCACAATATCTGCCTTGCACTTTGATGTCCGCAATTGGCACAAAGCGGACTAACCAGAGCCAGCAGCCTGCTTCACCTCAGCCGAAGCCGCCGAGTGAACCAAGCCAGATGAGATGAGTGAGGCCAAGTTCTCCCTCATCTCATCTGGGTAATAAGATGATCATCCGATCCGAGTTTGGCTAAAAGTGGATAGCGAGTGACACCCCTGCAGTCACCGGCATGCCGGAAATGGCCCCGATGCCGAACGAGTTGTAAAACACCTGACTTTTGTATCGCTTGTCCGTCAGGTTGTCTCCGTAAACCGCGATGGTGTAGCGATCGCTCGGATCGGTCCATGCGGCGTGAGCACCCAACAGCCCATAAGACTTCTGTTTGAACTGCTCGGACAAGTCGAAGTAGAAGCTTGAGGTGTAGTAAAGCGATCCAGATAGCACCAACACGCCGCCCGCCAGCTCCGATGTATGGCGAATGCCGAGATTCCCAGTGAACTTCGGCGAGCGCTGCATCTGCATCCCACTGGCGTCAAACTCGGGCGTGACGTAGAAGCCCGTCAGCGCGCCGCAGGCATCGGGATCAGTGCAGAGTTGGTAACGCGTCGATGACTCGAAGTCTTTGTACTCCGCGTGCAAGAACGTCGCACCAGCAGAAACCTGTAGCGCCGAAGTGATGTCGAGGCTGGTCTGAGTATCCACGCCCCAGATTCGAGATGATGCGGCATTGGTCAGCCGCGCCAGCCCATTGGGATAGCTGGAAACCTGCAGGTTCTTGTAGTCGTAATAGAACGTGGAAGCGTCAAGCGAGAAGGGGCCGGTAGCATACTTGTAGCCAACTTCGAAAGCATTGATGGACTCAGGGTCTACACGAGTCGGATTGTTGTTGCCGAGATCGATCAAGCCTGCCTTGTAGCCCCGATTGAATGATGCATAGACGCTCGACTTCGGATCCAGCGCATACCGAAGTACAAGCCGCGGCGTCAGTCGGTTGAACTTCACCTCCGGCACATCATCGTAGCCCGCGCCATTGAATATTTCGGCATCGACGACCTCATCGTGGCTATAGCGAATGCCAGTCGTCAGAAATAGATCGTCGATCACTTCATACGTCGCATCCACGTAGGCCGCATACGAGCGCGTGGTCGAAGTCGAGCCCGCAATCTGCGCATACGCATTGCCGAAAGCCTGAGCTTCGATCGGACGAAACTCATCGTCGTACTCGAAGAAGAACAGGCCCGTGGTCCACTGCAGTCTGCCGCCTGGGTTGGAGGCCAGCAGCAATTCCTGACTGAAGGTTTTGTCGAGGACAGGTAGCTTCAACAGCCAGACATCGGCGCCGGTGTTGTCGAGGTCCTGCACCGTCAGGGTTTCTTCATTTCTATACTGGGTGTACGAAGTCAGCGTTGCGGAATCGAGTTCTGCGCTGACCGTGATCTGGCCGATATCGCTTTTGCTTTTGACGAAACCTGGCGTACCGGTCGCGACCTGGTTGTAGCGCGTTGCGATCAGTTCGGGTGGCACCGAGGCGCCCGCGTAGACGACGCCATCCTGCGTGTAGGTATTCAACAGCAAATTCGAGGAATCATCGTTGTCGGAGTGCTGGTAGCGCAGCAGAACCGACACACGTTCCGACAAGTCGATATTGAGGCCCGTGCGAATCGCCCAATTATCGTAACCCCCGTCGTCATCGCTGCCGGTCACGATGTTACGAACGAAGCCATCACTCTTCTTGACGAGACCTTCGACATCGACCGCAATCGAATCCGTCAATCCCGTGGTGCCGTATGCCTGGTAGCGCTGTGTGTTGAATCGGCCGTAGGAAACCTGCACATCCGCGCTGGTCTCCGTGCTGGGCTTGGCGGTATTCACCAGGATTGCGCCGCCCGTGGTGTTGCGACCAAAGAGCGTGCCCTGTGGCCCCTTCAGAATCTGGATGCCACGAACACTCAGTAAATCGAAATCGGCCGCCAATGGATTGGGTGAGTAAAAGCCATCGACATAGATGCCAACGTTTGAACCGCCGCCGGACGTCACGACAGAAGTCCCCACTCCGCGGATGGTTGGCTGCGCGAATGCTCCCTGGTTATCGAAGCGCACACCTGGGCTGATTTCTGCCACATCGCTCAGCGATTGAATATTGGCTTCGGCGATCGCCTCGGCGCTCAGCGAGGTGACCGAAATCGGAACGTCCTGCGCTCGCTCGGCTCGTCGCTGAGCCGTAATGATCACCTCTTCAATGGCCGGCTCCGAAGTAGAGGCGTCAGCGGTCGGTGCATTGGCCTGCTCAGCCTGTGAAGCCGAAGGAATATCGATCGATACGCCTGATTCCGATTGTGAAAGCGCTTGTCCTGAGACAACCGCGGCCGACATCAACATCACCAGATTGAACTTCGTTTTCATACGCTCCTCCCGCGAATTACCGTACACATGCCGGGTTGTGGTTCTGTTTTGGGCTTAGCCGCTCGCCATCTTCTTCTCGCACACGCGCCGCTTTGCACAGCGCGGTTCCCGCGCCTTATTGACTCGGCGCTATCAAACTGACAAACATGCTAACATCGTGACAAACAAAGTCGCAAACCGCGAATGGAGTCGTCCGCGGAAAGCGCCTGGCGTCGGCAAACGAGGAGGAAAAGCAGTGAAGGCACTATCAGTTGGAGAGTTTGAGAAAGTCGCTTCCGGGCTTTGGCTGGAAGGCTTGGCAATCGATCATCAGCGCGGAGTGACCTGGTTCAGTGATGTCATTGGAGGCGGCCTGTACCGTATGGCGCCCAGCGGCGATGTCGAAACCTTCAACCCGACGCGCATGTGGACGGGCGGCGTACTGATCAACGAAGACGGTGCCGCGCTTTCTTCCGGTGCTGGCGGAATCATGTGGACGCGCGCCGAGACTGGTGAATCGGGTTGGTTGATTGATCAGATCGATGGACAGCCGATCGTCGGAGTGAACGAGATGGCTCCCGATGGACAGGGTGGCCTTTATTTCGGCACCTGCGATCTGGAGATGATCCAGGCCGGAAAACCGCCACGTCCCAGCGCCCTCTATCGTCTTGCACGGGATCGATCCGTCGTGAAAGTCGCGGACGAAATCGCCTTTGCGAATGGCTTGATGATGAGCCCCGATGGGCAGCAGCTGTATTGCAACAACTCTTTCGTCTGTACGTATGTGTTCGATGTGGAATCCGATCTGACGCTGAAGAATCGCCGAGTTCTGATCGACAAAACCGACAGCGATGGCCTGGCGGTGGATGCCGAAGGCAACATCTGGATCACGGGCTTTGGCAGTTCGTATCTCACGCGACTGCGCCCCGACGGCAGCCGCCTGCCTGACGTTCAAACACCGGGTGGAGCCGTCACTCAAATCCGCTTCTTCGGGCAGGAGATGAGGGATTACTACATCGCCACGGTTCCGGCCGATGGCGGTGAAGCACTCAAGAACGGCGTCATCCCAACCGAGAAAACCTCCGTTCTGTATCGAGGCCGATCCGATGTGCCTGGACATCCTGTGACACCGACCCGCTTCACTCTCTAACAACCCCCAAGTCCATCGAATAAAAACGCTATGACGAACACTCTGAAAGGCAAAGTCGCAATCGTAACGGGCGCGGGGCAGGGCATTGGCGAAGCCATCGCAAGGGCGTATGCCTCCGCCGGCATGTTCTTGGTAATCACGGGCCGCACCGCAAGCAAAGTCGAGTCGGTCGCGGCGGACATCCGCTCGAACGGCGGCGACGCCATTGCGCTCGGTGCCTTGGCCGGCAATCGCAAGGACGCGGAAGAAACGGTCTCGGCTGCCATCGCTAAGTGGGGACGCATCGATGTGCTCGTGAACAACGCGCACAGTTTCACCGACTCGATGGCGATGGAAGATGCGACGCTCGAAGAGCATGTGCGCATCAACATGGACACCGCATTCATCGGTTCGCTGCAACTCATGCAGTGCGCATTTCCGCATATGCGGGATGCCGGCGGTGGCTCCATCATCAATTTCGGCTCCAGCTTCGGACTTCGATGTGAGCCTGGCTATCTGGCCTACGCCGCCAGCAAAGAAGCTATTCGCACTCTCACCAAAACTGCCGCGCGTGAGTGGGGACAACACAAGATTCGGGTGAATACGGTTCTGCCGTCCGCGCTGTCCCCCAAGGCGATCAGCTATCTGGAAGCAACGGGAAGCTACGACTTCGAGCTTGCCAAAGTCGCCCTCGGATACTTTGGGGAAGCCAAGGACATCGCCCCACTGGCCCTGTTTCTTGCAGGACATGAGTCTGCATACATCACCGGCCAGACGATTGGCGCAGATGGTGGGAGCACCATGCTGTGAGCAGCGTCATCACGGAGCGCGAAGCCCTGATTCTAGGAAGTCCGCCACGATTGACGCCGCTTCCTTTCGACGAAGTTTCCGCCGAAGCACTGGAAGTTGCGACAGCGCTACGCAATGCCGCCTCAAAAACCAATCGGCAGATTGCAGCCTCCGAAATTCCGGAGATGCTGATGACCTTGCTACGGCATCCTTCACTGTTTCGCAGAGTGTCGGAGCTGAGCGTGGAACTGCTGCGAAATGGCGCCTTGAAACCCAGGGACCGTGAGTTGGCGATCCTGCGAACCGCGTGGTTGTGCCTCGCGCCGTACGAGTGGGGCGAGCACGTTCGTATGGCAAAACGGGAAGGCATCACATCAGAGGAGATCGATCGCGTGATTGCTGGCTCTGCTGCGAACGGATGGGCCGACCATGAGCGCGCGATTCTCTCGGCCGCGGAGGAATTGCATCGCTCAGCGATGATCTCCGATGCAACCTGGGCGCAGCTGGCCACCCGACTCGACGATCGGCAGCTTTTCGAACTCTCCATTCTGATTGGACAGTTCACGAGCATCGCCTACATGCAGAACACGTTGCGCCTGAAACTCGACATCGGCAATCCAGGACTCTCAGCACGCTGAAGCAGCGAACTGAGCAAGCGATAGCCTGAGACGGATGTAGAATGGGGACGCCATGGCCGCGCAAGCGAGCAACTGGCCACACGAGAGAACCATATTAGAGCCGAGCACCAGCTCGCCTTCGTCTTGAGATGATCGAGAACTCGATGAGCAAGAAGGTCGTCAAGAAAGCCGTCAAATCCGCCCCTGCGCGTCGAATGGGACCTACAGGTTCTGCGATCTGGAACAGCATTCTGGACGGCGCAGAAGCGCTGCTGCGAGACGAAGGTTACGCCGCCCTGACGTCAAGAAAGGTCGCTGAGCGAGCCGGCATTCGGCAGCAGCTGGTCTACTACTACTTCAAGACGATGGAAGACTTGTATACCGAGACCTTCCAGCGGCTGGCCGGCCGAGAGATCGAGCGCCTGAGCGCCGCACTGAACTCGGATCGTCCATTACACGAGACCTGGAAGCTTTGCATTCACACCGGAGATTCGCCGCTGATCTCCGAGTTCATGGCCCTTGCGCATCGCAGCGAGGGAGTTCGCAAGCAAGTAATCGCATTCATCGAAGAATCTCGACGGCTACAGATCGACACGTTGTCGCGTGTTATGAAGCGATCCGCTTCTGCATCGAACATCGCATCCTCGCAAGCACTCGCCTTCATCGCGACGAGCGCAGCCTTGGCCTTGACCCGAGAAGCCGATCTCGGCATTTCACTGGCGCACGCCGAGACAGAAGCGCTGATTCTTCAGGTCATCCAACAGCTGGAATCCGCGCCAGCACAATCAGCAGAAAAAGCCTCGCCTTCCACGCGAAAAGCGGCTCGAAAAGCCTAGAGAACACGCCGCGCATCTGGCGCGGCAGCATCGCCGATTTATTGCCGCCAGGCCTTATCTGGGCGGACGCGTAGCGCCTCAACGACAGCGAAGGCGGCACCTTCGCTTTCAGTTTCTCTGATAGCCAGACGTCTGTCTGCGTGCGTCGTCGCGCGTTGACTTGACCGCTGGATCGAACTCCTTCCCGCGACAAATCTGCTTTCCATTCGCTTCGCAAGAGATTCATATCCAACACTTGTGTTGGGTCTATTGATAGTCGCTCGCTAGCGTTGCTAACATAGTGACAAACACGCATCAGGATGCGTGATGACCCACGCATTTCTTGATCGAAACCTCGATCTTCAGAGCAAAATCTCCGACGAATTCAGTGGATGACGCTCAATGCGCGCGCAGAACACCCGCCACAGTTGCGGAACTTTGAGGAGCAATAGCGTGAACGACAAAGTGAAGAAGGTCGCACTGGTGACGGGCGGCGGCGCCGGCATGGGCGCAGCAACGTGCCGACGCTTGGCGCGCGACGGTGTTGCTATCGGCGTTCTGGATATCGATGCCGAAGCGGCCGCTGCGGTGGCGGAGGGTATCAACGAAACAGGTGGACGGGCGCTTGCGGTGGTCGCCGACATCGCCAATCGAGGCCAGGTCGAGGCCGCCGTTATCTCGATTCGCGAATCGCTGGGAGCGGTGACGATTCTCATCAACAACGCGGCCGTTGAAAACTTCACGAGCTTCGATGCGATCGACGATTCGACGTGGGACCGCTTGATGAATGTCAATCTCAAGGGAACCTACATCGTGACGCAGACCGTCCTGCCCGACATGGTTGCAGCGGGGTGGGGGCGGATCGTCAATCTCTCTGCCATCGGTGCTCAGACAGGAGCGCCAAACATGGCGAACTACACCGCGACCAAAGGCGGCGTCATTGCCATGACGCGTTCGCTTGCAGTCGAGTTAGGCCGCAAAGGCATCACCGTCAACTCGGTGTCCCCTGGATTCATTCTGACGCCGATGAGCAAGCGCGCGATCGACGGCAATCTGTTTCCGGTTCCGCATGAGCAGATCCTGCAGATGTATCCGATCCCCCGCATCGGCCAGCCCGAAGAAGTCGCTGCGGCCTGTGCTTTCTTTGCATCGGATGAAGCCGGCTATATCACCGGTCAGACCTTGGGTGTGAATGGAGGCGCTGCGGTCTAGCGTGGCTCGAAGCTCCGTCAGCACCCTCGCAGGAAATCTGAAATGACGCCCGTAACCCAGCTGTCGATTTGCGAACTTCCGCTCAACGATGCGCAGTTCTCGAACAATCCCGACCCCTACATGATCGCTGCCCAGCGCCAGCACGCGTGGCTTGCGAAAAGTGATTTCGGCTATGTGATCACCGAGTACCAGGCCATCAGCGACATCATGTCGATGGACGCTGTTCTCACCACGCCGGCCCAGCACATCGTCGCGATCATGGGCGGCGAAGGCACCGAGTGGGGACGGTTCCAGATCGACAACATCAACGCCCGCGGCAGCACGGATCATCGCCGCATCCGCACCAGCGTCTCGGGCGCGTTCACACCCAAAGCGGTCAGCGGCTATCACGAACGCATTCGCATCGTGATCAAGAAGCTGCTCGATGAGTGGGCGCCGAAAGGCGAGTTCGATTTCGCGGAATTCGCGTCCAACTTTCCTGTCGCCGTCATGTTCGGGCTCGTCGGCGCATCGCCCGATCTCATTCCGAAGATCAAAGACACGCTGGAAGTGGTCGGGCAAAGCTTCAGCCTTGATCGCTCCATTTTCCCCCGTTTGAGCAAGGCCTTCGACGATCTCTGGAGTTTCGTCGATCAATTGGTGGTTGAACGTTCGGAGCGTGGCGATCAAAGCAATGATCTGCTCGATGCACTCATCAACGCCCGCTCCGCTGGCCAGATGAATGACACCGAGTTGCGTGATCTGCTGATCTTTCTGTTCGTGGCTGGCTATGACACGTCGAAGAATCAGCTGACGCATATCGTCAACCTGCTCCTCGATCGCCCGGAAGCCTGGCAGCGCTGTGCAAACCAGCGCGACTACTGTGATCGCGTCGTGGAAGAAGTGCTGCGACATTCCGGAGTCGCGACGAGCTATCGCGACGTCAAAGAGTCATTCGAGTATCGGGATGTCAGCTTCCCCCAGGGAACCATGCTGATCTTCCCGCTGGGCATCGCGTGTCGATACTCGGAGGTCTTTTTGCAGCCAGACGTGTTCGATCCAGAGCGTGGAGCCTCGAAGCGCATCCTGGCGTTTGGTCGTGGAGCGCATATCTGCCTGGGCCAGTATCTCGCGCGCCTGCAGATCGCAGAAGGACTTCACATGATCGCCTCGCGCCTGATCAATCCCGAGCGCTCGGCACCGGTGGCCTGGCGGCCTTTCCCTGGCGTGTGGGGCCTGAGCAGTCTGCCACTGCGTTTCGAAGCTTCGACGCAATGAGCACGGTACTCAGCAGCACGCGCCGCACCAGATAGCAGATCGCGCCTACACCGGAGGAGAAGACGTGCAGAAAGACACGATTGCAGTGGTGACAGGGGCCAGTCGCGGCGCGGGAAAAGGCATCGCCCAAGCCCTGGGCAGCCACGGGTGCACGGTCTACGTCACCGGACGTTCCCAGCAACCCGGCGATGCCTCGCTGCCCGGAACGATCGATGAAACGGCGGAGGCCGTCACACGGGCAGGTGGACACGGCATTGCTGTTCGCGTCGACCACGCGGACGACGAGCAGGTGAAAACCTTGTTCCAACAGGTTCAGCGCGATCACGGTGGTGTCGACATCTTGGTCAACAACGCTTGCGCCCTACATGACCAGCTTACCGACCCCGGCAACTTCTGGGAGAAGCCGCTGGAGATCGTGCAGATGCTCGATGTCGGCCTGAGGAGCAGCTATGTCTCCAGCTACTACGCGGCGCCGCTGATGGTGGCTCAGCGAAAAGGACTCATCGTCTTCACGTCGGCATCCGGCTCGGTCCACTACGTCTACGGCCCGGTTTACGGGGCGCACAAAGCGGGGATGGACAAGTTTGCAGCCGATATGGCCGTGGACCTCAAAGATTCGGGTGTCGCGTCGCTTTCGATCTGGATGGGCGCGCTGAAGACAGAACGCTTGAGCGCATTGATCGAGTCGGATCGCGCGAAATACGGCTATCTCGAAGGCGTGACCGAAACACCCGAATTCACCGGCCACGTGATCTGGGCACTTCATCGAGATCCCGCACTGATGAGCCTGACCGGACAGACCGTCATCGGCGCCGAGATGGGCCTGCGCTATGGCATTCGCGATCACGGCGGTCGTCAGCCCACGTCATATCGGGATACGCATCAGGTCGAGCCGCGAACCCAGTATCCGATCGTGATTCGCTAGGAGGACTCGAAATGAAGGCTCAAGCCCCACCGCACGCCCTGGCGTAGTCGTCCGTCACCGGAACGTATCGCCGACCCGCACCCGCGTTCCGATTCCCTTTTTCAAATTTGTCTCCGACCGAGCATGGCCGGAGCTGGAGATAGCTTGTGCCCAACACAACACTGGATTGCTCCGACCTCGATCGCTATCTCGGAAAACCCTTGGAGTTTTCTCCGATCCGAGAACCGATCGCGAACAACGATATTCGGCGATGGGTGCATGCCATGCACTATCCGAACCTGCTGCACTACGATCCGGCGTTCGCTGCGGCCAGCCGATGGAATGGGTTGGTTGCGCCGCAAAGCTTTCCCATCGTCGTGGATGACGGACATGGTGCCGCGCCCGCATGCGTCGGGCGCATTGCAGATTCGCACCTGTTGTTCGGCGGCGATGAATGGTGGTTTACCGATCGCCGCGTACGAGCGGGCGACATCATCACGAACGAACGCATCCCGTTCGATTACGTGGTCAAGGAAACCAAGTTCGCAGGTCCGACCTGTTTCCAGCGTGGCGACAACTTTTATCGAAACCAGCATGGCGAACTGCTCGCGCAACATCGATCCACCACGATCCGTTACTCGGCTCATGCCGGCGGCGAGTCCGTCAGCGAAGCCGATTTCGAAGAGCCCGAGTGGACCGAAGACGAAATCGCCGAATTGGAAGTGCGAAAGCTCGCCTGGGTTCAGATGCTGAGAGAGCTGGGACATCGCGAGCGCTGGTGGGACGACGTCAAGATCGGCGACTCGCTGCCGGAGCGCGTCATCGGCCCTCACTCGGTGGCCAGCTTCACCACCGAATGGCGGGCTTATCTGATGAACACCTGGGGTGCGCTGAACTTCAGAAAAATGGATCTTCTGGCGATGGGCTTTACCGCAGAGATGGCCGGATATGAAAACGATCCGGACATGCAGCTGATCAACCCGACGCTCACCGATGGCGCCTATTACGGCCCCTCACGCGGCCACCTGTTTCCCAAATGGGCTCGCAAGATCGGCATGCCGAGAGCGTACGGATACGGCGCTTCCATGGGCGCCTGGGTGACGGACTATCTCGCTGGCTGGGCCGGGGAGCACGGCATGGTTGTGCATTCAGCCGCGAACTATCGGGGCCCGGCGCTCGCAGGTGACATCACGATCCAGACCGCCGAAGTGGTCGACAAGTTCGTTGATGGACATGGGCGCCACTTGATCCAGGTCCGGCAGAAGATGGCCAATCAGAAAGGTGTCGTTCTCTGCACGGCAACTGCCGAAATCTGGTTGCCGAACAAAGATAGGTAGCTTGAGGTGACTGTCGAAATTCTCGCACTCGCGTGTCGGTCGCGCGGCGCCAGTGCAATTTGACGTCACCCCGAAATTTCGTTGTGGTTGAAAACTAGAGGTAAGGTCGCTTCTATGCCCTTGCAGGGCACTGGAGAAGCGATGAAGAAGTCGAGATTCACGGAAGAGCAGATCACTTACGCGCTGCGGCGAGCCGAATCGGGAACGCCGGTGTCGGACGTCTGTCGACAGCTGGGCATAGCAGAAGCGACGTACTACATCTGGAAAAAGAAGTACGCGAGCCTGGGCGTGGCGGAGTTGCGGCAACTGCGCCAGATGCAGGATGAAAATGCTCGATTGAAACGACTGGTCGCAGATCTGACTTTGGACAAGCAGATTCTGCAGGAGGTGATCAGAAAAAAGGTCTGAAGCCAGCTCGGTGCAAGGAGCTGGCTCATTGGATTCATGAGCGCTTTCAGGTGAGCTGCCGGCGATCTTGCGAACTGGCTGGCATTCGGACTTCGACCTGGTATTACGCACCTCATGCGCGCGACGCATCAGCGTTGCGCCAAAGAATTCGCGAGATGGCGCAAGCTAGGCCGCGATTCGGCTGCATCCGGATCTGGGTCATGTTGCGACGGGAAGGATGGTCGGATGGCAAGAAGCGCGTCTACCGGCTGTACTGCCGGAAGGCTTGCAACTCAGAATGCGCAATCGCCGCCGTAAGCGGTTAAGCCTGCATCGTGGTGCAGTTCCACCCGCTCGGCATCGAAATCAGAACTGGAGCATGGACTTTGTCCATGATCAGCTGTCGTCTGGACGTAAGTTTCGGGTACTGACGGTGATCGATCAGTGGAGTCGCGAGAGTGTTTTACTAGAGGTCGATTTCTCACTGACCGGACAAAGTGTCGTTGACGCCTTGGAAATCCTGTCTTTGCACCATCCGCTGCCTAAGGCGATCACCGTCGATCACGGAACGGAATTCACCTCGAAAGCACTGGACGAATGGTCGTATCGACGCGGGGTCCAACGCCCGGGTTCACGCGCGACCCGGACGGAGCGGCGAAGCCGCGGAGGCCGGGACGTCGCGTGGAACCCCTTGTTGGGCGCGATTGGCTCAACCATTAGGATTCCCGGTTTTCTCGTACCGCTCGATGTAATGCTCAGGAGTCCGAGCGGTGCCCAAGACTAGAACCCTGCCGGATTGCTTCTCCACAAGCAGTGGAGCGTTACCTGCGAGTGCGTATTTGATGTCTTGGGTCTCCTGCCACATGCGTGAACCCCAAAAGAACACCCAACCCCATGGCTTTTCAATTGTGCTGCTATCGAAGATGACCAAATCATCTTCTGGCGGAAGCCACTCAGGGCGACCGCATACAGTGTTAGCTGCAATCTCGCGCGCCTGCTCTAGTGAAAGCATTTTTCTAGCGCCCAACTAGACTTTATCCGGCCCGGAAAGCCCACAGAGAACGCTTTCATCGAAAGTTTCAACGGACGTCTGAGGGACGAGTGCCTGAACGTCTTCGAATTCGTGACGATTGATCACGCCAGGCAAGTCATCGAAGCCTGGCGGCACGACTACAATCATCATCGGCCACACGGCGCGCTCGGTAAGCTGACCCCGAGTGAGTACGCAACCCAAGGTCAGCACTTGTCAGAAGTGACCCAACTCCAGTTTTAAACGTCTCGAAAAACGGATCGACGTCATTGCGGTGAAAACTCTACTTGTAATTGGCTCGATTCCACGAGGATCTTTCACATGTTCGAGGTTGCTTTGAATTCGCGTCTGTACCGATACGTTGTTCTTGGGCCTGGTGATGCCATCTAGAGCACTCCTGAAGGGTTAGTTCAGGGTGTCCACTAAAGCGTAGGAACCATCACGTCCGCTTGAAGGAATTGTTAGGCCGGCTAGCTAAATGCATAAACCGCTCCTGCGACGAGCCAACTGCACCAGACCAAAAGCATTGGCCAAATTGCTATCTGACGAAGTATCGCGTTTGCGCGTTCCGATGCTGAATTCATGCCCAAGAGAGCGAGAAGTGCATCGCCACCGTTAAGCATCGGAACCGGCAATAAATTCAGGGCTGCCATTTTGGCAAAAAATAGGCCGAGGGAATCAAGGACGGACCTCTCATTCAAGTATGAGAAGAACCCCGCCAACAGAGCTTGGGCCTCCGACAGTGGAGATAGCACGCCAACGAAGACCTGACCGAAAGCGCGCTTGAATGCTTCCACTGCTTCCGAGCCTAGTAAAGCCAAGGAGAGCGCAAGCAAAGTTAACGCGCCACATAATGGAATTACTGCTTGCTTCCATCGTGGTTGATGGTCGTAGGCATCTCGTATTGCTTCTCCAGTCGTGGCTTCGCTCCGTGAGTCTTTCATTCTCACCGAGCCACCCAACGGCAAGAGCGACACCCGATACCGGCCGAACCTTACGAGCACGGGGCCCACGCCGTATCTGATCTCTCGGACTGGAACTCCGGCTACTGCCGCAAAGAGGGCCAACGCGGAGACATGCACGAATACGGCGACGGAAGAAAGCAGCGCTAGCTCAAGAAGCGGCATGTCTTTCAGGCCTAACACCGCGCTTCAGCCGCGGCTCGGTCGCAGCGGCGCAGCCGCGTAGGCCGGGACGTCAGCTGGAAGCGATGGTTGGACCTATCGATCATGACAGTGGAATCGGCTGGCTTAGTTCGGCGAAATCGAGCTTGCTGGACGAGACGCCGAGCGCGGCCAAGATTGGGGCGATTGCAGGCGGATCTGCACTTATAACGGCAGTGCCATAAGGCACTTGAAACGTGATCAGCACTCGCTGGCCTGAGGGAAGAGAAAAACCCCAAACGTCTTCGTCTCCACCGAATGTGCGCGCGCTATCAGTTTCCGTGTAATGCGGCCCTCCAAGAAAATCTTGCATTTGTTCTCGGGACGACCGAAACGATCCGAGTTCCCAGAGAGGCAATCGCAATGGAAGTTTGAGCGGGGTCATCGCTTGAGATCCAACACCTAAGTTCAGGAAAATATCGGGCGACGCGAAGCATCGTCCGATACGTCGCCTGGAGCATTTGGTTGGGCACTGCAAGTGTGCAGCCTGATCCGCCTATTGACCATTTCAAGCTTGGTCTGTGCAGTGAAGTCAGTACACTCTCCAACCCCGCCTATAGTTCCATCTGCACCCAAGCTATACACCTGCGTGCCGTTGGGTCTTGAAACGTCATAGATGTAATCGTGCCCCCAAGGGTCTTTCGGTAACTTTGAGATCACCTTCGGCACCAATTGATCAAGTGTTACCAGAGCGCGTCCATTGGCACTATGAAAACGCTCTAGAGCGACTGTAAGCATTCGAATGTCTTGCACCGCCTTGGCTACTTGCAGGTACTCAGGCCGCTCTCGTTCAAGCCACGCTTGCCGAAGCCAAAATTTAGCGCCGAAAGCCATCACCACTAACATCAGCAAAAAAAAGAAGAGCCATTTCATAGTCGTGCCCAACGCCGAGCATCAGCCGCGGACTTTCCGCAGCGAAGCGAAAGCAAATACGTCGGCTGGATGCACTTGTTGGGCCTTAGTCCCACCAGAAGAACCAATTTGGGCTGTCAATCAAAGAAGCCGTCAGGTTTCCGAGTGTCCCAACACCCTGATCCACAATGTCAGTGCAGTACACGTACTGCTCCATTGCTAACCGCCGCGCAGCTTCTACGGTCGAAGGAGGTCTGGAAACTCGAAACTCAATGACATCTCCGGCAACCGACACGACTTCGGCGCCATATAGATCGAACCATCGACGGAAGAATGCGAGTTGCACCGACGCCTCTGGGCAATCATTCCAGCCTCCGAATTTGAGGAAGGCTGGAACGAGCCACGGAGCTTCGACTGGTATCAAGCCAAAGCAAACCTGTTCAATAGGTCGCCCTGTGCGGATATCGAGTGCCGGGGTGAAACAGGGAGTTGGCTGGACCTCGCCAAGTTCCCCATCTTCAACTTCAAAACGCTCAGGATCAGCTTCGATCTGTTCATGGATCCAACGAGTGACATCAAGGCCAAGTCCAGCCGCTTTTATGGTTTCAAACGATTCCGAACTGTTGCTCACTAGCTGCACAACAGCGTCCACCGCGGAACGATCCCCTAAAAGTATGGGGACAACGCCGGGTCTATTCCGCAATTTCGTCCAGGTGCTTTCTACATCCTCCCCAGCGACCAAAACCACTTCGAACAATTCATTCATCTCGCGTCTCCGAATCATTGATGGCACCGATATCGGAAGCCACGCCATACACGTGCTCAATTTCGCCGCCCCAGTAGCCGTAAGTGAGATAGCCCCACCTCGAAGCGCTGTTGAAACCCAGCAGCATTGCCCAGTGGTTTACTTCTGCTACCTCTGGGCTCTCGCCGATGAACTGAGGAAGCCGCACGCCACCCCCTTGAACGGAGCATTAATGCGACGCCAACTTGCACCCTGTGGAAGACCACTTGGCTCGGGAAGAACCTCGTTTGTTATAAACCCTGAGAATTGGTAGGTCATGCTGCCCAACGCCCCGGTTCACGCGCCCCGGGTGGAGTGGCGAAGCCGCGGAGGCCGGGGCGTCGCGTGGAACCCCTTGTTGGGCACCGCTTCGAAGTTATGTTGCTTCATCGTGGCTCAAAAACCGCACCGGCTCCTGCACCCGCATCAGTTGCAAGCTTTGAGAGACATGCGCGCACACTCGATTGTGACGCCGCATCACCTTGAGGTGTGACCGAGAATGAGAGCGCGCTTCTTGTTCTAAGCATGGCGAGAGTAGCCAAGTACGTTGCTTGATGATTTGGCCGATAGCTCTTGAGGTCGCTCACCTTCAGCACCTCTCTCATCTTTTCTTCTTCCTCCGGAGTTGCCGGCTCGCTCGCTGGCTTTCCTTGGACATAAACCAAGCGAAAGGAGATTGTTTGCTGTGGAGAGGCCCTGCACTGATCTGCTGCCTGCTGTAGCGCAGCCCGTGTGGCTTCATCCAGATCTTGAGCAGTGGCCGATGCACATGCGAGCACGCCCAGGACATACACTGCAATACAAACCAATTTCATGAAGTCCCCTTAGATGCCGAACACCCAAGTTAACGCGCGGCTACGCCGAAGGCGTAGTCGTCGCGTTGAACGCCTTGTTGGGCAACATGGTCACTGGCTCCCGATCCAGCGTTGCAGAACATATATGGCTTGAGCAGCATGATTGCCCCAGTGTAGGTCGAAGGCCGCTCGCCATTCGGAGGCGGCGGCACCGATATGCCCTGCGTCGTATAGCGCTAGGCCGCCCCTCAGGTCTTGCCATATATCCGCTAGATCGTCCGCAAGATCACCGATGCCTGCTGATTCGTTCGGTGGGATAACTAACGGGTCTACACACTCTGAGTAGTAGTTAATGGGGAGAGCCCCGAACCGCTTGAACATTGCCCGCCACTCGGCGTCCGTGGTGGCGTGCGCGGCCTTGTATGGTCTGTCAGGGAGGGGAAGATCAACTGCCGACGCATAGACGCGTGCTAGATGCATCCGTGCGGTTTTCGCCTCCGCTTCGCGGGACGCAGACAGCCCTTCAGCCCAGGCGCAGAACGCCCTGGCCAACTCTGCGAAGGCGGCTGTGTTGTTAATGATTGCCTCCTGTCGCCCAACACCGGAGCTAACGCGCGGCCCGTTTAAGGGCCGTCGCGTTGAGCTCCTGGTTGGGCCTCAGTCTGCTACTCGAAACCATTTTGACTGAACCTTTCGAACGTATGGCCAACGTTTACCTATGAACGCGTCGGATGGCAGTGCACCTGATGACGAGAATACATAGCCGCAATGCTTTACGGGGAAACCGCCCTCTGTGAGAAGCTCAACTAGCAGTGCACCATCTTGGGTGCGCTCGGCAAGCGCGAAATAAACTAGCTTTTGATTTTCGGAGCTCAGCTCTATCGGTTCAGCTTTTGCCGCGACCGGCAACGATGCAACATTCACCGAACTGACAATAGCTTGATACCGGGGCAGGTTGTGCATGAATAGCTGGTCTTGAACAAACTTACCGACGGCGCCTGAGCCAAACCACGCTAGAACGCATGCGCTGACCGGAATAAGTGCGCGAGCCTTGTAAGTGCGCCAGCCACGAACCGCTTCAACCACGCTGTATATGACGGCGGCTATATAAGGAAAAGACGCCAGCATGGTTGCTAGTTGAAGCAAACCAGACATGTGT
Organism: Hydrocarboniphaga sp. FW305-C-57; assembly: GCF_058783045.1. NCBI lineage: Bacteria > Pseudomonadati > Pseudomonadota > Gammaproteobacteria > Nevskiales > Nevskiaceae > Hydrocarboniphaga > Hydrocarboniphaga sp. FW305-C-57. The sequence goes on along the minus strand of NZ_JBYSYG010000005.1, from coordinate 2,078 downwards.
GCAATGAAGGTGGACGCGACCAGGAACCACAGAGCAGCAGCGAGCAAAATGGCCTTGTGGCTCTTTGCGATCATGGGGTCCAACACCCTAGCTCACGCGCGGCGAAGCCGTCGCGTGGAGCGACTAGTTGGGCCCAAGCGAACGCCGTGACTTGCACTAGATGCCGCCAGTGTAGAAAAACATGTACGGAACGACTGATATCAGCAGCACGGTCTGCGCCAACACAAGCAGACCAGTGAAACGCTGAAAACGATACAAAACGTAGATGCCCACTACAGCAGCCAGGAAGAAGAAGGGCGTATGTACGTAATAACCAAGCTTGTCTGCATTCAACCGATCTGAGCCGCTGAGCACGCTATAGCCCAAACAGACGATTCCGGACCAGATCAACATGTTCAACGCGGAGAGAATATGCATGAATTTCCTTCTGCCCAACACCGAGGTTCACGCGCGGCCACGCCACAGCGAGGGCTTCCGAACAGACATATGCCCAGAAGCGTGGCCGTCGGCTTGAAGCGCTGGTTGGGCATGACTACACCAAGCCCAATAAGGCCATAACGCCAACCGATATGATCGAAGCCACAAACCAAACGAACATGCGGCCCCATGCGGGCACATAAAACTGCTTGAAATCTTCTTGCGACGCCATGGGGCGGAAGATACTTCGTTGCTCTTTGACCCTCCGCTTCCAATACGAGAAGTCTGTAACCGATACGGCCACAAGGAAAAAGAAGGTGAGCGCAGCCCATACGAGAAAGGCAGCGTTTCCCAGCTTATGCAGCTTGATGTAGTTCATCCCGATGAATAGCAACGGGGTGACAAAGAGCCCGGTAAGTGCTGCGCTGGTCGCTGAGGGAAATTTGATCATGCCGCCCAACACCTAGCTTAAGCCGCGTGCTTCAGCGCGTCGGCTTGAAGCGATAGTTGGGCACGCCTTACTTGAGACGCGTGTAGTCATAGGCCTGATGGGCTGAAATACCCTCAGCCTGCTGCGAGAAGAGCGGGTGGGACTTCTCTACAACGTGAATGCTAGGCCGCGAGGTTGGGCCAGTAAGCCTTAACTCAGCCGGCAGACCAAGTGAGTTGGGCATCCCTCGGATCGAATTGGCAATTGAGACGGGGAATGGAGGTTCTTGTTGCTGGTTCGGATCAGACCAGAGCCGGCAGACACGACCAAACGCCTGCTCCTCAACTTCGACCCACAGACCGATATTGTACGAACGCCCCCAGTCATTGACTGGCAACGGCAGAACTCCCCGAATGAAGAACCGAGACTCTGAAATCATGCAGAGATCGTCATTTTCTTTGACCTCTCTGTCTCTCAGTTCGCGTTCCATACACGCGATCTCATCGGGACGTTTAAAGAACAGCTCGATGTCCTCCGGAGCATGCTCTTTGCCACATTGCGAACACTTCAAGTCACTTCTCCAAGTGCCCAACACCAGCTTAAGCCGCGGCCGTGCCGCAGCAAGCGGAGGCAGGGACGTCGGTCTTGAAGCACTAGTTGGGCTTGCCAAGAATGAAACTCCTACTGATTTTCTCGGCCTCTTGACGGAACGACGACAGCGACATGCTCAGCGCCTCGTAATACAGAACGGCCATCGCCGAGCTATCGGCGATGATGTGGCAGAGAGCATGGCGATCTGCATTGGGATGAACCCGAATATATCTGACCGACCACAGGGGCTCGTCGAATGACGACGTGTGATCGATGATTGTGCCGCCGCCACCGAGTTGACCTTCAGCTTTAACTCTAATTTCGTAGAGCCGGACGAAGCCTTCCTGTCTTTGCTCGGTAGACAGTCCGCCGCGCAGCGGGTGCATTGAAAGTATGCACTGCCTGCCTTGGCCGCTTGCCTCGTAAACAACGAACTCGGAACTGGGAGCGGACTCCTGCCAATTACCGGGCAGCCTTACGCTTGCCCCGCTCCTTTTGATCAGGAGTGTCGGCCCGGCCTCAGATGAGCCAAATAGCTTTCTGATGAAGCTCATGTTTCTCCTAGGCCCAACGAGTCTGTAGAAAAACCGCACTGCCGCTACGGGCCAGGACAAACGATGCCTGCTCTCAATAAAAGGAA
>NZ_JBYSYG010000036.1:0-538 GCF_058783045.1 Hydrocarboniphaga sp. FW305-C-57 | reverse complement strand
CTGGCGTGACTGATGCTCAGCCGATTGCGTTCGGCCGTGAGCATGCTCACCAACTGATTGCGCCGCGTGACCAGGGCGGCCAGCACCAGGCGCGCCTCGTCGTCCAGCGGCTTGATCCAGCGCTCGCGCTCGGGGCTGCGGTCCAGCACCTCGGCAAACCGTGACAGCATCACCGCATCCACCCGATCGGTTTTGGCCAGGCGGCCCATGGCTTTGGCAAAATCGCGCGCCTGCCGTGGGTTGATCACCGCCACCGCAAAACCAGCCGCCTGCAGCGCGCAGGCCGCTTCGGCCTCATAGCCGCCGGTGGCTTCCAGCACGATCAGCCCAACCGACTCCAGCGATTTGAGCTGCTCGACCAGCGCATCGTAACCCTGCTGCGCGTTATCCAGCGCCATGGATGTCGCGCCATCCAGCGACACCTCCAGGCGATCCTTGCTCACGTCAATTCCAATGTGTTTCGTCATCTCCCTGCCTTGCAGATTCGAGTTCATGGTTCTCAGGCAACTGTTCGGGTTTCAGACCATACCGCTATCCC
>NZ_JBYSYG010000004.1:0-450396 GCF_058783045.1 Hydrocarboniphaga sp. FW305-C-57 | reverse complement strand
CGCCGAACTCATCAGGCGCTACAACCAAACAGCGATTGGCTGCATGACTGAGGCGACAACTATCTTGACGCGCGCCGTGCCGCAGCTCCTTTGAAGCCCGTCAAAGGAATCATATAGAACCAGGATTCTTTGCGGCGTGATCTGCGGCTTCATGCCGCAGCTCCTTTGAAGCATGTTTTCGACGGTCATTTCCGTCGTCAAAGATCCGTGATCTGCGGCTTCATGCCGCAGCTCCTTTGAAGCAATCTTTTCCCAGATGTTCATTTCAAAACTCTCCGGTGATCTGCGGCTTCATGCCGCAGCTCCTTTGAAGCTGGTTTGCGCTGCTTCTTTCTTCCAGGCTATCAGAGGTGATCTGCGGCTTCATGCCGCAGCTCCTTTGAAGCCCGCTGCCCATCGTCGAGGCCGCCCCGCCGCCGGCGTGATCTGCGGCTTCATGCCGCAGCTCCTTTGAAGCCAGAAGCTCTACCGGACAATGTGAAAGCAGAGCGTAGTGATCTGCGGCTTCATGCCGCAGCTCCTTTGAAGCCTCCCAAATCTCTGTTGCCGATATGGGCATTTCCTTTGTGATCTGCGGCTTCATGCCGCAGCTCCTTTGAAGCACGACCGGCGGCGCCGGCAGCCACGCGCACACGATCGTGATCTGCGGCTTCATGCCGCAGCTCCTTTGAAGCATCGTCCAATAGCGGCGGTTGCCCGTGTCGTCGTGCAGGTGATCTGCGGCTTCATGCCGCAGCTCCTTTGAAGCAGGCATGAATTTCTCCATTGTCCAGCGCTGTCCACTGGGTGATCTGCGGCTTCATGCCGCAGCTCCTTTGAAGCGCTACCCAGCTGGCAATGTCGCTCTTACCATCGCTGGTGATCTGCGGCTTCATGCCGCAGCTCCTTTGAAGCGGCGATCATGGTCGGCACTCCATGAAGCACTCTATGAGTGATCTGCGGCTTCATGCCGCAGCTCCTTTGAAGCGCGGGGGGTGTCGACGAGCTGCAAGACGCGATTGACGTGATCTGCGGCTTCATGCCGCAGCTCCTTTGAAGCGGCAAGGGCCGGCGCAAGGGGCAGCTGTATCTCTACGTGATCTGCGGCTTCATGCCGCAGCTCCTTTGAAGCGCGTTATCTCGACGCATAACGGTGTCGAGAATCCGTGTGATCTGCGGCTTCATGCCGCAGCTCCTTTGAAGCCAGCTGCTCCGCGCGCTCGATGTCTTTCACCAGGCCAGTGATCTGCGGCTTCATGCCGCAGCTCCTTTGAAGCCGAGTGGGCGCGCGTCACGGCCGATGCGAGCGACTACGGGTGATCTGCGGCTTCATGCCGCAGCTCCTTTGAAGCGCCAGAATCCAGTCCTGAGAATCGGCACCGCCGTTCGTGATCTGCGGCTTCATGCCGCAGCTCCTTTGAAGCTGTTTAAGCTTTGTTTCGATCAGCTTGATGGTGCCGGTGATCTGCGGCTTCATGCCGCAGCTCCTTTGAAGCCGCACCTGAGGTTTAGAAGCTTGAGCATCAAGCAGGCGTGATCTGCGGCTTCATGCCGCAGCTCCTTTGAAGCCTCATACTGCGTGATAGTCGCAGCATCGATCATCCCGTGATCTGCGGCTTCATGCCGCAGCTCCTTTGAAGCTGGATAGATGGGGACATTATCGTGCGCCTTCGACAGGTGATCTGCGGCTTCATGCCGCAGCTCCTTTGAAGCCTCCGATATGAGGTGGCTGAGCTACGCCGTCCGATTGTGATCTGCGGCTTCATGCCGCAGCTCCTTTGAAGCTCTTCAACCGAAACGACCATCTTGCCGGTCAGTTCGTGATCTGCGGCTTCATGCCGCAGCTCCTTTGAAGCGACAAGGACGTCGGCGTGACGAAAGACCCGGACCGCGGTGATCTGCGGCTTCATGCCGCAGCTCCTTTGAAGCGAGCGTGCCGGTGTCGGTTACAAGCAGAGCCAGATGTGATCTGCGGCTTCATGCCGCAGCTCCTTTGAAGCGATCTCCCGAATCTCGCGCTGCTTGTGGGGACCGGTTCGTGATCTGCGGCTTCATGCCGCAGCTCCTTTGAAGCTGCTCCAGGCAAGCGGCGACCGATTCAATGCAGCGGTGATCTGCGGCTTCATGCCGCAGCTCCTTTGAAGCGTGGCTATCCGCGGACCGCTGCGGGAGAGCTGATGGTGTGATCTGCGGCTTCATGCCGCAGCTCCTTTGAAGCGCGACATGGCCGCGAGCGCTCAGGTCAGCGCGGCAAGTGATCTGCGGCTTCATGCCGCAGCTCCTTTGAAGCCGACAGCTTCAAGAATGGTGTTGCCGGAATGGATTTGTGATCTGCGGCTTCATGCCGCAGCTCCTTTGAAGCTGTCAAGAATCCGTCGCAAAAATTATCGTGGCTCTCGTGATCTGCGGCTTCATGCCGCAGCTCCTTTGAAGCATAACGTAGCACGGTGCGCCGGTCGCATCTTTGATGTGATCTGCGGCTTCATGCCGCAGCTCCTTTGAAGCCCAAGGGCCAAGGCGGCGCGCTCGATCAAGCCGAAGCCGGTGATCTGCGGCTTCATGCCGCAGCTCCTTTGAAGCCTGGTGAAAATGCAGGCAAAGCGGTTATTGGTCTGGGTGATCTGCGGCTTCATGCCGCAGCTCCTTTGAAGCCGATTAAATCGAAGCTCAGAAAACCGCTTCGACCACGGTGATCTGCGGCTTCATGCCGCAGCTCCTTTGAAGCGCCAGCTCGACGCGCCCGAAGGTCGACCATATGACGTGATCTGCGGCTTCATGCCGCAGCTCCTTTGAAGCATGCCTGGAATGAAGAAGGCTCCGTCAGACGCGCGGAAGTGATCTGCGGCTTCATGCCGCAGCTCCTTTGAAGCTAGGTGTCGCGCACCTCCTTGAGCTTGATGATCATGTTGTGATCTGCGGCTTCATGCCGCAGCTCCTTTGAAGCGCGGAACAGGGACGGGTTCATGCGAGCCCCGGCACGTGATCTGCGGCTTCATGCCGCAGCTCCTTTGAAGCGATGACGAAAGCATCGTCGATGCCCAGCGTTGCGACAGTGATCTGCGGCTTCATGCCGCAGCTCCTTTGAAGCTCAGCCCACCCTGGCTTGTAGCCGGCGGCCTGGGCGGTGATCTGCGGCTTCATGCCGCAGCTCCTTTGAAGCCCGATCACAGCACGTTCGATCAGCGCCGCGTGCTGATGTGATCTGCGGCTTCATGCCGCAGCTCCTTTGAAGCAAGAACGATCGCGTGGCCCTGCCCTACGTCGATGACTGTGATCTGCGGCCTCATGCCGCAGCCCCTCTATCAATATTCCCCCAGCGCCGCGCCGTATACTCGCTTTCCGGCCCCTTCAATGCACACCGACATGGCGCTAGACCTCGAAACCACCGGCGCAACTTCGGTCGCGATCGCGCATGTCATTCAGCTCGCGGTGGCGCCGGTGTTCCTGCTCACGGGTGTCGCGAGCTTGCTCGGCGTGCTGTCGAACCGGCTCGCGCGCATCGTCGATCGGGCTCGTCGCCTGGAGGCTCAGCTCGGAACGGATGATCCGGTGCATGCGGAGCAGTTGCATCGCATGCTCAGGCAGCAGGCGGGACGCGCCCGGCTGATCAATTGGGCGATCGGCTTGTGCATCGCGACTGCGATTCTGGTGGCGAGCGTGGTGGTGACGCTGTTCGTCAGCAGCCTCGTCGGCATCAATCTGAGCGCTATCGTGGCCACGCTGTTCATCACGGCGATGCTCGCGTTGATCAGCAGCCTGTTGATCGCGCTGCGTGAAATGTATCTGGCGACGAGCCAGCTGCGCATCGGCCAGCCGGAAGGTTCACCGAAGAACAAGCCGGTGCTGCTTTCGTCGGACAAGACAGCCCAAAGCTGATCCGCAAAACACATCGGCCGCATTGAGCGGCCGATGTGCGCACCGCTTTACCTCAAGTCATTTCGCCTTCGCGTTGGCCTCGGCCACCGTCAGCGCCGTCATGTTGACAATGCGGCGCACCGTCGTGCTCGGCGTGAGGATGTGCACGGGCGCGGCGCAGCCGAGCAGGATCGGGCCGATCGCGACGTTGTTGCCGGCCGCGGTCTTGAGCAGGTTGTAGGCGATGTTGGCGGCGTCGATGTTCGGCATCACGAGCAGGTTCGCCGGACCCGACAAGGTCGTCTCGGGCAGGATGCGGCGACGCAGCGCCTCGTCGAGCGCGCAGTCGCCATGCATTTCGCCGTCGACTTCGAGATCGGGCGCCTGTTCGCGCAGCAGCGCAAGCGTCTTGCGCATCTTCTGCGCCGACGGCGAGTCATAGCTGCCGAAATTGCTGTGCGAAAGCAGCGCGATCTTGGGCTCGATGCCGAAGCGCGCGACCGCTTCGGCCGCCATCTGCGTAATCTCGGACAGCTGCTCGGCGGTCGGCTCGATGTTGACGTGCGTGTCGACGATGAACACCTGGCGATCCGGCAGGATCAATGCATTCATCGCGGCGAAGATGCTGCGGCCTTCGGCCTTGCCGATCACGCGATCGACGTACTGCAGATGGCGCGCGGTGGTGCTGATGGTGCCGCAGATCATGCCGTCGGCTTCGCCCTTCTTGAGCAGCATCGAGGCGATCAGCGTGCTGCGACGGCGCATCTCGAGCTTGGCGTACTGCGCGGTGATGCCGCGGCGCGCCATGATGCGGTGATACTCGGACCAGTATTCGCGATAGCGCTCGTCGTGCTCGGGGTTGACGATGTCGAAGTGCACGCCGGGCTTGATGCGCAAGCCGTAACGCTGCACGCGCTCCTCGATCACGGCCGGACGACCGACCAGGATCGGCTTGACGATCTTTTCGTCCACCAGAATCTGCACGGCGCGCAGCACGCGCTCTTCTTCGCCTTCGGCATAGACGACGCGGCTGCGTTCCGCCGGCGCCTGGCGCGCGGCTTGGAACACCGGCTTCATGATCGTGCCGGACTGATACACGAACTGCTGCAGCTGCTGGCGATACGCGTCGAAATCGGCGATCGGGCGCGCCGCGACGCCGGAATCCATCGCCGCCTTCGCAACGGCCGGCGCGATCTGCACGATCAGGCGAGGATCGAACGGCTTCGGAATGATGTATTCGGGGCCGAACGACAGGTTCTCGATGCCGTAAGCCGCGGCGACGACATCGCTCTGCTCCTGGCGCGCGAGTTCGGCGATCGCATGCACGACCGCGATCTCCATCTCACGCGTGATCGTCGTTGCACCCGCATCGAGCGCACCGCGGAAGATGAACGGGAAGCACAGGACGTTGTTGACCTGGTTCGGATAATCGGTGCGGCCAGTCGCGATGATCGCGTCGCTGCGCACGGACTTGACGTCTTCGGGCAGGATTTCGGGATTCGGATTGGCGAGCGCGAAGATCAGCGGACGATCCGCCATCTTCGCGACCATCGGCGGCTTGAGCACGCCACCGGCCGACAGACCGAGGAACATATCGGCGCCTTCGATCACCTCGGCGAGCGTGCGCTTGTCGGTGGGCTGCGCGAAGCGCGCCTTGTCCGGGTCCATCAGCTCGGTGCGGCCCTGATAGACCACGCCGGCCAGATCGGTGAGCCAGATGTTTTCGATCGGCAGGCCGAGGTCGACGAGCAGATCGACGCAGGCCAGCGCCGCGGCGCCCGCACCGCTGACGACGAGCTTGATCTGCTTGATGTCCTTGCCGACGACCTTGAGACCATTGAGCGTGGCCGCGCCGACGATGATCGCGGTGCCGTGCTGATCGTCGTGAAACACCGGAATCTTCATGCGCGAACGCAGCTTGCGCTCGATGTCGAAGCACTCCGGCGCCTTGATGTCTTCGAGGTTGATGCCGCCGAACGTGGGCTCGAGCGCGGCGATCACCTCGACTAGCTTGTCCGGATCGAGCTCGTTGACTTCGATGTCGAACACATCGATGCCCGCGAACTTCTTGAACAGCACCGCCTTGCCTTCCATCACCGGCTTGGCCGCGAGCGGGCCGATGTTGCCGAGGCCCAGCACCGCGGTGCCGTTGGTGATCACGGCCACCAGGTTGCCGCGCGCGGTGTAGCGGAAGGCGTTGACCGGATCGGTGACGATCTCTTCGCAAGCCGCGGCCACGCCGGGCGAGTACGCGAGCGCGAGATCGCGCTGGTTGGTGAGCTGCTTGGTGGCGGTGACCGAGAGTTTTCCGGGCGTCGGGAACTCGTGGTAGTACAGCGCGGCCTCTCGCAGGCTTTCGCGCACCTTGCTGGGGACGGGGGCTTCCTGGCTCATGTTCGAATTGTCTTTGCGCCCGGGCGGGCGGATCAATAACCACAAATCATTATAGGGACGCCGTCTGCCACCCATCCTCACGAGGGCAAGCGGGCCCAGAGGGATACCACGAAGCCTCGGCCCGGGGCCAAGCGTCTTTATCGATGAGGGCCGATCAGGTTTTCGATGCGTCCCGCAGGAACGCCGTCAATTCGCGATTGAAGCGCTGCGCATGGGTGATGGTCATGCCGTGCGAGGCGCCGGTCATCGTGAGCCGGCGCGCATTCGGCATCCACTCGCCGAGCAGCTCGGCGTTGTGCCGGTACGGCGTCGGGCTGCGCTCGCCATCGACGATCAGCGCCGGGCAGGCGATGCGCGCAGCCTCGCTGTCGATGTAGAACGGCAGCGGATCGTTCATCTGCGGCGCGAGCGTCTGCGCGTTGTCGCGCGCCATGTCCTGGAAGAAGGCATTGCTGCGGTCCCAGAAACCCGGCCGGCTCACCGAATCGACGAAGATCCTGAGCCCTTCGTCGACATGGCCTTCCTCGATCAGCGACACCGCCTTTTCGCGCAGCTGGATGGTTTCGAGCGGCATCGCGCCGTCGGAATCGGCATCCTTGGCCGGCCCGCCCGGATCGACCAGCGTGAGGCTGTCGATGAGCTCCGGATGCTGGAGCGTGAGCTGATACGCCACGCAGGCACCGCGTGAATGGCCGACCAGGTGCAGCCGCGGGCTCTGCAGCTTGGCGAGGAACTGGGCGAGCTGATCGCGATGATCGGCCCAGCTGAACGGCCGCCCGATCGACGACGGCAGGCGCGGAAAGAAGTGTCGCAGGCTCGGCGCGACGACCCAGTAGGACTCGGCCATGCCCGACAGCTGTGGCAGCCAATAGCGCCAATCGCACATCGAGCCGTGCACGAATACCACGGCATCGCCGTCTCCGGCGTCGACATAAGCAATACCCTGCAGGGGTTCCAGCAACTTGACCTTGGCCTTGTGCGGCTGCGAGGTCTGCGGCTGCGTGCTCATCTGAACTCTCTCATGCGTTGCGCGCCCAGAAGGGGCTGGCTGCGATGCGGCGCGATTCTAGTGCAGCTTGTGCGCACTCGCCTGTCGTTGAGCTGTCAGGCGACCTGCGGCGCTCGCCCGGCCTGGAAGTACGAGCACCGAGAGCGCAGCAAGATAGACGCCAGCCGACACTCGCATCGGGGGCAGACTCGATAACCGCACGCTTCTTCGTTTTTTCGAATTGAGTGAATCAGCTTGCGATGAGCCTCGATCACACCGATGCTCAGCTCCAATACAAGAGCGGCATCAGAATCAGGAGAGCCCATGGAAGGCGAGGCGCGCAGCAACGCAACCGCGGAACACGGCACGGCCTGGAGACTGCGCTCGATCTTCAGCGGCTCGGTCGGCAACCTCGTCGAGTGGTACGACTGGTACGTCTATTCCGCGTTCTCGCTGTACTTCGCCAAGGTGTTCTTCCCGAGCGGCGATTCCACCGCGCAGCTGCTCAACACCGCCGCGATCTTCGCGGTGGGCTTTCTGATGCGCCCGATCGGCGGCTGGCTCATGGGCATTTACGCGGACAAGCGCGGCCGCCGGGCCGCGCTGCTGCTGTCGGTCGTGCTCATGTGCGCGGGCTCGCTGGTGATCGCGCTGACGCCGGGCTACGCGAGCATCGGCATCGCCGCGCCGATCCTGCTCGTGCTCGCGCGGCTGCTGCAGGGACTCTCGGTCGGGGGCGAATACGGCACCTCGGCCACCTACCTGAGCGAGGTGGCGACGCGTGAGCATCGCGGCTTCTGGTCGAGCTTCCAGTACGTGACCCTGATCGGCGGACAGCTGCTTGCGCTCGGGGTCCTGATCCTGTTGCAGCAGGTGTTTCTGAGCACCGAGCAACTCGAAGCCTGGGGCTGGCGCATTCCGTTTCTGATCGGCGCGTTCGCGGCCGTGACCGCGCTATGGCTGCGCCGTGGCATGGAGGAGACCGAATCCTTCGCGCACAAGCGCGCCACCGACGTGAGTCTGATGCGCCGCCTGCTGCAGCATCCGCGCCAGCTGCTCACGGTGGTCGGGCTCACCATGGGCGGAACGCTCGCGTTCTACACCTACACCACGTACATGCAGAAATACCTCGTCAACAGCGTCGGCATGAGCAAGAACGATGCGACGCTGATCTCGGGCGCGACGCTGTTCCTGTTCGCGCTATTGCAACCGCTCGTGGGCTCGCTGTCGGATCGCATCGGCCGGCGTCCGGTGCTGCTGAGCTTCGGCGTGCTCGGCACGCTGCTGACGGTGCCGATCCTGAGTGCCCTGCGCGAAGCGCAATCGGCCAGCGAAGCCTTCTGGCTGATCATGGCCGCGCTCGTGATCGTAAGCGGCTACACCTCCATCAACGCGGTCGTGAAAGCCGAGCTGTTTCCCACCGAAATCCGCGCGCTCGGCGTCGGCCTGCCGTATGCGCTGACGGTATCGCTGTTCGGCGGCACCGCCGAATACATCGCACTCTGGTTCAAGAGCATCGGCCACGAGAGCGGCTTTTACTGGTACGTGACGGGCTGCATCGCCATCTCGCTGATGGTCTACGCGACGATGGCGGACACGCGCTGGAAATCGAGTATCGATTAGCTCGAAGACTTGCGTTCGCCTTCGGTGATCAGCCGCGCACTGCGCCCATCGGTCACGAACGACCAGATCCAGTCCAGCGACACCGTGATGCGGTTGCGGAAGTCGATCAGGAAGAACACGTGGATGAGGCCCCAGAACAGCCAGGCCGGCAGGCCGCTGAGCTTGAGCCAGCCGAGGTCGACCACGGCTTCGCCACGGCCGACGGTGGCGAGGTTGCCCTGGTCGACATACGCGAACGGCGGCGGCGCGGGCTGGCCGCGAACCTGGCGCGCGATCAGCCCGGCCACGTAGCGGCCCTGCTGCTTGGCGGCCGGGGCGACGCCCGGCACCGGCTTGCCGCCGGCCATGCTGACGGCGGCCGCGTCGCCGATCACGTAGACGCCCGGCAGGCCCGGCACCGACAGATCCGGGTTCACCTTGACGCGGCCGGCGCGGTCGAGCGCCACGTTCGGGCCGAGCCAGCTGCCGACCGGCGAGGCGCGCACGCCCGCGGCCCAGACGATGGTCCGGCAATCGATGCGCTCGGCCCCGACCTGCACCGAAGTCTGGGTGCAATCGGTCACCGCGGTGTTGACGCGCACCGTCACCCCGAGCCGTTCGAGGCCCTGCTGGGCCTTGGCCGACAGCGAGGCCGGCATCGCCGCAAGAATGCGCGGCCCGGCTTCGATCAGGATCACGCGCGAAATGCGCGTGTCGATGCGGCGGAATTCGTGCACCAGCGTGCGGTGCGCAAGCTCGGCGATCGCCCCGGCCATCTCGACGCCGGTCGGACCGCCGCCGACCACACAGAAGGTCAGCAGGGCCTGGCGCTCGGCCACGTCGTCGCTGAGTTCGGCCTGCTCGAAAGCGTTGAGGATGCGACGGCGCAGCGCGGTGGCATCGTCGAGCGACTTGAGCCCCGGCGCGGCCTCCTGCCAGTGATCGTGGCCGAAATAGGCGTGCGAGGCGCCGGTGGCGAGGATCAGGTCGTCGTAGGCGATCGGGCCGCTGCGCGTAAGCACCTGGCGCGCCGCCGTGTCGATGCCGGTGACTTCGTCGAGCACCACGTCGACGTTCCGCTGGCGCTTGAGGATCGCGCGGATCGGCTGGGCGATCTGCGCGGGCGACAGCGCAGCGGTGGCGACCTGGTATAGCAGCGGCTGGAACAGGTGATGGTTGCGGCGATCGACCAGCGTCACGTCGACCTCGGTCTTGCGCAGCGCGGCCACGGCCTTGAGGCCGCCAAACCCGCCGCCGACCACCACCACGCGGCGCCGCGACTGCTTCTTTTCCGCAACACTGCTCATGACACTGCTCATGACATCTGATCCGGTTGTGCAACAGCAATGACAGGCGATGAGGCCACACTCGACCGTAACGAGGCCTGTCCGCAGTCGAAGGACCGCGGCTTTAGCAAAGCCTCTGCCAGCAGGCGCCGGCAGCGCGATCGGCGCGGAGGATAGCGAAGCCCTTTGCCATTGGCCGCCGCAATGTGACCGATCGGCGCGGCAAATCCGCTGGGGCGCGGCGACACTGCGCGCCGATGTCCCCCTTCCGCTTCGCCCGATTACGCCTGACGCATCCCACGACCCTGCTCGCCGGCACGGCGCGGCGCTTTGCCAGCGGCTATCGCGGCAGCGGAAATTCCAGAACCACCTTGGTGCCGCCGCGCGTTCCGGTGGTCCAGTCGATCGTGCCGGCGAGCTGCTGCGCGCGGTTGCGCATGCTGTCGGTGCCACGGCCCGCGTGATGCTCGGCCGCCAGACCCGGGCCGTTGTCGGTCACGTCGAGCAGCAGGCTCTGGCCGACCGCCTTGGCGCGCACGCGGATGTGCGTGGCGTGGCCATGGCGCAGCGCATTGGTGACGGCCTCACGCGAGATGCGGAACAGGTGCAGCACCTGCGCCTCGTCGAGCGACGGATCGGGCAGCGCCGCGTCCTGCTGCCAGTCGAGCAGGCCGCCGGCCGATTCGAGCCGGTGCTCGGTTTCCTCGCGAATCTGGCCGAGGGCCTGCAGCAGGCTGCAGGCGTCCTGGTTGGTGCGGCTGACCACGTCGCGAAAATCCTGCACCACCGCGCGCGCCAGATCGGCGAGCTCGGGCTCGCGCACCGCGTGCACGAGCGTGAGCAGCTTGGCGCCGATGTCGTCGTGCAGGTCGGCGAGCAGGCGCTGGCGCTCCTCGGTCGCGGCCTTGAGTCGCTCGGCGCGCAAGGCATCCGCGAGCTGGGCCTGCAGCTGCGCAAGCTGGTCCTGCAGGCGCCGCTGGCGACGCAGCATGAAGACCGCGAAGGCGACCAGCGCGGCGAGCAGGACGGCGGCGGCGATCATCGAGGGCATGGCGACGGCAGGACGTACCGGCGAAGGGAGCCCGCCATGGTAGTCGATCGCTCCGGCCATCGACGGCGGCGCCGGCACGCGGCGCGCCATGGTCTTTCGCTATTGCGCCTTCTGCGGCTCGACGCTCGCCGGCAAGGCCTCGGCTTCGGCCTTCAGGCCCATGGTCTGGTACAGCACGCGCAGTTTCTCGCGCGTATCGCGCGTGCGGTCGTGCTGCGGGCCGAGCTCCTTTTCGAGCACCGCGAGGCTGTGTTCGAGCTGCTCGCGCGCGAGCGGATACTCACCGAGCTTGGACAGGCAGTTGCCGTAGTTGGCCATGAAAGCCGCGGTTCGCCAGTCCTCCGCGCCGAAATGCTTGATCGCGTCGGCCACCGCGGTCTCGAACTCGGGACGCGCCTCGGCCGGGCGACCGCGCTTGAGCAGCCAGTTGGCGAAGTTGTGCTGCGGGATGATGCCGTTGACGACCAGCAGCGGATCGCTGTGCGCGGCCTCGATAGACTGGCGATAGTAATCCGCGGCCTCGTCCTCGCGGCCGAGCACCGAGCTTTGCGTCGCCATCATCGCCAGCGCGTCGATGCTGCGCGCATGCGAGCGGCCGTAGCGTGTCAGCGCGACATCGAGCAGCTCGCGGCGCTGGGCGTAGCTTTCTTCCGCGAGACCGGCGACGGCGGTCTGCCCCGCGAGATTCTGCAGACTGATGATGGTCTTGGGATGCGTCGGCCCATAGATGCGGCGCTCGCGCTCGACCACCTCGCGCATGATCGCGAGCGCGCGCTCGCTCTGATCGAGATCGGCCAGCGTGACCGCAAGGCTGCTCTGCACGTCCAGGGTTTCGGCCGCATCCGCACCGATCTTTCGGGTCTGGATCGCCAACAGCTTTTCCTGCAAGGCGAGCGCCTCCTTAGGCTTGCCGCCCATTTGCAGCATCGCTGCGAGATCGGCTTCGACCACCAGCGTCGGGCCGTCCTCGGCGCCGAACCGCTTCGCCATGTCCGCATGCAAGGCCCGCATGAACACTTCCGCTTCGTCTTCGCGGCCCTGCTCCATGATCGAAATGCCGAGCTGCCGCCGCGCATCGAAGCGCAAGCGCCACTGCGCTTCGTCGTTCGCGGGCGCGGCGACGAGCGCTTCGAGCTCGTGCTGCGCATCGTCGTAGCGACGCTGCTGCACGAGCGCACGCGCATGCAGCAGGTGCAGCTCGCGCGTGCGCTGCGCCTGCTCGCCTTCGGTCGTGGCTGACAGCTCGAGCGCGCGTTCGAGCATTTCGAGCGCGATTTCGGCTTCGCCGAGGCTCAGATAGGTGGCGCCGAGCGTGCGGTCGAGGCTCGCGACGACGGCCGGGTCGCGTTCGTTTGGCAATTGCCGACGTGCCTCGTCGAGCAGCTCACGCACACGCAGATCGCGGCCCATGTCCTGCTCGGGATCGGCCGCCGTGAGCATCTTCTCGAGAAATGCATTGGTCGCATCGGCCTGCTTGCGCGCTTCGGCTTCGGCCAAGCCATAGCGCAGCGACACCAGCGCGCCGGCGACGAGCATCGCGAGCGCGGCGGCGATCGCAGCCGACACCGCGCGATGCCGTCGCACGAACAGGCGCATCACGTACATCGCGCTCGGTGCATGCGCCTCGATCGGCTGGTGACGCAGAAAGCGTTCGAGGTCGCTCGCGAGTTCGGCGGCCGAACCGTAACGGCGCGGAGCCTCCTGCGCCATCGCTTTCATGATCACGGTCTCGGCGTCGCCGCGCGCACGCGGCTCGCGCTTCGACAAGGGCTCGATGCGGCCTTCGCGGATCAGCGTGATCGCTTCGATGACGGTGGATTTCGACAGGCCCGGATACGGCAGCTCGCCGGTCAGCAACTCGTAGGCGATGACGCCGAGCGAGTAGACGTCGCTGCGCGGATCGCTGCCGCGCGTGCCGCCCGCGAGTTGCTCCGGGCTCATGTACGGCACCGTGCCGAGTACTTCGCCGGCCACGGTCATGTTGACCGCGTCCTCGGCCACGCTCGCGACGCCGAAGTCGAGGATGCGCGGGTGGCCGTCCTCGCCGACGAGGATGTTCGCAGGCTTGAGGTCGCGATGCACGATGCCGCGGCTGTGCGCGTAGTGCACGGCCTGGCAGACCTGCGCGAGCAGCGCGAGCTTGTCGCGAAGGCTGAGCTGATGTTGCTGCGCGTAGCGCAGCAGGTCGGTGCCGCGCACGAGCTCCATCGCCAGGTACGGCACCGGCCCGGCCTCGCCGTCGGCGACACCGGCCGCGTAGAGCCTCGCGATGCCCGGATGCTCGAGCTGCGCGAGCAGCTCGGCCTCGCGGCGAAAGCGCTGCTGCGCTTCGCTGGACAGCCCCGCGCTGCGCAGTACCTTGAGCGCCACCTCGCGCTGCGGATCGCTCTGCTGCGCCTTGTAGACACGGCCGTTGCTGCCCTCGCCTAGCAGGCCGAGGATGCGATAGGGCCCGATCTGCTTCGGCAGACCGCTGTCATCGATAGGATTCACGAGGCTCCCCCAAGCAGGCGCGCCGGTCTCGTTCGGCGCGCTCTCATCGTTGTCTGGCTGAGTGTGCCAGCAATACGCAGATCACTTCACTACAGATGCGGGTTGATGAGACCCATGCGCGCGGCCTCGGTGGCGGCCTCGGCGCGGCTGCCGATCTTGAGCTTGCGGTAGACGTTCTTGATGAAGCCGTGCGCGGTGTTGCGCGTGACGCCGAGGCTGGTCGCCACTTCGGCGATCTTGAAGCCCTTGGCGATCAGCGCGAGCGTCTCGCGCTCGCGCGGCGTGAGTGTCTCTCCCGAACCTGTCGATGCGCCGGCGGCCGTCGGCGCCGCATCGCCGAACACACGCAGCAGGCGACGCGCGATCGAGGCCGACAGCGGCGGCTCGCCGGCCGCAATGCCACGCAGCGACTGCACGATGCGCTCGCGTGGCTGATCCTTGAGCAGATAGCCGCCGGCGCCCGCGCGCAGCGCCGGAAACAGATGCTGGTCGTCCGCGTAGATGGTGCTGACGACGCACTGGCAGTTCGGGTGCGCCGTCGCGATCTCGCGAATCAGGTCGACGCCCGAGCCATCGGGCAGGCCGAGATCGATCAGCGCGATCTCGGGTGTCGCGAGCTCCTTGAGCACGAGCCGCGCGGCCTGCAGGGTTCCGGCATAGACCACGTGCACGCCCGGGAACGCCTCTTCGAGCGTCTGCACGAGCCATTGCGCGAGCGCAGGCTGATCCTCCACCACCATGGCCTGCCGAATGCTCGTCATCGTGTCGCCGCTCCCCCAAGCGCTGCGGCCAGCGTGGCCGTGACGCAAGCCTGATGCTCGGCTCATCCGAGCGTCAAGAAGCGCCCCCAGAACAGGGGGTGTGGACGACGCGAGTCGGCGCCGCGGCGCCGGAGCTCTACCAGTGCGTCGGCGGCGTGATGCCGTAGCGCTTCATCTGCCGATACAGCGTGGTGCGGCACATGCCGAGCTCGGCCGCAGCGGCCGAGATGTTCCACTTGTTGCGGCGCAGTGCGGTGACGAGCGGCTGCGTCTTCATCGGCAGCGGTGGCGCGGCGGGCAACTCGGGCTCCGCATGTATCGGCGCGGCGCTGGCGATGCCCATCGCCTCGACCGCTTCGTCAGCCAACGCGGATGCCGGCACGCTCGCAAGCGCACGCGGAACGGCATTGGCGGCGAGCAGGTCGGCCGGCAGGTGCTCGATGAACACACCTTCGCCGTCCGACATCGCGACCGCGTAGCGCAGCACGTTGCGCAACTCGCGCACGTTGCCGGGCCAGTTGTACGAGACCAGCTGCGCGAGCGCCCGATCCTGCAGCCACGGCCGCGCATTGAGCTTAGCCGATTCCTCGCGCAGCAGGTGGTCGATGATGTACTCGCGGTCCTGTCGCTCGCGCAAGGCGGGCAGCGCCATCGTCGCACCACACAGACGATAGTAGAGATCTTCGCGAAAGGTTCCGGCTGCGATCTGCCGACGCAGATCGCGATGCGAGGCGGCGATCACGGTCAGGTCGATCGCGATCGGCTTTTCGGAACCCAGCGGCAGCACTTCGCGCTCCGACAGCACGCGCAGCAGGCGCGTCTGCAGGCTCAGCGGCATGTCGCCGATTTCGTCGAGAAACAGGGTACCACCGTCGGATTGCTGGATCAGGCCCTTCATGCCCTTGGCGCGCGCGCCCGTGAAAGTGCCTGCGGTGTAGCCGAACAATTCGCTTTCGATCAGCGATTCGGGAATCGCCGCGCAGTTGATCGCGACGAAGGGCTTGTCGGCGCGCACGCTGGCCTCGTGCATCGCACGCGCGAACACTTCCTTGCCGGTTCCGGTTTCACCCTGGATCAGCACGTTGATGCGCTTGTTGACGAGGCGCTTGGCCTGGTCGAGCACGCGCTGCATGTGGCGATCGTCGCCGGCGAGTGCGTCGAGCACGTGATCGCGCGTCGGCGTCACCGCCGGCGACGCGACCGCCGTCGCCACCGTAGCCGTGCGCTGCGTGCGCGGCGGAACCAGCGAGCCGAAGTACGAAACGAAATCCACCGTGACGAGCACCGCGCGATCGTGCGACGCATGCGGCTTGCGCAGGCGCGACAAGGCATCCATCGGATCGCGGAACAGATCGGCGATCGGGCGGCCGATGATGTCGGCGCTGTTCGATCGCCATTCGGCCGCCGTGCGCAGACGTCGACGCGCGCCGCTGTTGGCGCCGACGACGATGCCGTCGTTGTCGAGCGCGAGCATGAGATCGGAGGCGACATCGGCCAGCGCGCCCGCGGTGGCCAGGCGCAGCACCCAGCGATCGGCGAAGTGGCGCATGAAGTTGGCGTCTTCGATCATGCGCCCGTGCATCGTGGTCAAGCCCAGCGCGAGCTGCGAGGTCTCGCGCGAAACCGGAGCCGACAGCGCCGACACGTCGAGCACGCCGAGGAACTGGCCTTCGGGATCGAACAGCGGCGTGGTCACGCAGCTCAGCGAAGTGTTCGACCAGAAGAAGTGATCGTCGCGATGGCAGACGAAGGGCTGCTGTTCGATCAGGCAGGTGCCGATGCCGTTGGTGCCGCCGTATTCCTCGCGCCAGTTGGCGCCCAGATGCAGGCCGCCGCGACGCAGCGCGTGATCGGCGCTGTCGTCACCGATGTAGTCGATCGTCACGCCCTCGGAATCGGCGAGCAGCAAGACGTAACCCAGGCCTGCGACGCACTTGTACAGCTGCTCCATGCCCGCACGCGCGACGTGCAGGTATTCCTCGATCTGTCCGCGGCATTCACGCAGACGCGATTGCGATTCCACGTGCGCGACGACCGCGCTGCCCGGGTGCAGCTTGTGCTGGTTGATGCAGCGATTCCACGAGCGCTGGATCGGCTCGGCCAGGCCATCGACGCCGCCCAGCGGCATCAGCCCACCGGCGCCCGCCATCACGCGCTCGACATGCGTTTGCGTACTCATGCTGCTCTCTCCATTTATCGCCAGGGCTTCTGCTCGTCTGTGCTATCGGCAGATCGCTCACGCGCACTTCTAGCGCGCTTTTCGAGCGTCCGGGAATTGGTCGGACCAATGGGCGGCGAAGGGTTTTGCTGCACGTCGCATCAGCTGTTCAAGTGCTCCGCACAACTGTCCAAAACAACTGCAACAAGTGTTGCGCGTGGCGGCTCACAGCTGCGCTCCAGCCTGCTGCGCCGCGATCGGAGCGGCAAATTCCGGCCGCTGGAATTTCAAGCTCGATCAGTTGGTTGCGGTTCGATGACGGCGGTTTTCACGATGTGAACAACGAGTCTGTACAGCGCATGGCATGTGCCTTGCCCCTATCGGCCGCACCGAGGGCAATGTGCAGGTGAAGAACGCTTCAGCTGCCGGACAAAACGACAGGCAACCGCAAAGTCCGCGCGAAAAACAAAAACCTTGATGCGAATGCGCGCCGCTGACGATCACCGTCCGCAACGCAGCGACGACAGCAAGGCCCTCAATCAGTAGCAGCAAAAAAAGCCCCGCGAAAACGGGGTTTCGGGGACGGCTGTGCCTTTGGCAGACCCCCGGCCGGGCACGGCTCAAACACAACCATGAGGAGAGCAGCATGATGCACAAGCACACTCAGAAATCGCTCGTCGCCGCCGCATTGGCATTGATGTCGGCCAGCGCCAGCGCCGGCGTGAACTTCGACGCCATCGGCCCGCACGAGTACAACCTGCCGGCCGGCGGTTTCGAACCGTTCAACGTCTTCGTGCAGTACGCCTCGGTCTCGGACGACGACAAGGCCTATGACGCCGATGGCGACAAGATCGACGGCCCGGGCACCACCACGCTCGTCGGCATCAGCAAGTACGTCCGCTTCTGGACGCCGGGCTGGGCGCCGAAGATCGGTCTGGCCTATGAAATCCTGGTGCCGACCATCGGCGTGCGCGACAAGGCCGCCGGTACGCAAACCAGCGGCATCGGCGATCCGCTGACCGGCTTCGCGGTCTGGTACAAGCCCAACGACAACGCCACGCTCGGCTTCCAGTCGTTCGTGCATATTCCGGTCGGCGGCGAAGTGTCCGACACCAACTGGAAGAACAACACGAGCTTCTTCTGGGATTTCCGCCTGCCGGCCAAGTTCGGTTTCACCGGTGATGCCGGCTACCTCTACCAGACCGAGCGCGTCAGCGGCTTCAAGCCTGGCCTGTCGTGGTTCACCAACGATCGCTTCGGCCTGCGCGTGAGCGAGCACGTCGAGCCCTTCATCGGCTTCGACGCCGAATACCAGGACGGCAACGACGGCGCGCCGCACTCGTGGACGATCGATGGCGGCGTGGGCGTGATGTTCCACACCTTCAAGAACCAGTCGATCACGCTGCGCTACTCGACCACGCTCGATGCCGTGAGCCGCGTCGAGAACAACAGCCTCAACGTCCGCTACATCTACTCCTGGTAAGCGCCAGGGATATCTGCCCCATGAAAAGCTTGAATGCGCTTGCGCTGAGCATCGCGTTACTCGTCGCCTTCTGGGTCTGGCTCAGCGTCGGACAGCCGCAGCTCAACTTGAACCCCTGGATCGGCTTCGTCGCCTGGGCTGCGTTCTTCGCAGCCGGCGGCGGCAACGGCGGATTCGTCAACGCTTCGATCGCCGGACTCGCCGGTGTCGGCCTCACCGCGCTGACGCTGTTCGGCGTCGGTGCGCTCGGCGGCTCGCTGGTGTGGCTGATCGCACTGGTCGCGGTGCTCGCCTTCGTGCTGGTGGCGATGGCGGCGGTTCCGTCTCTCGCTTACACGCCAGCCGCGTTTCTCGGCGCCGCGTCGTTCTTCGGCTCCGGCGGCAAGGTCGACATCAGCGTCGCCTTCGTCGCGCTGAGCTGGCTCTGCGGCGTTTCGCTCGGCTACGCCTCGGCGTGGCTCGGCGCAAAGCTCACGCGTGCCGACGCCGTCGCCGCCTGAACACATCCCAGAACACATCTGCTTCTTAGAGGAGATTCGTTGTGACTGAACATTACAAGGACTACGTCGATGGGCGCTTCGTGGAAGCCGCCGCATCGATGCTCGATGTCTACAACCCGGCGACGCAGGAGCTGCTCGCGCGCGTGCCGGAATCGTCGGCCGACACCGTGGAAGAAGCGATCGCCGCGGCCCGCAAGGCACAGCCTTCGTGGGAGAAGACGCCGGCGATCCAGCGCGCAACCTACCTGCGCCAGATCTCGGCCAAGCTGCGTCAGCATCGCGACCGTCTCGCGCAGATCATCACGCGCGAGCAGGGCAAGGTGCTCGGCCTGGCGACCGTCGAAGTCGACTTCACCGCCGACTACATCGACTACATGGCCGAGTGGGCGCGCCGTCTCGAAGGCGAAGTGCTCACGAGCGATCGCGCCGGTGAGCACATCTGGTTGATGCGCAAGCCGATCGGCGTCGTCGCGGGCATCCTGCCCTGGAACTTCCCGTTCTTCCTGATCGCACGCAAGATGGCGCCGGCGCTGATCACCGGCAACACCATCGTCATCAAGCCCAGCGAAGAAACGCCGATCAACGCGTATGAATTCGCCAAGCTCGTCGCCGAAACCGATCTGCCGGCCGGGGTCTTCAACCTCGTCTGCGGCCGCGGCGTTTCCGTCGGCAGCCAGCTGTCGTCGCACACGGGTGTTGATCTCATCACCTTCACGGGCAGCGTGCCGACCGGCATCCGCATCATGCAGGCGGCGGCGCAGAACCTCACTCGCGTGAACCTCGAGCTCGGCGGCAAGGCGCCTGCGATCGTGCTCAACGATGCCGATCTCGACCTCACCGCCAAGGCGCTGGTCGACTCGCGCATCATCAACACCGGCCAGGTCTGCAACTGCGCCGAGCGCGT
Organism: Hydrocarboniphaga sp. FW305-C-57; assembly: GCF_058783045.1. Classification (NCBI taxonomy): domain Bacteria; kingdom Pseudomonadati; phylum Pseudomonadota; class Gammaproteobacteria; order Nevskiales; family Nevskiaceae; genus Hydrocarboniphaga; species Hydrocarboniphaga sp. FW305-C-57. The sequence continues at coordinate 430,942 of NZ_JBYSYG010000004.1, read as the reverse complement.
CTACGTGCAGCGCGGCGTCGCCGATGCGCTCGCCGAGAAGCTCGCCGCCAAGCTCGCCGCGACGCGCTACGGCGATCCGATCGCGCAGCCCGACGTCGACATGGGCCCGCTGGTCAATCGCGTCGGTCGCGACAAGGTCGCGGCGATGGTCGAGCGTGCACGCAGCGACGGCGCGCAGATCGTCACCGGCGGCCGCATCGTCGACAGCACGGGCTGGCACTACGAGCCCACGTTGATCACCAACTGCACCGCCGACATGGAGATCATGCGTAAGGAGATCTTCGGACCGGTGCTGCCGGTGCAGATCGTCGACGACGTCGAAGAAGCCATCGCGCTCGCCAACGATTCCGAGTACGGCCTGACCTCCTCGATCTTCACGCGCGACATCAACTCGGCGATGCGTGCCGTGCGCGATCTGAAGTTCGGCGAGACCTACATCAACCGCGAGCACTTCGAAGCCATGCAGGGCTTCCACGCGGGTCGTCGCAAGTCCGGCATCGGTGGCGCCGATGGCAAGCACGGCCTGCTCGAGTTCACCGAAACCCACGTCGTCTATCTGCAAACGCAGTAAGGCCCCAGTAAAAGCCAAAGAGCCAGTCAAGATGAGCAAGCCAAACGAGAACCACGGCTGCGCCTGCAGCTGCCCGAACATGCCGACCGACCAGGCCGTCGACAGTGGTCGTCGCCAGATGCTGACCAGCGCACTCGCGCTCGCCGCGATGGCGCCGATGGCTGCGATGGCCGACGGTGAAGGCGCAGAAGGCGCGCCCAAGCGCAGCACCAAGCCGCAGGAGGGCGACAAGCTCGCCTTCATGCTCGGAGAGAAGGAAGGCAAGGAGATTCTGCCGTCCGATCTGAAGATCGGCGCCGAACCCACGCTCGCTTATCCGCTCGATCCGGCAACCGGCAAGGCGCAGGTCGCCAAGGCCAGCCTGCTGGTCGTCGTGCGCCTGAAGCCGGAAGACCTCAAGCCCGGCAGCGCGAAGAACGCGGCCGATGGCGGCGTGGTGGCTTTCTCATCGATGTGCACGCACTACGGCTGTCCGATCACGACCCTGCATCCGAGCGGATCGCAGGTCGTCTGCAACTGCCACGGATCGGTGTTCAACGCTGCGGATCGCGGCGTCGTCACCAATGGCCCGGCAACTCGCCGCCTGGCGATGCTGCCGCTCGAGCTCAAAGACGGCGCCATCGTCGTGAAGGGCAAGTTCGATGGTCCGCTGGGACCGCCGACTTGATCTGTCCCTTCGTCGCACCCCAGCAAATCTCAAGAACGCGTCAGAAAAACCCAGGCGTTCAACCCCCGAGCAGTCAATCAAGTTCATCCAGGAGAGAGGGATAATCATGAAAGTCTCGCTGAAACAATCGCTGATGATGGCCGCGCTCGCCGCGACCGTTTCATCGGCATCGCTTGCAGCCGCTCCGTCGGCCGCCCCGCAGCCGGCGTACAAGCCGGTCACCGACGCACGCCTGGCCAATCCGGAACCGGAAAACTGGCTGCTGACCAAGGGCAACTACGAAGGCTGGAGCTACAGCCCGCTGAACCAAGTCACCACCGCAAACGTGTCCAAGCTCAAGCCGGTGTGGTCGTCGTCGACCGGCGTGCTGTCGGGCCATGAAGCGCCGGCGATCGTCAACGGCGAATACATGTTCGTCGCCACGCCGCACAACCATGTGTTCGCGTACAACGCCAAGACCGGCAAGCCGCTCTGGCACTTCCAGCGCGAAGTTCCGGAAGGCATCGGCGCCCTGCACCGCACCAACCGTGGCGTGTCGCTCTATGGCGACAAGGTCTACGTCGGCAGCGTCGATTGCGTGCTCAGCGCGCTGGACGCCAAGACCGGCAAGCTGATCTGGGAAGCCGAAGTCTGCAACTGGGAACAGGAAAGCGCCTACATCACTTCGGCTCCGCTCGTCGTCAAGGGCAAGGTGCTGATCGGACCGTCGGGCGGTGAGTTCGGCGTGCGCGGCTTCCTGAAGGCCTTCGATGCCGAAACCGGCAAGCTCGTGTGGACGCGCTACAGCGTTCCGGCTCCCGGTGAGAAGGGCTTCGAAACCTGGCCGCAGGACGGCAAGTGGAAGGATGCGTGGAAGCACGGCGGCGGCACCATGTGGATGCCGGGCAACTACGACGCCAAGAACGACGTCATCTACTGGGGCGTCGGCAACGGCGGTCCGTGGATGGGCGACCAGCGCCCGGGCGACAACCTGTACCTGGCTTCGGTGCTCGCGCTCGATCCGGCCACCGGCGACATCAAGAGCCACTTCCAATATCACTGGAACGACTCGTGGGATTGGGCCGGCATGAACGCGCCGACGCTCGTCGAGTACACCAAGAACGGCAAGAAGGTGAGCGGCTTGGTCAGCGCCCAGCGCAACGGCCGCATCTACTGGCTGGACCGCGATGCCAAGGGCAAGATTTCGTACAACAAGTCCGAGCCCTACGTCACCAACACGGTGTTCAAGAGCGTCGACAAGAAGACCGGCCGTCCGACGTACAACATGGACGCCAAGCCGACCACGGGCGAAACGCACACCTACTGCCCGAGCCTCTGGGGCGGCAAGGACTGGCCGTATGAAGCCTACAACCCGCAGACGGGCATGCTGTACGTGCCGTACAACGACAACCACTGCCTCACGCTGACCGGCATCATCCAGCCGATCATTCCTGGCCAGTGGTCCGCCGGTGCGGACATCAACAAGCTCGACCTGTCGGTCAAGCCCGGCTTCGATCACATCGGTGGCATCCAGGCCTGGGGCGTCGATTCAGGCAAGGTCGAATGGACCGAGAAGTATCCGACCTCGTGGAACTTCGGTTCGATCCTGACGACGGCAGGCGGCGTGCTGTTCGCCGGCGGCACCAACGACAAGATGTTCCGCGCCTACGACGCCAAGAGCGGCAAGCTGCTGTGGTCGTTCCCGACCCCGTCCGGAATCATCTCGCCCCCGAGCTCGTTCTCGATCGACGGCAAGCAGTACATCGCGGTCGTTTCCGGCTACGGCGTCGACGCCCAGTGGATCCAAGGAAAGATGCATGGCCTGGCCGGCTGGGACGAAAAGGTTCCGGAAGGCGGCAGCGTCTGGGTCTTCGCGCTCGGCGAATAAGTTTCACGCAGCAAGGCTTCAACGATCCGGCTGCACCGCAGCCGGATCGCGCACCACTCCAATCGCTCTCGTGAGGGCCTTGAGGCCGGCATCGCTCCGATGCCGGCCTTCTTTTTTGCTTGTCGCTTATGCGTGATCCGCAGAGCGGCTTTTCAAGCCTGCAGATCGCGATCCTTCGGCGAGACGATGTTGTGGCGACGCATGAGGTGATAGATCGTCGTGCGCGACAGACCCATTTCGCTGGCGACTGCGGAGATGTTCCAGCGCAGGCGCTGCAGCGTGGCGAGCAACTCACGCTCGGTGTCCGATGCGGCGCCACCGGCACTGCCGTTCACCGCACCCGTCGCGCCGGGCTGCGCCTTGATCCCGATGCTCGTGGTCGACGACGAAGCCGGCTCGCTGAGTTCGGGCGGCAGATGTTCCTCGCCGATGCCGAGGCCATCGGAAATCGCGAGCGCGAAGCGGATGACGTTGCGCAGCTGGCGTACGTTGCCGGGCCAGTCGTATTCGAGCAGCCGATCGATCGCCGCCGGGCTGATCGCGGTCATCGCCGACAGCTGCTCGGCCTCTTCGCGCAGGATGCGATCGATGATGTAGAGCTTGTCTCCGCGCTCGCGCAGCGGAGGCAGCGACAAGGTCGCGCCGCACAGCCGGTAGTACAAGTCCTCGCGGAACGTACCGGCCGCGATCTGCTTGCGCAGGTCGCGATGCGAGGCCGCGATCACGGTCAGCGCGACCTTGACCGGACGCTCCGCACCGAGCGGCAGCACTTCGCGCTCCGACAGCACGCGCAGCAGGCGCGTCTGCAGCTGCAGCGGCATGTCGCCGATCTCGTCGAGGAACAGCGTGCCGCCGTCGGATTGCTGGATCAGGCCCTTCATGCCGCGGCTGCGCGCACCCGTGAAGGTGCCGGGCGTGTAGCCGAACAGTTCGCTCTCGATCAGCGTCTCGGGAATCGAGGCACAATTGACCGCGACGAAAGGCTGGGCCTTGCGCTGGCTGCACTCGTGCAACGCGCGTGCGAACACTTCCTTGCCGGTTCCGGTTTCGCCCTGCACGAGGATGCTGACCTGCTTGTCGACGAGCCGGCGCGCGTGATCGAGCACGCGGCCCATGTGGCGGTCCTCGCCGGCGAGCTGGTCGAGCGCGCCGAAATCCTGCTTCGCCGACACCGCGTCGTGGCCCTGTTCGATCTGCGTCGCAGCCGTCGCGCCGCTCGGTACGCGCGGGACGATCAGCGACGCCTGATAGACCTGATGGTTGGTCGCGGTGATGAGCGTCTGCTCGTCGAGGTGCGCGGAGCGCGTGAGCTTCCAGATGTCTTCGAGGCGGCAGCGCAACAAGTCGTCGAGCGCACGGCCGACGATGGCATCGCGCCGCGGCGACTTGCCGGGTGTCGCGATGGCTTGCCCGCGCAGTTCGCGCCGTGCTGCAGGATTGGCGCCGACGACGACGCCGTCCTTGTCGAAGGCGAGCATGAGTTCGCCGCAGACATCGACGAGCGGGCCCGCGGTACCGAGACGTAGAATCCAGCGATCGCGGAAGTGCCGCAGGAAGTTGGCGTCTTCGATCATCTGCCCGTACAGCAGGGTCAGATGCAGCGCCAGATGCTGGCTCTCCTTGGCCTCCGGCGAAGACAGCGCCGAGACGTCGAGCGCGCCGATGAAATCACCTTCGGGCCCGAACAGCGGCGTGGTCGTGCAGGACAGGCCCAGGTGCGACGAGAAGAAATGGTCGTCGCGATGGCAGGTCAGCGCTGCCTGCTCGGCGATGCAAGTGCCGATGCCGTTGGTGCCCGCATGCGATTCCTGCCAGTTGGCGCCGAGCGCGAGCCCGGCGGTGCGCAGCTCGCGATCCCAGGAATCGTTGCCGATGTAGTCGACGGTGATGCCCTGCGCGTCGGTCAGCAGCAGCACGTAGCCGAGCGCGCGCACTCGCTTGAACAGCTGTTCCATGCCGGCCCGCGCGACCAACATGTATTCCTCGATCTGCTCTCGGCTCTCGCGCAGGCGCTGGCGCGTTTCGATGCGTCCGCGCCGGGGCTTGGACGGATCGAGTCCGTATTCGTTGACGCAGCGATACCAGGACCGCTCGATCAGCAAGCCGCTGTCGGTTTGATGGGTTCCGCGCGACGGTATCGCGCCGGATGCGACCTCCAGAATGCGGTCGACGTGGTGCTGCATGAGGGCGTTTCCTCCAACCGGCCGGCCGTCGTGGCAACCAACTCGATATAGGGCGCGACGCCTTACCGGCTCGCGAGAGTGGCCCGTTTTAGCACGAAACCCATGCGCTCCCCGGTTTTTGGGGGCCGCCGCGTTCAGCTGGCGAGCGTCGCCTTGGCGTAGCGGCGTGAGCCGACCTGCAGCAGGTATTCGCCCGCCGCGAGCACGAGCGCGCGGTCTTCGACGCGCTGGTTGTTCACGCGCACGGCCTTCTGGTCGATCATGCGATTGCCTTCGGCATTGCTCGCGACGAGGCCGGCCTCCTTGAGCACGCGGGCCAGCGACAGGCCTTCGGCCGGCGCGGCAATGGTCACTTCCGGAATGTTCTCGGGCAGCGCGCCCTGCGAGAACTGGGCGATGAACGCCGCCTTGGCCGCTTCGCCGGCGCCCGCGCCGTGGAAGCGATCGACGATCTCGATGCCGAGCGCCATCTTGATGTCGCGCGGGTTGGCGCCTTCGGCCATCGCCTTGCGCAGACCCTCGATCTCGGCGAGCGGCCTGAACGACAGCAGCTCGTAGTAACGCCACATGAGCGTGTCCGAGATGCTCATGACCTTGCCGAACATGTCCTTGGGCTCATCGGTCAGGCCGATGTAGTTGCCGAGCGACTTGCTCATCTTGTTGACGCCGTCCAGGCCCTCGAGGATCGGCACCGTCATGATCGCCTGCGGCTTCTGGCCATAGGCGCCCTGCAGGTGGCGGCCGACCAGCAGGTTGAACTTCTGGTCGTTGCCGCCGAGTTCGAGGTCCGATTTCAGCGCCACCGAGTCGTAGCCCTGCAGCAGCGGGTACATGAACTCGTGGATCGCGATCGGCTGGCCGTCCCTGTAGCGCCTGGAGAAGTCGTCGCGCTCGAGCATGCGGGCCACGGTGTGCTGGGCCGCAAGCTTGAGCATGCCCTCGGTGCCGAGCTGGTCGAGCCAGCTCGAATTGAACGCGATGGTGGTCTTGGCCGGGTCGAGAATCTTGAAGACCTGCTCTTTGTAGGTCTGCGCGTTTTCCTCGACCTGTTCGCGCGTCAGCGGCTTGCGCGTTTCATTCTTCCCGGTCGGGTCGCCGATCATTCCGGTGAAGTCGCCGATTAGGAAGATTGCCTCATGCCCGCGTTCCTGGAAGGCACGCAATTTGTTAAGCAAAAGGGTATGGCCGAGATGAAGATCCTTGGCCGTGGGGTCGAAACCCGCTTTGATGCGAAGACGCTCGCCCTTGGCTTCGGCCTGGGTCAGACGACTGCGGAACTCTTCCAGAGGAATGATTTCATTGGTCGCGCGTTCCAGTTCTTCGAGTGCCATGGGTCCAGGTTTCGACGGTGTTGAGAGCTTCGACAGCGCTTGTGCAAAAGTATTGAAAAGAGGCGCGCCGTTACGAATCGAAGGGGGAAATCTCTTGCAGATCGACGGGTTTGTGTGGTTTCTTACGTGACCTGTGTGTTCGGTCACAAATGCTTCATTCTTAAAAACGAGAGGGACCGAGCCACTGAACAGCGGCGGCATGGTGGAACCATGCGGGCCGGTTCGTGCAAATCGACGGGTCTGTAAATGAAATTTGATTATAGCTCAGCCGAGCCGGCGCCCCGGCGTTCGGCTCATAGAGCGGTTTTTATCGGCGCAATTTGCGCACTGGGTCTGGGCATTCTGGTGACGCGGGAAACTTCCGCGAACCGTCACATGCCCGATACGGCGTCGATGCCGCTCGTGTTGTCCGAGGGTGACTCGGCTCAATACGACGCCTCGATCCAGGCCGCCCTGGCCGACAGCAGCCTGGTGGTTCCGCAGGCCAGCGAATGGGTCAACTGGCAGGTCAAGAAAGGCGACACCCTTTCGACCATCTTCGGCGCTCAAGGATTGCCGAGCGATGAATGGATCGCGCTGCTGAAACTCGGCGGCGACGTGATGGAGCTCAAGCGCCTCAAGGCCGGCGAAGAGCTGCAGATCCGCAAGGACGGCGACCAGCTCCAGGAGCTGCGCTACGCCCTCGACGAGATGCGCACCCTCAACGTGCGCCGCGTCGACGATCAGTTCGAAGCCGTCACGATCACCGCCGAACTCGAGCGTCGCCAGGAAAAGGCCAGCGGCAGCATCACGAGCTCGCTGTTCGCCGACGGCAACAAGGCCGGCCTGTCCGACCGCATGGTCATGGAAATGGCCGAAATCTTCGGCTACGACGTCGACTTCGCGCTCGACCTGCGCCAGGGCGACCGCTTCTCGGTGGTCTACGAGAAGCTCTACAAGGACGGCAAGTCGCTGCGCTACGGCGACATCCTGGCCGCCGAATTCGTCAACCAGGGCAAGGCCTACCGTGCGGTTCGCCACGTCGGCGCCGACGGTCGCGTCGCCTACTACACGCCGGCCGGCGAATCGCTGCGCAAGGCCTTCATCCGCACCCCGCTCGACGTCATCCGCATCAGCTCGCCGTTCAACCTGGCGCGCCGTCACCCGATCCTCAACACGATCCGCGCCCACAAGGGCGTCGACTACGCCGCCGCCGCCGGCACGCCGATCAAGGCCGTGGGCGACGCCAAGGTGACCTTCGTCGGCAACAAGAATGGCTTCGGCCGCGTGGTCGTGCTCCAGCACGGCAACCAGTACGAAACCCTTTACGCCCACATGTCGCGCTTCGCTCCAGGCATCAGGGCCGGCCAGCGCGTGAGCCAGGGCCGCGTCATCGGCTACGTCGGCATGTCGGGCCTGGCGACCGCTCCGCACCTGCATTACGAATTCCACATCGGCGGCAAGGTCGTGAATCCGGTCACCGTGGCGATGCCGCGCGCGAACCCGATCGATCGCAAGGAACTCGCGCAGTTCAAGTCCGAGGCGGCGGTTTATCTCGCCGCGCTCGACAGCGACGGCACCAAGCAGACCGCCCAGGCCCAGACCCAGAAGACGGTCGACGGCCCTGCCACCACCGCCCCGACCGCTCGCTAAAAAAATGCGGCGTCTTGCGCTGGGGCTGATCTCCGGCACCAGCCAGGACGGCATCGACGCGGTTCTCGCCGCATTCGAAGGCGATGCCTGGCACGGCATCGTCGCCACGCATTCGGGCCAGTACCCGCAATCGGTCCGGGCCCGGCTGCTGGCGCTGGGCTACGAAAACCAGCCGGTTTCGCTCGCCGAATTCGCCGAGCTCGATCGCGCGGTCGCCGACGCCTTCGCCGACACCGCCCTCGCCCTGCTGAGCCAGGCCGGGATTGCGGCCGGGCAAGTCAGCGCGCTCGGCAGCCACGGCCAGACCGTGTTCCATGACGCCGCGCTCGGCAACAGCCTGCAGATCGGCGACCCGTCGCGCATCGCCGCGCGCACGGGCATCGCCACGGTCGGCGACCTGCGCCGCAAGGACATCGCGCTCGGCGGCCAAGGCGCCCCGCTGCTGCCGGTGTTCCATCACGCCCTGTTCGCCCGCGCCGACGAGCCGCGCGCCGTGCTCAATCTCGGCGGCATCGCCAATCTGACCCTGCTGCCGAATGCGCACGCCGCCCAGGTCCGTGGCTTCGATTGCGGCCCCGCGAACGGGCTCATGGACGAATGGATCGAGCGGCATCAGGGCCGGCGCTACGACGCATATGGCGTGTTCGCGGCAAGCGGCCAGCTGGTTCCGGACTTGCTCGACGCGCTGCTGGCCGATCCCTACTTCGCCCTGCCGCCACCCAAGAGCACCGGCCGCGGCTACTTTCTGATCGACTGGGTGCGCCGGCGCTTTCCCGCGCTCGACTCGCTACCTGCCGCCGACGTGCAGCGCACGCTCTGCGAGCTCACCGCCCGATCGGCCCTCGAGGCGCTCGACGCCACGCTGCCGAGTGCGCGACGGTTGCTGGTCTGCGGCGGCGGAGCGCACAACGGCTTTCTGATGCAGCGGCTGCGCGAGCTCAGCGCTTCGCGCGCCGTCGAGCCGACGCAGGCGCATGGCCTGCACGCGGATTGGGTGGAGGCTTCGGCCTTCGCCTGGCTCGCCCTGCGCCGGCTCGACGCGGCGACCGGCAATCTGCCGAGCGTGACGGGAGCATCTCGCGCGACGGTGCTCGGCGGTTTGTTCTTGCCCTGAAAGATGGTTTTACCTGCGGCTAAGCCCGCAGCCTCTTTCAACTCCGCCTCAATACAGATCCACCGGATCCACATCGATCGACCAGCGCAGCCCGCGCGCGCCGGGCAGCGTGTCGAGCAGCGGCAGCCATGGGGTCAGCGCGCGGTGCAGGGCGACGCGGTCGAGCGCCTGGATCAGCAGTTGGGCGCGGAAGCGGCCGGCGCGGCGTTCCATCGGTGCGGGAACCGGACCGAGCTTCTGCACGCCCGGCAAGGACGGCAGGCAGGCACCGGCGGCTTCGAGGAAATCCATCGCGTTCTGTTCGGTGCTCGCCTCGGCGCGCAGCAGGGCCAAGTGCGAGAACGGCGGCAGCTGGGCTTCGGCGCGCTCGTGCAGCAACAGCGCGGCGAGGCCGTCGTAGCTCGCCTCGATGAGCCGGCGCAACGCCGGATGATCGGGCTGGTGGGTCTGGACGATGACCTCGCCGCGCTGTCCGGCGCGGCCGGCACGGCCTGCGACCTGCGTGAGCAACTGGCCCATGCGCTCGACGGCGCGAAAATCCACCGAGAACAGCGCCTGGTCCGCATCGACGACGCCGACCAGCGAAAGCCCGGCGAAGTCGTGGCCCTTGGCGAGCATCTGGGTGCCGACGAGGATGTTCACGTGGCCCTCGCGCGTGTCTTTCAGCAGGGCTTGCAAGGCGCGCACGCTGCGCAGGCGGTCGGAATCGAAGCGCTCGACGCGCGCCTCCGGGAAGCGTGCACGGAGTGTTTCCTCGATGCGCTCGGTGCCGTGGCCGACCGCGAGCATCTGCGTCGACTGGCATTGCGGGCAGGCGGCCGGCGGCGCCTGGCGCGCTCCGCAGTGATGGCAGATCAGTCGGCCGCGGCCGCGATGCCAGGTCAGCCGGGCGTCGCAATGCGTACAGGTGGCGGTCCAGCCGCAGTCGTGGCAGATCAGTGCGGGCGCATAGCCGCGCCGGTTGATGAACAGCAGCACCTGCCCGCCGGCCTGCAGATGACGCTCGATCGCGCTCACGAGCGCCGGTGCGAGGCCCTGCTGGAACGGCTGGCCGCGCACGTCGAGCAGCTGCAGGCGCGGCGGATCGACACTTCTGATGCGCCGGGGCAGGCGCAGCAGCGAATAACGCTGGGCCTGCACGCGCTGCAGGGTTTCGAGCGAGGGCGTCGCCGAGCCGAGGATCACCGGCGCGTTTTCGCGGCTTCCGCGCAGCACGGCGACGTCGCGCGCCGAATAGCGCAGGCCGTCCTGCTGCTTGAACGAAGTGTCGTGCTCCTCGTCGACGATGATCAACGCGAGCCTCGGCATCGGCAGCAGCGCGGCCGAACGCGTGCCGACCACGATCGGCAGCCGGCCCGAAGCCGCGCGCAGCCAGACCTGCCCGCGTGCCGCATCGTTGAGGCCGGAGTGATAACCGTCGACGACCGAGCTGTCGGTGGGCGATCCGCCGAAGCGCTCGCGCACGCGGTCGAGCAGCTGCGGCGTGAGCCCGATCTCGGGCACCAGCAGCAGCACCTGGCCACCGTGTGCGATGGCCTTGGCGATCGCGCGCAGATAGACCTCGGTCTTGCCGCTGCCGGTCACGCCTTGCAGCAGGTGCGTCGAAAAGCCGCTGCCGGCCGCCTCGAGCGCCTCGACCGCGCGCGCCTGGTCGGGCGTCAGCTGCGGCAGTTCGGAATCGGCGAGCTTGACCGGCGAGGGCAGCGCCTCGGCCGCAAGCTCGACCCAGCCTTCGTCGAGGCAGCGGCGCAGGCTCGCGGCGATGCCCTGGATGCCGTTGAGCCCGGCGCGGCTCACCGCGCCCTGCTCGCGCAGCGCCTCGAGCAAGGCGCGCAAACGCTGGGAACGCACCGGCAGGCGAGCCAGCGCCGCGAGCCCGCCTTCGGTGAGCCGGTACGCCGGGGTCGCGCGCAGCTGCGCGGGCTCGCCGCGGCGCAGGCTGACCGGCAGCAAGGCCGCGAGCACCTCGCCGATCGGGTGGTGGTAGTAGTCCGCGATCCACTGGCCCAGGGCCATCATCGCCGGGGACAGCAGCGGCTCGGTGTCGATCACCCGCTCGATCGGACGGAAGCGCGACAGCGGCTCGGTCTCGCCGGGCTCGCGCGCCTCGGACACCACGATTCCGATCAGCGTCCGGCGGTTAAACAGGATTTCCACCCGACATCCGGGGGCAGGTACTGCAGAAGTCCCGATTCGGTAGTCGAAACTACCGTATATAGGCACCGGAACCGCGACGGAAAGCAGCACTTCCATCAGCGGCGGGTATTGTGGATAACTTTGGGGAATAAATGCCGCAGTGCACGACCGGCCCGATTCGTCTTCCAGACCCCAATGCCGGACCCACTGTCAAACATTCTATTTAACCTTTTAAAAATCATGATCTTGCCAATCTTTTACAAGCTTGTGACGATTGCAAGACTTGACGTTCAGATCGCAGATTGCTCCGCGATCCTTGTGAATAGGCAACGGTTCAGCAATTGAGATGTTCAGCTTGATTCAGATAGCAGCAAGCTTTTGGGCCGTTCAGCGTCGCTCGATCGTATAAAGCAAATCTCCTCCGGTGAAAGTGCCCGATTCGGTGGAGACTTTGAATCCTTTCCCGAGATCGTAAAGCAGCTTGAAAACATTGCCGGGCTGGAACAGCCCAATGCCGTAGGAGACAAACAATTTCGGCGAAAGGTACTTGCCGACCGTGAGCCGGGCCTGCTCCTGCGTTTCGCCCGGCGACGATCCCAGCGAAATCTCGTCCAGGCCCAGGCCGCCGCGCAGGTTCTGGGCGAGCGCGCTGCCGCCGCCGAGCCCGAGCGCGACCGCGGCGCCCGACAGCATGCTGCGATCCTCCGACGAGCTGCTCTGCTCGAGCGGACGGCCGAACAGCAGCCAGGACAGCTGTTGCTGCTGGGTCATCGTAGGCTCGGAATACAGCGAAAGCTGCGGCTTTTCGAGCGTGCCGCGCACGTAGATGCCGACCTTGATCTGGTCCTGCGCGGCCTGCTGGATCTCGCGGAAGGCGCGAATCTCCAGCCCCGGCTTGGCGATCGGCCCGCCGTTGAAGAGCAGCTTGCCGGTCTCGATCGTGAGGTCCTGCCCGTAGGCCTTGTAGCGACCGTCGACGAGCCGCAGCTCGCCATAGCCGAGCGTGTCGCGGCCGGGCTCCTCGACCGCCGTCACGTCGCCCTCGATGCGCGTCTTCAGGCCGAAGCCCTCGAGCGACACCTTGTTGCCGAGCACCAGCTTCACCTCGGCGAACAGCTTGAGGCCCTGGACCGGATCGGGCGCTTCGCCGGCGGCGTTGACGATGATCTGGTCGCCGCTCGGCGCGGTGCCGCTGTCCTCGACGTTGGCGAGCTTAATCTCGGCACGCGGCACGCCGAGCGTGCCCTTGAGGCTGGCCTGCTGGTTGCCCATCTCGAACGTCAGATCGGGCGCGATCCAGGCGCGCGCGGTCGGCAGGTTCGCGGCCAGGAAGTTGTCGCCCTTGATCGCGAGCCTCAGGCGAATGCCGCCGGGCTCGGCCTTCTTGGGCAACTCGGCGTCGACCGAGCCGGGCTCGGCCGGCGGTGGTTCGGCGGGCGCGTCGGGCGGGGTCGCGGTGGCGACGTTTTCGAGTTCGGTGGCCGCGTTCTCCGGCTTGGGCTGCTCGACCAGCACGGTGTTTTCGTGCGCGTTCTCGACCTGGCCGACGATCGTCAGCGTGCCCTCTCCGGACTTGGCGCTGGCCTCCACGCTGAGTCGTCCGCCCGGGCTGCCGGCGACGCGCGCGCTGACTTCGGTCAGCTCGATGCCGGGCCGCGTGAGCTTGATGCGGCCGTCGCTGAGCTGGGCTTCGCCATGCAGCTCGGGGGCGCCGACGCGGCCGGCGAGCTGGTAGCGCCCGTCGAGCCGGCCCGAGGCCCCGCCGATCTCGGGACTCAGCACCGACAGGAACACCAGGTCGGGAAAATCGAGCCGCAGTTCGCCGCTCAGGGCGCGATCGCTCATGACCGCGTTCGGCGCGAGCCGGGCATCGGCCTCGATGCCGCCGACGTCGAGCGGCAGGCGCAGCTCGACGCGGCCTTCGGTGCCGTCGGTGATGAGCAGACGAGCCGGCTTGAAGCCCATGCGCTGGTCACCGTAGCCGGCCGAGCCTTCGGTGGTGTTGATCTCGGCGCGCGCCTGCCGAATCTGCCCGCCCGCGAGTTCCACCGCCGCGTTGCCGCTCAACGAACCCTCGAGGTGCAGATCCTGCGGCAGCACGGCCTTGAAGTAGGCGAAGGCGAGCTGCTCGATCTGCACCTCGGCGCTGGTCGCTTCGGGCGCCTGCCTGGCCTGCAGGCAGACGCGGCCCGGATCGCTGGTCCAGCAAGCCTGGCCGATTTCGTTCTGCTGGGCCGACAGGCTCAGCGCGGCCGGCGCCTGCAAGGTCCACGGGGCGAGCGCGGCCGGGGCGATGCGTCCCTTCGCGAGCTGGCCCTGCCAGCGCTGCTTTTTCTCGTCGTAGCCGCCGGCGAGCTCGATGCCGACCTGGCCTTCGCGGCTGTTCGCCTCGAGCTTGAGCGTGTGCTGCCCGCGCGTACCGCGGCCCGTCAGCGTGAGCTCGTCGATGGCGACGCCGACCGCCAGGCCGGTGGTCTTGAGGTCGAGCGTGAGCGGACCGTTCCAGTCGAGATCGGCGGTCAGCTCGGCCGACTTCACCGCGTAGTCGCCGAAGGCGGCGCGCGCGATATCCGCATCGGCGATCAGATGCGGCTTGTCGACGGTGCCCTTGAAGCTCGCGGTGACCTGGGCCGAGCCGGCCAGTCGCGGAGCGAGCTCCTGCAGCTTGAGGCTCACGAGCTGCGCCTGGAGATCGTAGGGCGCGCTCGCGCGGCCACTCGCGGACAGCTGGCTGCCGCCGCTCTGCACCTCGAGTTTGGCGATCTGCAGCACCTCGTCGACGTACTGGCCTTCGCCGTCGAGCCTGAGCGGGTAATTGCGCAGCTTGGAATCGTGCAGGCCGATCCTGAAGCGCAGCGCCGGCAGCTCGCCGGGCGCCGGGTCGCCGGTCACTTCGAACTCGCCGTTGATGTCGCCGGGCCACTCGGCCGCGAACAGGCCCGGGTCGAAATGCGCGATGCGGCCCTTGAGCGAGCCGGCCGGCTTCGGCGCCCAGGTCAGCGGGCCCGCGGCCTCGACCACCGCCTTGCCGACGGTCAGCCGCAGCAGGCCCAGGTCCACCGATTCGGTGCTGCCCGAGCCTCGCGCCTGCACGACGCCGCTCTGCTTTTGCGCGAGCAGGTCGGCATCGAGATCGAACTCGTAATGCTCGGGCAGGCCCTTGACCGCGAGCTGTCCGCGCGCGCTCTCGACGACTTTGGCCTCGGTCGGCTGCGCTTGCACGAGCGGCCAGCCGAGGCCGGTCCAGGACAGCCTGGCGTCGAGTTCGCCGTTCCAGCGGCCCTCGCCCTGCACTTTCGCGGTCGAGCCGAGCGCGGTCGCGAGCGTGAACCGCAGATCGTCCCAGCTGCCCTTGAGCGTGGCCTCGCCCTGGCTGCTCGTGACGATCGGCGGCGCCTGCGGATCGACCGTTGCCAGCGGCCAGCGCAGGTCGCGCCAGGACAGCGCGAGATCGCTGGCCTTGTCGTAGCCGACGAAACCCTTGGCGCTCAGCATGGCCGGAGCGGTCACGTCGAACGCCGCGATGTCCACGCCTTCGTCGCTGAGTTTGGCCCTGCCGCTGAGCTGGGCCCTGCCGATCGGCGCGTAGTCGGCCGACAGGTTTTCGATCTTCACGTCGCGGCCGATCCAGCTGCCTTTGAGCGCCGCGTTCGGCACGATCACGGTCGGCTGCGTGGCACCGACCGTCCACAGCTGGAAGTCGCTCAGCGCCAGCGATTTGATCTCGATGGCCACCGGCAGGCGCGACAGCGGCGGCTGGTTCGATTCGGGCTTCGGCGGCTCGTCGGGCTTGTCCTTGAGCCGCACGTCGACGCCGTCGACCTCGAGCGATTCGATGCCGACGCGCCGGTCGAGCAGCCATTCGGGCTTCCAGTCGAGCACCACGCGGCGCACGCCGACGCGGATACCGTCGTCCTCGTAGACGATGTCCTTCCATTCGAGCGCCCCGGCCACCGAGCCGTGGCGCTCGCCGACGCTGATCTGTGCCCCGAGTAAACCCGGCAGGCGGGCGAGTAGGAAGCCGTTGCCCGATTCGCTGCCGATCAGCCAGGCGACGATCGCCGGGATCGACACCAGCAGGATCAGCAGCCCGAACGAGGTCCAGGCCAGTGCGCGCAAGGGTCGGCTCACAAGCCCACCCTCACGCCGATATGCAGGCGCAGGCCGAGAAACTGCGCATCGCCCTCGCCGGTCAGCGGATGCGCGAGGTCGACGCTGAAGGTGCCGACCGGGGCGCGGTAGCGCAGGCCCAGGCCGGTGCCGTAATAAAGCTTCACGGGAAATTTCTCGTCGGCCCCGCCGGCGTCGACGAACACCGCGGCGCCCCAGTTGCCCTTGACGCGCCGTTCAATTTCGACGCTCGTCGTGGTCAGGTACTGGCCGCCGATGACGTCGCCGTTGTCGTTCCGGGTACCGATGGCCTGATAGTCGTAGCCGCGCACGCTCTGGTCGCCGCCCGCGAAGAAGCGCTGCGAAGCCGGCAGCGCCGAGAAATCGTCGTGGAAGTTCGCGCCGAGCTCGATGCGGCCGAGCACGCGCGTGCGCCAGTCGAACGAATAGACGCCGCGCAGCAGTCCGTAGGTGCGGATGAAGGTGGCGTTCGACAGCAGGTTTTCCTTGGCCCCGTGGACGTCGGTGAACAGATACCAGCCCCGGCGCGCGTTGATCGGATCGTCGAGCTCGGTACGCGTGAACGAGACGCCCGGCGTGAGCAGGTCGGCCGTGACCTTGTCCTTGGTGGTCTCTTCGATGGGCTCGGCATTCGGATCGTTCGGATCGGAAGTCACGGTGGTCGTCGTTCCGATCTCCGATTCTTCGTGGATGAACTCGACGTAGAGCCGCCGATGCCAGTCACCCGGGCTGCGGTTGAGGCTCGCACCGAGCGTGTATTTGGAGCTGTCGCCGCTTTCGAGCTTCTGCGCTTCGGTGGTCGCGCTGAGCGTCACGTTCTCGCCGGGTTCGTTGCCGAGCGGAATGCGGTAGTTCGCGCCGATGGCGTTCTTGATCTGCGACAGCCGCATGTCGGCGTCGAGGTTGTGGCCGTACTTGTTGATGCGCCGCCATTCGGTGCCAAGCGAAAGCCGCGCGCCGGTGTCGGTGCCGTAGCCGACGCCGGCCTCGTAGCGATGCCGGTTGCGCGGCGTGGTGTGGATGACCACCGGCACGTGATGCTCGGCGTCGGCCTCGGCGCGCTTGGGTTCGATTTCGACCGACTGGAAGTAGCCCAGATCGCCGAGCGCGAACTGCTGGTCGAGCAGCTCCTGCGGATCGAAGACATCGCCTTCCTTGAGCACGATGTAGCGCTCGATGAATTCGGGATCGAGCCCCTGCTGTTCGAGCGTGATCTTGCCGAGCAGATAGCGCGGCCCGGTCTGCATGTGCAGCACCACGTTGGCCTGGCGCGCCTCGGGGTTCACGCGCAGCTCGCTCTTCTCCCAATGCGCATCGAGAAAGCCGGCCGCGTAGGCTGCGTCGGCGAGCTGCTTCTTGGCGTCCTCGTAGTCGGCGTGCTTGAGCCGCTGTTCGGGCTGCAGCCGTCGTTCGATGCGGCGCAGCGCGGCCTTGAAGCCTTCGTTGTCCTTGCCCTCGCCGAGCAGCTGGACATCGACCTCACCGATGCGCGTGGCCTCGCCCGCGTCGATCTTGTAGCGCGCGGTCCAGTTCGGCGCCTTGCCGGTGAGTTCGGATTCGATCGTCGGGCTGTAGTAGCCGTAGGGCTGCAGCGCGGTTTCGATGTCGCGCTTGGCCTGTGCGTTGAGACGTTCGACCAGGGTGTCGTCGAGATCCTTGCGCTCGCGCTGCTGGCGGATCGTCAGCCGGGTTTCGACGTTGGCGAGTTCGTCGCCGCCGATGCCTTCGACCACCACGCGCACCTCGGCCTCGGCGGCGGCGGCCATGAGCAGGAGGGGGATGCAGCACAGGGCGGAAAAGCGGCCTCTCATTCGGCCAATGGTACCGTCATTGTCTGGTTATCCAGTGTGGATCGAGCGCCGATCGGCACCATTCCACTTCGTTTGCGCGCGGGGTGCAGCCTCGTCACGCGCCCCGAAACGAATTGCCCGGACGAGCCGGCAGTCTCATCGATGGGAGGTGGATTGGCGGATCATCCACGCCAGAGTTCGTTCGTCTCGACCTGGTTGACGTTCGCCACCTTGCGCGAGAGTTCGACCGCCCGGTAGATCATCGGCACGCTGCTGACGTTCCCCGCCAGCATCACCACGCCGTTGAGCGTGGACACTCGGATGTTGCCCTTGAGCAGCGGATCGGCTTCGAGCACGGCGATCACCTCGCGCGTGATCGCCAGGTCGGCCTCGCTCATCTTGAATGGGGTGAAGTCCTGCACTACCTCGATGCGAGGCGATCTGGCCTCGAAGCCCTGGATCGGGGCATCGTCCTGCGCCGACGCAGGCGCCGCGACGACGGCCAGCGCCAGCATCGGCGCGGCGAAGGTGGAGCGAATCATCCTGGCTTTCATGTTTGGACTCCGGGTCGCGTCGGGACGCGAGAGGAACCAAAGTTTGCACGCGGCATGCGCGCGCGTCGACCACGAAAGTGTTTCGGCGAAACGCCCCTGATGAAGCGCAAAAAAAGGCCGCACCCTGCGCGGGCGCGGCCTTTTTGTCAGCCAGCAAACTCAGTGCTTGAGGTTGCGGATGCCGTCACGAACGGCGTCCTTGGTCTTGCCGACCCCTTCCTGCACCTTGCCCTCGGCGCGCTTGGCCGCGCCCTTGGCTTCCATTTCCCGATTGCCGGTGACTTCGCCGACCTTCTGCTTGGCGGCGCCCATGGCCTGCTTGGCCTTGCCCTGGATGACATTCTTGTCCATGAGAACACTCCTTTTTTCTCTACAGCAGGAAGGCGGTTTTGGGGTTTAAACCGCTGCCGCACCTTGCGGCTGACCCGGTCGACCGTCGTTGGCCGGCCGGCTCATTTCGAAATCGAGCCGACTCAGGAGCTCGAGGCGACCTTCAGGTTGTCGTCGTCGACGCTCTTCACACCGTTGATGCCCTTGGCGATCGTGATCGCACGCTCGCGCGCGGAATCGGAGGCCACCTGGCCCTTGAGCTTGACGACGCCGTCGTCGGTATCGACGTTGATCGCCGTGGCCTTGACCTGATCGTCGGCCGCGAAGCTGGCCTTGACCTTGGTCGTGATCATCGCGTCCGAAACCGCTTCGCCGGCGTTGCTCGCCGCGCTGTCGGCCTTGGCGCTCATGTCATCCATGGCGGACGGAGCCGAAATCCGGTTGTCGATGCCCTTCACCTCGGCAACGTTGCGCGCGAGCTCCTCGGCCGCATCCTTGGCCTTGGCCGTGTCGGCCGTGCCGCTCAGCGTGACGACGCCGTTATTGGTTTCGACATCGATCTTCGCGCTCTCGGTGCGCGCATCGTTCGACAGGCTTTCCTTGACCTTGGCGGTGATGCCGGTGTCGTCGATCGCGGCACCCAGCGAGGCGCTTTCCTTGGGCGCGTTTGCGGCGGCCGAATCCGACATCTGGCCGTCCGGACGATTGCAGCCGGTCATGCCGGCCGTCATGCCGAGCGTGGCGGCGACGCCGAGCGCGATCAGGCTCTTACGTTTGAGGTCGAGGGTTTGAAGTTTCATTACGCACTCCTTGCGCTATTGGGATTTTTTCAGCGGCAGGGCCTCATGCCCATTCCGCCAGCAATCTGGACCGCTGGAAGCCGACGCTCCGGATCGATCCGGAGCGTCGGCTCGCGGGCTATGTTGCGGAGCGACGGCCGGTGACCAGCGACACCACGAACAGCACCAGGAAGACCAGGAACAGAACCTTGGCGATCCAGGCAGCGGTGCCGGCGATACCGAAGAAACCCAGGCCGCCCGCGATGAGGGCGATGATCAGAAAGACAACGGCATAGCTCAGCATGACATCCTCCTTGAAGTTGGCTCGTTGGCTCGGGGGAGAGGACATCCACTCGGCCCGCTCAACTGGAGGCTAGATTGAACTGAGGCAATGACTCGCTGCTGAACTTTTTCAGTAAAAAACTTTCCGCTAAATGAATGCCTTAGGCCGCTTTTAGGCGAGCTTTCGCGGCCCTGTCGGAGATCCGGGTCAGCGCAGTCCGGCGAGCACCGGAGCAGTTCGCGGTCGCTGGCCGAGCCAGAGTTCGAACGAGCTTGCGGCCTGCTCGACCAGCATGCCGAGACCGTCTTCGACGACCGCCGCCGATTGCTTGCGCGCCCAGTTCGCGAACGGCTCGCTGGCGATGCCGTAGCTGAGGTCGTAGCACTTGGCGCCTGGTGCGAGCAGACCCGGCGGCAGCCGCGGCATGTCGCCCGCGTGACCGGCCGACGTGGCGTTGATGACGACGTCGTAGGCATCACCCTTGAGCGCCAGATGCGTTCGCGGAACCAGTGTGCCGACGGTCTTGAACTGCTCGGCCAGATCTTCGGGCTTCCACGGATTGCGGTTCGACACCACGAGAACCTTGGGTTTGGCTTCGAGCAGCGGACCGATGATGCCGCGCGCCGCGCCGCCGGCGCCGAGAATCAGCACGCGCTGGTTCGCGATCTCGATGCCCAGGCGCGCGAGATCGCGCAGCAGGCCTTCGCCGTCGGTATTGTCTCCACGCCAGCCGGTTTCAGTTCGAATCAGGCAATTCACCGCGCCCGCGAGCTGCGCACGCTCGCTCACGCTTTCGCAGAGCGCCACGACCGCGGCCTTGTGCGGCAAGGTCACGTTGAGCCCGGCGTAGCCTTGCGCATGCAACTCACGCAGGCGATCGGCGAGCGCCTTGGGCTCGACTTCGATGGCTTCGTATTGCAGCTCGACACCGCAATCCCTGGCGAACTGCGCATGGATGCGCGGCGACTTGGAATGCGAGACGGGCTGGCCGATTACTGCGAAGCGGGCGACGCTCATGGGCTTGCGATCTGCGATTGGAAACTGGAATGAACAATCAGAAGAAACGTCGAGTGAGCGTTGTGAGCGACGGCAGGTCGCACGAGGACGGAGCGCAGCAGATCACTCACTCGGACAACCACTGCGCGGCCTGTTTCGCGTAATACGTCAGCACGATGTCCGCACCCGCGCGACGGAAGCACAGCAGCGCTTCGAGCAGCGCCTTCTTCTCGTCGAGCCAGCCCTTGTCGATCGCGGCGCGCAGCATCGCGTATTCGCCGCTGACCTGGTACGCGGCCACCGGCACTTCGAAGCGATCCTTCACGCGGCGGATGATGTCGAGATACGGCAGGCCCGGCTTGACCATGACGATGTCCGCGCCCTCGCCGATGTCGAGCTCGACTTCACGCAGCGCCTCGTCGGTGTTGGCCGGGTCCATCTGGTAGGTCTTCTTGTCGCCGCGACCGAGATTCGCCGCGCTACCGACCGCATCGCGGAACGGGCCGTAGAAGCTCGAGGCGTACTTGGCCGCGTACGAGAGAATCACCGTGTTGTGCTGGCTGTCGCGCTCGAGCACTTCGCGAATCTGGCCGACGCGGCCGTCCATCATGTCGGATGGCGAAACGATGTCGGCACCGGCGCGCGCATACAGCAGCGCCTGCTTGCGCAGCACTTCGAGCGTTAGGTCGTTGGTGACGTAGCCGCTCGCATCGATCAGCCCATCGTGGCCGTGGCTCGTGTACGGATCAAGCGCGATGTCGACCATCACGCCGAGCTCGGGACACGCGGCCTTGACCGCCTTGATCGTGCGCACGACCAGGCCGTCCGGGTTGAGCGCCTGCTCGCCGTCCTCGGTCTTGAGTTCCGGCGCCAGCACCGGGAACAGGGCCACGCAGCCGATGCCGAGCGCAACCAGTTCCCTGCACTCTTCGACGATCTCCGGAATGTCGCGACGAACCACGCCGGGCATCGACGTCACCGCGCCCTTTTGCGCGCCTTCGGCGACGAACAGCGGCTGGATCAGCTGCGAGGCATGCAGCGAGGTCTCGCGGACCATCGAGCGGATGAACTCGGCGCGGCGCAGGCGGCGCGGACGGATGCGGGGAAAAGCGGACTGGCTCAAGACGGACTTCCTGTTGGGAGGACAGCGAAGGGGACGCGAAAGGGCCGTGATTATAAGAGCCTCGGCCAGCAGCCGTGTCCGAACCGGGCTTGCGGGCCGCGGCTGGCCGAGGTCGATGGCGTGGAATGTCGCGGCGGAATTGCCCGCCGACGGTGCAGGCCCGCCGGCAACGCGAGATCGTCGATCGCGGCCGCGACGGCTGCGGCGCGGAGCTGCTACGCCGCCGACCAGATCGACCTGGGCGCTCGCGAGCGCCTAGGTCGCAGGCGTTGGCGCCGGCGTTTTCGCTTTCACCCAATCGACCACGTCGCGAATCGCCGCTTCGCGACAGTGGTCGTTGAGCGGCTCGTGCCGCGCGCCCGGATAAGTCTTCACGCTGACATCGGAGAGGCCGGCCTTGCGATAGCGCTCGGCGAGCAGCTTCGGGCCCTTGGCGCCGTTGCTGACCGGGTCGTCCTCGCCCGCCGTCAGCAGCAGCGGCAGGCGCGAAGGCACGCGCGCGGCGCGGCGATCATCGAGCCGGCCGATGGCTTCGAGCAGCTCGATCCAGGTGCCCGTCGAGCAGCGGAAACCGCAATGCGGATCGGCGATGTAGCGATCGACTTCGGCCGCGTCGGTCGACAGCCAGTCGAAAGCCGTGCGCGTCGGCCTGAAGCGCCGGTTGTAGCTCCGGAAAGTCAGCAGCTCGGCGATCGCGCTCGGCTCGTCGGGCCCGGCGCGCATCGCCTCGAGCTTGAGAATCAGCACGCCGATCGCGCGCATCGGCCCGGTGTCGGCGGTGCTCGCGGAGATCACCGCGCCGGCCAGGTCGTGCGCGTGCCGGCTCAGGTAATCCTGCAGCAGGAACGAGCCCATGCTGTGTCCGTAGAGAAACAGCGGCACGCCCGGATGCCAGTCGCCGAGTTCGCGCTGCAGGCAGCGGATCGATTGCAGCGCGAGCCTCCAGCCGTAACCACCCGGGAACTGGCCGAGCTCGTCGCGCGCACGCGCCGTGCGGCCGTGCGCCGGCAGGTCCTGCGCGTAGACCGCGTAGCCCGCTTCGACGAGCGCACGCGCGAGCGCCTCGTAGCGGCCGCCGTGCTCGGCCATGCCATGCACGATCTGCACGGCGCCGCGCACGGGCTCGTCTGGAATCCAGCCGCGCGTGAAGGCCACCGCGCTCTTGCTCACGGGCAATTGAAGTTCGATCGATCTCATTCGAGCCTGATCCGATCCGGCTTATCCAGCGTTCAGTCCGCTGGCCGCAGGATTCTGTAGGGTAGACACTGCTCCTCGCAGGGCCGAGTGTTCCATGCCCGCCGGCCCGCGTCGAGGCAGCGCGGCGAGCCGGCGCGGGCAGAGCCCATAACGAACAAGACGCCGCAGGCCGGAGGATTCATGCCGCAGAGCAGCCAGCACGCCCATTTGCTCGCCATCGACCAGGGCACCACGAGTTCGCGCGCGATCGTGTTCGATCGCTCGGGCGCCAAGGTGTCGAGCGCGAGCCGCGAATTGCCGCAATCGTTCCCGAAGCCCGGCTGGGTCGAGCACGATGCGCTGCGCATCTGGGACGACACCGTCGCCTGCGTGCGCGAAGCCATCGAGCAGAGCGGCATAGCGGCCGGGAAAATCGCCGCACTCGGCATCACCAACCAGCGCGAGACCACGCTGATCTGGGACCGCAGCAGCGGCAAGCCGATCGCACCGGCGATCGTCTGGCAGGACCGTCGCACCGCCGAGTTCTGCCGCAAGCACGCGGACCGCAGCGACTGGCTCAACGAGAAGACCGGGCTCATCGTCGACCCATATTTCTCGGCGACCAAGATCGCCTGGCTGCTCGACAACGTGAGCGGGGCGCGCGAGGCCGCGCAGCGCGGCGAGCTCGCCTTCGGCACGATCGACTGCTGGCTGCTGTGGAACCTGCTCGGCGGCAAGCGCCACGTCACCGACGCGACCAACGCCTCGCGCACGGCGCTGTTCGACATCCGCAAGCAGCAGTGGGACGACGAACTGCTCGAGTTCTTCCGCGTGCCGAAAAGCCTGCTGCCCGAGGTGCTCGACAGCGCCGACGACTACGGCAGCACGGTGCCCGAACTGTTCGGCGCGGCGATTCCGATTCGCGGCATCGCGGGCGATCAGCAGGCCGCCACGGTCGGCCAGGCCTGCTTCGAACCCGGCATGATCAAGAGCACCTACGGCACCGGCTGCTTCATGGTGCTCAACACCGGACGCGAATTCACGCGCTCGTCGAACCGCCTGCTGTCGACCGTCGCGTATCGCCTGAACGGCGAAACCACCTACGCGCTCGAAGGCGCGATCTTCGTCGCCGGCGCGGCCGTGCAGTGGCTGCGCGATGCGATGCGCCTGGTCAAGGTGGCCGGCGAGACTGAAGCGCTCGCGCGTTCGATCGAAGACACCGACGGCGTCTACCTGGTGCCCGCGTTCACGGGGCTCGGCGCGCCGTACTGGGATCCCGAAGCGCGCGGCGCGATCTTCGGGCTCACGCGCGATTCAGGCATCGCCCACATCGTGCGCGCCGCGCTCGAATCGACCTGCTACCAGACGCGCGACCTCATGCTCGCGATGGCCGGCGACGCCTGCGCGCCGAAGGAGCTGCGCGTCGACGGCGGCATGGTCGTCAACGACTGGCTCACGCAGTTCCTCGCCGACATCCTGCAGATCGACGTGGTGCGTCCGCAGACCGTCGAAACCACCGCGCTCGGCGCGGCGTTTCTCGCCGGACTCGGGGCGGGCGTCTATCGCTCGCTCGACGAAATCGCCGCGCTGTGGACATCCGAAGCGCACTTCAAACCCAAGCGCTCGGCCGATTCGATCGAGAAGCTCTACGCGGGCTGGCTCGATGCGGTGCAGCGCGTGCGCAGCGCTTAAGCGCCCAGCGCGTCCGCCCTGCTGCGAAACTCCGGCGGCACCCGTGCGACCTTGCGCTGCTGCAGGTCGATGAAGACGATGCCGTGCTTGCCGCGTCCGATTTCGCGGCCGTCGGATTTGCGCGTCATGCGATAGAGCAGATCGAAGCCGTACTTGTTGTAGTCGTCCGCGATCATCTCGACGCTCAGCACGTCGCCCTGAAACGCTTCCGAGCGATAGAGCCAGAGCACGTCGGCGATCGTCGTCGCCAGGCCTTCGACCGCGTCCTCGTCGTAGCCGAGCGCCGCGAAGTAGCGGCTGCGTGCCTCGGCGACGAGGCTCAGCATCAGCGCATTGTCGACATGGCGTGCGATGTTGATATGCCCGACGTAGACGGTGACATCGGTTGCGAAGGCGAAACGCTCGGGCAACTCCAGCATGAGGCGGGGCACTGCAATCTCCTGATCCGACGAGGGTGCGCCTGGGGCGCCGCACTATACCGGCCCGGCGATCGCCGCGAGGCGCATGCCGGCGCGACAGCATTCCGTAAAGCTGCGCCCGGCGCGGGCTTGCTGCACCATAGCGCCGCCGTTCACCCTCTCAAGCCCGCGTTTGTCATGAAGCTCTCGAAAGCCGAATTCAAAGCCACCTCCCGCCCGCCGATGCGCCGTCTCGACATGGACGCGGAGCCGCCGATCGATTTCTGGCCGTATTTCGAGAGCATCGCGCCCGAGGATTTCGAGGGCCGCGATTGCGGCGACGAGGTGACGATCACCTACGTCTGGGAGCATCCGGACGGGCTGTACCAGCACGTGCTCGTCAACACCGACGATCCGAGCGTGTTCATGGCGCTGGTGCTCGACATCCAGGCGAAGGCGGTGCTCGGCCATCATCTGCTCGACCTGCATCGCGAGGCGCGCGAGCACAAGCCCGAAGCCTGATTTTCCGGCGACGCGACTCGAAGCGATGCCGCTCCGCGGCCTGCTGCTGTTGCTGCTGCCGAGCGCCGCTTTCTGGTGGCTGCCCGGCCTGACCGATCGTCCGTGGATCGCGCTCGAACCGCTGTTGCTCGGCGGCATGCTGGCGAGCCTGCCGACGCGCCTCGCCCGCCTGCTGGCCTGGCCGCTCGCCGCGCTCGGTACGCTGCTGCTGATCTGCGCGCTGGCCGATGCGGGCGTGCGCGCCGCGCTGTCGAGGCCGTTCAATCTCGTGATGGACTGGCGTCTGCTCGCGCCCGCGCATGGGCTGCTCACGCGCAACCTCGGCACCTGGGCGCTGGCGATCGAGCTCGGAATCGCGCTCGCGCTGATCGGTTTCGTCGTCGCGATCGCCATGCTGCTGCGAAACCCGGCTTCGCTAGCGCCGCAGCACAGGCGCCTCGCGGCCGCAGGCTCGGCCGCCTTGCTGCTGATCGCCGCGCTCGGCTATCCGCGCACGGCTCCGCTCGCCGCCGCGGCCGTGACGCAAACCCAGCGCGCGCTCGCCACGCTGCACGAACTGCGGACTTTCGCCCGTACGCTCGACATCGATCCGCTCGCCGACATCGCCGACGCCGATCTGTTTTCCGATCTGGCCGGCGTCGACGTGATCGTCGCCTTCGTCGAATCCTACGGCGCCGATGCGCTCGACGATCCGCGCTACGCCGCGCTGATCCGCGGCGAACTCGGCGACTGGTCCGCGCGCTTCGCCGAAGCCGGCTTGTCCAGCGCGAGCGCACGCTTCGTCTCGCCCGTGCAGGGCGGCCAGTCCTGGCTCGCGCAAACCACGCTGCTGAGTGGCCAGTGGATCGACAGCCCGCTGCGCTACAGCCTCATCACCAGTCGCGATGCGCCCGGCATGCTGCCGCGCGACTTCGCACGCGCGGGGCACACGAGCATCGCCGTGCGGCCCGCGAACACGATCGACTGGCCCGAGTCCGGCGCCTTCGGCTATAGCCGCATCGTCGATGCGGCCGCGAGCGGTTACCGCGGCCCGGCGCTGAACTGGATCACGATGCCCGACCAGTACACCTGGGATCACCTGCGGCGCACGCAGCGCGGCACCGCGCAGGCCCCGCACTACATCGACGTCGCGCTGATCAGCAGCCATGCGCCATGGACGCCGGTGCTGCCGGTGATCACCGACTGGGATCGCATCGGCGACGGCAGCCTGTTCGCCGAATGGGCCGATGCGGACGAGCCGCCCGAGCTGCTCTGGCGCGACACCGATCGCGTGCGCGAGCACTACGCACGCGCGCTGCGCTACTCGCTCGCGGTGATCGGCGCCTACGCGCAACGATACGTCGACGAACGCACGCTGCTGATCGTGCTCGGCGATCACCCGGCCGCGCCGCTCGTCACCGGCGGCCAGCGGCACGCGGTGCCGATGCACGTGATCAGCGGCAACGCGGCGCTCGTGCAGCGCTTCGTCGATGGCGGTTTCAGCGCCGGCAATCTGCCGCCCGAGCTCGAGCAGGCGCCGCAGCTGTCGGACTTCCGGAGCTGGTTCGCCGACAGCTTCAGCCGCTCACGAGAGCGTCGGCGCCTGCTGCCGGCCGAGCAGCCAGACCACGTCGCGGCCGAACGAGATCGTCAGTAGCGCGAGGGCGATCGCCAGCAGCGCGGAAGCCAGCGCGAGCGGCGTCCACGGCAGCAGCGCAATCACCAGCGCGGCGATCTGCAGCACGCAGACGAACTTGGCGAAGAAGCTCGGCGGCACCTTGCCGCGCAGCCTCGGCGACAGGTGCGCGGCCACGAGCATGGCGTAGCGCATGAAGCCGATCGCGAGCACCCACACGCCGGCGCGCGCGCCGATCCAGCACGCGAAGCTCAGCACGAGGATGAAGAAGGCGTCGAGCTCCATGTCGAAGCTCGCGCCGAACGCGGTATCGCTGCGCGTGCGCCGGGCGACCGCGCCATCGAGTCCATCGAGCGCGAGTGCCGCGAGCGCGAGCAGGCAGCAGAGCAGCGCATGCACGGGCAGCCACTGCGGCGCGGCGACGCTGCCGGCCACCAGCGAAACGAGCGTGGCGCGCAGCAAGGTCACTCGATTGGCGTGTCCGAGCCCGCGTATCGTCTGCGGCGGATTCCAGTGCAGCCACAGCAACAGCGACACCAGCGCGAGCACCGCGAACGCCGCGAGCACCGAACGCAGCGGCCAATCCGTCCAGTGCTGGAGGGCCAAAGCCATCGCCGCGAGCAGCAGCAGACCGGCGAACAGCTCCATGGCGACGCGCAAGCGCTGCGTATCCGGTGTGTTCATGCTGCCTGCCTGCATGCGCGGCAACGCGCTGCGGGATTGCGTAGGCTAAGGTTTCTCATCGATCCGACCGGATGTTTTGCTTCATGTCGACTCGCAGCGAACGCGCATTCTGGCTGGCCGCACCGGGCCGCGGCGAAATCCGCGAGGAAAGCCTGCTGCCCGCGAGCCGCGACGAAGTGCGCGTGCGCACGCGCTACAGCGGCATCAGCCGCGGCAGCGAAAGCCTGGTGTTCAAGGGCCAGGTGCCGCCGAGCCAGTATGCCCTGATGCGCGCGCCGCATCAGTCCGGCGAGTTTCCGGGGCCCGTCAAATACGGCTACATGAACGTCGGCATCGTCGAGCAGGGGCCGAGTGATCTGCTCGGCCGCAGCGTGTTCTGCCTGTATCCGCATCAGACCGCTTACGTGGTGCCCGCGAGCGCGGTGGTGCCGCTGCCCGATGGCGTTCCGGAGTCTCGCGCGGTGCTCGCGGCCAACGTCGAAACCGCCGTCAACACGCTGTGGGACGCGGGCCCGCGCGTCGGCGATCGCATCGCCGTGATCGGCGCCGGCGTGACCGGAACCGCCGTCGCCCTGCTCGCCTCGCAGCTGCCCGGAACGCGCGTCGAGCTGATCGACATCGATGCGCGCCGCGCCGCGCTAGCGGCAAGGCTGGGCCTGCATTTCCGGCTGCCCGGCGAGGCCAGCGCCGAAGCCGATCTGGTCTTTCACGCGAGCGCATCGGAAGCCGGGCTCGAGCTCGCCTTGCGACTCGCCGGGCTCGAGGCCGAGATCATCGAAATGTCCTGGTTCGGCGACCGGCGTATCGCACTGCCGCTCGGCGAAGCCTTCCACTCGCGGCGGCTGTCGATCCGCGCGAGCCAGGTCGGCCAGGTGGCGCCGGCCCGCCGTGCGCGCTGGCCGCACCGGCGCCGGCTCGCGCTCGCGCTCGATCTGCTGCGCGACGATCGCTTCGATGCGCTGATCGACGGCGAATGCCGCTTCGACGAGCTGCCGCAGACGCTCGCGCAGCTCGCGGACCAGCCCGATGGAGCGCTGTGCCGGCGCGTGCGTTACGACTGATCGCTCAGGCGGCGAGCTTGTCGCGCGAATGCCGGAGCCCCGTCAGGATTGGATCGGCTACGGCAGCGGGAAAGTCGTGCGGAACGAGGCTGGACGCCATGGCGAGCACGGCGTCTGTCTCCTCGATCAATTCATCGCGCAGCGCGGGATAGGCAGCCGCCATTCCGCAACGCCGCGCGGTTTCTTGCCAATGCCCGGGTTGTATCGACTGCCACGCGTAGTGACGGCTCTTGCCGAGCACAGCCATCGCCATCCTGGCGCGGTTCGGCGAGAGCTGACCGCTGCCGTTGCCGAGCACCGGAAACACTGACAGCACGTCGTACAGCGGCGTCAATCGATAGCGTCCACCCGCCTCGATCCGGACGCTGAAATTCTTCGCGTGACCATCGGTCGCACACAGCATCCAGAACAGCATTTGCGCCTTCAGGAAATCGTGGCGATCCCGCTCCGGCTGCGATGAACCGAGCAACAGGTCCATGATGCGTTCGATCCCGGGGCCGCCGTCGGACTCGTACTTGCGGTCGCTCGGAACCCCGAACGCCTGGCAGCAGTCCTCCTGCGGCAAACGCAGGATCCAGCTTCCGTCCGCTGCGAGCTTGCGATCGAAACGCGTCACGACGAGCGCTCTCTGGTCTCCGAAGCGCGCCATCCGGCATTCGGCCACCGGCAAGTCGTAAAGCTTCAGCAGCTGGGCACAGAGCCACTCGTTCTCGACCGACGTCGTCAGATCGATTCCGCCGCCGCCCGTACCGATCGGCAGCTTCAGGATGTGCGTGCTCGGCGTCGCGCCGTGCGGCCGTCGCCAGCTTCCGCCGAGATCGAGCAGCGCCGTCTTCTCCTGCGCGCCGGCGAGCGAGATGCGAAAGTCGTCGCCCTGGTCGGCACGTCCGATCGGCGTCGTCAGCATGCCTTTGAGCAGCGCCTCGATCTGCAGCTCACTGATCGGCTCGCTCTCGATGGCCCGTACCTTCGGCGGCGGCGCGTCTATCGGCAGGATCTGGATCGCGCCGACGCAGTCGCGGCCGATCTCGGCCAACAGATCGAAGCTCGCCGAAGACCGTGCGCCGAAACGCTGCTGCAGGCGCTCGCGTACACGCCGGTTGTCCGGCAGCAGATTGTCGAAGTAAGCCGCAACGTTCATCCCTCGATGCGGCGTGGGCCGCAGCGGCATCGATAACGATATGGGGCGGGCGGCTTCGGAAGTCAGCCACTCGCTCGCATACGCGAATTCATCCGGCTTGCCGGGGCGGACGCTCCAGCGTCCGACGAGTTCGCCATTCATCCAGATCGCGAGCGAGCGCTGCGCCGAAGGCCGCGCCATCGGCTACCACTCCAGCGGCTTCGCAGGCGGCTTCGCAGTCGGCGTCGCGCCGCCCTTGCGATCCCGCAGCACGAGTTCGAGCTGCAACGCCGACAGCAACTTGTAGAGCGTTTCGACGCTGGTTCGCGAGGCGTCGGATTCGATGACCGAAATCGTGCCCTGCTTGAGCCCGACCTTGGCCCCGGCCGCCTGCTGGCTGAGCTTTTGCTCGGCACGACAACTCTTCAGAATCTGCCCGAGTTGCTCGGGTGTTCTCGCAACGTAGTCCATGCCGATCTCCGCGAGGGAATGAACACGATATATCCCTCAAAGGGGATAATGTCAATTAATGCCCTATAGAGGATATTTCGTTCATATACCCTATAGGGGATACTGATAAGCTCTTCCTCTTCGGGGGATCATGGTCGGCGTCCGCCGGCCCAACTCCAGGAGTTCCGCGATGTACAGCGTCACCGTTCGCGACCACGTGATGATCGCCCACAGTTTTCGCGGCGAAGTGTTTGGTCCCGCGCAAAAGCTGCATGGGGCCACCTACGTGATCGACGTGGTCTTCAAGCGGCCCGAGCTCGACGCCGACGGCCTGGTGGTCGACATCGGGCTCGCGAGCCGCGCGGTGTCGGCCGTGCTGCGCGCGATCGACTATCGCAATCTCGACGACGAGCCGCAGTTCAAGGGCATCAACACCACCACCGAATATCTCGCCAGGTACGTGTTCGATCGCGTGGTCGATGCGATTCGCGCCGGCGAGATCGGCGAGACCGCACGCGGGCTCGCGCAGCTCGGCGTGACGCTCAACGAATCACACGTCGCTGCCGCAGGCTACGAGGCCGCCTTGCGCGACCTGTAGAGACGCGCCGATGCGCAAGCTGCAGCTGCTCGTGCCGGGGCCGATCGATCGGCCCAGCGGAGGCTCGCGTTACGACCGGCGTATCGCCCGCGAGCTGCGCGCGCTCGGCTGGGACGTCGCGGTCACCGAGCTCGACGGCACGTTCCCGCAAGCCGACGCGCTCGCACGCACGAGCCTGACCCATGCGCTCGCGGCCTGCGCCGATGCGGCGCTCGTGCTGATCGACGGGCTGGCGGGTTGCGCGCTGCCCGAGATCGTCGCCGCGCAGGCGCAGCGACTGCGGCTCGTCATGCTCGTGCATCTACCGCTGGCCGATGCGGTCGATCTGAGCGCGGCCC
This sequence comes from Hydrocarboniphaga sp. FW305-C-57, assembly GCF_058783045.1. Lineage (NCBI taxonomy): Bacteria > Pseudomonadati > Pseudomonadota > Gammaproteobacteria > Nevskiales > Nevskiaceae > Hydrocarboniphaga > Hydrocarboniphaga sp. FW305-C-57. The sequence continues at coordinate 399,801 of NZ_JBYSYG010000004.1, read as the reverse complement.
AGCGCGAGCTGTACTTCGAGCGCGAACGGCGCGCGCTGTCCGCGGTTCGTGGTGTCGTCGTCACGAGTCGCTACAGCGCGACACGCCTTTCGGACTACGGCGTCGATGCGGCCCACATCGCCATCGTCACGCCGGGCGTCGACGCTGCGCCGCGCGCGCACGGCAGTGGAGGCGCGACGCCGACGCTGCTTTGCGTCGCCGCGGTGAGCGCGCAAAAAGGCCACGACCTGCTGATCGAAGCGCTAGCTCGCCTGCGCGATCTGCCGTGGCGCCTGCGCTGCGTCGGCCCCGTCGATGCCGACGTGCCGTTCACGATGCGCTTGTGGACGCGCATCGCCAGACTCGGCCTGAAAGAGCGCATCAGCTTCACGGGCGCGCTCGATACGCAGTCCGTCGATGCCGAATACGCGGGCGCCGACGTCTTCGTGCTGGCTTCGCGGCTCGAAACCTACGGCATGGTGCTGACCGAAGCGGCGGTGCGTGGCCTGGCGATCGTCAGCGCGCGCAGCGGCGGCATCGAATACACCTTGCCGCCGGGCGCGGCGCTGCTCGTCGAGCCCGGCCAGATCGAACCGCTCGCGAGCGCGTTGCGACGGCTGCTCAGCGACGCCACGACGCGTGCAGCGCTCGCCGAAGCCGCCGCACGAGCGCCGCTGGGCGATTGGACCGAAACCGGCCGGCAGCTCGCGACCGCGCTCGCCCGCTTCGCCGCGTGAGCCGGCGATGAAAGCGGTGCTGCGCCTGCTCGCGAGCCTCGCCGCGCTCGCGCTCGTCTTCGCCTTCGTCGACATCGGCCAGGTGCTCGCCGCATTGCGCACGCTGCCGGTCTCGCTGATCGCACTCGCGGTGCCGCTCACCGCGGTGCAGATCGCGCTCGCGGCCTGGCGCTGGCGCATCACCGCGTCGAAGCTCGGCCTGCGGCTGCCGTACGCGCTGGCCTTCACCGAATGCTATGCGGCGAGCGCGATCAACCAGCTGCTGCCAGGCGGCGTGCTCGGCGACGTCGCGCGCGCCTGGCGCCACGCGAATCGGGTCGACACGCGGGGTGCCGCGATTCGCGCCGTGCTGTTCGAGCGCAGCATGGGCCAGTTCGCACTGCTGCTCGCCACCGCCTTCGCCTGGATGCTGCAGCCGCACGGGGTCTCGTCGCGGCTTGCGCTCGGAGCAGGCGCGCTTGCCGTTTGCGTCGCGGTGCTCGCCGTGGCACTGCGTCGCTACGCACAGCGCTGGCCGTGGCTGCGAGAGACCGCGCACGATCTGCGCCGCGCCTGGTGGCCTGCGCGCGTGCTCACGCTGCAGCTGGCGATCTCCTGGCTGCTGCTCGCGAGCATCGTGCTGCTGTTCCTGCTCGCGGCGCGTGCGGCGGGCGCACAGGCGCCCGCGATCGTGCTCGTTCCGCTGCTGCTCAACGCCCTGCTCGCGATGGCCTTGCCGTTCGGCTTCGCCGGCTGGGGGCTGCGCGAAGGCGCGGCGGCCTTGTCGTGGTCGATCGTGGGGCTCGACGCCGCACAAGGCGTCGCTGCTTCGATCGGTTACGGCGTGCTCACGCTGATCGGCAGCCTGCCGGGTCTACTGGCGCTGCGCCTGCGTGCGGCGATTCGCTGAGACCGTCGATCGCGATTCCGCTTCGGCGCCTGCACGCGTCGCTCTGCAATTGCAGCGTCGTGAGCGTCGGCGCGGTGTCGCAGCTTCCATCGAAATCGACTAAGGCAACGGGACAGAAACTCGGTAGCCGAAGAGGCCGCCGCTCAAGCCTTGCGCAGCTGGATGTCGAACAGCACATCCTCTTCGAAATCGAAGCGCCGCACGCTCGGGCGCAGGGCCTGCGCCATGCGCTGCACGGGCGGCAGCTGCAAGCCGCGGCGGCCTTCGCCGAGGATCAGCGGAGCGACCGTCACGAACAGCCGGTCGAGCGCCTCGGCCGCGAGGAATCGCGAGACCGTCACGCCTCCGCCCTCGACGAGCACACGGCGCGCGCCACGCGCATGCAGGCGCCGCAGCAAGGCCTGCGGAGCGAAATCGCTTTCGTCGAGCCGCTCGTGATCGACGCCCGGCGCGCTGCGGTTCGCAACCTGCCAGCCGGTCAGCAGCAGCGTCGGCGCGGCGGCGTCGCGAAAGACTTTGCGCTCGGCCGGCACGCGGCCGCGCGGATCGAGGATCACGCGCAGCGGATGGCGGCCGCAGACATGGCGAACGGTCAGCTGCGGATCGTCCGCGATCACCGTTTCGGCACCGACGATCACCGCATCGCAGAGCGCGCGCACGCGATGCAGGTGCGTGCGGTCGTATTGACCGGTGACGTAGTTGGAATCGCCGCTGTCGGTGGCGATGTAGCCGTCGAGGCTCTGGCCGAGCTGGGCGACCGTGTACGGCCTGCGCAGCATCGGCCGATACAGCTCGAGCAGCTGCGCGGCCTGCGCGTCGGCCGGCTCCGGCCACACCGCGTCGAGTTCGGGCTCAGGCACCGCGAAGCGCCGGCACAGCAGATCCCACATCGGCTCGGCGGTCAGCGGCGTGGCGGCGAAAGAATCCGGCATCGAAAACGCAATCCTTGCGGATGGGAACAGTGAGCGGAAGGTGGACCATCCCGCACGGGGCGTGCCGGGCAGCGATCGACCGGGCGCGATGATAACGCCGTGAGCGAGCGAGCCGGCTGAACGGGATCGCACCTCCCGCGGTGCTGGTTTTTCACCAGCGCCGCCGCTCCGATCCGCACAGACCGGTCTGCATGTCTACGCAATGACATCGCCGAGTCGTTAGCATCGGCGCCGAACCCGACGCGGAGCGCTGCATGAGCGACCCGACCGATATGACTGCCGAAGTGATCGTGGAAGCCGGCGCCATCGTAGCCTTGCGCCTGTTCGACATCGCCTACGCCATCGATCTCGCGGCGGCCGAGGCGGCCTGGGCCGCGCGCACGCAGAGCGGCACGCGGCGTTCGCGTCTCAACGCCTCGCCGGCCAAGGCCATCGCCTTCGACGTACCACCGGTGATGCTGGCGCTCGATCCGCTGCCGCTGCAACTCGCGGGCGGCAGCGTCACCGCGCAGGTATCGGCGCGCGTCTACGATTTCGGTGTCGTGGCGTTCGCGTTGCGCATCGAAGCCGACGAGCTGCGCTGGAGCACGTTCGCCGATCGGCTCGAAGCCGTGCAGGCGGCGGTCGGGCCCGCATCGACGACGCTGATCTGGAGCGATCTGCTCGACCGCGTTCGCCGCACGCTCGCGCCTGCGCTGATCAAGCCGAGCGAGGCGACGCTGCAGGATTCGATACAGGAAGACTACCTGCTCGGCATCGTGCATCGCCTCGCCGAGCCGCTGAGCGCCGAAGCCCTGCAGGAGCGCGTCGATCTGGTGCCGCTGCTGTCGGGCGAGCGCCGCGCGCTATCCGAAGGCGCGCGCCGCGATCTGCTGCGTAAGCGCTTCTCGTATTACGAAGACGATCTCGTGGTGCTGACCTGGGACCGCGCCTTCATCTACGAACCGAGCGGCGATTCCGACGTCGCCGATGTCATCGAAGTGGCGAACGCGCAGCTACTCGAGCTGCGCTACTACGACGAACTGTTGGACGCCGAATTGCCGCGCATGAACGATCTGGTCGACCAGACGCGCAACAGTCTCGGCATCGTCGCGCCGCGACGCTTCGCCAGGCTCGCGCGCAGGCTGTACACGCTCGTCGCCGAAGTCACCGAGCTGACCGAGAAAGTCGACAACGCGCTGCAGGTCACCGAGGACGTTTACCTCGCCCGCATCTACAGCGCGGCGCTCGAACTGTTCCGCGTACCGAGCGTGAGCGCCGCAGTCGATCGCAAGCTCTCGATCATCCGCGACACCTACACCGCGCTCTACGACGAATCATCGGGTGCGCGCGGAGCGCTGATGGAATCCGCGATCGTGATGCTGATCGTCATCGAGGTGGTGCTGGCGCTGGTGCGGCATTGAGCAAGGCTGGAAAACTTTGATCAAGCATTGTGATTGAGCAGCAGCTCAATCAGAGTTTTCCGTCGCGATCGGACGCTTCGGATCGCGTATCCACTCGCTCCACGAGCCCGCGTACAAGCGCCCGCCCGGCAAGCCTGCGACTTCCAGCGCCAGCAGGTTGTGGCAGGCCGTGATGCCCGAACCGCACATCGAGACGAGCGTCTGCGGCGCCTGCCCGGCCAGCGTGCGCAGCCAGCGCTCGCGCAGCGCTTCGGGCGGCAGAAAGCGGCCATCGGCTTGCAGGTTGTCGGTCAGCGGATGATTGAGCGCACCGGGCACGTGGCCGGCGACCGGATCGATCGGCTCCTGCTGGCCGAGAAAACGTTCGGGGCTGCGCGCATCGACGAGCGTGATCGTGCGCGTCACGAGCGCCTGTTCGAGCTGTTCGGTGCTGAGCCAGTCACGAAAATCACGCGCCGGCAGCACGCTGATGCTGCGCTCGCGCACGGCCGTGGTCAGCGGCAGACCCGCGGATTTCCAGGCTGCGAGACCGCCATCGAGCACTTGCACGGCCGTCACGCCAATCGCGCGCAGCAACCACCAGAGCCGCGCCGCGAACGCGCCATTGCCCTGGTCGTAGGCGACGACCCGGGTGTTCTCGTCGAGCCCCCAGCGCTGCAGCGTCGCGGCGAACGCAGCGGCGCCCGGCAGCGGATGACGGCCCGTCTGCGAAGTGACCGGCGACGACAGCTCGTCGTTCAGATGCGCGTAGATCGCGCCGTCGATATGGCCCTGCGCGTACTCGCTCGAACCCCAATCGGGTTTGGCGAGATCGAAACGGCAATCGACGAGGAGCAGCTTCGGATCGTCGAGCTGCGCGGAAAGCTCGGTCGCAGTGATCAATGGGCTCATACGGGCGGCACCGTATCACGCACCGACGGGCGCTGCGAGATCGTCGCGAACCAGGCCGCGAGCTGCGCGAATTCGCTGCGCCAGTCGAGGCTGTTCGACAGCCGCAGGTCGAGATACCCGAGCGCGCTCGCGACGCTGATTTCGGCCACCGTGATCCGGCCGCTCGTGCGCAGCTGTGCGGCTTCGGCTTCGAGGAACGCGAGCGTGCGACGCACGGCGCCGAGCTGGCGCTCGAACCAGTGCTTCGAGATCAATTGCGGTTCGCGACGCTGTTCGAGATTGGCGCTGACCGCCGCATCGATCACGCCGTCGGCGAGCTGCTGGCGCTTGCGATTGGCCCAGTCGTTCGCCCCGTCGGCTTCGAGCGCGTCGCCGAGCGTGCGCAGGTAATCGAGGATCAGGCGGCTGTCGGGCAACACGAAACCATCGCGCGTGACCAACGACGGAATCTTCGACAGCGGATTCACCGCCCAGTATTCCTCGCCCGCTTCGAACGGATTGAGCGCGATCAGCTGCAGCTCGTCCTGCAATCCGAGCTCGAAGGCGGCGATGCGAACCTTGCGTGCGAACGGCGAAGTCGGGCTGTAGTAAAGCGTCAAGCTCATGGCGAGTGTCCCTCGGTGGTGGTGTCGTTTGCAGTTGCGGCGGGATAGACCGATGCGTCGAAATAGGCGCGCACATCGGTCGGCTGGCTCCACAGCGAGCGCTCGACGAGCTGGTCCGCCACGCGCTGCTCGGTGGTGATGGTGGTTTCGGAGATCGGCCCGACCGTGGCCGAACCGCGCGCGACGAGCAGCTTGGCGAGCGGCAGTTCGATGCCGGTGTCCTTGACGAGAAACGCCGCATATTCGTCCGGATGCTGCTGTACCCATTCACCGGCCTGCGTGAGCCGCTTGAGCACGTCCTGGATCGCCGCGCGCTTGGCCGGATCGGCGAGCGAGGCTTCGTTCGCCGCGATCAGGCCGAGGCCCGAGTTGATGCCCTGGCCGTTGCGCAGCACGCGGCCGCCGGCCTGCTCGGCGAGGATCAGGAACGGATCGTTGCTGACGAGCACTTCGATATCGCCCGAGCGGAACGCGGTCAGCGCATCGTTGAACGGCGCGTAGCTGATGCTGACGTCGTTCTGCGTCAGCCCCGCTTCCTTGAGCGCGCCGTACAGCAGGTTGTCGCCGCTACCGCCGCGCGCCGTCGAGACGACGATCTTCCTGCCCTTGAGTTCGCCGATGCTCTTGACCGGCGAGTTCCCCTGCACGACCACGCCCACGCTCTTCTGCAGGAACGAGCCCGAGATTTCAGCGACGATCCTGAGCTTGAGCCCGCTCTGCGCGGCGTTGAGCACGGTGATGTCGTTCGATGAAGCGAGATCGAGCGCGCCAGAACGAAACGCCTCGAATTCGGTCGACGGCGTCGCGAAGGTGGCGAACTTGAAGTCGTAGGGCGCGTCCTTGAGAGTGCCCGCCGCTTCGGCGATCGGCCGCGTGTTTCTCTGCTCGCCGAACACGATCGAGGTCCTGCCCGCCGACGGTCCGGCATCGCCGGATTTTCCGCAGGCCGAGAGCAGCAGCGCAGGCAACAGCAGCGCGAGAGTGCGTATAGCGTTCATGCGCGATCCTCCAGACGGATTCACTCCAGATACCAGACGGCGCGAGCGTAATAGAAGCCGCCCGTCGCACCGAACGGGCTGTTGGTGGCGTAGCGCTGCGAGCCGATCACGTCGGAGATCGTGCTGCGGTCCGGATAGGTGTCGAACAGATTGTTCGCGCCGACCGCGACCGTGAACGAGGACGTGACGGCGTAGGCGACGTCGAGATCGGCGAGCCACTTGGCACTGTAGTGCTGATCGCTCGCCGGGTTGTCGGTGAGCTGCGACACCGCACCGTAGCGCGTGCCACGCAGGTTCACGTCGAAATCGGCGATCTGCCAGTCGAGCCCGACCAGGGTCTTGGTTCTCGGCAGCGCCACGGTCAGATAGCTCTGCGCGACGCGATCGAACAAGGTCAGGCCGAGATCGGCGAGCTGCTCCGGCGTGTCCTTGATGCTTTCGATCGTGGTCTTGTTGTAGTTGAAGCCGAGGTTGTAGCGCAGCGTGCCCCAGCCCGACTCTGCGAAACGCTGCACGTAGCTCGCCACCACGTCGACGCCACGCGTCTTGGTGTCGATCGCATTGGTGTTGTACGACACCGCCTGGTTCGGATCGAGCCCGTTGTCGCTCAGGATCTGCGAGATGCCGGCTCCGCGCAGCGTGGTCGTGCGCGCGATGCGGTCGTCGAGCAGGATCTGGTACGCGTCGATGTCGATGCTCAAATCCTTGAGCGGCTGCAGGCTCAGGCCGATGCTCGTGTTAAGCGATTTCTCGGGCTTGAGGTCCGTCGCACCGAGCGCCTGGCCGAGCGCCGAATCCGGGCGCGCGTTGCGCGAAGTCGTCACGCCGGCGATCTGGCCGTTGACGATGAACGGGCCCTGCGAGCCGCTCGCGAACCCCGTCTGCGACAGCGACGGCGCACGAAAGCCATTGCTCACGGTGCCGCGCAGCGCGATGCCCGGGGCGAAGTCGTAGCGCGAGGTGAGCTTGCCGCTCCAGGTGTCGCCGGCGCTGTCGTTGTAGTTCTCGTAACGGCCCGCGAGGGCGGCGTACCACTTCGACGTCAGGTTCAAGCCGAGATCGACGTAGCCGGCGACGTTCTGACGATCGAGATCAGCCGCGTCTTCGGGCAGCACGAGCACCGCGGCCTGCGCACCGATCGCCGCGGGCTGGCCTTCGAGCGGACCATCGGGGAACACGTAGCCGCCGTTCGCGTAGGCCAGCGGATCACGCACGATGGTCTGGAAACTCTCGTAGCGATGCTCGAAGCCGAACGAAACCTGCAGCGGCGAAGACCAGCCGATGTCGAAGCCGCGCGTGAAATCGAGATTCGTCGTCAGCTGATCGAAGATCGGCGTGAAAGTGGCAAAGTTGCTCGGCGAATCCGGCCCCAGCGAGGCGTTCACCGAGTTCTTCTCGTAGAGATCGACGCGGTTGCGGCCGTAGGTGGTGCTCAGATCCCAGTTCCACTCGCGCGCCTGGCCTTTGACGCCGGTCGCGAGCTGGTAGTCGAGTTCGTTGAGATAGGTGGTCGGCGTCAGCACGACGTCGGTCAGCAACTCCGGAATCACGTTGGTCGTGGTCGCGCGGCGATAGCTCTGGCCGAGTTCGCCGTCACGGCGCCCGAACGAGCCGAAGGCATACGGGGTGATGCCGTTGTCGAGCGGCAGCGCGGCGTTGAACATCAGGTTGAAGGACTTGATCTTCGGCGTGCCGCCGCGGAACTTGCGCTTGTCCACTTCGGCTTCGCGCGGATCGGGCGAGCCGTCTTCGAGCGGATAGTAGAAGGCCTCGGTCGCCGGATTCACGCGCAGCGTCCAGTTCTGCCTGCGCGCATCGGCCGCCAGATTGAAGTAGCCGGTTTCGCCGAACCTGAAACCGTAGTTGCCGGTGGCGAGCACGGTTTCGCCGTCCTGGCGGTCCTGGAACTTGTAGCGCTGACCGAGCGTGGTGCTCACCGAGCCGCCGCTGCTGTCGTTCCTGAGGATCACGTTGATGACGCCCGCGATCGCATCCGAGCCGTACTGCGCGGCCGCGCCGTCGCGCAGGATTTCGATGTGATCGATCGCCGATACCGGAATGAAATCGAGATCGACCGGGTTGGCGTTGATCGCCTGGCTGTCGGCCGCCATCGTCGGCAGCGCACTGTTGTGACGGCGCTTGCCGTTGACGAGCACGAGCACATGCGCACCCGAGAGCCCGCGCAGCCCCGCGGGCTTGGACACCGTGCCCCAGGTCGCGTTGCCGCGCGTGTTGGCGACGAAGGACGGCGCGAGCTGCTCGAGCGCGTCCTTGAGCGCGCCGCTGCTGCCGCCGAGCTTTTCGAGCTGCTCGCCGCCGATCACGTCGATCGGCACCGGGCTGTCGGCAACCGTGCGCGCATTGCCGCGGGTGCCGGTGACGACGATGGTTTCGATGTTGGCGACGTCATCGGCCGCGGCGACCTGCAACGGAGCGGCGTCCTGCTGTGCGTATGCGCCGGGCATCCAGGCGCCGAACGTGGTGGCGATGGCGAGCGAGATCGCCGACGGGCGCCAGGGCGTGGAAGGCGTGAGCGTGAAGTGTGAGCGCGACATGTGAATCCTTGGGTTTGAAGCGTCGCGTCTCGATGTCGGGTGGCGAACGCAGGCAAAGCGGGGTCGGGCCGCGGGTTTGCGGCTTTTACGAAGTGGATGAGACCGATTTTTGTCATTCCCGCGAAGGCGGGAATGACAACTAAAGACAAACGAGCTGCGGCTTACGCCGGCAGCACGAAGCGCTTGCTCGGATCGCGCGACGGCACGTCGTTGCTGCCGACGACGACGCGCTCGACGCGGCGCGGGAAGTCGCCATAGTCGTGAATCGCGGTGTGCAAGGTGGAGCGGTTGTCCCAGATCGCGAGCGTGCCCTTCTTCCACTTCAGGCGCAGGTGGTATTCGGGACGCAGCACTTCTTCGTAGATTTCGCTGAGCAGGGCTTCGCTGTCCGCACGATCCCAGCCGACGATCCACGGGTGCATGATGAAATCGATGTAGAGCAGGTCTTCGCCGGTTTCGGAGTGATTGATTACGGCCGGATGCGCGACGATCGGATGCGAGATGCCCGACAGCGCGAGCTCCTTGTATTCGTGCGTCACGTAGAGGCCTTCGAGCTTGGCCTTCAGGCGATCCGGCAGGCCGCGATAGATCGCGCCGGCGTCGGCCCAGATGGTGTCGCCGCCGATTTCCGGCACTTCGACGCCGCGCAGGAACGAGGCGAAGGCCACCGGATATGTCCAGCTGCCGTCCGAATGCCAGGTGCGGCGCTTCGGAATGTGACCGTATTCGGCGGTCGGCGGCACGATGGTGTGCATGCCCTGCGGCAGGTCTTCCTTGCGCTGCGTTTCCTTGAGCTTCTGCAGCGGATGGATCACCGGCGGACCGAACTGCGTCGCGAACGCGAGCTGCTGTTCACGCGTGATGTGCTGATCGCGCAGGAAGATGACCTTGTGCTGGATGATCAGCGCACGCACTTCGTCGCGCAGTTCGGGCGTCAGCGGCTCGCGCAGGTCGAGGCCTTCGACTTCGGCGCCGAAAGTCGGCTGCAGGCGGGTGACCTTGAGCTGGCCTTCGTGGGGAACATGGGCTTGCAGGGAAAAGGCATACGACATGGAAGGCTCCTATGAATGCAGGGTTTTTCGATGCGGCGAATGGGCTTGCAGCGGAGAATCGGTCGACGCGTCGAGCTAGGCGGCGCGCAGCGACGGCATCAGCGGGCGCCAGGCCAGGGCATGGCGTTCGAGCAGGCGCACGAAGGCGTCGGTGAGCAGGCCGAGCACGCTGTAGATCAGCAGGCAGACCATGATCACGTCGGTCTTCATGAAGTCGCGCGCTTCGTTGATCAGATAGCCGATGCCCGAATTGGCGTTGATCTGCTCGACGGCGACGAGTGCGAGCAGCGAAATGCCGAGCGCATAGCGCAGGCCGACGAAGAACGACGGCAGCGCGCCGGGCAGGATCACGTGCCAGATCAGTTCGAGCCGATTGAGGCCGAGCGTTTCCGAGGCTTCGACGAGCTTGGCGTCGACGCCGCGGATGCCGCCGTAGAGCGTCAGGTAGATCGGCGTCTTCGTCGCGAGTGCGATCAGCGCGACCTTGGTCAGCTCGCCGATGCCGAACCACAGGATGAACAATGGAATCACGCCGAGAAACGGCAGCGCGCGCAGCACCTGCATGAGCGGATCGGTGGCCGCCTCGCCGCGGCGCGAAAGCCCCGCGATCAGCGCGAGCACGGTGCCGAGCGACACGCCGATCAGCAATCCGAGCCCCGCGCGATGCAGCGAGACGAGCAAATGCTCGATCAGGCGGCCCGAGAACAGCAGATCGCCAAACGTGCCGACGAGCGCGGACGGCGCCGGCATGATCAGCGCCGAAATCAAACCGAGGCGCGAGCCGAGTTCCCACAGCACGAGCACGACGATCGGGCTCAGCAGACGCGAATTGAGCAGACGCGCGCTCATCGCACCACTCCGGGTGCCAGACGCGCAGGCGCGGCGGCGATGATGGCGTCGTCGGCGACTTCGACGCCAAGGCTCGTCAGCAGGCGACGACGCAGCGCACGAAACTCCGGTTGATCGACCGAGCGAACCGCCGGCAGCACGATGCGTTCTTCGTGCGCGATGCGACCCTGCGACAGCACCAGCACGCGATCGGCGAGCAGCGCCGCCTCGTCGACGTCATGCGTCACCAGCAGCACCGCCGGGCGATGCGCGCGCCAGAGCTTCTGCACGAGCTTGTGCATGCTCATGCGTGTGAGCGCATCGAGCGCGCCGAAGGGCTCGTCGAGCAGCAGCAGCTTCGGATCGCGCACGAGCGCCCGTGCGAGCGAAACCCGCTGCGCCTGTCCGCCCGAGAGCGTCGCGGGCCAGGCGTCGGCGTGTTCGGCAAGACCGACTTCGTTCAAGGCATCGAGCGCGCGCTGGCGCGCGTCTGCAGCGCGCAGGCCGAGCGCGATGTTTTGCCAGGCGCGCTTCCACGGCAGCAGGCGCGGCTCCTGGAACACGGTCGCGACGGCGGCCGGGGTTTCGAGATGGCCTCCGCTGATGCGATCGAGGCGGCCGAGCGCGCGCAGCAGGGTGGTCTTGCCCGAGCCGCTGCGTCCGAGCAGGGCGACGAACTCGCCCGGGGCGACGTCGAGATCGAGGCCGTCGAGAACCGCGTGCGTACCGAAACGACGCGTCAGCCCGCGCGCGCGAACGGCTCGCTGGGCCTCGTCGGCGACGATCGTCTGCCGGTTGCGGTCGATGGGTGTGGGCACGTCGAGCTCCGATGCATCATGCAAGCGCCGAATGGCGTGGAGCTCAAATTAGTCATTCCGCGCATAAAGGTGAAAGACCTTTATTAGCCATCCATATGTTGTTTCGGAAGTGCCATCTGCCTCCGCAGCTTCACTTTGTCCTTCGTAAATAAACATTTAAGAAAGACGACGTAAGACCGGCGGGTCATCAGCCGCCGGATTTGGGCGGTAGATGCCGCTGTGGATGAAAGGCGGGCTCGACCGCGTCGGCCAGCCGCTCGAGCGGCCGCTGCAGCTTGCCGATCAGTTTGGGATGCAGCATCACGAGCTCGAGCGTGGGCTTGAAATCACCGATCGGCAGGGCGCGCAGCTGGTCGCGCCAGGCGCTGCGTTCGAGCAGCGGCTCGGCCATGAGCCCCAGTCCCATGCCGCCGGCGACGAGCCCGAGCTGCAGTTCGGCGCCGAAGATTTCGAGATTGGTGCGCATCGCCATGCCCTGGGACGTCAGCATGCGATGCAGCGTGGCGCGAAAGCCGCAGCCGTCCGGATTCAGGATCCAGCCACGATCGGCACAATCGGCGAGCCGGTACGCACGCTTCGGAAAGTCGTCCTTGCGCGCGACCACGCGCAGCGGCACCTGACCGAGCGGGCGCACTACCCATTCTTCGGGATAGCTGCGGCCGGGCGGAAACAGCGCGATTGCCGCATCGAGTTCGCCATCCTTGAGCTTGTCGAGCAGCGCGCTGCTCCAGCCCGTCGACACCTGTACCGACAGATCGGGAAATTCGAGCTGCAATTCACGCAGCGCGTCGAGCAAGGCGATGTCGCCGACCATCTGCACCACGCCGAGCCGCAGGCTGCCGCTCGGCTGCGCGTCGCTGGCGACGAGGTGACGCAGACCTTCGACTTCGCGCATCACCTGCAAGCAGCGGTCGTAGACGAGCTTGCCCATCGCGGTCGGGCGCGGCGGCTTGGTGTTGCGATCGAGCAGCACCACGCCGAGCGCTTCCTCGAAGTTCTGGATGCGCCGCGTGACCGCCGGCTGCGTGAGCTCCAACACCTGCGCCGCCGCGCTGATCGACTGGCAGCGCACCACCGTCACGAAGGCTTCGATGTCGTCAATTTTCATGGGCCGGCGAGTTTAGCGCGCCGGAAACGCCGGTCTAAGCTCATGCCGTAATTGTCGCGGCTTATCGGGCCGAGCGAATCATGGCGGCAGTGGCACGAAGACGACGCCGACGAGCGCTATCAGCATCGCGGGCGTGAATCAGGGCACCAGAATCGTCGAACCCGTGGTCTTGCGCGCTTCGAGATCGCGATGCGCCTGCGCGGCGTCGGCGAGCGCATAGCGCTGTCCGATGCTGGGCTTGACCTTGCCGCTGCCGACGACGTCGAACAGGCGCGCGGCCATGTCTTCGAGCGAGGCGCGCTCGGCCGTGTAGTGGAACAACGTTGGTCGCTGCACGTAGAGCGAGCCGCGCGAGGATAGTTCGTTGAGCGTGAACGGAGGTACCACGCCGGACGCATTGCCGAACGACACCAACGTGCCGAACTTCGCGAGGCAATCGAGCGAGAGCTTGAAGGTGTCCGCGCCGACGCCGTCGTAGACCACCGGAACACCGCGTCCGCCAGTGATTTCCTTCACACGCTCGACGACGTTCTCGCTGCGGTAGTTGATCAGATGCGTGGCGCCATGCGCCTTGGCGAGATCGAGCTTGTCCTGCGTGCTCGCGGTACCGATCACGGTGACGCCGAGCGCGCGCGCCCATTGGCAGGCGATCAGGCCCACGCCGCCCGCGGCCGCGTGAAACAGAATCGTCTCGCCGCCCTTGAGCGGAAAGCTGCGGTGGAACAGATAGTCCACCGTGAGGCCTTGCAGCATCATCGCGGCCGCGGTGTCGTGGTCGATCGAATCGGGCAGCTTCACGAGCAGCGAAGCGGGCATCACGCGCTCGGTCGCATACGCTCCGAGCGGACGCCCCGTGTAGGCGACGCGATCTCCGGCCTTGAAATCGCTGACGCCTTCGCCGACCGCTTCGATCACGCCCGAAGCTTCGAGCCCGATGCTGCCGGGCATCGGCTGCGGGTAGGTTCCGTCGCGAAAATAAACGTCGATGTAGTTGAGACCGACGGCGTGATGCCGGACGCGCACCTCGGCCGCTGCGGGCTCGCCGACCTCGACATCGACGTACTGCATGACTTCGGGACCGCCGGCTTGGTTGATGCGGATGGCTTTGGGCATAGCGAGTCTTCTTGACCTGTGCGATCTGGCGATCGCGATGGATTATTCGTAGCGCAGCGCTTCGGCGGGCTGCATCTTGGACGCGCGCCAGGCTGGATACAGCGTCGAGCACAGCCCGAGCAGCAGCGACATCAGGCTGATGCGGATCACGTCCCAGGCCGCGAGATCCGAAGGCAGCTCGCCGAGGTCGTAGACCTCGGCCGACATCAGCTGATGCCCGCTGATCGCCTGGAAGGCGCTCGCGAGCGACTCGAGGCTCAGCGACAGCGCGATACCGCCGGCCGCGCCCGCGAGCGTGCCGATCGCGCCGATCAGCGTGCCCTGCACCATGAAGATCAGCATGATCGAGCGCGGTGTCGAGCCGAGCGTGCGCAGGATCGCGATCGCGGCCTGCTTGTCGTGCACCACCATCACGAGCGTCGACACGATGTTGAACGCGGCCACCGCGACGATCAGCGAGAAGATGATGAACATCACGCTCTTGGTGCTCGCGATCGCACGGAAGAAGTTGTCGTGCGAGCGCGTCCAGTCGTCGACGTAGAACAGGCCCTGCAGCGACGAGGCCACTTCCATCGCGATGCTCGGCGCACGCAGGGGATCGCTGAGCTTGAGATGCAGGCCGGTGACGCCCTCGCCCGCGCCGAACAGCGCCTGCGCGTCGGCCAGATGAATGTAGGCCGCCTTCATGTCGACTTCGTAAAGCCCGGCATTGAAGATCGCGACCACCGCGAACTGGCGCAGCCTCGGCTGGAAGTCGCCGTTGGGCTTGGTCTGCAAACTCAGCAAGCCGATCTTGTCGCCGATGCCGACCTTGAGCTTCTTGGCGAGCTCATGCCCGATCACGATGCCGTAGCCACCCGCGACGAGTCCGTCGAAGCGACCTTCGACGATGTATTTCGCGATGTCGGTGACCTGCGTTTCCTGTTCGGGCAGCACGCCCTGGAAGGCCGGAACGCCGATGTTCTCGTTGCCCGAGCGCACCAGCACTTCGCCGCTCACGAACGGCGCGATCGCGACGACGTCCGGGCTGCGTCGCGCCTGATCCGCAAGCTCGCGCCAGTGCTGGAGATGGCCTTCGAACGCGTAGATCGAGGCATGCGCGGACATCGCGAGCACGCGCGATTTCAGCTCGCGCTCGAAGCCGTTGACGACCGACAGCACGGCGATCAGCGTGGCGACGCCGATGGCGATGCCGAGCATCGAAGCCAGCGAAATGAACGAGACCAGGCGATTGCGCCGCCGGCCCGCGGTGTAGCGCAGGCCGATCCAGAGCTCGTAGCGCTGCGGGCTCATGCGCGCGCTCCGCTGCGCTGCTCGAACACCCCTTCGATCTCGACCATCAGGCCGCGCCTGCAGACTTCGCCGTTGAGCACGAGCAGCGGCGCATCGGCGCCGAAGCGCGCGAGCACGGCGGCCCTGGCCGCGGGCGCATCGGCCGGATCGAACACGTAGAGCTTCAGCACGCTCGGCGTCCATGCGCCGCCGGCCTCGGCGAGCAGCGCGTCGACGTTGGCGAGCATCTCCTGCGCCTGCGCGACCGCGTCGTAGGCGTGCCGGGTTTCATGGCCGACGATCGCGGCGGTGCCCGAGACGAGCAGCTGCGCGCCGTAGCGCGTGGCGCGCGAAAAGCTCGGCGAGCGCGGACCGAATTCGCGTGGGTAGCGAAACGCGCTGGTCTGGCGCGGATTCTCGATCTGCTCGCCGGCCCGCTTCGAGGCGAAGCCGAACAGCTGCAGGCCGGCGCGCGCGGTTCCGATCACGGTGGCCGCGGGCAGCCGGCGCTCGAAATCGGGCGCGGCGATCGCGCGATGGCGGCCTACGCAGAAGCGCCGATAGCGCTCGGCGTCGCCGTCGCCGACGGTCAGCTCGTCGAAATAGTTCCAGATGCGCAGCAGCTCGCGGTAACCGCTGTCTTCGAGCAGCGCGAGCAGATCGCGGTAGGCGCGCTCGGCGGCGGCTTCGATGTCGCTCGCGGCAGTGTCGATGCGGCGGAAGAACAGATGCACGCCATCGTCCGCGCAGGCATAGCCGTGGCGTTCGAAGCGCCGCACTTCGTGGCTCTGCGCGAACCAGAGCTCGCAGCGCGGCTCCGACAACGGCGGCAACGGCACGAACACATCGGCCGCGCCGCGGCTTGGCGCATCGCCGAAACAGACACGCGCGAGCAGCGGCGCCGGAGGCGTCGCATCGATCGGCGACAACGAAACTTTCAGTTCGGACGACACGAAGACCCTAGAAAAAACGCCGCTGCCGGAACCACAGCAACAGCACAGCGGCGATGCTCGCGAGCAGGCCGAGCACGAGGAAATAACCATGACGCCAGTGCAGCTCGGGCATGTACTCGAAGTTCATGCCGTACAGACTGGTGATGAAGTTAAGCGGAAAGAAGATCGCCGAGATCACCGTCAGCAGCTTCATGATGCGGTTGGTGCGATAGCCCACGGCCGCGAAGTGCAGGTCGATCGCGGATTCGACGTCACGCTCGAGGTTGCCCGCATGCTGCGTCACGCGCACCACGTGCTCGACGATGTCGCGAAAGCGCACTTCCTCGCTCTGCGTCCAGTCGAAGCGGCTGCCGCGGCGCCAGGCGTCGAGCGCCTCGTGCTGCGCATCGCCGAGCGACTCGAGCCGGCGCACGACGCGGCGCGCGGCGAGCAGCGGGCGCCACTGCTTGGTCGGAGAAGCCGGGTCGAGCAGATCGTCCTGCAGCGCGGTGAGCCGCGTATCGAGCACCTCGCGCACCTTGAGGTAGCGGTCGACCATCGCGTCGAGAATGAACTGGGCCAGCAGCACCGGCGTCGGCGGGCACTTGAGGCGACCGTTGGCGAGCCGCTGCTGCACCTGCGTATAGCTCGGCGCATCGGCCTCGCGCACGCTCACGAGCAGGCGGTCGAACAAGAACATCACGCCGACGCGCGTGTCGAGCGGAAACGGATCGTCGCTCGGGCCCAGGCCTTCGAAGATCAGCATGTCGTAATCGCCGGTGCCGTCGAAGAACGGCGGATGGCGGCCGTTGAGGCTGTCGGAGATGTGCTCGATATCGATCTCGGCGTTGACGAGCGGCTGCACGATGCTCGGCCAGTCCTGATGATCGCTGCGGATGAAATCGAGCCACAGCAGGCCTTCTTCAGGAAGCTCGTCGACCCGCTCGAGCCTGCGCGGCGACTGCCCGGGGATCAGGTGGAAGATGTCCACTCAGTACTCGCCTTCGTTGAGCTGGACCTGGATCTGCCCGTTCGGCGGCATCTGCAGATAAAAGCCCGGCCCGGCGAGCTGCTCGATGACGCGGTTGACGTCGACGCGCGCGAGCCTGCGCTGCGGGCTCAGCTCGATCTGCATGACCTCGGTGAGCCGGCCGGTGCGCGCGAGCAAGGGCTCGGGCAGCGTCTCGGGCACGAGCCCGGCGCGCAGGTACAGATACATCTCCTGCTGCTTGCTGCAGCGATAGACCACGCAGGCGGGCATGTGACGCGCTCGATTCGAAGACCAGCGCGCATTTTACGCAGCCGTGGTGAACGCGCGGATTTCGTCGTTTCAGCCCTAAGGAAGTTCTGCGCAGAGTTTCCCTACGCGGAAAGCTTGCGCGTGGGCTTGGGCGCGAAACCGTGGTCGAGCGGTCCGTGACCGCGACCCGTGCGCACCGCGGCGCCCGATTCGATGGCCTTGCGCACGTAGTCGCGCGCCGCGCCGACCGCGGCCACCAGATCGTCACCAAGTGCCAGCCGTGCCGCGATCGCCGACGACAGCGTGCAGCCGGTGCCGTGCAGGTTGCGGCTGGCGATGCGCGGGGCCCGCCAGATCTCGCGGCGGCCATCGGCGGTCAGCAGCAGGTCGACCACTTCCTCACCCGGCAGGTGACCGCCCTTGAGCAGCACCGCGCGCGCGCCGCACTCGATCAGGCGCTCGGCCGCGCGCAGCAGCGTGCCATCGTCGTGGATCGCGAAGCCGACGAGCAGCGCGGCCTCGTCGAGATTCGGCGTGACCAGGCTCGTGCGCGGAAACAGCTCCTTCACGAGCACCTCGACCGCCGGTTCGTCGATGAGCCGCGCTCCGCTCGTGGCGACCATCACCGGATCGAACACCACGTTCGCGAGCCGGTGACGCTCGATCGCCCCGGCGACCGTGCGCACGATCTCGGGCGAATGCAGCATGCCGATCTTCACCGCGTCGACGCCGATGTCCTCGACCACCGCGTCGATCTGCTGATCCAGGAATTCCGGTGGCGCCGCGTGGATCGCGCGCACGCCGGTGGTGTTCTGCGCGGTCAGCGCGGTGATCGCGCTCATGCCGAAGCAGCCGAGCGCGGCGAAAGTCTTCAGGTCGGCCTGGATGCCCGCGCCACCGCCACTGTCGGAGCCGGCGATCGTGAGCAGGCGCGCGTAGCGCGATTCGGCGGACGGCTGGGACATGGCGCTCGGGCGCTCGCGGCGAGGAAAGGTCGGCCATTATCCATGCGCCGCTCTTTACTCGTGCTTCATTGAGCGCTGGCGTAGTTCGCGTTGGTCGTCTTCAGCGAGGCTGGCACCAGCGTGCCCTGCGGATCGGCCTGGCCGAGGATGGCCTGGCGGCGGCGTTCGGCCGATTCGCGCCAGCGCTGGTAGCTCTCGAGCTGCGACTGGTAGTCGGCCTGCAGGCTCGCAAGGCGGGCTTTGTCGTGCGTCTGCGCGTCCATCATCTTGAGGTTGAACGCGGTCGCTTCGAGGCGGGCGCCGCGCTCGGCGATCTGGGCGTTGATGCCGCGCAGCTCGGCGAGTCTGGAATCGCCTTCCGGCAAGTGGCCTTCATTGTCCCAGGGCTGGAACTGGCGGGTACCGCTGGCCACCTTGCCCTTCTCGTCCGCGTGGTACTCGTAGGCCCAGGCCTCGGAGCCGACGGTATAGCCGGCCAGGCTCAGGACGATCAGGGCGGCGCGGCGAAGAGTCTGGACTTGCATCGGCGTGATTCGCGGGTCAGGTTCGGGGTGTGCCCATGGTGCTCGGATCGGCGCGTGGCCGCCTGTAGACAAAACTTCATGAAGCAGGCGAATCCCGGGCATCGGTATGGTTTGTCTAAGCGCCGATGGCCGCCCCGCGCCCGGCCGGGCGCTGCAAACGAAAAAGCCCCGCCGGAACGATCCGGCGGGGCTTTTTCGTTTGCAGCCCGCGACCGGCGAGGTCGCGGCAGCCAGCGGGATGGCTTACTTGAGCAGGTCTTCGATCGCGGCGCGCTCTTCACGCAGCTCGGTTTCGGTGACGGTCATGCGGGCACGGCTGAACTCGTCGATCGACAGGCCCTGCACGATTTCGTACTGGCCGTTCTTGCAGGTGACCGGATAGCCGTAGACCACGCCCGGGGCGATGCCGTAGCTGCCGTCGGACG
The DNA here is from genome assembly GCF_058783045.1 of Hydrocarboniphaga sp. FW305-C-57. NCBI lineage: Bacteria > Pseudomonadati > Pseudomonadota > Gammaproteobacteria > Nevskiales > Nevskiaceae > Hydrocarboniphaga > Hydrocarboniphaga sp. FW305-C-57. Next base: position 380,535 of record NZ_JBYSYG010000004.1, on the reverse strand, counting down.
GAATGCCCATCGACACCCACTTGCCGTCGGTGCCGAGCGCCCAGTCGCGCATGTGGTCGACAGCGGCCGAGGCAGCCGAGGCAGCCGACGACAGGCCGCGCGCCTTGATGATGGCGGCGCCGCGCTGCTGCACGACCGGAATGAATTCCTTCTCGACCCATTCCTGCGACACCAGGCTCTTGGCCGGCTTGCCGCCGATGGTGGTGTGGCTGATGTCCGGATACTGGGTGGCCGAGTGGTTGCCCCAGATGATGACCTTGTCGATGTCGTTGCCGCTCGTGCCGGTCTTGGTGGCCAGCTGGCTGATGGCGCGGTTGTGGTCGAGGCGGACCATGGCGGTGAACTGCTTCGGGTCGAGCTTCTTGGCGGCGCTCGCGGCGATAAGCGCGTTGGTGTTGGCCGGGTTGCCGACCACGAGGACCTTGACGTCGCGGCTGGCGTTGTCCGACAGCGCCTTGCCCTGCGGGACGAAGATCGCGCCGTTGGCCGAGAGCAGATCCTTGCGCTCCATGCCGGGGCCGCGCGGACGCGCGCCGACGAGCAGGGCGTAATCGGTGCCGTCGAAGGCTTCGTTCGGATCGGCGGTGGCGACCACGCCAGAGACGAGCGGGAAGGCGCAGTCGTCGATCTCCATGACGGTGCCCTTGAGCTTCTCGAGCGAATCCGGAATGTCGAGCAGCTGCAGGATCACCGGCTGGTCGGGACCGAGCATGGAGCCGGACGCGACGCGAAAGATGAGGGAGTAGGCGATCTGGCCGGCGGCGCCGGTGATGGCGACCTTGACGGGCTTCTTCATGAGAGAAAAACCTTCCTTCGTAATCAAAAGAGCGGGCGGGAGAACAAGCAGCTACAGGCTCCACTGCTCGGAGCCGTCAACCTGGGATCAGGTGGCCCAAGGGGCTGCAATCTCGTCCAGCCGTCGTCCTCGGGCGCGGAATTCTACCTGCTTTGGCCCGCGGAACCGAACATCGGGTCGCTCTTCCCCCTCGCCGCGAGCAGAGGACTTTCACCTCCAGCGGCGCACGCGGCCCGGCGCATACGAAAAAGGCGGCCCGGAGGCCGCCCTTCTCGTTACCGCAACACCCGCTTACGGCAGCGTGGCTTCCGGGTTCGTCGCCGGGCAGGCCGAGTAGACCGGCACCGAGTAGGTGACGCCGGCCAGCGAACTCACGCGCAGTTCCACCGTATCGAACGGCTTGGTGGTCGGCTGCGCGCTGCGGAACAGCTTGGTATCCGGCGTCAGGTCGACGTCCAGGCCCAGCAGTTCGAGATCGAGCAGGCCGGCCTGAGTCCAGCTTTCCTGGACCGCGCCGTTGCGCAGCGTGCGGAGCTCGTACAGCGACAGCAGATCGACACTCAGCGCCGTGGTCGGATCACCGATCAGGAAACCGACGGGCTGACCCGGCGTGTACGCCGAACCGTCCTTCGAACCGACGCTGAGCGAAGTGCCCCCCAGCAAGCCCAGATAGACGTTCATCTTGGCCGGCGAAGCACCCGGCGAGCTGTCGATGACGTTGTTCTTGTCGGTGACGCTGCAGAGCAGGCACAGTCCGAACGTGGCCGTATCGACCTTCGCATTCTCCGGCGTCAACGGCACCGAGCAGTAGTTCTGCACGACGGTCAGCGTGTAGCTGGCCGAGCAGTTGCTCAGGCACTTCGACTGGTCCTTCAGCGTGGCGGTGATGACGGTGGTGCCGGCGGCCAGGGCCGTGGCGGAGGCGCCGCCGCTGCCACCGACGACCGGATCGGCCATCACGCCGTGATTGCTGCTGGTCCAGGTGACCGCGTCGGCGTAGATCGCCTGGTTGGTGAGATCCTGGGCGATGAAGGTGACCGGGCTGCCGACCTGCAGCTTGTTACCCGGCAACTCCGGCTCGGTGACGATGCGGTCGATGCCGACGAGATCCGAACCGGACGGTTCGCTGTCCGCGCAGGCGTCGAACACGTTGATGGTCTGCAGCGCGGTCGCGGTGCCGGAACGCAGGCGGAGGCGAACACCGTCGAAATCCTCGGAAGTATTCATCGCCACCAGGGCCTGGTCGTACCGCTTGCCGCCGATCAGCGTGAAGCCGAGCAGGTCGACGCGCAGGCCGATGCCTTCGGCGCTGCTCTCCTTCACGTTGCCGTCGCCCAGCGTGCTGACTTCGAGCTGCGCAAGGACGTTGGCGAGCACCAGAGGTCCTTCCGGAGCGCTGATGATGAAGCCCGGCTTGGAACCGGCGACACCACCTTGGCTACCCAGCTTGACGTCGAAGCCGCGGTAGGTGTTCAGCAGGCCGACGCCGACGTTGATCTGGCCGAAATCCGCATCGCTGTCGTTGATGACGTTGGGGCCGTTGTTGACGCCGCAAAGCAGGCAGACGCCGAGCGGCTCGGTCTCCGCGATGCTCGCTCCATCGGCCTCGCGGACCGGGATCGAGCAGCCGGCGTTGGTGACGACGAAATCGGCTTCGGCGGTCGAGCCGTTGAGACTGGCCTTGATCTTGGTGGTCGGCAGCGGCGAGCCCGCGACCGGCTCCTGCACCGCGGTGGCGGTGCCGGCATTGGCCCCGGTCTTCACCACCGAGGCAATGGTCTCGTCATCGGAACTCCAGGTCACGCTGGTGACCGGCAGATCCGCTTCGCTGCCGTCGCTGAACTTGCCGACCGGGATGAACTGCTTCTGGCGATGCAGGGCCACATAGGCCTTGCTCGGGCGCAGCCCCAGCAGCGACTGCACGGCGGCATCCGTCACCTCGATGCTGACGGTGTCGGTGCAAGGCCTGCGCACGGCCGGATCTTCCGGATCGGCGCAGACATTGCCGGTGGTGGCGGTCAGCGACGAAGTGCCCTTGGCGCTGGAAACCAGCCGGGCCTGGTTGGTGTCGGCGTCCACCGTCAGCGAGATGATGGTGCTGGACGACGGGATCGACCAGCTGACCTTGTCGGCGTCGCTGCGCGCGCCGCCGGTGATGCCGTCGGTGTAGGTGTAGTCGACGGCGAAGCTCGGACTGGCGCCCAGCGGAATCCTGGCGAGGCGCGCGGCGCTGATCGGCACACCCGGATCGAGCGACTTGACCGCGACGCTGCTGAGGATCGCCTCGGTGACGTCGAGGTTGGCTTCGGCGCTGAACGTCAGATACGAGGCGGTGACCTTGACCTTGCCGACCGACTTGCCGGTAACGGTGCAGCTGGCGATGCCGGTGCCGCAGCTGCTGTCGACGGTCGGAGCGGTGGTGCCCTCGACCAGCGTCGCGGTCCAGACGGCGGGAACTTCCTGGTCCGGGATCGCGGTGCCGCCGCTGGGCGTCCTGAACGAGGCGATGGCGGTGAACGAGGCGCCGACGCCGACCGGGCGGCTGAGGGTGGCCGGATCGACCTTCAGCGCGGAAACCTGGCCGACGATGAACTTGGCGGTGCCGCTGACGTTCTGCGGGCTCGCGTCGGTTCCGATGTTGACCGTCGCGGTGAGCGTGGCGATGCCTTCTTCCGTGCCGGCCTTGACCGTGACCGGCGTGCCGGTCGAATTGTTGAGCGTGCCGAGCCCGTCGATGGTCCAGCTCACCGGACGGTCGGAGGGCAGGTCGCGCGGCGTCGGGCTGTCGCTGAAGACGCCTCGCGCTTCGTAGCTCACGCTGCCGTTCGGTACCGTCACGCCGGTCTGCGGCGTGATGACGACCTGGCGCAGCACGACGCCGAGGCCGGTCACCGTGGAAGTGGCGGTCTTGCCTTCGAAGCTGGCGCTGATCGTGGTGGTGCCGGTGCCGGCACCCATGACCAGACCTTCGCCGTCGACGGTCGCGACGTTGGGTGCGCTGCTGGCCCAGGTGACCCTCTTGGTCACGTCCTCGACGGACGTCGGGCTGCTGCTGCCGGGCGGTGTGGTGAAGGTACCTATCGCCGTCATCTGCTGCTGCTCGCCGGTGCCGATCGAGAAGCTCGCCGGCGTGACCTGCAGCGACTGCAGCGCGGGCGTGAAAGCCGGGCTTTGGATGCTGCCGTCACCGCAAGCCGTCAATACGAACGCCAGACAAGCGCCCATCCACCCTTTTATTCCCTTCATCGAATTCCCCAAGTTTCTCGGCCTACCCCCGCACGACCCGATTTCGGGCCGACACAGCGAGTCCGTCCCCAAAAAAACAACCGTGATCGACCGTGCGATCGATCCCTGATGCTCGAAAGCAATAGATAGAAACTACTTAGTCATTGCCTGCCAGCATCTTATCCTCCAGTCATCATCCTTCTCTGTAGGAAATTGCTGTCACGGAGGGGTAGCCTGCGGTTTATTTGCCCTCAACCGACCGGAACCACCGCCAAAGTGCAGCGCGAGATGCAGACCGGCTTGCCGGCCTCGTCGCGGATGTCGATGGCCCAGACCTGGGTGCGGCGGCCGACGTGCACCGGCGTGGCGACTCCGATTACGTGCCCCGAGCGCACGCCGCGCAGGTGGTTGGCGTTGATTTCGAGCCCGACCACCATCTCGCCCTCGCCGACGTTGAGCTGGCCGGCGAGCGAGGCCAGCGTCTCGGCCAGGGCCACCGAGGCGCCGCCGTGCAGCAGTCCGAACGGCTGGTGCGTGCGCCGGTCGACCGGCATGCGGCCGACGACGCGCTGCTGGGTCGTTTCGGTCAGCTCGATGCCGAGGGCGGCGAGCAAGGTGTCCTGGGCGGCGACGGGATAGGTGGGCATGGGCACTCCGTGGAGAGGAAGGAATCGCCCAAGCTTAAGCCTTCGCCGATGCGCGTAGCCTCAGCCGTCCTCGGCGCGCCGATTCGCCACGCGCTCGAATAGCGGCCGCAGCAGTGCGTAGACGATCAGCGCCCAGGCCGGGGCCGCCACCGCCCAGGCGCCGATGCCGCCGAGCGCGATCACGCCGAATTCGCGCAGGCTCGCCCACGGCGCCTCGCTGAAGCGCGCCTGCAGTTCGGGTAGCGACAGGCTCAGATGTGGAGCGCCGAGCCACTCGCCGGCCTTGAGCAGCGGAACCAGCACGAGCAGCTGCAGGCCCGAGAGCAGGTAGTTCACGAACTGCATGAGCGGGTGATTGAGCCGGAACGCGGTTCCGGTGGCGAGGCACAGAACGGTCGTCGTGCCGAGCACCGGAAACAGGGCCAGCGCCGAGGCGATCGCCACCGACAGCGCGAGCTTGTGCGGCGTCGCGCCCTGCCGCAGCTGCGCGCTCACGAGCGCCTGGGCGCGTCGCCACAGGCTCGTGCGCGGAACTTCGGGCTCGGCCCCGGCCTGCACGTCAGTTCGGCTTCACGAGATCGATCTGCATGAGGTCGCAGCTGCCGGTGCGGAAGCCGCATTCGCAGTACGCGAGGTAATAGCGCCACATGCGCAGGAAGCGCTCGTCGAACTGCTGCACCACGGAATCGCGCACCGCGAGCACGTTGCGATGCCAGTGAGCGAGCGTCTCGGCGTAATCGAGCGCGTGGAAGCTCGCGTTTCCGGGCACCAGGCCGGCCTGGCTCGCGAGCTGCTGGAACAGCGTCGGCGTGCACAGCATGCCGCCCGGGAAGATGTACTTCTGGATGAAGTCGCGCTTGCTGCGGTACCGATCGAAGATGGATTCATCGATCGTGATGCCCTGGATCGCCGCGCGACCGCCCGGCTCGAGCGCCTGCTCGATCGCCTTGAAATAGCCCGGCCAGTAGCGCTCGCCGACCGCCTCGTACATTTCGATCGAGACCACGCGGTCGTATTGCTCGCGCACATCGCGATAGTCGCGAATCTCGAAGCGCACGCGATCGGCCATGCCGGCCGCCCGCGCGCGTCGCTGCGCCTCGGCGAGCTGCCCGTTCGACAGCGTGATCGAATGCACCGTGCAACCGTAATGCTGCGCCGCGTAGATCGCGAAGCCGCCCCAGCCCGACCCGATTTCGAGCACACGATGCCCGCGCGCCAGCTGCAGTCGCTCGGCCATCAGGCGGAACTTGTTGAGCGACGCATCGCGCAGGCTTTGCGCGGGCGACTCGAACACCGCGCTCGAATACGCCATCGTCTCGTCGAGCCAGAGCTCGTAGAAGGCGTTGCCGAGATCGTAGTGATATTCGATGTTGGCCTTGGAGCCGCGCTTGGTGTTCGCGCGCCGCTGGTGCTGAAGCCAGCCATACAGGCGGCCGAGCGCGTTGAACTCGAAAGGGCCCTTGTAATACGGCTCGTTGCGATACAGCACCATCAGCAGGCGCGTCAGATCGGGCGAATCCCAGCAACCGGCCAAGTACGCATCGCCGAAGCCGACTTCGCCGCCTTGCAGCACGTACCTGACGAGCGCCGCATCGTGAATGACGAGCTGCCCGTGCGGGCCCGGTTCACTGCCGCGAAACGAACGCTGCTCGCCGTTCGGCAGGCGCACGTCGAGGCTGCCGATGCGCAGGCCGCGCAGCATGTACAGCAGCACGCGCAGGCTCGGCGCGAGCGGACGTGCTTTCTTGGGCAGGTCGAGGCTCAGCTCGTCGGTCGCTTCGTTTTCGTTCACGTCATCTCCGCGGAAGGGGGCGGCGGCTTGCGGTGATAGCGGCCGCCGCGTAGCCAGATCTTGAGCGCCTGCCAGTGGATGCCCACAACGACCTTGAGCGTCATCCACGGCATGCGCAGCACTTGCAGCAGCAAATTGCGATCGCTCAGCGCGATGCACGAACCCGACAACGTCGCATCGAGAATCGGCTGGCCCTCGCGCGATTCGTGGATCACCACGCGCAAGCGCTCGGCCGGTTCGTCGAGCTCGAACTGATAGCGCCCGACCAGATCGAAGAACGGCGACACGTGGAAGCACTTGTCCTTGCCCTGCCGCAACGAATACGCGGCCGCGTCGGCCGCGGATGCAACCGGCAGCAGGTAGGCATGCGTCTCGCCGAAGGTGTTGTTGACCTCGGCGATCACCGCGCGCAGCTCGCCGTTCGCGTGCTCGCAATACCAGAGATTGATCGGATTGAACGCGAAGCCGAGCAGGCGCGGCAAGGTCAGCAGGCGAATGCGTCCGCCTTGCAGCTCGATCCCGGCCTGCGCGAGATGGCACTCGGCCCAGCCGCGCAAAGACACCTCGCGCTTGCGATCACCGTAGTCAGCGTCGTGCAGCGCGAGCAGGTTGAATCGGTTGCGCGAAAAGCCGCGCAGTCCCGCGGCGAGCTCGTCGATGCGATCGACGTCGACGAGCAGATAAAAGAGCCGATAGGTGAAGCGATAGAACGGAGCGATGCGGCGCCGGTGCATGACCTGCGCGGCGTACAGCCAGCCCGCCGCTTCGCCTCGCGCCGGTGAACTCACAGACGGGCCCAGCCCGGCAGGCAGTCGCGATCGATGCCGGCCACGGCGCGCAAGCCCGACGTGAACCCATCTTCGTGGAAGCCGTAGCGCGTCCAGGCGCCCGCCCACCAGATGCGGCGGCGGCCCTGGATCGCCGGCAGACGCCGCTGCGCGGCGACGGTCTGCGTGTCGTAGAGCGGATGTTCGTAGCGCGTGTGGTACAGCACGGTGGCCGCGCGCGGCTCATGCGGCGGATTCAGCGAGACGATGTAGGGCGTGCGGCCCGGCAGGTTCTGCAACCGGTTCATCCAGTAGCTCACGCCGATGGGCTCGTCGCTGAGCGTATCGCGCGCGAGCAAGGCGTTCCAGGCCGACCAGGCCCGGCGACGGCGCGGCATCAGCGAGGCATCGGTGTGCAGCCAGGCGCGGTTGCCGGCGTAGCGGATGCAGCGCAGGACATCGCATTCGTCGTCGTCGGCATCGCGCAGCATGCGCAGCGCCTGGTCGCCGTGCGTCGCGCAGACCACCGCATCGAAGCGTGTCTCGCCTTCGTCGGTGAAGACGCTCACGCCGTTCAAGTCGCGCTGCAGTGCCCGCACCGGCGTGTTCGCCCGCAGCTGCCCGCGAAAACCCGCGAGCAGTTTGTCGACGTAGACACGCGAGCCGCCCGTAATGGTCTGCCATTGCGGGCGTTCGTAGACGTTGAGCAGGCCATGGCTATCGAAAAAGCGCGCGAAGAACGGAAACGGGAACGCCATCACGCCGCGCGTCGAGGTGCTCCAGATCGGCCCGGCCATCGCGGCGACGTAGCGCACGCGCAGGCTCATCGGGTAATGGCCGCGATCGAGGAACTCGCCGAGCGTGATGTCGGGCAGCCGATCTTCGGTGATCAGCTGCTTGACCTCTTTGTTGAAGCGCAGCACCGCGAGCAGCATGCGGATGTGCTCGGGCGAGAACATCAGCGAGGGCTGGGCGAAGATCTTCGCGAGGTTTTCGTCGCCAGCCCATTCGATGCGGCCGTTGTCGACGCTGACGCCGAGCGACATGTCGGTGTTCTGCCGGGCGACTCCGAGCTCGTCGAGAAACGGATAGAAGTTCGGATAGTTGACCGGGTTGCAGACGATGAAGCCGGTGTCGATGGCCAGCTTGCCGCCGCGGCCGTCATCGACCTCGACGGTGTTGGTGTGCCCGCCGATGCGGGTGCTGGCTTCGAACAGCGAGACTTGATGCCGCCGGGACAGATAGTGCGCCGCGCCGAGACCGGAGATTCCGCTGCCGATGACTGCAATCTTCATGTGACTTTGTGTTTGATATTATTTTCATTGTGAAATCACAAATCACAACGGCCGACCGCGACGCGGCCTGCCTTGCTGTCTACGCGGCGCAGCCGCAGCAGGATGCAAGGCCGCGCCGGAAGCCGATGAAACTTCAGGGATTCAAGGCCTCAGCAGCGGCTCGAGGCGAGGCCAGACCGCTTCGAGCATCAGCGGCTGCGAGGCGGCCGACGGATGGATGCCGTCGTCCTGGAAGGCCCCGTCCTTGCCGACCAGCGAGAGCAGGAAGAACGGCACGAGCGGCACCTGCTTGGCCTCGGCCACCTGCTTGAAGCTGTCCGCAAAGCCCTTGGTGTAGGCCGCGCCGTAGTTCGGCGGGATCATGATTTCGAACAGCAGCACCTGCGCCCCGCTCGCGCGCGCCTTGTCGACCAGCGCCGTCAGGTTCTCGCGCATGGCCTTGAGCGGCAGGCCGCGCAGGCCGTCGTTGCCGCCGAGTTCGATCAGAACGATCTGCGGCCGGTTCCGGTCCAAGGCCGCAGGCAGTCGGGCCAGACCGCCCGAAGTGGTGTCTCCGGAAACGCTCGCGTTGGCGACCTTGTGCGGAAACCCTTCGGCTTTGAGCTTGCTTTGCAGCAGGCTGACCCAACCCACTTGAGCATCGAGCCCGTAACCGGCGGACAGGCTGTCGCCGAGCACGAGGATGGTCGGCTGAGCCGTCGGCGTCTTTTCGGCGGCGACGGCCCGCATCGGCAGCGAAGCGAACGCGGCACCACAAGCAACGGCAAGGATCAGGATGAGCGAACGGGAGCTGGAACCTAGAGCGGAAACGGCGCGAGACCAGGCGGGCATGAACGAGTCCGGGCGGGCGGTGGTGGAAGCGGTCGCGGTGAGCAAGCGCGTGCGCAGCGGGCAGAGCGAGTTGACGATACTGGAGGCGGTGGACTTGCGCATCGCTGAAGGCCAGAGCGTCGCCATCGTCGGCAGCAGCGGCTCGGGCAAGACCACCTTGCTGTCACTGCTCGCCGGACTCGACCTGCCCACGCACGGCGAAATCCGGCTCGATGGCGAGTCGCTGTCGGGCCTCGACGAAGACGCGCGCGCCGCACTGCGCGCCGGGCGCGTCGGCTTCGTGTTCCAGTCGTTCCAGCTGCTCGGCGGCTTCACCGCGATCGAGAACGTGATGCTGCCGGCCGAACTCGCGGGCCTGGCCGATGCGGGCGAGCGCGCGAAGGCGGCGCTCGATCGCGTCGGCTTGTCGGCGCGCCTGAATCACTATCCGTATCAGCTGTCGGGCGGCGAGCAGCAGCGCGTCGCCATCGCGCGCGCCTACTGCAGCGAGCCGCGCATCCTGTTCGCGGACGAACCAACCGGCAATCTCGACCACGACACCGGCGAGCGCATCGTCCAGCAGCTGTTCGAGCTCAACCGCGTGTCGGGCACCACGCTCGTGCTCGTCACGCACGACCGCGCGCTCGCGGCGCGCTGCGATCGCCAGCTCACCTTGAGCCACGGGCGACTCGTCGAATGAGCGCTTCGACTTCCGCGAACGCCGGCTGGGCCGAGGCGCTGCGCTTCTCGGCGCGACGGCTGCGACGCGGCTGGCGCAGCGGCGAGCTGCTGATCCTCACGCTCGCGCTCGTGGTCTCGGTGGCCTCGGCCTCGGCGGTCGGACTGTTCAGCGATCGCGTGCGCCGCGCGGTCACGCAGCAGAGCGGTGACGCGATCGGCGCCGATGCGATCATCAGCAGCCGCACGGCCCTGCCCGAAGCCAGGCTCGACGAGTTGCGCACACTGGGCCTGCGCACCGCGCGCGTCACCGAACTGCAGTCGGTGATCCTGTCCGGCGAGGACACGCTGCTGGTCGCGGTGAAAGCCGCCGAGCCGGGCTATCCGCTGCGCGGCGCCCTGCGCATCGCCGAGCAGCCGTTCGCGCCCGCGCACGAGACGCGCGAGGTGCCAGGCATCGATGAAGTCTGGATCGATGCGCGCGCCTGGCAGACGCTGCAATTGCAGCCCGGCGCGAGCCTGCAGCTCGGCGAATCGACCTTCCGCGTCACCGGCGTGATCGAGTACGAACCCGATCGCGGGGCCGGCTTCACCGACCTGGCGCCGCGCGCGCTGATCAACGCGCAGGCCCTGCCTGCGACCCAGCTCGTCGGCGTCGGCAGCCGCACGCAGAACGCGGTGCTGCTCGCGGGCGAACCCGCGCAGCTCGACGCGGCCGAGAAGCTCGAGCTGCCGCAGGGCGCACGCTTCATGCGCCCGGACCAGGCGCGGCCCGAAGTCGGACGCGCGCTCGGGGCGGCGGGTCAGTTCCTCGACATCGCGGTGCTCGCCGCGATCCTGCTGTCGGCGGCGGCAGTCGCGCTGTCGGCGCGCCAGCACGGCCAGCGCCAGCGCGATGAAGTCGCGCTGCTCAAATGCCTCGGCGCGAGTTCGCGCTACGTCGGCGCGGTGCTGGTCTCGCAGCTGTTCCTGCTCGGGGCGATCGCGGGCCTGACCGGCGCGCTGATCGGCTTCGCGGGCCAGGCCGTGCTCGCCGGCCTGCTCGCGGCCTTCGTCGACGCGCCACTGCCGGCGCCCGCGATCACGCCGCTACTGACGGCCTGGGCGCTCGAACTCGTGCTGCTGCTGGGCTTCGCGCTGCCGCCCGTGCTGCGCGCGCGCAGCGTTCCGCCGGTGCGCGTGTTCCAGCGCAATCTCGGCGAGGACCGCAGTCTCGTCGTCGGACTGCTCGCACTCGCGAGCGCGATCGGCCTGCTCTGGTGGCAGGCCGGCGATACCCGGCTGGCGGTTTCGGTGCTCGGTGGAGCGGTCGGCACCGCGCTCGTGCTCGGGGCTCTGGCCTGGGGCCTGGTCTGGGCGCTCACGCCCCTGCGGCGCGCCGGCCGCACGGCGCTGCGCTTCGGCCTCGGCAACGTCGCGCGCCGTCGCGGCGCGAGCGTCGGCCAGGTGGTCGCGCTCGGGGCCGCGCTGCTGTCGCTGCTACTGCTCGCGGTGGTCCAGCGCGATCTGCTCGACGCCTGGCGCAATCGCGTGCCGGCCGATGCGCCGAACCAGTTCCTGATCAACATCCAGCCCGAGCAGGTCGAGCCGCTCAGGCGATTCTTCGCCGATCGCGGCTATCCGGACATCGACCTCTGGCCGATGGCGCGCGGGCGCCTGATCGCGTTCAACGGCAAGCCGGTGACGGCCGACTCGTTCGACGATCCCGAAACGCGGCGCTGGATCAACCGCGAGTTCAACCTGTCGTGGACCGAGCGCTTCGGTGACGACAATCGCCTCGTCGAAGGCCAGTGGTGGGATGCCTCCGCGGCCGGCAAGCCCTGGCTGTCGGTCGACGACTACGTGGTCGAGCGCCTGCACGCCAAGATCGGCGACAAACTCACGCTCGCGATCGCGGACCGCGAGATCGAGCTCGAAGTCTTCAACGTGCGCGAGGTGAAGTGGGAGAGCTTCAAGCCGAACTTCTTCCTCGTGACGCCGCCCGGCACGCTCGATTCGGCCGCCGGTATGGCGCAGTACCTGACCGCGGTGCACGTCGGCGCGGACCAGCGCGGTCTGCTGCGCGATCTGATCAAGACCTTCCCGAACGTCACCGCCTTCGACATCGAGGCGACGATGAACCAGGTGCGCGGCATCGTCGATCGCGTCGTGCAGGCGGTGCAGTTCCTGTTCGCGTTCGCGCTCGCGGCCGGCGCCTGCGTGCTGCTCGCCGCGATCGAGAACACGCGCGCCGAACGGGTGCGCGAAACCGCGCTGCTGCGCACGCTCGGTGCAACGCGGCGCACGATCGCGATCGGCCTGGTCACCGAATACCTCGTGCTCGGCCTGCTCGCCGGACTCGTCGCGGCGGCCGCCGCGCAGATCATCGCCTGGGTGCTCGCGCGCGAGATATTCGAGCTGCCGTACACCTGGAGCCCGCTGCTGTGGATCGTCGGGGCCGTCGGCGGCGCGCTGCTGGTGGTCGCGCTGGGCTGGTGGTCGCTGCGCAAGGTGCTCGACACGCCGCCACGCGTGGTGCTGTCGGCCGGCGGCTGAGCACGCGATCACACCATAAAAGAAGGGCGGGTCTTTCGGACCCGCCCTGAATACAACACCCCTAGGAGATGAGCGGCCCGCAACCGAAGGGGGCGCGGACCACGATCCGTAACAGGTTCTGCAAAAGGCTTACCAACATCGGCGAGCGCGGGCGGCCGGCCGTGAAATACGGACGACGCCTGCGCAATGTGCGCGCGCCGCCATCGCCACCTCGGCCGACCGCGATGGCGATGGCGATGAACGAAACGCGGGTCGGTGCGGGGCCTGCGCCCAGCAAAAAGGGCGGATCTTGCGATCCGCCCCGGCTACGACAATAAGCTCGGTACGGTCCGCGACAACCGCGGACCGCGATCCGCCCTTACGGGTTGTAGGCCTTCTCGCCGTGTTCGGCGACGTCCAGACCCTCGCTCTCGGCTTCTTCGCTGGCGCGGATGCCGATGGTGAACTTGAGCAGCAGCAGGGTGACGGCCGAGACCACCGCGGAGAGCACGATGGCGACCAGCACGGCCTTGATCTGGATCAGGATCTGGCTGGAGGAGTAGCCGGCGACCAGTTCGACCCAGTTGTTGTACACGCCGACGCCGCCCTTGGCCGGGTCGACGTACACGCCCGTGAGCACGGCGCCGATGATGCCGCCGACCGCGTGAACGCCGAAGGCGTCGAGCGCGTCGTCATAGCCGAGCCACTTCTTGAGGTAGGCCACCGCGAAGAAGCAGACCACGCCGCAGAGCAGGCCGATGACCAGCGCGCCGTTCACGCCGACGAAACCGCAGGCCGGGGTGATGCCGACGAGGCCGGCGATGGCGCCCGAGATGATGCCCAGCAGCGAGGGCTTGCCCTTGAAGATCCACTCGGCGAAGAACCAGGCGATACCGGCAGCGGCGGTCGCGAAGGCCGTGTTGGCGAAGGCCAGAACCGCGTAACCGTTGGCTTCGAGGTTGGAGCCGGCGTTAAAGCCGAACCAGCCGAACCACAGCAACGAGGCACCGATCATGCTCATGACCAGGCTGTGCGGCGCCATCGGCACCTTGCCGTAGCCCGAACGCTTGCCGAGGATGATCGCGGCGACCAGACCGGCCACGCCGGCATTGATGTGCACCACGGTGCCGCCCGCGAAGTCGAGCGCGCCGAGCTGCCAGAGGTAACCGGCGGTGGCGTTGAGTTCATCGACCTTGGCCAGATCCGTATAGGAATCCGGGCCCGCCCACCACCAGACCATGTGGGCCATCGGCAGGTAGGACAGCGTGAACCAGACCACCGAGAAGATCAGCACGGCCTTGAACTTCATGCGCTCGGCGTAGGCGCCGGCGATGAGGGCCACGGTGATGCAGGCGAAGGTCATCTGGAACACCGCGAACAGCAGCTCCGGCAGCACCACGCCCTTGGAGAAGGTGGCGGTCGTCGTGAAGAAGCCGTTGGCGTCGTAAACCACGCCCTTGAGGAACATCTTGTCGAGCGTGCCGAAGAACGGGGCGCTGCCCGAGAAGGCGACCGAGTAGCCGTAGACCACCCAGAGCACGCCGATCAGGCAGAAGATCGCGAAGGTCTGCGTCATGGTCGACAGCATGTTCTTGCTGCGCACCATGCCGCCGTAGAACAGGGCCAGGCCCGGCAGCGACATCAGCAGCACGAACGCGGTGGAGGTCAACATCCAGGCCACATTGCCTTCGTTGAAGGTGGGGGCGGTGGGCTTGGTTTCTTCGGCCGGAGCTTCGGCGGCGGCTTCGACCGGCGCGGCAGCTTCGGCGGGAGCAGCTTCGGTGGCCGGCGCGGCTTCGGCGGCGGGCGCCTCGGCAGCGGCGGCGGGTGCTTCGTCCTGGGCCCAGACCGTGGCCGAACCGCAGGACGCGGCCAGCATCAAGGCCAGTACAAATTTACGAATCATGTTGGACATCTCCCCTGGATGATGAAGTTTAGAGCGCGTCTTTTCCGGTCTCGCCGGTGCGGATGCGCACCGCCTGCTCGAGACCAAAGACGAAGACCTTGCCGTCACCGATCTTTCCGGTGTGGGCGGCCTTGCTGATGGCGTCGATCGCCGCGTCGGTCTTGTCGTCGTCAACCGCGACTTCGATCTTGACCTTGGGCAGGAAATCGACCACGTACTCTGCTCCGCGATAGAGCTCGGTATGACCCTTCTGGCGGCCGAAACCTTTGACTTCGGTCACGGTGATGCCGGCGACGCCGATTTCCGACAGCGCTTCCCGCACCTCATCCAGCTTGAAAGGCTTGATGATGGCAGCAATTAATTTCATTGACTGAACTCCTTGAACAAGCTGCGATTTTTGGTGTGAAGGCACACACCGGAGGCCCCTAGCTCCCAAGCCTGCGGCAATGCTCTAAAGCATGGAATATGCCAATGGAATGAAACCGTCATTGCGGACCGATTGCAAACAGTTGGTGCATTGCGCACCAGATTCACACATCAAGCCCCGAAGCGGGGCGTTTGGCACCCAGAAGCGGGCGCCCCAATGCGCAATGCAGGAGAAATCAGCGCTTGAGACGCTCGTACGGATTCTTGGATCCGGCCGGCTGGCGGCGGTAGCGCTTGTAGCTCCACCAATATTGTTCGGGCAGGTGGGTCAGCACCGATTCGATGCCCTGATTGAGCGCCGCGACGCCGCGCACCGGGTCGTCGACCTGGCTCGGGGCCGGCGTCATGTGAAAACGGTAGCCGCTGCCGCGGCCGAGCCGCTCGGCATAGCAGAACCACACCGGCGCGCCGGTGCGCGAGGCCAGCCGCGTCACCAGCTCGGGCGTATGTGCGGGCAGGCCGAACAGCGGGGCGAACGCGCCGGCGCCCCAGGGCGGATCCTGGTCCGGCAGGATGCCCACCATCTGCCCGGCGCGCAGCGCCTGCAGCAGCGACTTCACGCCGCTGCCGGTGGTCGGCACGAGCTGGGCCCCGAGGCGCGAGCGGCCTTCGAAGATCACCGGGTCGACCGAGCCACCCTGCGGCTTGTACAGCGAGGTGATGCGCCCGACCGAAGCGCAGAACATGCCCGCGAGCTCCCAGCTGCCGATGTGCGGGCACAGGATGATCGCGCCCTTGTTGTCGGCCAGGATCGCCAGCAGCTGCCGGCGCGCATCGGCATCGTCGAGCCAGGACAGCAGCCGCGCCTTCGGGCCGAACCAGATCGCCGGCGCTTCGACCACGGCCTTGGCCATGTGGATCAGGCTGGTCTTGGCGATGGTCTCCCGGTCGCCCGCGGGCAGTTCGGCCAGGCACAGATCCAGGTGCAGCAGCGTCACGCGCTTGAGATCGTTCGGGACGAACCAGGCCAGCCGTCCGAGCAGCACGCCGAGCCCGTGCAGCAGAGGCAAGGGCAGATGGCCCAGGAGGATGAAAAGGGCGCGCAGAATAGAGGACATTGCCGCCATTCTAGTGCCAGTTCTCGAGTTGTCGCTGACAGCTTCGCCATGCCGCTGTTCGCAAAGTTCGCGCACCCGCTCGCCGCTGCCGCCCCTCCACTAACTAAGGAATCCTTCGGAACATGATCGGCCTGTTGCAGCGCGTGAGTTCGGCGCGCGTCGTCGTCGATGGCGAGACCACCGGCGAGATCGGCGCCGGCCTGCTGGTGCTCGTCGGCGTGCAGCGTCATGACGACGAAGCACGCGCCGCCCGGCTGCTGGAGCGCCTGCTCGGCTATCGCGTCTTCACCGACGACCAAGGCCGCATGAACCGCTCGCTCAAGGACATCGGCGGCGGGCTGCTGCTGGTTTCGCAGTTCACGCTCGCGGCCGATACCGGCAAGGGTACGCGCCCGGGCTTCAGCACCGCCGCCGAACCGGGCCGCGCACGCGAGCTGTTCGAGCATCTCGTCGATCTCGCGCGGCGGGCGCATCCGGTGGTCGCCACCGGCCGCTTCGGGGCCAACATGCAGGTGAGCCTGACCAACGATGGGCCGGTGACGTTCTGGCTCGAAACCTGAGCGGCACCCGAAAGTGAGAACCCGGGCATGAAAACGGCCGACGTTTGAGTTAAGCCCGGCGCGGAGTATCCTGTGCGCCCTTTTCGTACCCGCTCGTCATCGGACAGCCGTTGGGAATGCCAGCCCGCACCGCCAGCATCAGCCGCGACACCCGCGAGACGCAGATCCAGGTGTCGATCAATCTCGACGGCACCGGCCGCTCGGAACTCGACACCGGCGTTCCGTTCTTCGACCACATGCTCGACCAGGTCGCCCGCCACGGGCTCATCGACCTGAGCATCAAGGCGGTCGGCGATCTGCACATCGATGCGCACCACACGGTCGAAGACGTCGGCATCACGCTCGGCCAGGCGCTCGACAAGGCACTCGGCGACAAGCGCGGCGTGCGCCGCTACGGCCACGCCTACGTTCCGCTCGACGAGGCGCTCGCGCGCGTGGTCGTCGACCTGTCGGGCCGTCCGGGCCTGAGCTACAACGTGGAGTTTCCGCGCTCGATGATCGGCAGCTTCGATGTCGATCTGCTCAGCGAGTTCTTCCACGGCCTGGTCAACCACGCCAGGATCACGCTGCACATCGACTCGCTGCGCGGCGTCAACGCGCACCATGTCGCCGAGACCTGCTTCAAGGCCTTTGGCCGCGCCCTGCGCGCGGCGGTGGAAATGGACCCGCGCGCCGCGGACGCCATGCCATCGACCAAAGGCAGCCTCTAAAACTTCCCCTAAATTCTCCCTTCGTTTCTTCGAGCCGCGCATGGCCAGTATTGGCGTCATCGATTACGGGATGGGCAATCTGCATTCGCTGGGCAAGTCGCTCGAACGCGTCGCCGACAACCAGCGCATCGAGATTTCCTACGATCCCGAGAAACTGCTCAAGTGCGACCGGCTGGTGCTGCCGGGCGTCGGCGGCGTGCTCTGCTGCATGAACGAGCTGCGCCGCCTGGAGCTCAACGATCTGGTGATCGAGGCGAGCAAGAAGGTGCCGATGCTCGGCATCTGCCTCGGCATGCAGGTGATGCTCGAGCATTCGAACGAGAACGGCGGCGTCGACGCACTGGGCCTGTTCCCGGGCAAGGTCGTGCGCTTCCCCGATCCGCCGGCCGATGCGGCCGAGCGCCTCAAGGTGCCGCACATGGGCTGGAACCGCGTGCGCCAGTCCAGGCCGCATCCGCTGTGGAGAGGCATCGCCGACGACAGCTGGTTCTACTTCGTGCACAGCTATCACGCTGAGCCGACCAACCCCGAGCACACGCTCGGCGTTTCCGACTACGTGAGGCCGTTCGCGGCCGCCATCGCGCGCGACAATCTGGCCGCTTTCCAATTCCACCCGGAGAAGAGCCAGAACGCCGGACTCCGGCTGCTGGCAAATTTCACCGAATGGAACGGAGAGGTCTAAACCGCCGCTCCGTAGATGGCTTGCCAAGCGCCGCACGGATACGGCAGAGTCGAGCCATCACCCTTGGAACTTCCAACTCCGCCATCTGTCGCGATCCGTCGCGCTGATCCGCTTCCTCGCCTTCCGGCCGCTGCCCTCCTCCCATGCTGTTGATACCCGCCATCGATCTCAAGAACGGCCATTGCGTGCGACTTCGCCAGGGCCGCATGGATGACGTCACCATCTTTTCCGAAGACCCCGTGAGCGTCGCCCAACGCTGGGCCGACGAAGGTGCCGAGCGCATCCACGTGGTGGACCTCGATGGCGCCGTCAAGGGCCAGCCGGTCAACCTCAAGGTGGTCGAGGCGATCGCCAGCGCGGTCGACGTGCCGGTGCAGATCGGCGGCGGCATTCGCGACGAAGACACGATCCAGCGTTATCTCAACGCCGGTGCGGCCTACGTGATCATCGGCACCAAGGCCATCAACACGCCGCACTTCCTGCGCGACGTCTGCCTGGAATATCCGCGCCACATCATCGTGAGCCTCGACGCCAAGGACGGCCGCCTCGCCCTCAACGGCTGGGCCAAGGTCACGCATTTCGACGCCATCGAAGCCGCGCAGCACTGCGAGCGCGACGGCGTCGAAGCGATCGTCTACACCGACATCAGCCGCGACGGCATGATGGCCGGCTTCAACGTCGAATCCACGCGCACGCTCGCGCAGGCCGTGAAGACGCCGGTGTTCGCGAGCGGTGGCGTGTCCACGCTCGACGACATCCGCAAGCTCAAGGAAATCGAGGGCGATGGCGTGGTCGGCGCGGTGATCGGCCGGGCGCTCTACGAAGGCGGCTTCTCGCTCGCGGATGCCGTGAAGATCGCCAAATCCTGAAAAATGCCGGGAGACGGGGAACGGGAGACGGCAGACGAACGCGGCACGCTCGGAAACTTCGAGCAGCGTTTGCATAACCGAACCTGCTTTTACGTCTCTCGTCTCCCGTTCCCCGTCTCCCCGCTGTAAGACATGCTCGCCAAACGCATCATTCCCTGTCTGGACATCGACCGCGGCCGCGTGGTCAAGGGCGTCAAGTTCGCCGAGATCCGCGATGCCGGCGATCCGGTCGAGGTCGCCCGCCGCTACGACGTCCAGGGTGCCGATGAACTCGTCTTCCTCGACATCACCGCGAGCGCCGAAGACCGGCCCACGCTGTTCGCAACCGTCGAGGCGGTCGCGCGCGAGATCTACATTCCGCTGACCGTCGGCGGCGGCGTGCGCACGAGCGCCGACGTTCGCGCCCTGCTCAAGGCCGGCGCGGACAAGGTCTCGATCAACACCGCGGCCGTGCAGAAGCCCGACTTCGTCACCGAAGCGGCCGAGCGCTACGGCGTGCAGTGCATCGTCGTCGCCATCGACTGCAAGCGCGTAAGCAAGAAGAAGGAACCGCCGCGCTGGGAAATCTTCACCCACGGCGGCCGCAAGGCCACCGGACTCGACGCGATCGAATGGGCCGCGAAGATGGTCGACAAGGGCGCCGGCGAACTGCTCGTGACGAGCATGGACCGCGACGGCACCAAGGAAGGTTACGACCTCGAAGTGCTGCACGAGATCAGCAAGATCGTGACCGTGCCGGTGATCGCCTCGGGCGGCGTCGGCAACCTCGAGCACCTCTACGAAGGCTTCTCGCAGGGCGGCGCCGACGCGGTGCTCGCCGCGAGCATCTTCCACTCGGGCACCTACTCGGTGAACGACGCCAAGACCTATCTCGCGAGCCGCGGCGTGCGTGTACGCCAGGGCGAAA
Source organism: Hydrocarboniphaga sp. FW305-C-57 (assembly GCF_058783045.1). Taxonomy (NCBI): domain Bacteria; kingdom Pseudomonadati; phylum Pseudomonadota; class Gammaproteobacteria; order Nevskiales; family Nevskiaceae; genus Hydrocarboniphaga; species Hydrocarboniphaga sp. FW305-C-57. The sequence goes on along the minus strand of NZ_JBYSYG010000004.1, from coordinate 360,893 downwards.
TCCGCAGCGCGGTCATCTGACCGTCGCAGAAGATCACTAGACTTCGCGATGACGACCCAGGCCGACCTCGGCGCGGTGCTCGACGAGCTCTACGCCACGCTGCTGTCGCGCAGATCGGCCGACCCGGGCTCCTCGTACGCGGCCTCGCTGTACGCCAAGGGGCTCGACGTCATTCTCAAGAAAGTCGGCGAAGAAGCTGCCGAAACCATCATCGCGGCGAAGAACGAAGACCCGTCCAAGCTGGTCTATGAGCTCGCCGACCTGTGGTTTCACTGCTTCGTGCTGATGGCCGAGCGTGGCGTGGCCCCGCAGCAGATCGCCGACGAACTCGCCCGGCGCGCCGGCCGTTCCGGGCTCGACGAGAAAGCCTCGCGGCCCAAGAGCTAGACGGACTAAAGTTTGGACTCACTTTAGCGCTGCACTGCCAAACAAGCTGCCGGCGACGATTGCAGGCAGAATTGCGGAGTCAGGAGGCCGTAAGCGGCCTCATACCATCAGGATCAGGAGACGCATCATGGGTTCATTCAGCATCTGGCACTGGCTCATCGTGCTGGCCATCGTGGTGCTCGTGTTCGGCACCAAGAAGCTGCGCAATCTCGGCGGCGACCTCGGCGGCGCGATCAAGAACTTCAAGGGCGCGATGAAGGATGGCGAGGCCGAGGCCGACAAGCACTCCGCCGAGCTGATCGACCAGCATCGAGAGAGCAGCAAGAGCCCGGAGCAGGAAAAGTCCAAGGTCTGAGCTGACGGGCCGCCGCCTTGTTCGATATCAGCTTCTCGGAGCTCGCGCTCTGCTTCGTCGTCGCGCTGGTGGTGCTCGGCCCCGAGCGCCTGCCCAAGGTTGCGCGCACGCTCGGCCGCTGGAGCGGCCAGGCCAAGTCGTACATGCGCAACCTGACCGCCGAGCTCGAGCGCGAAACCAACGTCGCCGAGATCAAGAAACAGTTCGAGGACGCCCAGCGCACGATCCGCGAAAACCGCGACGAGGTGGAGCGCTCGATCCGCGCGACCACCGACGACGTGCGCAAGAACCTCTCGCCGGAGCCCGAGCACAAGCCCGAGCTCTCCTCCGAACCCGCTGCGCCCGCCAGCGACGACAAGCCCAAAAGCTAAAGCCCGCTGACCGACGACGATGGCCGACGCCTCCACCGAAAACGAGCTGCCGCTGATCGGCCATCTGCTCGAGCTGCGCGCACGCTTCATCCGCATCATTCTCGGCATCATCGTGGTGTTCGCGCCGCTGGCCTATTTCGGCAAGGAAATCTACGCGCTGCTCGCGCAGCCGCTGCTCTCGCTGCTGCCGGCCGGGGCGACGATGATCGCCACCGAAGTCGCCTCGCCCTTCTTCGCGCCGATGAAGCTCGCCGGCATTCTGGCGGCGGCGGTGTCGATGCCGTGGACGCTGTACCAGGTCTGGGCCTTCGTCGCGCCGGGCCTCTACAAGAACGAGCAGCGGCTGGTGGTTCCGCTGCTGGCCTCGAGCACCCTGCTGTTCTACGCGGGCATCGGCTTCGCGTACTTCCTGGTGCTGCCGGCGGTGTTCCACTTCATGGTCGGCGTCGCGCCCGAGGGCGTGTCGGTGATGACCGACATCAACAAGTACCTCGATTTCGTGCTGTCGCTGTTCCTGGCCTTCGGCATCGCGTTCGAAACGCCGGTGGCGATCGTGCTGCTCGTGCTGACCGGCTTCGTCACGCCCAAGCAGCTGCGCGCCCAGCGCCAGTACGTGCTCGTCGGCGCCTTCGTGGTCGCCGCCGTGCTGACGCCGCCCGACGTGCTCTCGCAGCTGCTGCTCGCGATTCCGGCGTACCTGCTCTACGAAGTCGGCATCGTTGCGGCCTCGTGGCTCGCCCCGAAGCGTGACGACGACGCCAGCGAATCGACCGACCTGGTCTAGCAGCGGCCTTTTCGGCGGTTCAGCGTCCCGCCGCGGCTTCGGCCGCGAGCGCCTTGATCTTCCAGCCCCGCGCCTGCAGCAAGCTCGGCACTCCCTCGGGACCGACCAGATGCGCCGAGCCGACCACGATGAGCTGGGTCTGCGGCTCGCGCAGCAGGACTTCGAGCGGCGCGAGCCAGGCGCGGTTGCGTTCGCCGAGCAGGTGCTCGTAGGTCATCGGATAGTCGCGCTTCATCTCGATCACGACCTGCTCCATGCCGGCCCGATTGTCGTTCTGCCACTGGCTGATCAGGTAGGTGGTACTGCGATCAGCCGCGCCGAGCTCGTCGACGGTCGAGGCCAGGAACTGGGTGCTCAGCGGACCGCTCATCTGCGTGAACAGGCTCAGCTGCGATTCGGGCGATTCGAGCCAGCGCACCGGGCGATCGTCGCTGACCGAGCGCTCGTAGAAATGCCGGTCGAGGCCGAAGTCGCCGCTGACGCCCTGGCTCTGCAGCGAGAACAGCTCGAGCGACAACGCGCAGAACCAGGCCTTGAACGGGTCGCACAGCGTCATCGGCAGCCCGGCGGCCCGCGCGCGCTGGCGCAGCTGGGCGTAGAGCTCGGGCGGGATGGTCGACTTGAGCCCGCCCGGAGCGCGCGCCGCATCGAGCATGCGCCTCTGGAAATCCGCCTCCTGGAGCACCGCCGGGTCAGTTTCGAGCACCAGGCCCTCTGCGTTCGCGTAGGCCTGTTCGAGCCCTTTCGGCAGCGGATACGCCGATTCGGGCAGCACGTGCACCGAGCCGATCAGGTAGTGCCGCACCGGCTTGCCGTCCGGGGCGGACTCGACGATCCACGAGAACGGGGCCGGCTCGGCCGGCGGCGGCAGCGGAGACGTCAGCGCCCCCGCGGCGCCACAAAATAAAGCGATGGCGCTCCAGAACAGAGCGATGACCCCGTGCGACGCGAACCGCGACGCGGCTCTATTCGGCATCGGGCATGAGCCAGCGGGCCGGCATCGCCCGGTCGCCGCCGAGGGTGGCGAAATCGAACAGCGTGCGATCCGCGAGTTGGGACGGCGCGACGTTCGACAAGGCCTTGAAGATGGTCTCCGAGCGCCCCGGATGCTCGGCCTCCCAGGCGTCCATCATGCGGCGCACCTGCTTGCGCTGCAGGTGCTCCTGCGAGCCGCAGAGATTGCACGGGATGATCGGGAACTGGCGCTCGGTCGCGTACGCGGCGATATCGGACTCGCGGCAATAGGCGAGCGGGCGAATCACCACGTTGCGGCCGTCGTCGGACAGCAGCTTCGGCGGCATCGCCTTGAGGCTGCCGCCGAAGAACAGGTTCAGGAAGAAGGTGGCGAGGATGTCGTCGCGATGATGGCCGAGCGCGATCTTGGTGTAGCCCTGCTCCTGCGCATAGGTGTAGAGCGCCCCGCGGCGCAGGCGCGAGCACAGCGAGCACAGGGTCTTGCCCTCGGGCACCACGCGCTTGACCACCGAATAGGTGTCCTGCTCGAGGATGTGGAAGGCCACGCCGCGCGAGGCGAGATATTCCGGTAATACATGTTCGGGAAAATCGGGTTGCTTCTGGTCGAGATTGACCGCCGTGATCTCGAAACGCACCGGCGCTTTCTGCTGCAGTTGCAGCAGCATGTCGAGCATGGTGTAGCTGTCCTTGCCGCCCGACAGGCAGACCATCACACGATCGCCGTCGACGATCATGTTGTAGTCCTGGATCGCCTGGCCGACGTTGCGACGCAGCCGCTTGGCGAGCTTGTTGGACTCCAGCCGCGCGCGTTCGACACGCGCTGCGCTCGGGGTGAAAACGACGGGGGTTTCGATCACGGCGAGGTATTGAAGACTTGAAAGCGGCTGGTGAGTGCCTAGTGTAAGTCCATCGCCCAGGTCCGCAAGAACGCTTCTTGCTTGATTATTTTGGGTTAGAGCCGTGACAAACGGGCCCCAAAGCTGTTCTCATAAGTAGCGTCGTCAAGCGACGGTCCGGGAATTTTTCGGTCAGTCGCTGGTCCATGCCACTCAGTTTCGAAAAAATTCACCAAGAGAGTCACGCTTAAGTCATCCGATGCGTTCGTCGATTTTCGATCTCCGACTGGTGTTTCGCTGCTGCGGCCTCGTGCTGCTGGCGTCGCTCTGGCTCGCCTCGATGACGAACCTCACGATCACCAGCGTCGACCCTTCGAGCGACACCAGCAGCCCGGCCTATCTGCTCGCTGTGGCCAGCATGGTCGACGACGAGGTCGACGGTGACCTGCCCGACCCCGAAACCGATCCGCTTTCCGATGACCTGACGTTCGACGATCACGGCGAGCACGTCGGTCACGATCTGATGCTGCCTTGGCTGCCGCATCCCGTTTCATCGTTCGCCTCGCTATCGGGCTCGCCGATACGGGTCGACAACTTCCTGCACCGGCCTCCGATTCTCTGCTGAGTCTGCCGCGCCGGCCCGTTCAACGGCCACCGGCGTCGCTTGCATCCCCTGTTTTCGAGTCCCGCGTTTTCTGGCGGCAGCACCGCTGTCCCCGCGCGCGACTCCTTCCAGAATCAGACTTCAGAGAGAACTCCATGGAACGCCTCATCAAAGGTTTCGAACAATTCCGCCGCATTGCCTTCCCCGAGAAGCGCGAGCTTTTCGAAAAGCTCGCCAGCGGACAGACCCCGCACACGATGTTCATTACCTGCGCCGACTCCCGCGTCGCGCCGGAGCTGTTCACCTCGTCCGAGCCGGGCGACATCTTCGTCTGCCGCAACGTCGGCAACATCGTGCCGCCATACGCCCAGTTCACGGGCGGCGTGTCGGCCGCCATCGAGTACGCGGTCGCCGCGCTAAAGGTTCAGAACATCGTCGTCTGCGGTCACTCCGACTGCGGCGCGATGAAGGCCACGCAAAACCCGTCGATGGTCGCCTCACTGCAGGCCGTCAGCGCCTGGCTGCGCCATTCGCACATCGCCAAGGTGGTCGTCGACGCCAACTACACCTTCCACGATCCGGCCGAGCACCTGGCCAAGATCACCGAGGAAAACGTGGTCGCCCAGCTCGACCACCTGCGTACGCATCCGTCGGTCGCCGCCAAGCTGATGGCCGGCCAGCTGCAGATCCACGGCTGGATCTTCGACATCGAAGCCGGCTCGATCAAGGCCTACAGCTCCAAGCTCGGCCGCTTCGTGCCGCTGGAGGATTCGCTGCGCGACATCGATGACCTCGCGTCGATGCCGCACGCCACGCCGCCGTCCCGTCTGGGCGCCAACGGCGCCGCCGCCGGAGACCACCTGTGAGCCAGGCTCCGACCACGATGAAGGCGAGCATGCTCGCCCCTGGGCAGATCGCGCCCAATATCCTCTCCTCGATCGTCGTGTTCCTGGTGGCGCTGCCGCTGTGCATGGGCATCGCCATCGCATCCGGCGTTCCACCTGCGGCCGGCCTCATCACCGGCGTCATCGGAGGCATCGTCGTCGGAGCATTCGCCGGTTCGCCGCTGCTCGTCAGCGGCCCGGCGGCGGGTCTGGCGGTGCTGGTGTTCGAGCTCGTGCGTGACCACGGTCTGGTCGCGCTCGGGCCGGTGGTGCTGCTGGCCGGTGCCATGCAGCTCGCCGCGGGCCTGTTCAAGGTGGGCCTGTGGTTCCGCATGGTCGCTCCGGCGGTCATTCACGGCATGCTCGCGGGAATCGGCATCCTGATCATCGCCTCGCAGCTGCACGTGATGGTCGACGCCAAGCCGCTCGCGGGCGGCCTGCAGAACTTCGGTGCCCTGCCGGGACGCATCTGGGATGTCGTCACGAGCAAGGAAGGCCTCGAGGCCGGGCTGCTGGGCCTCGGCGTGATCGCGGTGATGATCGGCTGGGAGAAGTTCAAGCCGGCCAAGCTCAAGCTCGTTCCGGGCGCGCTGCTCGCGATCATCCTGGCGACCGTCATCGCCCAGGTCGCTCAGCTCGACGTGGCGCGCGTGAACCTGCCCGAAAACCTGTTCGGCTCGATCGAGTTCGTCGGCTCCTCGGGCTTGGCGATGCTGCTCGACCCGACGCTGCTCGGCATCGCGCTCGCCTTCGCCTTCATCGCGAGCGCCGAAACGCTGCTGTCGGCGGCGGCGGTGGACAGCATGCACACGGGTCCGCGCACCAAGTACGACCGCGAGCTCTGCGCCCAGGGCATCGGCAACATGCTCTGCGGCTTCGCGGGCGCACTGCCGATGACCGGCGTGATCGTGCGCAGCGCGGCCAACGTACAGGCCGGTGCCACTTCGCGGCTGTCGACGATCCTGCACGGCACCTGGCTGCTCGGCTTCGTCGTGCTGCTGCCCTGGCTGCTGCGCATGGCGCCGATCGCGGCGCTCGCGGGCATCCTGGTGTTCACGGGCTTCAAGATGATCAACCCGAAGCAGCTCAGGGAACTCGCGCACTTCGGCAAGGGCACGCTGGCGGTTTTCCTCGCCACCGCGCTGATGATCGTCGCCACCGACCTGCTCATGGGCGTGGCCGCCGGTATCGCGCTGTCGCTGCTGTTCATGGCCCTGCGTGCGGCCTACCTGCACGTGGGTCTCAAGAAGGACGAAGCCACCAAGACCGCGACGCTGCGCCTGACCGGCTCGGCCACCTTCCTGAACGTGCCGCGCCTGTCCGAAGTGCTCGACAGCGTTCCGGACGGCACCACGGTGACGGTCGACATGGAGAAGCTGCGCATGATCGATCATGCCTGCCTGGTGCTGCTGCAGGACTGGAGCCGTACCGCGCATGCGCGCGGCTGCAAGCTGGTGGTCGACTGGCAGGCCCTCGAGGCCCTCAGCGAAGCGGGCAGTAAGCGGGGGCGGGTTCAAGGACTGACCACGACCTGAAGATCGCCAGCGGCTTCGTAGCGCTCACGCAGTAAAAAGCCCGGCCTTCGAAAGAAGGCCGGGCTTTTCTTTGGAGGCCGACCGAATGGTGGCGGAAGCTGCACGGTCACGCCGCCGACCCGGCCTGCTGCGGAGGGCTCAGGCGTCTTCGCGCACGTAGGTCTGCTCCTTGAACCACATTGCGAAGAAGACGAACAGCACGGCCACCGCGCCCATCAGCGCGGCGAAGAACAGGAAGTACACCGGACCGACGAGCGAATACGTCGACACCTCCGAAGCGCTCGCAACGTAGCGGCCGCTGCTGGCGACGCTCTGGCGGCTGACCTTGTCCATGAGCCGCACGCGGCCGCCGCCCGCATCGACTTCGGCGACCAGGAAGGTGCCGGCGAGCGGCCCGCTGTTGCCCTCGCCTTGGCCGACCGTGATGCCGTTGTCTCCCGCGAAATCGATCTTCTGTCCGGTGACGAACTCGGAAGCGTTCGCGAGGCTGACCCAGGTCTGCTCGCCGGTGCTGATCTCGCTGGCCTGCAGCGGCTCGATCATCAGCGAGTTCACCGCGGCCGTGAACGCGTTGCCCACGCTCGTCGACAGCAGGAACAGGCTCATGATGAAGCTCTTCATGTACAGCGGGGCCTGCTTGTAGCTGTATTCGAGCGCGGTGATCGAGACCAGCACCTCGCCCGCGGTGAGCACCGAGTAGGCGGCGATCTGCCACCACATGCTCACCATCTCGCCGCCCTGGATGCGCTGCTCGATCGACGCCACGATCAGGAACGAACTCGCGGTCACGAACAGGCCGATGCCGATCTTGCGCAGCGGCGTCACCGCCCAGAACCGGCCGATCAGCGGATAGATGCCGAACGTGAAGACCGGAACCAGCAGGACGATGAAGATGCCGTTCACCACCTGCACCTGGCTCGGCAGCATCTCGTAGGCGGCGAGCTTCTCGAAGCCCGCGACGCCGCCGAGAAAGCCGAACAGATGCTTGTCCATGAGCGCGGACTGCGCCTGCACGGTCCAGCTGTTGCCGTTGCTCTGGTCCCACAGCGACCAGAAGAAGGCGACGAACAGGTACAGCAGCGCCAGCTTGCCGACGATGCGCAGGCCCTCGCCGGTCAGCGAGCGCTCGAGCCAGGCGCGCAGCTCGGGCGGCAGCACATGGCGCAGCCCGGTCTTGAGGAACAGCGCCGCCACCACGGCGAGCGTGCCGAGCAGCGTGAAAGTGGCGAGCAGGATGTTGTTGCCGCTCGCCGTGAAAACGAACACCGTGAACGCGAGCACCGCGAAGAACACCAGCAGGAAGCCCGGCAGCGCCAGACCCGGCCTGCTCATCGCCGCGGGCACCACCGCGAACTTCGAGCGCCCGAGCCAGAACACCAGGGTGGCGAAGGCCATCATCACGCCGGGCATGCCGAAGGCGTAGCGCGGACCGTATTCGGGATCGGCCAGCAGCACCGGGCAGAAGTAGATCGAGAACGCCGAGCCGATGTTGATCGCGAGATAGAAGTACGAGAACGCGCGCTCGATCAAATGCGCGTTGGCGCTCGTGAACTGGTCGCCCACGTTGGTCGACACGCAGGGCTTGATGCCGCCGGTGCCGAAGGCCATCAGCAGCATGCCGAGCACCATGCTGGCTTCGCCGGTCGAGAACGCGATCATGAAGCAGCCGATCACGTAGACGATCGAGAAGCTGATGATGGTGCGGAACTTGGCGAGAAAGACGTCCGAGACGACGGCGCCGAGCAGCGGGAAGAAGTAGGCGCCGGCCTTGAACAGCGCCTGCCAGGTCTGCGCCTTGGCGTCGCCGAAGTGCAGGAACTGGATCATGTACTGCACGAGAATCGCGTTGACGCCGTAGAAGCAGAAGCGCTCGGCGAATTCGTTGGCGATGATGAAGGGAATGCCGGCGGGCATCTTGTCGGTGCGCACGGGCGCCGCTGCGGCGGGGCTGGTCATCGAGAGTCCTGAGGATCGAACGTGATGCAAACGAGAAGGCCGCATCGACTGCGGCCCGGCCGAAGTCTAGCCAATGCCCTGCGCGGTCGCGTGGGGGAATCCCCCAGCGCGGCTTGTCGTAACCTTCACCCCGATCACGGGTCCTACGCTCGCCCGCACCACTGGAGTCTTCGATGAAACCGCGTCATCTCGTCGCCCTGGCCTTGTTCGCGCTCGCAGCCTGTTCCAAATCGCCCGAGCCGCCCACGGCTTCGGCACCCGCGGCGGAATCCCCCGCCGACAAGGCCGCCGAAAAGCCGGCAGAGGCCGCCACCGAGTCATCGCCCGCAGCGGCGCAGGCCGGAGCCGGCAGCGGCAACGACGCCGCTCCACTGCTGACCGCGGGGCTCGTCGCCGGCCGCGACTACCTGCTCATCGGCGACGGCAGCCCGTTCGACACGCCCGCCGGCAAGGTCGAACTCGTGGAGTTCTTCAACTACGCCTGCCCGGCCTGCAACGCGTTCAACCCGCGGTTCTCGGAATGGAAGAAAAAGCTCGGCGCGGACGTGCACGTGGTCTATGCGCCGCTCGATTTCCGCCCGGACTTCGTGCAGTACGCGCGCGCCTATTACGCGGCCGAAGCGCTCGGCGTCGCCGACCAGGCGCACGAAGCGGTCTACGACGCGATCCACCAGCTGCACACGCTGCCCGGCGAAGGCCAGCCGCCCGATCAGGCGCGGATCGCCGAGTTCTACTCGAAGTTCTATGGCGTCAAGCAGGACGAATTCCTGCAGCTCATGGACGGCTTCGCGGTCAATGCCAAGATCGGCCGCGCACGGGCGTTTGCGATGAAGAGCCAGGTGCGCTCGACGCCCTCGCTCGTCGTCAACGGACGCTATCTCGTGAAGGGCGACAGCTGGGACGACATGCTGCGCATCAGCGACCAGCTGATCCAGAAAGAACGCTCGAACTAGATCCGCGAGTCGATGCGGCGCCTGATTTCGTCTTCGTCGAGCGCCGCGATCTCGACGATCTTGTCCTGCGCGGTCTCGCCGTGCACGAGCGTGATCGCCTGACGCGGGAGTTCAAGCGCCTCGGCGAGCAGGGCGATCACCGCATCGTTGGCCTTGCCGCGTTCGGGCGCGGCCGTCACACGCAGCTTGAGCGCCTCGCCATGCCAGCCGACGAGGCGATTCGAAGAGGCCTTGGGGCTCACGCGCAGACGCAGGCGCGCCGCGCTCATTCGTCGCCGAGGCTGTTGCGCAGCAGCTGCGCATAGAACTGGATCATGCGCTCGTAATCGGCCACCGCGATGCGCTCGTCGACGCCATGGATGCGGCCCGCATCCTCGTTGGTGTACGGCATCGGCGAGAAGTTGTAGCCCTGCTCGCGCACGCTCGCGTAGTGGCGGTTGTCGGTCGCGCCAAGCACGATGCCGCTCGCGACGATGGCTTCCGGAAACACCTCGCGTATCGACCGCGCGATGAGCTTGTACTGTGGCGCATGCACGTCCGATGCGGGGGGCGCCTCGCTGCCGAAACCGTCCATCGCTTCGACGACGATGTCTTCGTCGTCGATGAGCTCGCGCACGTGCGCGAGCACGGTGTCGATGCCGTCGCCCGGCAGCAGACGGAAATTGACGACCGCCTCGCCTTCGGTCGGCAGCACGTTGTCCGCTTCGCCGGCCTTGAACACGGTCGGCGCCGTGGTCGTGCGGATCAGTGCATTGGTCGTGCGCGAACGCGCGAGCGCGGCGAACAGCACCGGCGACAGCCAGTCGCGATTGGCGACGACGATGCGCGTGGGCCAATCCATTTCGGGCGCGATCTCGCCGAGCAGGGCGTCGACGGGCTCGATCAGCCGCGCCGGCATCGGCTCATCCTCGAGCTTCGCAATCGCCGCCGCGAGCCGGCCGATCACCGTGTGCCGCGGCGGCGTCGACGAATGGCCGCCATCGCCCGTCAGCTTGAGCTTCACCGACAGGTAGCCTTTCTCGCCGGCCATCAGCGACGCCACCGGACGCCGCACGCCGGCGACCACGCCGCGCGTCACCGCACCGCCCTCGTCGAGCGTGTACGAGGCCTTGATGCCGCGCTCCGCGAGCCTGGCCGCGATCGCCTTGGCGCCGCGCTCGCCACCGACTTCCTCGTCGTGCCCGAATGCGAGCAGCAGGCTGCGCCTGGGCTGGTAGCCGAGCTGGATCAGCGCTTCCACGGCTTCCATGATCGCCATCACGCTGTTCTTGTCGTCGAGCGCGCCGCGCCCCCAGACGAAACCGTCGGCGATCACGCCGTCGAACGGCGGGTGCGTCCAGCCCTCGGGCGGCGCGGGAACCACATCGAAGTGCGCCGCCAGCAACACCGGCGGCAGTTCGGGCTGCGAACCCTTCCAGGTGTAGAGCAGGCCGAAGTCGTTGACGGTCTCGACGCTCAGCGCCTGATGCGTGCGCGCGAAGCGAGCCTGCAGGAAGCGATGGAAGTAGCGGAAAGCGCCGGCATCGATCTTGGCCGTGTCGGCATTCGAGACCGTCGGCACGCCGATCGCCTGCGACAATCCGTCGGCCGCGGCAGCCGCATCGACGCGCACGAGCGCGACCGTGGGAACCTCATGCGATTGCGACTGCAGCAGCAGCGCGCGATACGCGGCGTAGCCGACCACGCCGACCAGCGTGATCAGCACCAGCGCGAGCAGAAGCTTCTTGAGCATGAAGGAAGGCGTTTGGAAGGTGCGCAACACTAACTCGAATCGCTCGCGAACGACCGCGGCAGCACCTCACTTGACGGCGAGCAGGCCTCCGATCAGCGCGCCGAGCACCATCGCCGCCGCGCCACCGACCGCGACCGCGAAAATGCCGAAGCCCGCGATCCAGGCCACCCAGGCGACACCCGTGAGCGCCTTGATCAGAAAACCGAGTATCGCGCCGAGCGCGATGCTCGGAATGATCGACGCGATGAACGCCCGGCCGACGCCGCCCGCGATCTTGCCGCCGACCACGCCGGCGATCAGGCTGCCGAGACCCGGCAACCAGAACAGCAGCACCGACAGCACGAGCATCCAGAATGAGCCCCAGAAGATGCTGCCTTCGTCACGCACCTGCAGATCGTTTGCCATGATGCCTTTCTCCTGTCGATGATTTTTCGTTGTCGGTTGCGGCCGGAATGCCCACGAGCCTGGCTCAGGGTAACTGAACGCCGCGTGGCGACAGCGCCTGCCCCCGCGCCCTTGCGACGATGCGCGAACCCCAGATGCGCAGGTCGTCGAGCATGCAGTAGATGCTCGGCAGCACGCCGAGGCTCACGACGGTTGAGAACGTGAGCCCGCCGATGATCGCGCGCGCCATCGGATAGTACGGCGGCCCGTTGCCGCCGACCGAGGTTTCGCCGAGCGCGAGCGGCACCATGCCGAGCGTGGCCGTGGCCACGGTCATGAGGATCGGCCGCAGACGATCGCGCGACCCCTGGATCACCGCCTCCTCGCGCGACATTCCCGATGCGCGTAGCTGGTGCACGTGGTCGATCAGCACGATGCCGTTGTTGACGACCACGCCCATCAGGATCAGCAGGCCGATCATGCCCATGAACGACATCGTCGTCGCGGTGAGCATGAAGAACCAGAACACGCCGACGAACGAGAAGAAGATGCCGGTGATGATCGCGCTCGGCTCTAGCGTCGATTCGAACAGCGCCGCCATGACGAGGTAGATCAGCGCCATCGCGAGCAGCATGTTCACGAGCATGCCCTGCATGTTCTGCGCCTCGTCGTCGAAGGCCTGGCTGTAGCCCCAGCTGTAGCCCGGTGGGAACTGCAGGTCGTTGAGCACATTCTCGACCGACTTCTTGGCGTCTTCGGAGGTCACGCCTTCGGCGGTGCCGAACTGCACCTTCAGCGAGGCCATTCGATTCTCGCGCGTGATGTTGCCGGGCGTGTTGCCGACATCGACCTGGGCCACCGAGCCGAGCGTGATGCGCTGCCCGTCCGGCCGCAGGATCGGCATCGACAATATCGCCTCGAAATCCGCGCGATCCTGCTTGCGGAACTCGACGATCATGTCGACCTCGCCGGTCGGCGTGCGGAACGGCCGCAGCTCGGTTCCGCGCATCGCCGCGGCCACCGCATCGGCGACCTGCTGGCTCGACAGGCCGTTCTGGCGCGCGCGTTCGCGATCGATGCGGATGCGCACTTCCTGGTCTTCGGCCTCGGCGATCACGCGCACGTCGGTGAGCCCCTTGACGAGGCGCAGCGTGCGCACGACCTCGTCGGCCACCTCGCGCAGATGCTCGGCCGATTCGCCAAACACGCGCACGCCGAGCTTGTCGGCGGTACCGGAACGATTCTGCTCGAAGCTCACGCTGCCGATCGCGAGCTTCGGCATCTGCGCGCGGATCTCCTCCATCACCGAGGCGTTGCTGCGCTTGCGCAGCTTCTTCTCGGGCATGATCAGCACGGTTTGCGCGCTGCTGACATCGAAGTAGCTGTAGACCGATTCGAAGCCGAGCGAGGCCTGGTTCGCGAACAGGTAGTTCTCGATCGTGCTGACCGCCTCCTCGACCTTGTCGACGCGATAGACGCCGTTGAGGTTGTACTGCATGAGCAGGCGCGTGCCGTCCTCGGCCGGGAACATGTCGGTCTTGACGAACTTGAGCGGCACGATCACCGATGCGAGCAGCACGATGATCATCAGCGAGGTCCAGCCGCGGTGGCGCAGGGTCCAGGCCAGCGTCCTCGCGTAGAACGCCGACAACCGAACCAGGAAGCGCGCACCGCCGCTCGCGTCGCCCGAGACCATGCGCGTGGTCAGCTGCGGAATCAGCGTCACCGCCACGAGCAGCGAGGCGGCCAGCGCGATCGTGATCGTGAACGCGACCTGGCTCATGAACACGGTCAGTTCGTTCTGCGCGCCGAACACGTTCGGCAGGAACACGATCGCGGTCGTCAGCGTGCCGGCGACCACCGCCATGCCGACCTTGCGTACGCCGGACAGCGTGGCTTCGACCGGATCACTGGTTTTCAGACGCTCGGTAAAGATGCTTTCGGTCACCACCACCGCGTTGTCGACGAGCATGCCGACTGCGAGCATGAGACCCATGAGCGTGAGGATGTTGAGCGTGAGGCCGAGGAAATACATCGCCGCGAGCGTCATGCACAGCGACAGCGGCACCGACAGCGTGACGATCAGCGTCATGCGGATGTCGCGCAGGAACAGCCAGAGCACGAGCACCGACAGCACCGCACCGATCGCGCCGGCTTCGAGCAGATCGGCGAGCGACTGCTTCACTTCCTGCGCCTGGTCCTGCATCAGGAACAGGCGAATGCCCTTCATCTCGGGCAGTTCCTTGACGAGCTCGACCTCGGCCTTCGCCCGCTCTCCGACGTCGACGAGGTTCGCCCCGGTTTCCTTGAACACGTTGACGCCGATCGCGAACTTGCGGTTCAGATGGCGCCCGTAGGTCAGCTCCGGATCGGTGTACTGCACGTCGGCGACGTCGCCGAGCCGCAGGCCGCTCGCATCGATGACGACATTGCGCACCGCGTCGAGCGTGGTGAGCTCGCCCTCGGGGCGCACGGTGTAGCGCAGCTTGCCATCGGTAAGCTGGCCGGCCGAGAGCGCGAAGTTGGCTTTCTGCAGCTGCGCACCGAGTTTGCCGATGTCGATGCCGTGGCTCGCGATGCGATCGGCCGCGAGCATGATACGGACCTGCTTCTCCTCGACGCCGTAGAGCTCGACCTTCGAGACACCGGCGATGCGTTCGAGCCGGCGCTTGAGATTGCGATCGAGCATTTCGTAGGCGCCCGACAGATCGCGGTCGGCCGAGATGCGCAGCTGCAGCATCGGCTGGTCCGAACCCGAGAACTTGAAGACCTGCACGCGCTGCACGTCGTCGGGCAGCTTGTCGCGGATCGCGTCGATCTTGTCGCGCGCCTCGACGCCCTTGACGGCCAGATCGCTCCCCCAGTCGAGCTGCAGTTCGATCTCGACGCCGTCGTCGCGCGATTTCGATTCGATGCGCTTGAGCCCTGGCAAGGTCGCGATCGCTTCCTCGACCGGCCGCGTGATGCGGCGCTCGACTTCCTCGGGCGTCGAGTTGCGGTACGGCACGTTGACGACCATGAACGGGAACTCGATGTCGGGCAACGATTCGAGCGGCAGCCGTTGCCCCGCGATGAGCCCGATCAGGGTCACGCAGACGAAGAACATCGCCACCGTGACCGGGCGCTTGAGCGAGAGCGCGGTGAGGTTCATGACTTCGAAATGCCGGGAGACGGAAAACGGGAGACGAGAGACGTCACGGCCACAGCGAAGGCCAGCGCGATGAATGCAGAGCCGGTCACGTCACCGAGGTAGTGATCGCCTTCGATCACGCGCGCGAACGCGAGCAGGCTCGCGAGCGCGATCAAAGGCCAGCGCCAGCGCGCGAACATCAGGGCCGGCGGAATCAGCAGGCCCATGTACACCGCCGTGTGTCCCGACGGAAACGAGTCGTGACCGGCGACGAAGAAATCAACGAGCCGTGGGTCGGCCAGGTACTCGAACGGCCGCACGCGCTCGAACACGCCCTTGAGCCAGGTCACGCTGATGCGCGTTGCGAACAGCACCACGGCGGTGATCGCGAACGGTCGCAACCAGGCGCGGCCCGTGAACGCGGTCAGCACGCCACCGGCGACGATCAGCGCGAGCGGATGCACCCATTTCGGCAACCAGGGCATCACGAGCCAGGTGATCGCATCGGTGAATGCGCGAGCGATCGGAACCAGCACCGACGCATGTTCCGACAGGAACAAGGCGAACGGACGATCGAGCCAGAGTGTGCAGACGAGCACCGCGCTGAAAACGGCGCTCAGGGCAATGAAGCTATTGCGCAAGCTCATGCGCGCTCACCTTCAGGCTTCGCATTCACATCGGGCCTGCGATCGAGCAGCGTGTAGAGCACCGGAATCACCACGAGCGTCAGCAAGGTCGAGACCGTGAGCCCGCCGATCACGGTGATCGCCATCGGCTTCTGCATTTCGCCGCCCGCGCCCATGCCGATCGCGATCGGCAGCAGGCCGAGCACAGCCGTGGCCGTGGTCATCATGATCGGGCGCAGGCGCGTGCGTCCACCGATCAGGATCGCTTCGGCGCGCGCATGGCCTTCGTCGCGTTTTCGGTTGACGAGGTCGATCAGCACGATGCCGTTCTTCACCACGATGCCGGCCAGGATGATCATGCCGATCAGCGCGACCACGTTGATGATCGAACCCGTCACGTAGAGCGCGACGATGGCCCCGATCGCGGCGAGCGGAATCGTGAACAGGATGACGAACGGATGCACGAGCGATTCGAACTGCGAGGCCATCACGAGATAGACCAGGAACACCGCAAGCGCGAGCGCGAACTGCAGCGAACGGAACGAGACTTCCATTTCCTCGCTCTGGCCGGTGACGTTCGCGCTCGTGCTCTGCGACATCGGCGTCTGCGCGACGATGCGATCGAGTTCGGCGACCGCGTCGGCCAGGTCGCCGTGCGCGAGCTGCGCCGAGATCACGACGACGCGCGACTGGCTGATGCGCCGGATCTCCGAAGGCCCGCTGCGCAGCTGCACGGTGGCGACCGCTTCGAGCGTGACCGGGCGTGCCGAATCCGGGTTGATGATGAGACGGCGCACGTCCTCGACGCTCGCGCGGTCGCGCTCCGAGCCACGCACGAGCACGTCGATCTCGCGATCGTTGAGCCGGTAGCGCGTCGCCACCTCGCCCTGCACCGAGTTGACGACGCGATTCGCGAGATCGGCCGTATCGAGCCCGAGCGCGGCCGCGCGCTCCTGGTCGAACAGGATCTGGATCTCCGGATGGCCGGGCGCCTGCGTGGTTTCGATTTCGGTGAAGCGTCCGCTTGCACGCATCTGCTGGCGGATCGATTCGGAAGTGCGCGCGAGCGTGTCGAGATCGTAGCCCGAGATCTCGACTTCGAGCGGGGCCTTGAGCGTGAACAGCGTCGGACGCGTGTAGCGATACGTGAGGCCCGGCACGCTTTCGAGCGGCGCCTTGAGCGCTTCGATGATGCGCGCCTCGTCGCCGTAGCGGCCGGCCTTCAGGCCCAGGTTGAGCACGCCGTTGTTCTCGCCGCCTTCGTCGGCCGAGACATCGAGCCGGTTGCCTTGTCCGGCGACCGAGAACACAGCCGCGAGCGCGTCGTCGCCATCGATGCCGCGCGACAGATCGCGCAGCACGCTGTCGGTGCGAGCGAGCGGCGTGCCGGGCGGCAGCTCGATCTCGGCATGCAGCTCGCCCTGGTTGAACGGCGGAATCAGTTCGACACCGATGCGCGTGAGCAGCCACAGGCTCGCCGCGAACATCGCGAACGCGACGCCGAGCACGAGCGCGCGATGCGACAGCGCCCAGACCAGCAGGCGTTCGTAGCCGGATTCGCAGCGATCGAAGAAGGCCTGGAAGAGCTTCGACAACGGCCGGAACACGAAGCCAAGCGCGTGGCCGATGCCGCGGAACAGCTGCACGAACAGCCACAGCATGCCGACCGGCGCCTGCTCGAACACGCCATGGCGCGTCGCCGACAGGCCGCGCTGGATCGCATTGCCTTCGCGACGGACCGGCGCGGCCTCCGGCGGCGGCGTCTTGTGCCTGCCGCGCGCGGCGAGCATCGGGATCAGCGTGAACGAGACGATCAGCGAGAAGATCAGCGCGCCGGTGACGACCAGCGCCTGGTCGGAGAACAGCTGGCCGGCGATGCCCTGCACGAACACCATCGGAAAGAACACCGCGACCGTCGTCAGCGTGGAGGCGACGACCGCGGCGGCCACTTCCGATGCACCCGCGACCGCGGCTTCGGCCGGCGCAAGGCCATCCTCGCGCTTGCGCATGATGTTCTCGAGCACCACGATCGCATCGTCGACGACGAGCCCGATCGCGAGCGCGATGCCGCCGAGCGACATGATGTTGAGCGTGAGCCCGGCGCCGTACATGACGTTGAAGGTGGCGATCACCGAAACCGGAATCGAGATCGAAATGACCGCCGTGATCCAGGCGCTGCCGAGGAACAGATAGACGATCAGCACGGCGAGGATGCCGCCGATGATCGCGGCTTCCATCACCTCGTCGATCGCGCTTTCGATGAACACGCTCTGGTCGTAGAGCGGCTTGAGCTCCATGTCGCCGGGCAGCGACTTGGCGAGCGTCTCGAGGCGCTTGTGCACGGTCTTGGCGGTTTCGACGGTATTGCCGTCGCCTTCCTTGTAGATCGCGATTTCGACGGCCTCGTTGCCGCCGATTCGGATCACCGCCTCGCGCTCCTTGTAGCCGCTGCGCACTTCGGCGACGTCCTTCAGATAGACCGGGCGGTTATCGCCGCCGGCCCCCGAGCCATTTGCGCCCGAGCGCGTCTGCAGGATCACGTCGCGTATCTGCTGCAGGTCGCGGAACTGGTTGAGCGTGCGCACGAGATAGCGGCTCGCGCCCTGCTCGACGCGGCCACCCGAGAGGTTCACGTTCTCGGCGGTCAGGCGCGCGCCGACCGACTCGAGCGTGAGGTTCTGCTGCGCGAGCTTGTTCAGGTCGACGAGCACCTGCACCTCGTCCTCGAGGCCGCCCGAGATCTTCACGGCGGCGACGCCGGTGACCGCTTCGAGCGGCTTCTGCACGAGGTCCTCGGCGACGCGGCGCAGGCGCTTGAGGCTGGCCTCGTCGGGCTTGGCGGCCGCATCGCCCTTGAGCGCGAGCCCGAGCTTGAGCACCGGATCGGACGACGGATCGAAGCGCAGCACGATCGGGCGCTTGGACTCCTTCGGCAGTTCGAGCGTGTCGAGCTTCTCGCGCACGTCGAGCACCGCGTAATCCATCTCGGTGCCCCAGTTGAATTCGAGCGTCACGTCGGAGGTGCCCGCGCGCGATACCGAGGTCACGCGGCGCACGTTCTTGATCACGCCGACGGCTTCCTCGATCGGCTTGGACAGCAGCGTCTCGATCTCGGTCGGCGCGGCGCCCTCGAGTTCGGTGCGCACGGTCAAGGTCGGATACGACAGATCGGGCAGCAGCGTGACCGGCAGCCGGCTCAGCGAGACCAGGCCGAACAGCAGCACCGCGAGCGTGAACATGACCACGGCGACCGGGCGCCGCGTAACGAAGCCGAGCATGGGCGTCTCAGCCTTCTTGCGGGGCTGCGGCAGGCGCCGCGGGCGCGGCGGCCGGCGCTTCCTTCAGCGGCGTCACCACCTGCACCTTGGCGCCGTCCTTGAGGCTGGTCTGGCCGGTGGTGACCACCTGTTCGCCGGCTTTCAGGCCTTCGAGCACTTCGAAGTTGCCCGCGTCGCCGTAGCCGATGCGGATCAGGCGCCGGCGCGCATGACCGCCCGCGACCACGTAGACCGATTCGGCGGCGTCTTCGGTCAGCACCGCATCGCGCGGAATCAGCAGCGCCTGCTCGCGGTGGTCGTAGAGAATCTCGGTGCGCGCGAACATGCCCGGACGCAGCTCGGACTGCTTCGCATCGATGTTCACGGTGACTTTGACCGTGCCGGTGCTCGCGTCGATGACCGGGTTGATCAGCAGCACGGTGCCCGTGAAGACCTTGCCGGGCCAGGCGTCGACCGTGAGCTTCACCGGATGCTCGGTCTTGAGCTTGTGGATGTCGCGCTCGGGCACGTAGACGGCGGCGCGCAGCCGGTCCATCTGGGTGATCCGGAAGGCCTGCGTGTTCGGCTGGATCAGGTTGCCGCGCTTGACGTAGCGCGCGGTGACGATGCCGTCGAACGGGGCGCGCAGTTCGGACTCGCGCAGCGCCAGCGAGGCGAGGTCGGCGGCGGCGCGCGCGCCCGAAAGCTCGTACTGGGTCTTGTCGTAGGCCTCGCGCGAAACCAGGTTGCGCTGGTAGACCGACTTCAGGCGCGTGAAGTCCTGCTCGAGCCGGTCGACGTCGGCCTGCGCGCGCGCGCGCTCGAAGCGCAGCTTGTCGGACTCGAGCCGGGCGAGCACCTGGCCGGCGCGCACGCGGTCGCCCTCTTCGACGAACACCTGTTCGACCGTTCCGCTCTGCTTGGCCAGCACGGTGGCCTCGTTCTCGGCCTCGAGCGTCGCGGTGCCGCGGTAGGCCGCGTCGATGGCCCCGACCGCGACGGCGGCGACTTCGACCGGAATCGCCGCCTCCTCCTTCTTGTCTTCGGCCTTGTCACCGGTCTTGCAGCCGGACAGCAGGGCGAGGCTCAGCAACAAGGCGGGGACGACGACAGTGCGGATGGTGTTCATTCGGATGGAAAGGCTCGGTTCGAACGACGGTGTTTCATGCTCCATGCCAGCGCCAGCTCCCTGTTCAAGTTGTTGATTCGTTATGGATTGCTGCTTGGAAGGCCATTGCCGGCCGTCGAATTGGCCGCTTTATAGGTCAATTCGACGATCCAGTGGCGGAACTCGCCGCCGGCCGAAGCGTCAGAAATCGAAGCATTGGATGCGGATCGCCGGCCCAGGGTTGCAAGTCCAGATCGCGGTCGGCCGTTCGGGCTCCGCGGGTGGCTTGGGCTACCATAGCGGCCCGATTTCGTCCTGCCTTCCGCAGGCAGGTTCATCTTTCATAGCCGAGCTCAGACATGCAGATCGCCGACCGTAGCGTCGTTTCGTTCCATTACACCCTCACGAACGATCGGGGCGAAGTTCTCGATTCCTCCAGCGGCGGCTCCCCGCTGGCCTACCTCCACGGCTCGGGCAACATCATCCCGGGTCTCGAAAAAGAACTGCTCGGCAAGGTGGCCGGTGACAAGCTCAAGGTCACCGTCGCCCCGGCCGAAGGCTATGGCGAGCGCGACGCGCGCCTGGTCCAGGAAGTGCCGCGCCGCGCCTTCCAGGGCATCAAGGACATCAAGCCGGGCATGAGCTTCACCGCCCAGGGTCCGCAGGGCCCGACGCGCGTTACCGTCACCCGCGTGGCCGGCGACATGGTCACCGTCGACGGCAATCACCCGCTGGCCGGCGAGACGCTCAACTTCGACGTCGAGATCACCCAGGTTCGCGAGGCCAGCGAGGAAGAACTCGCGCACGGCCACGTCCACGGCGAAGGCGGCCACCACCACTAAGCGTCCGGCTTCAAGCAAAGGCCAAGCAAAGGCATGTCGATGCGCAGCGTTGTTTCCGTCGCGGTCGCCGCGACGGCCTTGTTGCTGGGCTCCTGCGCGCAGGAGCCGGCTCCCAAGCAGTTCCAGCCGCCGGTCATCACGCTCGAACAGGCGATCGCCGCGCCGTACCGCGAGCAGAACCGGCTGCGCGACCGCTACCGTCATCCGCTCGAGACGCTGCAGTTCTTCGGCATCGAGAACGACATGACGGTGGTCGAGGTCTGGCCGGGCGGCGGCTGGTATTCCGAGATCCTCGCTCCGTTCCTGGCCGCGCGCGGACGCTACATCGCCGCCCAGTATCCGGACACGCCGTCGGCTCCGGACTACCAGAAGCAGACGCTCGCCGCCTACCGCAAGGCGATCGCCGCACATCCGGAGCTCTATTCGCGCGTGACGGTCAGCGCGATCGGCGCGCCGAACTTCTGGCAGCCGGCGCCGCCGAATTCGGCCGACCTCGTACTGACGTTCCGCAACGTGCACAACTGGCTGCAGAACGACACCGAGCGCGAGATGTTCGCCGCGTTCTACCGCACGCTGAAGCCGGGCGGGGTGCTCGGCGTGGTCGAGCACCGGGCCGTCGCCGACGAAATTCCGCGCTCGCAGATCATCCGCACCGGCTATGTGCCGCAGGACTACGTGATCGAGCTCGCCACCGCGGCCGGCTTCGCCTACGTGGGCTGGGAAGAGATCAACGCGAACCCGAAGGACACCAAGAACCATCCGGCCGGCGTCTGGACGCTGCCGCCGACCCTGCGCCTCGGCGAAACCAATCGCGACCACTACCTCGCGATCGGCGAGTCGGATCGCATGACGCTCAAGTTCGTGAAACCCGATCCGAACGCGCCGGCGCCGATGCCGAGCGATCAGTAGGGCGGCTCAAGGAGAGCCGCTGCGTCAATCGCTTCCCGGCTCAAGGAGCCGGGAAGGGGATCGCCCCGAATTTCGCATCCCAGTCGTCGCGCTCGCGGATCAGCCGCTGGTCCTGCCAGAGCACGTAGGGCTCGGTACGCAGGCTGCGGCCGACGCTGCTGATCGCCAGGTCGACGTTGCTCGCGATGCGCAGGTTGCCCTCGCTGCGTTCGGCGCGGCCGTTGCGGTCGCGGCGCAGCTGCGGCTCTTCCTGCCTGAGCTCGGCCGCACAGACGCTGGCGTCTTCGGGCGTGAAACCGATTTCGTAGAGCCGGTCGTTGAAGAACTCGATCGTCAGCCGGCCCCTGGTGCCGAGCAGGGCGTAATCGAGGCTCAGCGTGTCGAGCACATGCATCGGGTAGCGCGGGCTGGCAGGACGCGCAATGCGCCGGTGCGTGGCGTCCACGCCCTGTTCGGCGAGCTTGGCGGTCACCGCATCGACGCTCTGATAACTCGCGAAGCCGGCCGTGAGCGCGATTCCGAGCTGCCGGTCGGTATAGGCTGCGGTCTCGGGATGCGGCGGCTCGGGCTGGCCGATCAGGGCCAGGGCGCCAGCGGTCACCGAGCACAGGCCGAGCACCATCACCATCCAGGCCACGCGCTTGCGCATCGGCGCAGCGGCGGTGGATTCGGGGGGATCGGCTTGTTCGCTCAGAAGGCTCATGCAGAAACGGGATCGGCGGATGATCCGATGGTAAGTCCGCCGTGCTGCCTTGCAGCATGGCAGGCCCGCCCACAGGTCGCCTGGCGGCGACGAACGTCGCCCGGGCAGCGACCATCCCTGCGTTGCCGGAAAGCCCTCGCACGCCCGGCTGCGGATTACTTCGACACGACTGCGACGACCGCGCCCGGCTAGTCCTCGGGCTCGTAGCCGAGATTCGGCGCGAGCCACTTCTCGGCTTCGGCGAGCGTCCAGCCCTTGCGACGCGCGTAATCGGCGACCTGGTCCTTGTTGATGCGGCCGACGACGAAGTACTGCGATTGCGGATGCGAGAAATACCAGCCCGACACCGCGGCGCCCGGCCACATCGCGTAGCTTTCGGTGAGTTCGATGTTCGCGTTCTTCTCGACCTCGAGCAGCTTCCAGAGCGTCGCCTTCTCGGTGTGCTCGGGGCAAGCCGGATAACCCGGTGCCGGTCGGATGCCGCCGCCGTTGTCGATGTACTGCTCGGCGATCAGCGCCTGGTTGTCGAGATGCTCGTCGGGCGCGTAGCCCCACCATTCCTTGCGCACGCGCTGATGCAGGCGCTCGGCGAAGGCTTCGGCCAGGCGATCGGCGAGCGACTCGAGCAGGATCGCGCTGTAATCGTCGTTGGCCTTCTTGAAGGCTTCGACTTTCTCGGCCGAACCCAGGCCCGTGGTCACCGCGAACGCGCCGACGTAGTCGTGCAGGCCGGTGTCACGCGGCGCGACGTAATCGCCGAGGCAGCGATGCGGAACGCCCGCGCGATGCTCGCTCTGCTGGCGCAGGTTGTGCAGGCGCGCGATCTCGGTCGTGCGCGACTCGTCCGCGTAGACCGCGATGTCGTCGCCGTCGACCGCATTGGCCGGGAACAGGCCGAACACCGCGTTCGCGCGCAGCCACTTCTCGTCGATGATGCGGTCGAGCATCGCCTGCGCATCGTCCCAGAGCTTGCGCGCGGCTTCGCCGGTGGCGGGGTTGTTGAGCAGATCGGGGAAACGGCCCTTCAATTCCCAGGCGATGAAGAACGGCTGCCAGTCGATGTAATCACGCAGCTCGGCGAGCGGATAGTCGTGCAGCACTTTGACGAACTGCGTCGGCGCGTGATGGTGGTGATCGCAATGCGGACCATCGCAAACGTCCATCGCCTGCTGCAGCAACATGCGCGGACGGAACGGCCTGTACGTGTTCCAGTCGACCGGCGTGCGATTCGCGCGCGCCGCATCGAGGCTCAGGAATTTCTCGGCGCGGTCCTTGTTCGCGTGGCGCTCGCGGATCGCCGCGTATTCCTTGTTCACCTCGGCCATGAGCTTGGGCCGCTGCTCGTCCGACAGCAGGGCCGATGCGATCGGCACCGAGCGCGAGGCGTCCTTGACCCAGACGATCGGCCCTTGGTACTGCGGCGACACCTTCACGGCCGTATGCGCGCGCGAGGTCGTCGCACCGCCGATCAGCAGCGGAATCGAAAAGCCCTGGCGCTGCATTTCCTTGGCAAGCGAGACCATTTCGTCGAGGCTCGGCGTGATCAGGCCCGACAGGCCGATGATGTCGACCTCGTGTTCGCGCGCCGCATCGAGAATCTTCTGGCCCGGCACCATCACGCCGAGATCGATGACCTCGTAGTTGTTGCACTGAAGCACCACGCCGACGATGTTCTTGCCGATGTCGTGCACGTCGCCCTTGACCGTCGCCATCAGGATCTTGCCCTTGGAACGCGCAACGTCTCCGGGCTTCTTCTCGGCCTCGATGAACGGGATCAGATAGGCCACGGCCTTCTTCATCACGCGCGCGGACTTGACCACCTGCGGCAGGAACATCTTGCCTGCGCCGAACAGATCGCCGACCACGTTCATGCCGTTCATGAGCGGGCCCTCGATGACTTCGATCGGCCGGCCGCCACGCGCGGCGATCTCGGCGCGCAGCAATTCGGTGTCGGCTTCGACGTACTGGTCGATGCCCTTCACGAGCGCATGCGTGATGCGCTCGCCGAGCGGCAGCGAACGCCAGGCTTCGTCGGCCGCTTCCTGCTTCGCTCCATCGCCTTTGAACTTACCGGCGATTTCGAGCAGGCGCTCGGTGCCGTCGGCACGGCGATTGAGGATCACGTCCTCGATGCGTTCGCGCAGCTCCGGATCGAGCGTGTCGTAAACGACGAGCGCACCCGCGTTGACGATACCCATGTCCATGCCCGCGTTGATCGCGTGGAACAGGAACACGCTGTGGATCGCCTCTCGCACGGGGTTGTTGCCGCGGAACGAGAACGACACGTTCGACACGCCGCCGCTGATGTGCGCGCCGGGCAGGTTCTGCTTGATCCAGCGCGCGGCTTCGATGAAATCGACGCCGTAGTTGTTGTGCGCTTCGATGCCCGTCGCGACTGCGAACACGTTCGGATCGAAGATGATGTCTTCGGGCGGGAAGCCCACTTGCTCGACGAGAATCCGGTACGCGCGGCCGCAGATGTCCTTGCGGCGTTCGAGCGTATCGGCCTGGCCTTGCTCGTCGAAGGCCATGACGACAACGGCCGCGCCGTACTGGCGGCAGAGCCTGGCCTCGCGCACAAATTTTTCCTCGCCCTCTTTCATCGAGATCGAGTTGACGATGGGCTTGCCCTGCACGCACTTGAGGCCGGCTTCGATGACCTCCCACTTCGAGGAATCGATCATCACCGGCACGCGCGAAATGTCGGGCTCGGCCGCGATGAGCTTCAGGAAGCGCTCCATCGCCGCGACGCCGTCGAGCATGCCTTCGTCCATGTTGACGTCGACGACCTGCGCGCCACTCTCGACCTGCTGGCGCGCGATGTTCAGCGCGGTCGCGTAATCGCCGGCCTTGATCAGATCGCGAAACTTCGCCGAACCGGTGACGTTGGTGCGCTCGCCGACGTTGACGAAGCGGATCGCCGACGTAAGGTTCAGCGGCTCGAGACCCGACAGCTTGGTGATGCCGTCGTGCGGCACGGGCTTGCGCGGAGCCAGGCCCGCGACGGCCTTCGCCATCGCGCCGATGTGACCCGGCGAGGTGCCGCAGCAACCGCCGACGATGTTGACGAGGCCCGCTTCGGTGAATTCGCGAATGATGCCCGCGGTGTCTTCGGGCGTTTCGTCGTATTCGCCGAAGGCATTCGGCAGACCGGCGTTCGGATAGCAGGACACGTGGCAATCGGCGAGCCGCGAGAGTTCGGCGATGTACGGGCGCATGTCCTTGCCGCCGAGCGCGCAGTTCAGGCCGATCGACAAGGGGCGTGCGTGGCGCACCGAAGCCCAGAACGCTTCGGTGACCTGGCCCGACAAGGTGCGGCCCGAGGCGTCGGTGATGGTGCCCGAGATCATCACCGGCCAGCGGCGGCCGCGCTGCTCGAACAGGCGCTCACACGCGAAGATCGCGGCCTTGGCGTTGAGCGTGTCGAAGATGGTTTCGATCAGCAGGATGTCGCTGCCGCCGTCGACGAGGCCGTTGGCCTGTTCGAGATACGCATCGACGAGTTCGTCGTAGCTGACGTTGCGAAAGCCCGGATCGTTGACGTCCGGCGAGATGCTTGCGGTGCGGTTGGTCGGCCCGAGCGCGCCGGCGACGAAGCGCGGCCTGCCGCTCGCGGCGGCCACCTCGTCGGCCGCTTCGCGCGCGAGCCTCGCGGCGGCGAAGTTCATCTCGTAAGCCAGCGCTTCCATGCCGTAGTCGGCGAGCGAGATCACCTGCGCGTTGAAGGTGTTGGTCTCGATCAGGTCGGCGCCCGCTTCGAGATACTGGCGATGGATCTCGCGAATGATCTGCGGCTGCGTGAGCACCAGAAGATCATTGTTGCCCTTGAGGTCGCGATGCCAGTCGGCGAAGCGTTCGCCACGGTAGTCGGCTTCCTCGAGCTTGTAGCGCTGGATCATCGTGCCCATGGCCCCATCGAGCACGAGCACGCGCTCGGCGAGCAGGCGCGTGAGCGCCTCGGTGGCATCGGGGCGAAGGTCCGGATCGGACCGGGCTGGGCTGGAAGGCGTGGCGTCGTACATGCGGCGAATTTTATCTCTTTATGCGGATAGACGGATACGCTTGCTCGGATGCGACCGCCGGCGCGCATACTGAACGTCCGTACCTGCCCTGTCGCCCATGACCGCTTCCACCTCGCTGGACACGCTGCGCAACTGGCTGCAGACCGAACACGAAACCCTGCTCGCACCCGCGCTCGGCGGGCTGTCGAAACCGGCGCAGGAGGCGCTGAGTCGTCGCTATCGCCGGCTGCTGCTCGCCCATCTCGAAGCCGCGCCGGTCCCACTGCAGGGCGGCAGCGAGCAGCGCGCCCTGCAGCGACTCGCACTGACGCCTTCCGAAGCGCTCGAACTCGACCTGCGGCGCAACGCGCTCGACCAGTCGCTGCAGCCAGCGGTCACGGCCCCGCTGCTGGCCTGGCGGCGTCGCGTCCAGGCCGGCAATGCGCACGGCGCGGCGCTGGCCGCTTCGGCGCTGTCGCCCGACGCGCTGCTGCGCTGCTTCGTCGAGGCCCTGCAGGAGTTGCCGCTCACGCTTGACGCGCGCCTGGCCCGGCTCGAAACGCATGCGGCGACGCTGGCCGAGCGCCTGCCCGCGCTGCTGACCACCGCGCTGAGCCTGGTGCCGCTCGCCGAAGCGCCGGTCGGTGCCGATATGGCTATCGATCCGCGTCTCTCGGCGCTGCTCGATCGCATCGCGGCCCGCAGCGGAGCCGACGCCGATCTGGCAGCCCGACTGCTCGCAGAGGCGCCCGAATCGCCCGTGATCGGCCAGCGCCTGGGCCTGCTCGGACGCATCGTCGAAGGCCTCGCCGAGCTGTCCGACGAGGCACTGTTCGCACTCGCCAAGCTCGCGCTCGCCGACCCGGATTTCCTCGTCAACACCGCGCACCCGGTGCGCCTGAGCCTGCACCGCCCGCGCGAACTCGAACAGCTGCTCGGCCGGCTGAGCCTCGGCGCCGGCTTCGTCGCGCTGGGCCTGGCGCAATTGCCCATGCTCTCAAGCGAACGCATCGCCGGCGCGCTCGATCAGCTGCAGACCCTGCGCCGCGAACAGCAGGACGCCCGGCTCGGCGAGGCGCGCCGGCGCGTCGCCGACGAAATCACGCGCATCGGCGTGATCCACGCACTTCCGGCCGCCGGCCAGCGCTTCCTGCAGGACGTGTGGGCGCCCCTGCTGACGCGCGCCTGGTTGCAGCAAAGCGGTGCCGGCGAGGAATGGAACGAGGCGATCGCCACGCTCGAACCCGTGCTCGCGACGCTGACCGATCGCCAGAACGCCCGCGTGCGCGATCTCGAAGCCCAGCTCAATCGCATGGCCGAAGTGCTGTTTCGCGCAGGCCTGCAGCGGGCCCGCATCGACGAGGCGCTGCAGTTTTTGCGCGAGGCCTTCGACGAGCTGCGCAGCCTGCCGGGCGCGACGAGCGCCGCCGCCCAGCCCGCCGCGAACATGCCTGGCAAGCCCGAGTTTCCGGGCGTGAGCCGCATCGAGCTGCCGGAGGTTTGAGCCGGTTCAGCCCGTCGCGAACGGCGCCTCGTGCACGTGCGCGCCGGGCTGTTCGCTGACCGCGGCCTGCAGCAGCGCGGCGGCGACCGTGTCGGCCTCGACGGGCTTGTAGCGCTGCGGAATCAGCCCGCCGATCACCGGCGCGAGGCGCTGGCCGAGGCCTTCGAGCATGCGGCTTTCGGCACGCTCGCCGAGCAGCAGCGAGGGCCGGAAAATGTGCAGCGAGGCAAAGCCGATGGTGCGCAGATCGCGTTCGACGCGGCCCTTGACCTGGCTGTAGAAGGCCATCGAATCGACGCTCGCACCCATTGCCGACACGACGAGGAACTGCCGGCTGCCGGCGGCCTTCGTCGCGCGCGCCAGGCGCATCACGAGTTCGTAATCGACCGCCTCGAAAGCCTGCTTCGATCCGGCCTTGGCGCGCGTGGTGCCGAGGCAGCAGAACACGTCGTCGGCCTGCAGCGCGGAGCCGAGGCCTTCGAGATCGCCAAAATCGGTGACGATGGTCGTGAGCTTGGGATGCGCCTGCGCGAGCGGCCGGCGCACGAGCACGGTCACGCGATCGAAGCGCGCATCGGCGAGCAGGCGGCGCAGCAGCTGCGAACCGATCAGGCCGGTGGAGCCGGCAAGGAGCGCGTGTCGGGTCATCGAAATTCCGGATCGGGTCGCAAGGCCTGCATGATGCCACCGGCTCGGGCCATCATGGCCGCCACCGACCGACACCGAGCGCTCCGACTCATGACCGATTTCGCGCTGCATCCGCAGCTCGCTGCCGACAGCTTCGCCCTCGCCGACGCGCCGCTGAGCCGGCTGCTGCTGAGCAAGGACGCGCGCTACCCATGGTTCATCCTGGTTCCGCGGCGCAGCGACATTCGCGAAATCTACCAACTCGACGCCGCCGACCAGGCCCAGCTGCTGCTCGAATCGAGCACGCTCGGCCGGGCGGCGATGCAGGCCTTCGGCGGCGACAAGCTCAACGTCGCCGCGCTCGGCAACCTGGTTCCGCAACTGCACGTGCATCACATCGTGCGCTTTTCGAGCGATGCGGCCTGGCCGGGCCCGGTGTGGGGCCGGCATCCGGCGGTCGCCTACGATGAGGCTGCACGCGAGCGGCGCATTCAGTCGTTGAAAACCCGGCTTACCGCAGACTGGCACTGGCTATAGGACCGCCCAGGTCCTGGCGGCACCGACATTGCAGCGTCTTCGGCCGTGCCTACACTGCGCGCAGCCGGCCACACTGCGGCAGTTCGAGCTCGAATTTGCTGCACCCCGCACGACCGCGGCTCTCACCACGATGGAGCGAATCGGATGGATAGCGTTGCAGGCAAGAAGGTCCTGATCACCGGCGCCGCGATGGGCATGGGCCGGCTCTATGCCGACCTCGCGGTGCGCGAGAAAGCCGCCGCGGTGGTGCTCTGGGACATCAACCAGGCCGCGCTCGATACCGCGGTGGCCGAGCTCAAGGCGGCCGGTGGCGCGGTGTTCGCGTATACCGTCGATGTCTCGAACCTGGAGAGCATCGAGCAGGCCGCCGCGCAGGTGCAGCGCGAAATCGGCGACATCGACCTGCTGTTCAACAACGCCGGCATCATTCGCGGCAAATTCTTCTGGGAACACGACAACCGGCGTGACATCTGGCCGACGATGGCGATCAACACGCTGGCCATCATGTACATCGCGCGCGCCTTCCTGCCGGCGATGATCGCCAACAAGCGCGAGAGCCGCATCGTCAACATCGCTTCGGCCGCGGGCACCGTCGCCAATCCGCGCATGAGCGTTTATTGCGCGAGCAAGTGGGCTGCGATCGGCTGGAGCGATTCGCTGCGGCTCGAGCTCAAGCAGGCCGGCCACGCGCACGTGAAGGTGACGACCGTGTGCCCGAGCTACATTTCCACCGGCATGTTCAGTGGCGCCAAGGCGCCGCTGTTCACCCCGATCCTGACGCCCGACGTGGTGACGAATCGCGTCTGGCAGGCGATGAAGGTCGGCAAGCCGCTGCTGACGATGCCCTGGACGGTGCGCCTGGCGATGCTCGCGCGCGGCCTGCTGCCGCTGGCGCTGTGGGATTTCATTGCCGACCGGATCTTCGGCATCTACCACAGCATGGATGACTTCGAAGGCCGTCCCAAAAGCTGAGACCTGACGATAAGATCGGCCTCGACAAACTCATAACAACAGTGCCCGACGGCCCGCCGCCGGCCCGCAGAAACACCTAAGGAGAACCATGAACTACTTCGTCACCGGCGCGACCGGCTTCATCGGCAAGTTCCTGCTCGAGTCGCTGCTCGCTCGCGAGGGGGCCATCGTTCACGTGCTCGTGCGCGAAGCCTCGCGCGACAAGCTCGAAAACCAGCTGCTGCGCTATGGCGACGACGCCTCGCGCATCGTGCCCGTGATCGGCGACGTCACCGAGCCGGGGCTCGTCAGCGCGTCCGATTTCAAGAAGCTCGCCGGCAAGATCGACCACGTGTTCCATCTGGCTGCGCTCTACGACATGACGATGAGCGACGAGCTCGCCGATCGCATCAACAACGAAGGCACGCGCAACGTCGTCGCCTTCGTCAACGACCTCGGCGGCAACGTGAAGCTGCACCACGTCTCGAGCATCGCGGTGGCCGGCGGCGAGCACGTCGGCAAGTTCACCGAGGACATGTTCGACGTCGGTCAGAGCACCGATCACCCGTACTACCGCACCAAGTTTCAGTCCGAAGCGATCGTGCGCAACGAGAGCAAGGTGCCGTTCCGCATCTATCGTCCGGGCATCGTCGTCGGCCACAGCGTGACCGGCGAAATGGACAAGATCGACGGCCCCTACTACTTCTTCAAGGCGCTGCAGACGGTCAGCCACAAGGTGCCGAAGTGGATTCCGCTGCTCGGCATCGAAGGCGGCCGCATGCCGATCGCCCCGGTCGATTT
The DNA here is from genome assembly GCF_058783045.1 of Hydrocarboniphaga sp. FW305-C-57. Lineage (NCBI taxonomy): Bacteria > Pseudomonadati > Pseudomonadota > Gammaproteobacteria > Nevskiales > Nevskiaceae > Hydrocarboniphaga > Hydrocarboniphaga sp. FW305-C-57. The sequence continues at coordinate 330,141 of NZ_JBYSYG010000004.1, read as the reverse complement.
CGTCGCCAAGGCCATCGATGCGATCGCGCATCAGAAAGGCCTCGACGGCCAGTGCTTCCATCTCATGCAGAACAAGTCGCCGACCGTCGGCGAGCTGCTCGCGATCTGCATGGAAGTGGCGCATGGCCCCGAATTCGCGGCCAAGATCCAGCTGCCGGCGATTCCGAGCTCGGTGCGCGCGCTCGGCTCGCAGGTCGCCAAGGTGGTGCCGAAGGCCGTGCAGAAGCGCATCGCCGACACCATCGGCGTGCCGATGTCGGTGATCGGCTATGCGTTCAACCGCACCGCCTTCGACAACAAGAAGGCGCGCGCCGCGCTCAAGGGCACGGGCGTCGAGTGCCCGGACATCCGCGACTACGCCGACAAGCTCTGGGCCTACTGGGAGCTGTTCCTCGACCTGCGCGTGAAGATTCCGCCGCAGGCCATGCAGCGCCTCGCCGGCAAGGTCGTGCTCGTGACCGGCGCGAGCTCGGGCATCGGCTTCAACGCGGCGAAGAAGTTCGCGGCCGCGGGCGCCAAGGTGATCCTCGTCGCGCGCACGCTCGAGAAACTCGAGGAAGCCAAGTCCGTCATCGAAAAAGCCGGCGGCGAGGCGCACGTCTACAGCTGCGACCTCACGAGCATGGAAGACATCGATCGCATGGCCGATGAGGTGCTCGCCGACTTCGATCACGTGGACGTGCTGATCAACAACGCGGGCCGTTCGATCCGCCGCGCGGTGATGGAATCGACCACGCGCTTCCACGACTTCGAACGCACGATGGAGCTCAACTACTACGGCGCCGTGCGGCTGATCATGAAGCTGCTACCGAGCATGGCCAAGCGCAAGAGCGGGCACATCGTCAACATCAGCTCGATCGGCGTGCTCGCCAACGCGGCGCGCTTTTCGGCCTACGTGGCGAGCAAGGCGGCGCTCGACGCCTTCACGCGCTGCCTGTCGGCCGAAGTGCGCAGCCACAACATCCACACCACGGCCATCTACATGCCGCTCGTGCGCACGCCGATGATCGCGCCGACCAAGATCTATGACTACGTGCCGACCTGGAGCCCCGACGACGCCGGCGACACCGTGATGCGCGCGGTGCTCGAACGCCCGAAGTCGATCGCCACCACGCTCGGCACCGCCGCCTCGGTCAGCTATGCGCTGTGGCCCAAGCTCAACGACTACGTGTTGAGCTGGGGCTTCCGGCTGTTCCCGTCCTCGTCGGCCGCGCGCAAGGGCCGTCGCGAAGGACAGAAGCCGACGCTCGAGCAAGTCGTGTTCGCGAACGTCTTCAAGGGCGAGCACTGGTAAGCAGCCGCTGCCTTGCGCCTGTGAGCTTTGTGAGGTGGGTTAGCCGCATCGCGGTGTAACCCGGCTTTGCAGGCTTCGATATCGGCCGCTTGCGCGACACTCCGCAGAAGAATCCTTAATCTGTGGGGTGCAAATGACCGCGCTCCGCCTGCAAGCCCCGCCATCGATGCGCCTGCCAGCCTCGCTGGTACTGGCGATGGGCTTGCATGTGATCGCCCTCATCGCGCTGCCCTCGCTCCGGCAACTCGGCAACACGCTGGCCGAGCGCATCCAGGGCCGCGAGGCCCCGCCGCCCGCCGACGCGCACGGCGAGGTCATTCCGATCAGGCTGCCGGCGGTGAACAAGTTCGAGCTCGTGACCGAGCTCGGCTCCATCGCCCGGTCCACTTCGGGTCGGAAAGCCGACAGCCTGCCGCCGGCGCAGGCCGCGCGCAGCACCGCGATGAGCCTGAGCCAGAGCCTCGCCGACGCCGCCCACGAAGCCCAGGCCGCCTACGAGCGCCTGCATCCGCAGCCCGAAAAGCTGCGCTTCGTCGCCGAACTGCGCCTCGCGGACGGACCGACACCGGCGCTTGCGAGTCAGGCCCGCAAGCCTGCTGATGCGGTCGCTGCGCAAACCCCGGAACCGGCGACCAGGCCTGCCGCCGCGCCGAAGCCGGACGACGATGCCGAGCACCAGGCCCAGGAAGCCCGCGACATGCTCGCCCAGGCGCAGCGCATGGCCGACGAGCAGGCGCGCCGGGATCAGGACCGCACAAGGGCCGAAGAACGTGCGCGCGAGCAGCGCGCCCTGCAGCGGGCGATCGAGCAGGCCTCGCGCCAGCCGCTCACGCGCCGTCCGGAGGTCGCCCCCGCACCGCGTCCGAGACCGCGCGCCGACGACCCGCAGCCGAAGGTCTTCAATCCGGCCGAGCCCTATCGCGGAGCCGTGCCCGACGTGATCGCCGAAGCACCCATGCTGCCCGACCAGGCGCCGGTGACGGCCGGCGGCCCGGTGCTCGGCGAAGGGGCGGCTCCCGAGCGTGGTCCGGGCGAGGCGGTGGCCAATCGCAGCGCGTTCTTCCAGCGGCTCACGAACCACCTGTTCCAGATCAACCAGGTGATGCTCGCCGAGGCGATCCGGGCGACGCCGAGGATGACCGTGGAAGTGCATTTCACGGTCGACCGCAACGGCCGCGTGATCGAGGCCGCGGTCAGCCAGAGCACCGGCGACCCCCGGCTCGACGACAAGGCGGTCGCCGTGATTCAGCGAGCGTCGCCGGTTCCGCGCCTATCGTCGGACATGCCGCAGCAAAAACTCGAACTGAGCTTCCCGGTGCAGATCTACCGCTGATTCATCGCGGTCGCACGGCAATGTCCGAACCTCTTCCGCAAAACCCGCCACTCGAAAGCAAGGCCGTCGCAGGACGCCCGCGCTGGTCGTGGATACGGCGCCTCGTCACGCGCGTGCTCGTGCTGCTCGAACGCCATCCCTGGCTGTTGCCGCTGGCCTCGTTCCTGGCCGGCGTGCTGAGCTTCGTGCTCGTGCGCCGCGGCGAGGGCATGGCCCGCTACATCGCCTTCACCGCCCTGCTCGGCTGGCCGTGGATGCTCGCCCAGGGCTGGCTGCGCGGCTGGCTGCTGCGCCGCTTTCCATCCAAGTGGACACCCTACGGACTGCAGATGATCACGCAGTCGCTGCAGCAGGAGGTGCTGTTCTTCTCGCTGCCGTTCCTGGCCGGCGCCACCCAGCCCGACATCGGCCAGTGGCTGTTCACGGGGCTCGCGGGCCTCGCCGCGTTCGTCAGCGTGATCGACCCGATCTACGAAAAGCACATCGCCAATCGCCCGGCGCGCGCGCTGCTGTTCCATGCCTATTGCAGCTTCGTCTGCTCGCTCGTGGTGCTGCCGATCGCGCTCAAGGTGCAGCTCGAGAACGCGCTGCCGCTCGCACTGGCCATCACCGGCGTCTGGATTGTGCTCGGCCTGCGCGGGGCCTGGCGCGATCTGATCACGCCGCAGGCGCGGCGCTTCGGCTTCACCGCCTTCGTGCTCGCCCCGCTCGGCCTGTGGCTGCTGCGCTCTCACGTGCCGCCCGCCGGCCTGTCGGTGACCGAAGGCTTGGTGACCCAGAGCGTCGAAGACCGCACACCCGGCGCGCGGCTGCGGACCATCAGCGCCGCCGCGCTCAAAGCGCGCGGGGCGATCGCCTTCGTCGCGATCCGGGCGCCGATGGGCCTCGAGCAGACCGTCTACTTCCAGTGGTCGCAGAACGGCAAGAAGCTCGATCGCATCGCCGCCGAAATCCAGGGCGGCGGCAAGGCCGGCTGGCGCACCTACAGCCGCAAGCGCAACTTCCCGGCCGACCCGCGCGGCGCCTGGCGCGTCGACCTGCTGACGCCCGACGGACAGCTGATCGAGCGGCTGCGGTTCAAGGTGCAATAGCCGCTCGTCCGATCGGCCGCGCATCGGTGTGCAACTGCGCACTACGTCTCAAGTTTCGATGCCTTGACCAACTAATCTGCCCCTGGGGGACCAATCAACCGGGGGGATCAAATGGCGCACAAGATTTTTCTGCTGCATGGAATGGGCAAGCACGATGACGATTGGGCCAAGGCTTACGTCGAGAAGCTTGAAACGCTCTGGTCCAGCTACAGCGATCTCGCGACCCATTTTCCTTTAACCGGCTTTCTGTTCATCCCGATCCGATACGACAGCATTTTCGAGCTGCAAAGGAAGAAGCTAGGGACGCATAACGACAAGGTCATCGAGAGGATGGACGGCTTCGGCGGATTCCCGTCGGCCGCGCTTGCGAAGCTGACCTCGAAGCTCACGGGCAATGCATTTCTGGCGACCCACGTGCTGGATGTTCTGCTGTTCTATCACTTGGCGACATTTAAGGAATCAGTCGCAACCCATGTAGTGAATGCGATCAATCAGCACTTTGACGCCGGAGAGGCGCGCGAGTTCTCCGTCATCGCGCATTCGCTAGGAACCGCCGTCATTCAACAGGCGCTGCAGGCTTGGGCGGACAACCAGCAGAAGAATCCCTGGCCCGTGAAGTTTCAGGTCTTCTCCTTGTTGCAGGTTTCAAATGTCAGCCGTCTGCTCGAGATCGGTGGACATCACGATGCCTATGAATCGATCGTGCGGCCCGCCGATCAAAGAAGCCAGGGCGCCTGTCAGTACTATCTCAATGCCCGTAACAAGCTTGACCCAATCTGGAAGCCCAAGGAATTCGCTCCTTTGGATGTCTGGAAGTATGGCCTGAGCGAGTCAGATCGCTATATCGAATGCGAATTTAAGCATCTGGCCAGCCGCAATCCACACGAGCTGATGGATTATCTGGCGCATCCGGCGGTCCATGTCCCGTTTTTCCGTAGCCTGACGAGCCCCGACGCGATCAGCGACACGGTCTTCGAGGCCCGCAAGAGAGACTTCGCCGGAAAAATATCCGATGAGCTGATGATGCTGGCCTCGGACTATGGCGAACTCAAAGATGACGACACCTTGGGCTCACTGTTCGAGCTGATGGCGAAAGTCGATTTTCTGACTGGCAAGTGAGTGTGCTCCATGGACCTCTCATTGAAGAAAGCCATTCGGATTCTGGCGCTGCTCTCGGCTCCCTGCACGATTTCGCCCGCGTGGGCCCAATGCAGCCCTTTGAGTCCCGTGCACTCCACTGTAGCGTTGCACGGCAAGCTCAACGATGCCTTGACGTGTTATGGGCAAGCTCGAGACCTCGACCCGCTCGTCAAGCAGATTCAAGACAGCAAGTCCAAGCTCAAGGAAGACGAATCGTTTACCAACGAGCAGGCGACCTCATACGTAATTGCTATTCGCAAGCAGTACGAGGCTCGTATAGCAAGCACTTCCACCGGCGCAGAGAAACCGATCGCCGATGAAATCGACGCTCGGCTTAGGCTCCTAACCGAAGCGGGGCGTATCAATCCCGGGATTCTGGCCCAATACAACCAATGGAGTGTTCGTAGCCACTCGCAAGGCAAATGGGGCCGGCTCGATGCGATAGCCACATTTCCTCAGCTCAAAGTGGTGGCCTTGAGCGATGCGTACGATTCACTCTGCAAGGACAGTTACGAATCAAAAGCCTGCGAGAATGCGCTGCAACGCACGGCCGAGTCGATCAGGGCGATCTACGCGACGCGCGATGTCCTGTTGAAGCTCACGGCGTACGAAACAGACAAGTGGACGAAGGATGTCGCGCTGACAAACAAGAAATGGCAGTCGTTCTTCGCCGATACCCTGCCCCAGTATCCCTGGGAAGCCTGGGCGACATCCAAGGAATACGAGGTCGAGCAGGGACTGGCTCCAGCACTGCGTTCGCCGCCCACGTCGCAATGGATCTTGGCGCACTTCGATGTCGCGATGGAATATGCGGGAGGCGCGCCCAATGGCGACCACTTTAAACCTGCAATTTTGCTCGAAGCCGTCGGCCGCAACTGGTTGCTCAGATGGGACGATGAAACCGGAAAAGTCCAACGGGCCTTGGGCCTGTCCGTAGGCTTGGTCTATACCGACCGAGCCAAGGTCACAGATGCCGGCGCAGCCCTCACCGCTCATATCAACAGCAAGTACAGCTTCGGCATCTCTCTTCATGGCAACGACGATTGGGGTTTATTCGTCAACATTCCCCTGTCGGAAAAAGTGAGCGAGTCGTACGACGATCTGTCTAGTCGCTACGACAAGGTTCGCGGCCTATTGAAATAGCGCGACCACCCCCTGCCGCAGGAGGGCTGTCGCGCAGGCCTACTCCGCGCAGCTCGTCGAACCTGGATATTTCGCCTCGTCGGCCTTGACGACGTTCGCGATCCACTGCTCGATCAGGGCGCTGCCTTCGGTGTCGACGACGCTGCGCGCGATCGGCGGCATGCGCGCGGCCGGAACGGTCGCGCCGGAGCCGATGCGAAAGGCGAGGATCGAGTCGGCGACGTTGCCCGGATGGATGTCGTAGGTGCGTCCGCCGTTGCCTTCCTGACCCGTCGCGGTCGGACGCTTGCAGATGCCGTAGCTGATGTCGACCGGGCGGAACGAATCGAGATAGAAGCCCGTGCTCGCCGCGAAGCCGCGCACGTTGTGGCAGTGCTGGCAGTTCACTTCGAGCCAGGCACGCGCACGCGCTTCGATGTCCTCGGCCGAGTTCGGCGCGAAGCCGGCATCACCGGGTTTGTTGAACGTCGGAATGCGCTCGAGCTTGGCCGCGATCTGGCGCATGTCGACGCCCAGATCGCTCGGGCAGCCGGCGACGAGGCCGTGGCTGCACCAGTAGGCGATCTGGTTCTGTCCGGCGACGGCGTGACGGCTCTGTCCCGTGACGAGCTTGCTTTCGGGCGCGTAGGGGCGATTCATGAAGCGCACCTTCGGGCCGATCGGCGCGGCGCCGGCCTCGCCTTCCTCGTTCGAATGGCAGCTCAGGCACTGGTTCGCGTGCGGAATCAGATAGCTCGCGGTCGAGCCCTGGTGGCGCACGCCCGAATCGACATCGGTGTGATCCCAGGACACGCTCGCATGTCCGCCACCCATCGACAGTCTGGCGACGCGCTTGCCGGTCGCGGCATCGGTTTCCCAGATGTACGGCAGGCCGTCCCAGCGCGCGACGTTCTTCGAGTTCACGCGCTTGATCAGCAGGCGCGTTTCGATCGGCGTTTCCTTGCCGCTCGCCTCGTCCGCGAACGAGAAGGTCTTGGCGATGATGGTGCCGGTCGGGAACACCAGCGTGGCGTTGACGCCATCGGTGCCGGCGTCGCGATAAACCGCCTTGGTGCCGGGTGGCAGGTAGGCCACGCGATATTTCACCGCGTAATCGGAGAACAGCTTGCTGTTGAGCGAGTACGGAACGCCGCCGCCGCGCGGCGTGCTGGTCGGATCCTGCGCATCGTCGAACAGGTGGTACTGATCGAGCGTCGGGCAGTTCACGCGCGCGGCGTCAAAGTTGACCTCGCCGTTGCCGACGTTCGCCTTGCAGAGCTTTTCGACGAGCTCGGCAGCCGGCGCCGGATCGTAGTCGCCGCTGCGCACGAACGGCGGAATCACCACCGGCGGCAAGGGCGCGAGCGTCTTGCCGTAGGCCGCGGTGCAATCGTGCGGGCTCATGTCGAAGTCGGACGGAAACTGCAGCAGCGCGGCCGGATCGAGATTGCTGCTGACGATGAGCTCGAGCCCCTTGGTGCCGTGGAAGTTCGAGAACTTGAGGCTGTCGCTGGAGAACTCGTTGTCCGCATCGATGCACGAGAACCACCAGTCGGGCTTGATGCGTGGCTTGCCCTCGGCGGCGGTGTCGAACTTGTAGGCGTTGTACTGGCAGCTCGGATCGGGCACTTCGTTGTCGTAGAGCGGCTTGCCGCGCGCATCCTTCGGCACGTCTTCGCCGTTGGCTTCCTTCGGATACGCGCAGTCGGCGTGATAGCTGTCCTGCAGGCCGTCCCAGATGATGTGCGCGCCGCGAATGTTGAGCAGGCCGGTCGACAGGCAGCTCGCGAGATTCTGCGGCAGCAGGCAGGCGGTCTGGTTCTTGAGCCCGACGATCGCGGGCAGGAACTTGGCGACGTCGCCCGAAGCGAGGTTCTTCGTCGTCGGCAGCGGCAGGCGGTTGCCGTTGTTGACGAACTTGTTGCCATGGATGTGCAGGCCTTCGGTGTACCAGTCGATGCGATGCTCGGCCGGCCGGCCCGCGCCGACCGGGAAGATCTCGTAGCTCGTGTGGATGATGCCGGCGGTATTGTTGTCGCGGAATTCGTTGTCGAAGATTTCGATTTCGTCGTAGGCCAGCGTGATCATGCCGCTGCCCGACGGCACGTTGCCGACGATGCCGCCCGAGGTGAAGTTGTAGGTGTTGTTCAGGCGCGCCACGTTGCCGTACATGCGCGAGCGCTCGCCGTACTGGCGCAGGTTGTCGAGGTCGTAGATCAGGAAGCCGCCGGTGTTGCACTCGGCGACGTTGCGCGCGTACTCGCCGCCGCGCACGTTCTCGATCTCGAAGCCGAACACGTTGTAGGCCGCGCGGCTGTTGCGGATGATCGCGGTATTGGTCTGGCCCACGTAGATGCCGGCGTCGGACGCGCCGATCGATTCGGCATCGTCGATCAAAATGTTTTCCGAAGCCACCGGATACACGCCGTAGCGGCCCGAGAGCTTGCTCACGGTGTAGTCGGGCGAGGTCGTATCGCCGAGGAAATTCTCGGGCGCGCTCGGGTCCTGCGTGGCCGGATCGGTGCAGGCCACGTGCAGCTTCTCGGTGTAGTTGCTCGCGTTGATCGGCGTGGCGCTCTCGCGTCCGCCGCCGGACGACCAGATCGCCCGCACGCGCTGCACGGTGCCGTGGTCGACGCTGCGTAGCTCGATGCCGTTGCCGCCGGTATCGAGCACGGTGAGATCCTGCACGGTGAGCCCATGCACGTTGACCGCGAGGATGCCTTCGGGCGTCGCGCTGGTCTTGAACGACAGCACGGTCTTGTCGCGACCACAGCCGCGCACGAGCACGTCTTCGGTGTTGGTGAGCTGCAGCGCGGAACTCAGCTCGAAGTAGCCGCATTCGAACTCGATGACGTCGCCCGGCAGCGCCTGCACCATCGCCGCGATCATGTCGGTGGTGGCTTCGGCGTTCGGCTTGATGACGAACACGCGGCCGGTCGACGCGGGCGGATCGCCGTCGCCATCGCCGCCGCTGCCCGGCGAGGACGGCGATTTGCCGCAGCCGGACAACACCAGAGCCCCCAATACCACCCCCACCGCCAACACCCGCTGCATCCCACCGAACATGAAGCCTCCCCAAGCGTTTCGTCGCGGGACGGCTCCGTGCGCCGCCCTCTATCGATGGCAGCAGGATAGTGCGCGTCGGCGCATAAGCCGACGGGAAAACTGACCTATGGTTCAGCTCAGCGCGCGTTCGAGCTCGGCGACGCGGGCTTCGAGCGCGTCGACGCGCTCGAGCAGCTGGGCGATCAGCGCGGCATTGCCACCGCCGCCCGACGAAGCCGGCAAGCCGGACGATTCGGCAACGGCCGGAATCGCGTCCTCGCCGCACAGCAGATGCGCGTAGCGCACGGTCGACTGGCCTGCGCCGCGCGCCAGCTGCTTGACGAGCGGGTTCGCGCGATCGGCCAGATCGTCGAGCACGGTCTGCACGCCCTCGATGTCGGACGGGCCGTTGAGCCCGCTCGCGTTGCTGCGGATTTCGGCGAGCGTCTGCGGGCCGCGCAGCATCAGCGCGGCGAGCACGGCGACGCCTTCGGGCTTGAGCAGCAGCTGATGCTGGAACTGGTGCCGCCACTTCACCGCGCGACCGCTGGTTTCATCGCGCTTGACCAGGCGCTGGGCTTCGAGCTGGTTGAGCGCGGCGCCGACGTCGCCTTCGCTGAGCGACATCACCGGGGCGCGCGAATTCTTCTGGTTGCTGGCGAGCATCACGCCGTTGACCGTCATCGGGTAGTACTGCGGCGTGGTCAGCGACTTTTCGACCAGGGACGCGAGCACGCGGGCCTCGTTCAGGGACAGCAGCAGAGCGGACATGAGGCGATCTCCTAATCGAAGCGGGCGCGAATCGTAGCGTACGCCGGTTTGCCGGCGCAGCCGCGCGGGCGCCGTCGGCGCAGCGCCTGATTTCGACCAGTAGAAAAAATCCTCTCAAGTTCGTCCGCGGCCGGCCGATACCGGTTTTACTCACTCCCTCCACCGGCGCGCGCCGGAGTGGTCATGGAACCGTCTCGCCTTGCCCGCCACACCGCCTTGCGCGGCTTCACGCTGATCGAGCTGATCGCCTCGCTGCTGATCGTCGCGATCCTGACGGTGATCGCGCTGCCGGCGTACAGCGGCTACGTCGCGCGCAGCAAGCTGCGGGCCGCGCAGAACGACCTGGTCGCGCTGAGCCTCAATCTCGAAAACTACTACCAGCAACAGCTGACGTATCCCGCGGCCACCGCGAGCACCGCGCAGACGCAGACCACGCTGCCGGGCTGGGCTCCGGCGCAGGCCGCCAATTTCTCGTTCCAGATCCAGTCCGCGAGCGCGTCGGCCTACTCGCTCAAGGCCACCGGCACCGGCAATGGCGTCAGCGGCTACGCGATCACGCTCGACAGCGGCAACACGCGCCAGCTGACGACGCCGTCCGGCGCGGTCAGCACCTGGTAGCCCGCCATGAACGCTCCGCGGCAGCAGCGTGGGGTCTCGCTGATCGAATCGATGCTCGCGATCACGATCTCGGGCTGGCTGCTGGTGTCGGGCTTTCCGCTCACGCAGGGCTGGGTCGCGAGCACGCGCGTGCGCGACGCCCAGGGTCTGCTCGCACAGGGCGTGTCGCGCGCCAAGGCGGTGGCCTTGCGCAATCCGGGCGGTGCTTCGGGCAACGCGGCCGCGGCGATGCTCTGCCTGGACGACAGCCAGCTGCGACTGTTCACGGCCACGCGCAGCCCGCAGAGCGCGGCCGCCTGCGCGAACAGCGGCGCGCTCTGGAGTGCGAGACTGCCGGCGAGCACGAGGGTGTTCAGCGGCGATGCGCAGCTGCGCTGCCTGGCCTTCAGCAACCGCGCAGCGAGCGTCACCGCGAGCAGCGGCGGAACCTCCTGCGCGAGCTCGACGAGCCTGCTCATCAGCTCGGCGAACCAGCATGCCCCGGTCACGCTCTACTGATCGCGCCCAGCGCGGCGATGCGCTGCTCGAGGCGCTCGTCGGCGTGCTGCTGTCGGCGGTGCTCGTGCTCGGCGCCGTATTCACCGCAACGCGCATCGCCGTGAGCCAGAGCCAGTCGCGCACGCAGGCGATGGCGATCACGCAGCTGCGCAACCTGCTGCAGGAAACCGCCGATACGAGCGCCTGGTGCCAGGGCGCCTCGCCACCGGCGATCCGCATTCGTCCGGCCGACGCGAACCTCGCGCCGATCGATCTCGCGGTGACCGCGAGCTGCACCACGCCGACCGGCGTCACGCTCGGCAGCGTGTCGATCACGCCGCCCGCGCGCGTGAAGCTGTCGGTGAGCTCGCGCGCCCTGTTCGGCGGCGCGGGCACGCTGGTGGTCGGCGATGTGTGAGGCCAGAGCGCAGCGCCAACGCGGCTTCGGCCTGATCGGCATCATGACCGGCCTGCTGATCTCGATGCTCGCCGCGCTGTCCGCGCTGTCGCTGTATCGCACGCTGGTCGTGCGTTCGGTCGAAAGCGGGCAGCGTGCGAACCAGGATGGTCATCTGGCCGCAGGCACGCTGGTCGCGCAGATGGAATTGCAGGGCGCCGGATTCGGCATCGGCACGCTCGCGAATCCGGCAACCGCGAATACCGATCTGATCGTGCTCGCCGATGCGACGCTCGATGCGAGCGGCCATCTGAGCGGCAGCGTGCAGACCCTCACCGCCAGCGCACAGGCGAGCGGCAATGCGATCGTCTGGGCTGCGAATCCGACGCTCGCGAGCATCGAATGCGGCGCGCTGCTCGCGAGCAACGGCGGCCTGAAGCTGCTGCGTTCGGCCTGCGCCGCGGCGACGCAGTGGAGCACGCTGGGCTGGCAGACCGCGAGCGAGCTGATTCCACCCGGCGGTGTCAGCGCGAGCGGTGCCGTGCTGCGCGCCGAGCGATCGAGCTGCTGGCCTTTCGGCCAGGCCGGCGCGAGTTCGCAAGCGATCAAGCTGACACTCTGGGACGACGTCTCGGCCTGGAAGAGCAGCGTCTGCCTGCCGAACGTGCAGGCGCCTTCGACATGAGGCGCCCGATCCCTCATCGCAGCGCGGACAGGCAGCGCGGGCTCGCGACGATCCTCCTCGTGCTGCTCGTCGGGCTCGCGCTGACCGCGACCGCGCTCGGGGTCGCGCACGGCGTGCGCGGCGCGCAGGACAAGACGCTGACGATGCACGCGGCCACGCTCGCGCAGATGCGCAGCTGGTCGGGCGTCGAGCTGCTGCGCCAGTACCTGCGCTCCGAGAACATGGCGAGTCCGCCGTGGAGTTCGCTGCCCTGGGCCGTGCCGATGACCGGCGTCGATGCGTCGACGCTGTCCGCGCAGCTGGTGTCGGTGACCGGGCCCGACAGCGCGGGCCGCTATGTCGTCACCGCCGACATCACCGGCGCCGGCGCCGGCGCGACCACCACGCTGCGCGCCATCTACAACGTCACACGGGCCGCGGTGAGCAGCGGCGGCGGCAACCAGGGCCCGGCCATCGACGTCGCCGATTTCTATTACGACCTCGACATGAGCGGCGGCATCACGATCAAGGGCGACAACAACGCCAACTTCAACGTGATGGGCAACGTGAAGCTCGACAATGCCTCGATCACCGGCGTCAACGCGATTCACGCGACCGGCAACGCGGTGATCGGCAGCGGCATCAAGGTCAACCAGATCTACGTCAACGGCAACGTCACGCTGACGGGCTCGTCGGCGATCCTGTCGGTGTCCGCGCTCGGCAGTGTCATCGCCGGCAGCAGCGGCACGCAAGGTGTCATCAACAGCAACGGCAGCGTGACGATCAGCAACGGCGTGGCGAACAGCGTCAATGCGATGGGCGCGATCACGGCGAGCAGCGGCGGCAGCCACGGCACGCTCAACACCAACTCGACGCTCAACGTGAGCAACGGCGTGGTCAACACCGCGAACGCCATCGGCAACGTCACGCTGAGCGGCGGCACGATCAAGACCACCAACACGATGGGATCGGTGAACTGGTCGAGCACCGGAACCGGCGCGATCGCGATCAACGCGAACGGCTCGGTGAGCTATGCGGCGGCGGGCGGCGCGATATCGGCGCTCGGCGACGTCAGCCTGACCGGCGGCGGCGCGACGAGCGTGCGCACGATGGGCAACACCTACGTGCGCGGCTACGGCGGCATCGGCCTGCTGCAGGGCAAGGGCAATCTGCAGGTCGATCAGTACGCGGCCGTCGCCGGCACCATCGGCGGCACGCTGACCAAGCTGCAGCAGTGGAACGGCAACGTGCTCGTGACCCTGCTCGCGGGCTTTCTGCCGCCGAACGTCACCACCGTCGCGCTGACGCCGATCGCGGCCCTGCAGCCTTACGAGCTGTCGCGCCCGGTGGTCGACGCCTTCGCGCTCAAGGGCGCGGCGAATTACGTGTTCGAGTATCAGGCGGCCGGCTACACGCGCGTGAGCGTGCGCAACGTCGCGGGCATCGTCACCGGCAGCTACGCGCTCGTCAGCGACGGCGCGCGCAAGGATTTCCTGTGCCCGATCGCGTCGTTCAATTCGGGCAGCAAGACCTGCTCGCTGAGCGGCAGTACGCAGAAAACGATCTGCGAGGGCTATTCGACGCAGAACGCCTGCTTCACATACGCGAGCGCGGGGGCCGGCAAATGGACGATCGCGGGCATCAGCCTCGCGCCCGGCGCGTACTGGTTCGACGGCGATCTCGAAGTCTCGACCGGCATCTACTTCAACACCTTCATCGCCACCGGCCATATCGCCACGAGCGGCCAGCACGTCACCAAGTCGCCGAACAACGCGGGTTACGGGCCGGTGTGCGCGAATTCGCCGAGCGATGGCGTGGCGCAGACCGCGTTCTTCGCCGGCCTGGTTCCGACCAACTTCTGCAACGGCGCCACCAGCGCACTGACGCAGGACAGCCTCGGCAACATCGCGTTCCTGTCGGGCGCGTTTCGCGACGGTGTGTTCTCGGGCGGCAACATCACGCTCGGGGCGAGCACCAAGACCTACGGCACCGTCGTCGCGGGCAACCTGTTCAACAGCGGCGGCAGCACCACGGTCTACGGCTACATCGCCGCGGCCGGACAAGCCACGCTGAGCGGCAACGGCAACGCGGTCGGCGGCAGCACCACGCTCGACCTGACCGCGCTGCCGAGCACCTACACTCCCGATGTCCTGCCCTGTACGGGCCAGTGCGCGCCGACGCCATCGGTCACCGGCGATGCGGCGGTGATGTGGACGCGCTATCTCTGAAACACGATCCCGCGACCCCAGCGTCGGTATTCGGATTTACTCGAAGAATCCGTGGCAACCGTCCGTCGCCACTCGTCCGCCACCCGCCGCGAGCCCCCGCATACTAGCGGCCTGCCGTCAGCCAGCTGGCGGCCGGAGGAGGAAGCGGATGCCACAGAGCGGTATCGATCCAGAGGCGCCGGCGACGAAGCGGCCCGGTTTTTGGCGGCGCTGCGTGCTGGCGGTGCGTGTGCTGCTCGGCTCCGATGCGCAAGCGTCGGCGCCGCAGCCACGCGACAACGAATTCGCGCACACGCAAGCCCAGCGGCTGGCCCGCTTCGGCAGCTGGCGCTGGCAAATCGGCTCGGACAGCGTCGACTGGTCCGAGACGCTCTACGATCTCTATGGGCTCGATCCGCGCGACCCGGCTCCGAGCTACGCCGAGCAGAAGGCGTTCTACAGCGCCGAAAGTCAGGCGCGGCTCGATCAGGTCATCCACGACGCGATCGAGCACGGCACCGCCTACGAAGTCGAAATCGAGCTCACGCACACCTCGGGGGAACCGCGCTGGATGATGGCGCGCGGCGAACCGGTGCGCGATGCCCACGGCAAGGTCATCGCGCTGCATGGCATCGTCCACGACATCACCGGTCGACGCCGCGCCGAGCAGGACTTGCGGGAAAGCGAGCAGCGCTTCAAGGCCATCTTCAATTCCACGTTCCAGTTCATCGGCCTGTTCGAGCCCGACGGACGCCTCGTCGCGGTCAACCAGACCGCGCTCGATTTCACCGGCGCCAAGCTCGAGGACGTGATCGGCAAGCCGGTGTGGGATCTACCGTGGTGGGGCAGCACGCCCGAGCAGCAGACGATGTTCCGCGAGGCGGTCGAGCGCGCCAAGCGCGGCGAATTCGTGCGCTACGACTTCGAGCAGATCGGCGCCGACGGCCGGACGATGACGATCGACTTCTCGCTCAAGCCGGTATTCGACGCCAGCGGCAAGATCGTGCTGTTGATTCCCGAAGGCCGCGACGTGACCGAGGACCGGCGCAACCGCGCCGCGCTCGCACAGAGCGAAGCCCTGGTACGCGCGGCAATGAAGAACGCGCCGATCGGCAAAGCGATCGTCGGCCTCGACGGCAGGCTGCTCGAAGTCAACGACGCATTCTGCGAGATGCTCGGGTATGCCGACGCCGAGTTGCGCAGCAAGGGTTTCGGAGAGCTCACGCATCCGGACGATCTCGATACCGATCTGGAGCACATGCACGGCCTGCTGTCCGGCGAGCGCGATCGCTACAGCATGTACAAGCGCTACTTCCACGCCGACGGCCACATCGTCGACGCGCAGCTCGACGTCACGCTGATTCGCGATGCCTCAGGAGCTCCGCTCTACTTCGTTTCGCAGATCCAGGACATCACCGAACGGCGCCGCCTCGAAGCGCAGCAGCAGCAGCTCACGCAGCGGCTCGCGCTCGCGCTGCAGGTGTCGGGCATCGGCGTCTGGGACTGGCATGTCGACAGCGGCGTCATCGATCTCGACCAAGGCACCGCGCGCATTTTCGGCATCACGCCGGGCGAGTGGACTTACGACATCTGGCGCAGCGGCGTGCATCCGGACGACCTGCCCGAGGCCGAGGCCAGGCTGCGGCAAGCGATCGAGGAAAAAAGCACGCAGTCGATGAGCTTTCGCACGCGCCATCCACAGTTCGGCACGCGCTACGTCGAGGCGAGCTTCGCGCCCGTGCTCGACGCGCATCAGAATGTCGTGCGCGTCGCCGGGGCGACGCTCGACGTCACCGAGCGCCATCTTTCGGCCAAGCGCATGGATGAAAGCCGCGCACTGCTGCGCAGCCTGATCGACAAGTTGCCGGTATGGGTTTCGATGATCGACGCGCAGGGGCGCTACGTGATCACCAACCGGCTCAACGCGAAGACCATCGGCTTGCCGGTCGAGCAGATCGAGGGCCACGACTACGCCGAGGTACTCTCGCCCGAGTGGCATCGGGAGATCGCCTCTTCATGGGAGCGGGCCTTGCGCGGGGAGACCGTCGCGGCAAGCTACCGCCATGTCGAAGACGGTCGCGTGATGCATCTGCAAGGCGTCTACATGCCGATCACCGAAGGTCCGCAAGCAGGCAGCGCATTGGCCGTGTTCAGCGACGTCACCGCATTGACGCAAACGCAGGCCCAACTCAGCGAGGCCAATCAGCGACTCGAGCGGCGCATCGCCGAAGTGCTCGAGCTGCAGGAAATGCTGCAGGCGCGGGCGATCCGCGACGAGCTCACGGGCCTCTACAACCGCCGCCACTTCGACGAATGCCTGCGGGCGGAACTCGATCAATCGCAACTCGGCGGCTACGAGGTCGCGCTGATCCTCGCCGATCTCGATCACTTCAAGGTGCTCAACGACCGCTACGGACATCAGACCGGAGACGCGGTACTGCGCGCCTGGGCCGATCTCATGCGGGAGTGCATGCGCGGTACCGACATCCTGTGCCGCTACGGCGGCGAGGAATTCGCGATCATCATGCCGCGCTGTCCGCCCGAACTCGCCTGCGAGCGCGCCAATACCTTGCGCGCGCGCTTCTCGGAGCTGTCGATCGAATCGCCGCCCGGTGGCCCGCGCGTCGGCACCACGGCGTCGCTCGGCGTGGCGTATGCGCGCGCCGGCGATCGCACGCCCTCGCAGCTCGTCCACGAGGCCGACACCGCGCTGTACAAGGCCAAGAGCCTCGGCCGCAACCGCGTGCAGTGTGAAACGCGCGATCCTTTCGCCGAGCGTGCAGCGAGTTGATCGAAGCTCGCGGCACGGGCTTGATGGTGCGCCCCGGCCGCAGTCTGGGGCCGGATGCGGCCTCGGTAACGACCGGGCCTGCGAGACCCTCTATTTTGCCCGGGGGCCTGCGGCGAGCGATGCCTCCAATACCGAACCTGACTCGCTCGACGCCACGCTCAGCGGCCTGCGCGCAGGACTGAGCTGGCGCTTCGAACAAGGCGTCGAACAGGCTTGCGTCAAACAGGCGTGTTTGCTTGCATAGCGGCCTCGCTTGCCAGCCCTGAATCGCATGCCTCTTTTCATCCTCTCCCTGATCATCCAGGTCGGACTCGTCGTGCACGTGCTCAAGACCGGCCGCAACATGACCTGGATCTTCATCCTGCTGTTCTTCCCGCTCGTCGGCACGCTCGCGTACCTGATCGTCGAGCTGCTGCCCGAATGGACCAACAGCCGCGGCGCCCACAAGCTCAAGCGCGGCATTTCGAAATCGGTGAATCCGGATGGCGATCTGCGCCGGGCCACGCAGCAGCTCGCGGTCGCCGACACCGTGCAGAACGCGATGACGCTCGCCGCGCAGTACATGGAAAAGCAGCGCTATGAGGAAGCCGAAGCGCTCTACGCACGCTATCTCAAGGGCATCAACGCAAGCGATCCCTTGCTGCTGCTCGGCATCGCCAAAGCCCAGTTCGCGCTCGGCAAGTTCGAAGCGGCCGAGCAATCGCTCGATACCTTCAAGCAGAAGAACCCGGACTTCCGCTCGCCCGAAGGCCACCTGCTCTACGCGCGCACGCAGGAAGAGCTCGGCCGCATCGACGCGGCGATCCACGAATACGACGCGCTGCGCCGCTATTTCCCAGGCCCGGAACCGACGTGTCGGCTTGCGCTGCTGCTGCAGAAGCGAGGCGAACAAACGCAGGCGCGAGAGCTGTTCCAGCGCATCGTCGACGAGAGCCAGGTCGCGGGAAAGCACTACAACACCGTGCATCGCGAGTGGGTGGCGTTGGCGAAGCGCGAGACTTCGGCAAGCTGAGCTGAAACGAAAAGACCGGCTTCACGCCGGCCTTTTCGCATACGACGAAAAATCAGACGCCGCTATCAAACACCGAGATAGTCGAGAATCCCCTCGGCCGCTTCGCGTCCTTCATACACCGCGGTCACCACCAGGTCGGAGCCGCGCACCATGTCGCCGCCCGCGAAGACCTTCGCGTTCTCGGTCTGGAACTTGTACTGCCCCTTCGGCAGGCCCGGCTGGAACTTGGCGAGACCGGCGCCGTGAACTTTCACGCGGCCGTCTTCGTGCGTGGCGATCGTGTGCTGCTCGAACCACGACGACGGACTCGGACGGAAGCCGAAGGCGATGACGACGCGATCGCAGGGCACGATCTCTTCGGAGCCTTCGATCACTTCGGGCCTGCGGCGACCCTTGGCGTCCGGCGCGCCGAGCTTGGTGGTGACGAGCTTGATGCCCTCCACCTTGCCGTTGCCGACGATCTCGACCGGCTGGCGATTCCACAGGAACTCCACGCCCTCTTCCTTAGCGTTGGCGACTTCGCGGCGCGAGCCCGGCATGTTGGCTTCGTCGCGGCGATACGCGCAGACCACGCTCTCGGCGCCCTGGCGGATGCTCGTGCGGTTGCAGTCCATCGCGGTGTCACCACCGCCGAGCACGACGACGCGCTGATCCTTCACGTCGAAGGCCAGGTCGGCTTCGGTCGGCGTGTGGATCACGCGGTTGATGTTGGCGATCAAAAACGGCAGCGCTTCGAACACACCGGGCAGGTCCTCGCCCGGGAAGCCGCCCTTCATGTAGTTGTAGGTGCCCATGCCGAGGAACACGGCGTCGTATTCGGAGAGCAGGGTTTCGAACTCGATGTCGACGCCGATCTCGGTGTTGAGGCGGAATTCCACGCCCATGCCTTCGAGAATCTCGCGACGCTGCGCGATCACTTCCTTCTCAAGCTTGAACGCCGGAATGCCGTAGGTCAGCAGGCCGCCGATCTGCGCGTACTTGTCGAACACCACCGGCTTGACGCCGTTGCGCACGAGCACGTCGGCGCAGCCCAGGCCCGCCGGGCCCGAGCCGATGATGGCGACGCGCTTCTTGGTCCACTTGACCTTGCTCATGTCCGGACGCCAGCCCTTCTTGAAGGCCTCGTCGGAGATGTACTTCTCGATGTTGCCGATGGTCACGGCGCCGAAGCCGTCGGCGAGCGTGCAGGCACCTTCGCAGAGGCGATCCTGCGGGCAGACGCGACCGCAGACTTCGGGCAGCGAATTGGTGCGATGGGAGAGTTCGGCGGCGGCGAACAGGTTGCCTTCCTCGACCAGCTTGAGCCAGTTCGGAATGTAGTTGTGCACCGGGCACTTCCACTCGCAGTACGGGTTGCCGCAGGACAGGCAGCGGCCGGCCTGCGACTTGGCCTGGTTCTCGGGGAACTGGCCGTAGATCTCGCGGAAGTCGTGCACGCGCACTTCGACCGGCGCCTTCTTGGGATCTTGGCGCGGAACGTCGAGGAACTGGTTGGCGTTTTTGTGGCCCATCTGGCTATCTCACAACGAACTTGCTGGTGGAACCGCTTGCCTCTCCACCGGGAGAGGTCGGCGCGAAGCGCCGGGTGAGGGACTATCCGCTTTGGCTACCCTTCGCTACGACGAAGAGTCCCTCACCCCTGCCCCTCTCCCGCGGGAGAGGGGTTCCAACGTTTAAGCCGCAGCGCGGACCGAGTCGATCAGCGTGCCGATCTCGGCGGCCTTGGGCTTCACGAGCCAGAACTTGCCGACGTAGTCGGCCCAGTCGCTGATGATCTGCTGAGCCCATACCGAGCCGGTGACCTTGGCGTAGTCGGCGATGATCTTGCGCAGGTAGTTCTCGTGCGCCTCCATCGATTCGGAAACGACGCGATGAATGTCGATCAGCTCGTGGTTGTAGCGATCGACGAAGTTGCGCTTCTCGTCGAGCACGTACGCAAAGCCGCCGGTCATGCCCGCACCGAAGTTCACGCCAGTGTGGCCGAGCACCACGACGACGCCGCCGGTCATGTATTCGCAGCCGTGGTCGCCCACGCCTTCGACGACCGCGTGCGCGCCCGAGTTGCGCACCGCGAAGCGCTCGCCCGCCATGCCGGCCGCGTACAGCGTGCCGCCGGTCGCGCCGTACAGGCAGGTGTTGCCGATGATCGCGGCATCGCGCGATTCGTAGCGCGCGCTCTTGGGCGGCTTCACCACGATGCGGCCGCCGGCCATGCCCTTGCCGACGTAGTCGTTGGCGTCGCCTTCGATCTCCAGGTGCAGGCCGCCCGCGTTCCAGACGCCGAGCGACTGGCCCGCGGCGCCCTTGAGCTTGATCGTGATCGGACGATCGCTCATGCCGAGGTTGCCCCAGCGACGCGCGATCTCGCCCGACAGGCGCGCACCGATGCTGCGATGCCGGTTGTTGACCGTGTAGTGGAAGATGCCGCCGGTCTTGTGCTCGATCGCGGGCAGGCAATCGGCCAGCATCGCTTCGGCGAGTTCGCCCTTGTCGAACGGCTCGTTGTTGAACATGCAGTACTGCGCGCTCGGCAAGGTCATGCCGGCCGAGTCGAGAATCGGCGACAGATCGAGGTTCTTGGCCTTGCCGGTGGTGCCTTCGGCGATCTGCAGCAGGTCGGTGCGGCCGATCAGCTCCTTGATCGTGCGAAT
Source organism: Hydrocarboniphaga sp. FW305-C-57 (assembly GCF_058783045.1). Classification (NCBI taxonomy): domain Bacteria; kingdom Pseudomonadati; phylum Pseudomonadota; class Gammaproteobacteria; order Nevskiales; family Nevskiaceae; genus Hydrocarboniphaga; species Hydrocarboniphaga sp. FW305-C-57. The sequence goes on along the minus strand of NZ_JBYSYG010000004.1, from coordinate 309,525 downwards.
GCCGAGCGAGGCCATCAGCTCGCGCGTCTCCTGGGCCACGAACCGGAAGTAGTTCATGACCATTTCGGGCAGGCCGATGAAGTAGTTCTGGCGCAGCACCGCGTTCTGCGTGGCGACGCCGGTGGCGCAGTTGTTCAAGTGGCAGATGCGCAGGAACTTGCAGCCCAGCGCGACCATCGGCGCAGTGCCGAAGCCGAAGCTCTCGGCACCAAGAATCGCGGCCTTGATGACGTCGAGGCCGGTCTTGAGGCCACCGTCGGTCTGCACACGCACCTTGTCGCGCAGGTTGTTCATGCGCAGCGTCTGATGCGTTTCCGAAAGACCCAGCTCCCACGGCGTACCCGCGTACTTCACGGACGTCAGCGGCGAAGCACCGGTTCCGCCGTCGTAGCCCGAGATCGTGATGAGGTCGGCATACGCCTTGGCGACGCCGGCCGCGATCGTGCCGACGCCGGGTCCGCTGACGAGCTTCACCGAAACGAGCGCCTGCGGGTTCACCTGCTTGAGATCGAAGATCAGCTGCGCCAAGTCTTCGATCGAGTAGATGTCGTGATGCGGCGGCGGGCTGATCAGCGCGACGCCCGGGCGCGAGTAGCGCAGCGAGGCGATCTGATCGTTGACCTTGTCGCCAGGCAGCTGGCCGCCTTCGCCGGGCTTGGCGCCCTGGGCGACCTTGATCTGCAGCACCTCGGCGTTGACCAGGTAGGCCGGCGTGACGCCGAAGCGTCCCGACGCGACCTGCTTGATCTTCGACATCTTCTCGGTGCCGTAGCGCGCCGGGTCTTCGCCGCCTTCGCCGGAATTGCTGCGGCCGCCGAGGCGGTTCATGGCGATCGCGAGCGATTCGTGCGCCTCGGGCGACAGCGCGCCGAGCGACATGCCGGCCGAGTCGAAGCGCTTGAGAATGGCCTCGAGCGGCTCGACTTCGTCGATCGGAATCGGCTGCGCATCCTTGAACACGAACAGGTCGCGGATCATCGACGCCGGACGCGTGTTCACGACCTCCGAATAGAGCTGATAGTCCTCGTACTTGCCCGACTTCACCGCGCGCTGGAGCATGGTGACGACGTCGGGGTTGTAGGCGTGGTATTCGCCGCCGTGCACGTACTTGTAGAGGCCGCCCTGCTCGATCGGCTTGCGCGCGCTCCAGGCGGTCTCGGCGACCGCTTCCTGCTCGTCCTGCAGATCGACGAACTTGGCGCCCTGGATGCGCGAGACCGTGGCGTTGAAGCACATCTCGGTCACTTCGTCGTGCAGGCCGACGGCTTCGAACAGCTGCGCGCCGCGATACGAGGAGATGGTGCTGATGCCCATCTTCGAGATGATCTTGTAGAGGCCCTTGTTGATGCCCTTGCGATAGCTCTGCGCCATCGTCTCGGGCGCCTTGTTCTTGACCTGGCCGCTGCGCGCCATTTCGTACAGCGAGGCGTAGGCGAGATACGGATAGATCACGCTCGCGCCGTAGCCGACCAGGCAGGCGAAGTGATGCGGATCGCGCGCGGTGGCGGTCTCGACGACGATGTTGCAGTCCAGGCGCATGCCCGAATCGACCAGCGCGCTGTTGACCGCTCCGACCGCGAGCAGCGCGTGGATCGGCAGCTTGCCGCGCTCGATCGCGCGATCGGACAGCACGATCACGACCTTGCCGTTGCGCACGGCCGAGATCGCCTCTTCGCAGACGTGCTCGATCGCCGCCTTGAGGCCGACGCTCGGCTCGTAGTTGAGGTCGATGATCTGGTGCTTGTACTTGGGATCGTCGTTGCCGATCGCGAGCAGCGCCTTGAACTTGGCTTCGGACAGCACCGGCGAATCGATCAGCAGGCGCGCGGCGCGCTCGGGCGTCTCGTCGAACATGCTGATCTCGGCACCGAGATGGCACTCGAGCGACATCACGATCTGCTCGCGCAGCGGATCGATCGGCGGGTTGGTGACCTGCGCGAACATCTGGCGGAAGTAGTCGTAGACGCTGCGCGCCTGCTGGCTGAGCACCGCGAACGGGGTGTCGTCGCCCATCGAGCCGACCGCTTCCTGGCCGGCTTCGGCGAGCACGCGCAGCACCTGGTCACGCTCTTCGAACGTGAGCTGGAACATCTTGTGGTAGATCGCGACGGTGTCCGGCGGCATCACGTCGAGCGAGTTCGGGTCATCCGTGAGGCTGGCTTCGAGCCGCTTCATGTTCGACTTGAGCCACTGCTTGTACGGCTTGCGCGAGGCCAGCATCCTGTCGATGTCCTCGGGGCGCAGCAGCGAGCCGGTCTCGGTATCGACGGCCAGGATTTCGCCCGGCCGCAGGCGGCCCTTTTCGACCACGTCCTGCGCGCGGAAATCGTTCACGCCGATCTCCGAAGCGAGCACGATGTGGCGGTCGCTGGTGATCACGTAGCGGGCCGGACGCAGGCCGTTGCGATCGAGCGCGCAGGCGGCGTAGCGGCCGTCCATGATGACGACGCCGGCCGGGCCGTCCCAGGATTCCATGTTCACCGAGTTGTACTCGTAGAACGCACGCACGTCCGGGTCGAGGTCGTCGATGTTCTGCCAGGCCGGCGGAATCAGCGCGCGCATGGCCTGGAACACGTCCATGCCGCCGGCGAGCAGCACTTCGAGCATGTTGTCCATGCTCTGCGAGTCGCTGCCCTTCATCGTCACGAGCGGGGAGATCTCCTCGATGTCGGGAAGATCGGCGCACTGGAACTTCTTGGCGCGCGCCTTGGCCCACATGCGGTTGCCCGAGATCGTGTTGATCTCGCCGTTGTGCGCGAGGTAGCGGAACGGATGGCACAGGCGCCACTTGGGCAGCGTGTTGGTCGAGAAGCGCTGGTGGAACACGCACATCGACGATTCGAGCGTCGGATCGGCGAGGTCCGGGTAGAACTGCGGCAGCAGCTCCGGCATCACCAGGCCCTTGTAGACGAGCACGCGGCAGGACAGCGCGGTGACGTAGAAATCGTCGTCGCCCTCGGCCTCGAGCAGCTTCTCGGCGCGGCGGCGGGCCTTAAAGAGTTTTAACTCGAAGCTGAACTTGTGGCAGTCCTTGGGCGGCGCGATGTAGGCCTGCTCGATGTGCGGCACGGTCTTGAGCGCTTCCTCGCCGAGCGCGGCGGCGTCGGTCGGCACCACGCGAAAGCCCAGCAGCTTGAGGCCGTGGTGCTCGACGCTCTCCTTGATGACCTGCTTGGCGCGAGCGCGGCGCTTCTCGTCGTTGGAGAAGAAGATGTTGCCGACCGCATAGTTGTCGCCGAGCGCGAAGCCGAGCTTCTCGGCTTCGCGGCGCAGGAAGGCGTCGGGCTTCTTCATGAGCAGGCCGCAGCCGTCGCCGGTCTTGCCGTCGGCGGCCACCGCACCACGATGGGTCATGCGATCGAGCGCCGTGACCGCCGTCTGGATCAGCTTGTGGCTCGGCTGATCGTCCATGTGCGCGATCAGGCCGAAACCGCAGGAGTCCTTCTCGAACTCGGGGCGATAGAGGCCGTGGGCGGCATGGCCTTCGAGAGGCGATTCAGGGCGCTGGGACATTGAAGACTCCTGGCTGGGCGCGGCCGACGCTGTCTTTTCGGCGGTCGCTCCCGTGAAATTCCACGAATACCCTATGCCGTACCGGCATGAGGGGAGCGCAACGCTAATGGCCCGTTAAGGCGCAAGCAAATTTCGCGCTCGGAAATGCGTAGTTCCCCCGACAGTTCCCCGTTGAATCAGCGCCTTAGCCCGATCTAAGATGGCCATCCAGATGGCCATCTTCCGCACACCCCTCGCTCGCCATGAAATCCGTCTCCATCGCCCAGGCCAAGGACAGCCTCACTGAGCTGCTCTACGAAGCCGAAGACGGCAATCCCGTCCAGGTCACCCGGCGCGGCAAGGCGGTGGCCGTGCTGCTGTCCGAGGCCGAGTACGAGCGGCTCAAGTCATCGGCCTCGGCGGCCGACTTCGCGGGCTGGGCGCAGGCCTGGCGCGGCCGCCTGCCGGCCGGCTTCGAGGGCGTGACCGCCTCCGAGCTCGATCGCTGGGCCGAGCTCTAGCGGGCGCCGATGGCCAAGCCGCTCTATCTGCTGGACCTGCCGGTGCTCGCCGAGCTCACGAGGCCCGACGGCAACCGGCGCATCTTCACCCTGTTCCAGCAGCGCCAGTCGCTCTGCGCGATCGCGGCGCCCGCGCTGATCACCTGGCTGCGCGGGCTCGACGGCCTGCCCGAAGGCCATCGCCGCCAGCAATTGAGCGCCTTCACGGCCGAACTGCTCGCCTGCGGTCCGCCGGTATTGCCGATCGATCGCGAGGCCGCGCTGTGGCTCGCCCGCCAGGCCGGTCGCTGGGACCGCGCGGGACGGCGTTGGAGCCGCCTCGACGGCGAACAGGCCGCCATCGCCGCGTCCCAGGACATGGCGTTCGTGAGCCGGCTGCCGCATCCGCTCGCCAACACCGATGGCCTGCGGATCGAAGACTGGTTCCGGCCTTGATGATCACCTTCGGCATTCGGGCCGATACCTCGTCGCGCTACCATCGGCCGCGGCACCACCTCGGCGCCTGACCCGGCGAATCCATGGCCAACGACTGCTGCGCTGCCTGCCCACCGCCGACCAACCAAACGCCTCCTCAGTATCGGCGCGCCTTGTGGATCGCGCTGTGGGTCAATGCGCTGATGTTCTGCGTCGAGCTCGGTGCCGGCTGGGGCGCCGGCTCGGTGGCGCTGCTCGCCGATGCGATCGATTTCGCCGGAGACGCGGCGAACTACGGCCTGTCGCTCGCGGTGCTCTCGCTGGGCGTGGTCTGGCGCGCGCGCACCGCGCTCGTCAAAGGCCTCTGCATGGGCAGCTACGGCTTGTTCGTACTCGGGCACGCGGTCTGGAATCTGCGCGCCGGCGTGGTGCCGGACGCGGCGACGATGGGGGCGATCAGCGTACTTGCGCTGATCGCCAACTTCGGCGTCGCCGCGATGCTGTATCGCTGGCGCAGCGGCGACGCCAACATGCGCTCGGTCTGGCTGTGCTCGCGCAACGATGCGATCGGCAATCTCGCGGTGATGCTCGCGGCGCTCGGCGTGTTCGGCACCGGCCAGGGCTGGCCCGATCTGGTCGTCGCGACGATCATGGCCGTGCTCGGGCTCAGCGCGTCGGCCAGTGTGATCCGCCAGGCGCGGGCCGAACTCGCTCGGTAGCCGAAACTAAAGCGAACTGGAGTCGTTGCGCGCCTCCGCGCGTTCGAGCAGGCGCGAGAGCATTTCGATCTGCGATTGCTGTTGCGCGATCACGGTCATGAGCTGCTCGGCGCGCAGCGCGTCGATCTTTTCATGCAGGGCCATGATCTCGATCTCGGACTTGAGGTTGACCTCGTAGTCGTACGAGGCCATCTGCCGGTCCTTCGCCGACTGCCGGTTCTGGCTCATCATGATGATCGGCGCCTGGATCGCGGCGAGCATCGACAGCACCAGGTTCAGGAACACGTAGGGATACGGATCGAACGCGGTCTTGCCGAGAACCTCGGTATTGAGCACCGCCCAGGCCAGCAGGAAGGCGCCGAAGCAACTCACGAAGGTCCATGAGCCGCCGATCTCGGCGACGCGATCGGCCAGCCTGCCGCCGAAGCTGGTCTGCTCGTCGAGCTTGCGATTGGGATCTTCGGTCAGCGCCTGGCCCTTCGACGCCCGCGCGAGCGCGCGGCGCTCGGCGCTGCCGAGTTCGTCGGCCTTGCGGCCGAACCAGCGAACCGCAAAATCGAGATAGTTGAGCGGCTTGATGCGCGGCATTGAGGGCGTCCGTTGCGAAGTACGGCCGCGAGCTTAGACCACCGCACTCCCTGCACGGAACATCGAACGGGCTCGGTGCGGAGCCCGTTCGATGGCGCCGCCTACAGCGCGCCGAGGAAGGCGACGCCGGCGAACGCGAAGCCCGCGCAAGGCGCGGCCGCGGCCACCGCTTCGGCATACGAGATCGTCGTCGCCGAGCCGCCCTGCGGCGTCAGCGTCACGGTGCCGTCGTTGTTGAACTGCACGGTCGCCGAGCTCGAGCCGCTGCTGAGCTTGATGATGCCGGCGCCGTAAGGGCTGCCGTTGCCGCTCGTATCGGGCACCAGCGGCTGCGTAGTTTCCACGTCGAGGCTCGCACTCGTGCAGTTGGCACCAGCCGGAACCGGCGAGATGCCGAAGCCGTACTTGCCTTCGATACGCACGCCGTCGCTCGCGCTGACGATCTTGAACGGCGCTTCGCTGGTGCCGATGAAGCTCGTGAAATCACCACTGGCCGAGCCGCCCTGGCCGCCCGACGTGGCCGAGGTTTCGTAATCACCATCGAGCAGCAGCGAGAAGCGGCTGTCGCTGCCCGAATTGGTCGACCTGGAATCGAGCCGATAACCGATGCCGAAATCGAGTTCAGTTTCGCTGCTGAAGTTCTGGCTGCCCGCGCTGCCGCTGGTCTTCACGTCGAATTCGTACTCGAATGGCTCGCTCGGGCTTTCGCCGACCTTCGCGTAGAGCACCGAGCCCGCATCGTCGATGCTGCCGCCTTCCGACAGACCGTTGAGCTTCACGGTGTATTCGACGTTCTGTCCGCCCTGGCTCTGGCGGTCCGCATACCTGCAGTTCACCGCGCGCGTGCCGGACACCGGCATCGCCTGCGTGGTGAACGGCGAGCCGACGTTCTTGCTGGCTTCGGCGACGTCCTGGAATTCACCGCCATCGGGACAGGCTTCGCCGGCCTTGGCGATGCTGCGAGCGCTAGCCGTCGGCACCGGCGTGGCGACCGCATCGAGCGTGCTGATCGTGCTGAGCAACTGGCCGAGCGTGCCGACCTGCGCCTGCACCACCTGCGGCGAACTCAGATCGGCATTGCCGAGCGACACGCTGCCGCCGCCATCGCCGCTACCTTCATCATCACCGTCGTCGTTACCGCAGGCGCCGAGCAGCAGCGTGAGCGCAGCGGCCGAAGACAGCAGCAGCGAGCGAGCGGCCAGCGCGTTCCATTGTTTGCGTTTCATCGTGGTCTCCCCTGGAGCGTGAACTCGACTTCGAGTCGCGGCAGGCTAGAGTCGGAGCGGTGATGAAACGACCCCCAGGATGGGGGGTGCGCACTGCCTCGCGGCGATCCTGCTAGCGCAGCCGCCGCGGATCGAACAGACGCTCGTGCTCGTCGAGGGCGTAGCGGTCGGTCATGCCGGCGATGTAATCCGCCACCACGCGCGCACGGCCTTCGGCGCCTTCATCGGCTTCGAGCCTGGCGGCGGCGACGGCAAACTCGGGCGGCATCAGCCGCAGGTCTTCGAACAAGGCCGCGAACAGGTCGCGCACCACGCGCTGCGCCTTGTTCATGACGCGATACACCTGGTGATGCCGATACAGCTGCGCATGCAGGAAGCGCTTGAGCTCGATGATCTCGGCACGCATCGCCTCGCTGTAGCTCATCAGCGGCGCCGGCTGCGCGCGCACTTCGTCGATATGCCGAACGCCCGATTCGGCAATACGCCGGGCGCTCGTCGAGGTCAGGTCTTCGACGAAGGTGCTCATGACGCGGCGGATGGTTTCGTGGCGCTCCTGCTTGGGCGGCAGCGGGCCGTAGGCCTCGAGCACCAGGTCGTGATGCCGCCGGAACAGCGGCACTTCGCGCAGTTGCGGAACCGTCAGCAGGCCCGCACGCAGGCCATCGTCGATGTCGTGATTGTTGTAGGCGATTTCGTCGGCGAGATTCGCGAGCTGCGCTTCGAGGCTGGGCTGGCCGCGTTCGATGAAACGCTGCCCGACGTCGCCGAGCTTGCGGGCGCGTGCGAGCGAGCAGTGCTTGAGGATGCCTTCGCGCGTTTCGAAGCTCAGGTTGAGCCCGCGAAAGCTCGCGTACTTGTCCTCGAGCTCGTCGACCACGCGCAGCGACTGCGCGTTGTGCTCGAAGCCGCCGTAGGGCTTGGTGACCTCGTTGAGGGCGTCCTGGCCCGCGTGGCCGAACGGCGTGTGGCCGAGATCGTGCGCGAGCGAGATCGCCTCGCAGAGATCTTCGTTGAGCCGCAAGCTGCGCGACATCGTGCGCGCGAGCTGGGCCACTTCGAGCGAATGCGTGAGCCGCGTGCGGAACAGATCGCCCTCGTGGTTCACGAAGACCTGCGTCTTGTATTCGAGCCGGCGGAACGCGGCCGAATGGATGATGCGATCGCGATCGCGCATGTAGGCGCTGCGATTGTTCGGTCCGGGCTCGGCATGGCGCCGGCCGCGCGTGTGGATTTCGAGCGCTGCGTAAGGTGCGAGTTCCATGCCCGATTCTAAGGCGGATCGCGACGCGTTCGCGTGACGGCGCGGAACGCGAGCGTCGCCAGCAGCCCCGCGAGCGCGAAGCCGGCGACGACCAGGAACACCTGGCGATGGCCGATCGCCCCCGGATGGCGATCGAGCAGCCAGCCGATCAGCGGCCCGGCGAAGACATCGGGCAGATAACCGATCACCGAAACCAGGCCGACGGCGCTGCCGGTGACCGCCAGCGGCACGCGCGCCTCGTTCATGACCGCGTGGTAGAGGCCGCGCAGCGAATAGATGGCGAGGCTCGTGACGACGACAGTGGTGATGAACACGGCCGGCAGCAGCATCAACGATGGCCCGGCGCCTGCCAGCACGAGCGCACCCGCCATCAGCAGCGCGAAGCCTGCGGCCAGCATGCGCGAACCCTGCGTGCGATCGGCGAGCAGGCCCGCCCCGAGCGCGGCGAGTGGCCGCATCCAGAAGCTCAGGCTGCCGAGGCGCGCGGCGTCGACGTCGTCGTAACCGAGCACGTCGTGCGCGTAGAGCCCGAAATTGTCGGTGGCCTTGTAGGCGAAGTAGGCGCAGACGATGACGACGGCCTGCAGCCAGACGCCCGGCAGTTTGGCCGCGGCGCGCACGCCGTCGAAAGTCGCTCGCGGCGCTCGATTCGCCTCGATCGAACTGCGCGGCAGCACGAACCAGGCGAGCGCGGCCGCGAGCAGCGTGAGGATGGCACCGGCCGAGATCAGCTGCGCGAGCGTGGCGCGGCGCTGTTCGTGCGTCGCCGCCTGCACATCAGCCGGCAACAGCGAGGCGAACAGGCTCACCGCGAGCGAGGCGAGCACGGCCGCGAGCAATCCGCGTCCGCCATCGAGCAAGCCGTAAGCGCGCCCCTGCGATTCGTCGCCGCCCCATTCGCGCGTGGCCCGGATCAGCGCCGCCCAGAACAGCAGGATCGAACTGATTCCCCAGAACGCATACAGCAGCCGGAGCACGCCGATCGAGGGAACGCTGGCGAACACCCCGCCGCCGAGCGCGGTGATCGCGAGTGCGACGGCGATGAGCCGGCGCGGGGCGATGCGGTCGGCCAGCGGTCCGCCGAAGAAATACGAGACCATCGCGACCGCGCCATAGACCGAGAACGCGCTGCCGAGCTGCAGGTTGCTGAGCCCGAAGACATCGAGAAACGTCGTGCGGAACACGCGCGCGATCACGAACGGCAGCACGAACATGGTTTCGCCCGCGACGATCAAGGCGAGCATCGCGAGCGCGCGCGATCGGCGATTGAGGGCGGAAGAACCGGGCATGTCCCAAGTCTGCGCGAGCGGCGCAGCCGCCCAGCTGAAGCCGCCGCACCGGCACCCGCCGGCGCAGCCTGAATCAGCCGCTCAGCTCGTCGCCCCGCAGGCTTCGGCGAGCGTCTCGTCAAGCAGCGAGGGCTCGAAATCCGACGACAGCACCGCGTCGCCGAGGCCGCGCAGCAGGATCAGGCGCAGCTTGCCGGCCTTGACCTTCTTGTCGAGCCCCATGAGATCGCGGAAATGCTCGGCCGTCATGCCCTTGGGCGGCGCCACCGGCAGGCCGGCGCGGGCGATCAGCGCGGTGCAGCGGGCGGCGACGGCCTCGGTGATCCAGCCGTGGCGCGCCGACAGGTCGGCCGCGAGCACCAGGCCGGTCGCCACCGCCTCGCCGTGCAGCCACTCGGTGTAGCCGGTGTAGGTCTCGATCGCATGGCCGAAGGTGTGGCCGAGGTTCAGCAGCGCGCGCGGGCCGCTGCCGGTTTCACGCTCGTCGAGGCCGACGATGCGCGCCTTGATCGCGCAGCAGCGCTCGATGATCTCGGCGAGCGAGTTCGGATTGAGGCTCAGGATGCGGTCGAGGTTGTTCTCGAGCCATTCGAACAGCAGGCCGTCGGCGAGCATGCCGTACTTGATGACTTCGGCGAGCCCGGCGAGCAGCTCGCGCTTGGGCAGCGTCGCCAGCGTGTCGGTGTCGGCGACCACCGAGATCGGCTGGTGGAAGGCGCCGATCAGGTTCTTGCCGCGCGCGTGATTGACGCCGGTCTTGCCACCGACCGAGGAATCGACCTGAGCCAGCAGCGTGGTCGGAATCTGGATGAAGTCGATGCCGCGCTGGTAGATCGAGGCGACGAAGCCGGTCAGGTCGCCGATGACGCCGCCGCCGAGCGCGACCAGGCAGCCGTCGCGCGACAAGCGGCTCGCGAGCAGCCAGTCGAGCAGCTTGCCGGCGGTATCCCAGGTCTTGCTGGCCTCGCCGGCCGGCACCACGTAGACCTGATCGCGGCTCAGCGCGAGCGCACCGAGCAGGGCGTCGAGGTAGAGCGGCTCGACGTTGCTGTCGGTGACGATGCGCAGGCTGCGGCCGGCGCTCTCGGGAAACGCGGTATCGAGGCCGGCGATGCCGCGCCCGATGCGGATGGGGTAGCTGCGAGCACCGAGCTCGACTTTGAGGATGCGGGTGTTGTTCAAGCGCGACGGAAAGCTGGAAAGGACGGATCGGGCGGCGAGCCGACGCCGATCACAGGGATCAGACGGCGGTCGCCGGACGGTCGATATGATCCTCTATTTCGCGGGCCAGCTGGCGGGCATTGCGACCGTCGGTGCTGATGACGAGGTCGGCAATCTCGCGATACAGCGGGTCGCGGGTCTCGAACAGGCGCTGCAGCACCTCGCGCCGGTCGGGCACGTTCTGCAGCAACGGCCGGTTGTCGTTGCGCGAGGTCCGGTGCTGCTGCTGGTCTACGCTCGCGTGCAGGTAGACCACGAATCCGCGCGCCGACAGCCACTGGCGGTTGTCGGCATCGAGCACCGCGCCACCACCGGTAGCCAGCACGATGCCGCTGCGCTGGGTCAGGTCGCCGATCACCAGGCGCTCACGCTTGCGGAAACCGGACTCGCCTTCCTTCTCGAAGATCAGCGGAATGTCGACGCCGGTGCGCTCCTCGATCTCGGTATCGCTGTCGATGAATTCGAGCCCGCGCGTCTCGGCCAGCCGCTTGCCGACCGTGGTCTTGCCGGCGCCCATCGGACCGATCAGGAAGATGTTGCTCTTGTTCACGCCGGTTCCATCAGCTGCTCGGAGCGACGATCTGGATGCGACGGGTGCTGCAGACCTCCGCGCTCTCGCTGCTGCCGGTCTGGCGGCGCACGCAGGCCTGCACGTCGACGAACTTCGAGGTATCGGTGGTGCTGAGCGCCGGGTTGAAGGTCGGAATGTAGTACTTCGAGGTCGCGACGCCGCTGGCGTTGGTGGTGCCGCCGCCCGGGAACACGCGCTCGTTCGGATCGCCCGCATTGCCCTTGGTGACGATGCGGAACAGCACCTGCGCACCATCGACCGGCGCGTAGGCGCTGTTGAGCACCTGGAACGACAGGTCGGCCGTGCGCTGGGCGCCGGCCGTATCGGGAGAGGTCAGCACGCGCAGCGGCGCGGTCAGGTCGACGCAATTGCGGCCGTCGGCGGTGGTTTCGCAGATCTCGTCGACGAACTGCACGCCGGTGGTGGCCGAGAGCGTGCCGCTGGCGGTCGTCGTCGAAGTCACGCAGCCGCGATTCTCGGCGGCCGTCACCTGCACGAAGCCCGAGCGATCCGACAGCACCGCGACCGGCACCTGGAAGTTGCCGTTGGCATCGAGCTTGACCACGCGCGTCTGCGAAGCCGGCACGTTGTCGCCGTTGATCTTGAGCAGGTAGGGGCTGGTGCCGTTGCCCGTGAAGGTCGCGCTGAGGTTCACGCAACCGGCCACGCCGGCCTTGGCCGGGGTCGCGGTGGCCGAGCTCGTGCCGGCGGTCGCCCACTGGAAGCTCAGCGGCACCGCGTTGAGCTCACCGACCGTTCCGCTGGCACCGAACACCGGCGCGGTGAACTGGAAGCTGTCGGGCTGCACGCGCACCTGGAACGTCGTCGAGCAACGGCTCGCGCTGAGCGCACAGGAGCTCGTCAGCACGGTGTCGTTGGTGTTGACGGTGGCGCCCGTGACGGTGAGCGTCTGATTGCTCGTGCTCGAGGTCGAAGGGGTGATCGAAAACGCCACCTTGCCGAATTCGTCGGTCACGCCGCCGATGCCGTTGGCGTTGGCCTGCGTGGTCACCGTGCCGTTGGTCACGCTGAGGTTGAGCTGGGTGTTCGGGCGAGCGGAGCGGGTTTCCACCACCGCGCCGCTGGAATTGGTGGTGCGCTCCACCGTCTCGACCAGCGCCGTATAGCCGCTCTGCGCAGCCCCGGCCGACGCCGTGGTCGGGCCGGTGATCGTCACCACCGTGCTGCCGGGCGGCGGCGGCGGGGCGACCGTGAGTTCGTAGACCGTGGCATCGCTGGCGACGCCGTTGTAGGTCGCCACGACGCTGAGCTTTTCGGCGCTGCTGGCCGAAACCGTCGGCGCCTGGTAGTCGAACGAGGCGGTGCCGTCGAGCGCCGTGGTGCCCTGGACGATGCGTGCCGAAGCTCCGGTCAGGGTCGGGGTGACGGCGATCGTCGCGCCGCTGGTGCGGCCGCCGGAGCTGCAGCTCGAGGAGCGCGTCACGGTCACCAGGAAATCGGGGGCCAGCTCGCCGGATTCGACCGTGAGGCTCCTGGATGCCACACGAGCCCCGCCCACGAGCGGACCCTGGACCGAGACCGAAGGCTTCACCGTGGGCTGCAGTTCCACGCCATAGCAGGCGGTGCCGGTGGCGGAACAGCTGGTGGCGGTATCGGTGGTGCTGGTCTTGGCGATCAGCGAGATCGCCACCGATTCGCGAATCGCGCTCGACGGCGGCGTGAACGAAAACGCCAAGACGCCAGCCGTGTTGGTGGTGCCGCCATTGAGCGTGGTGCCGCTGCCGTCAGGCTTGGCCGCGCGGATGATGCCGACGCTCGTCGTCGCATCGGTCGGATTGGTGCGCGCACTCAGCGCCACGTAAATGCCGCTCGCAGCCGCGCCGCTGCGCGTCGTGATGGTGGCGGTGTAACCGCTCGTGGAGATACCCGGCTCGGTGCAGTCCGGACCGTCGAGTACCACGGTGTACTGGCCGCCCGTGCCGCCGCCGCCCGAGCCGCCGCCGCTCAGGTCGCCGCCACTGTCCGAACTGCTGCCACAGCCGACCAACAGCGACGCGAGAGCCAGGGAGGCGCCGCTGAGAAAGTGACCGAGTTTCATAGCCGACCGGGCGGAAAGTTGGCCGCCAGTATAGCCAAGCTGCCGGGTCGTTCAGTCATCGGAAGCCCCTGAAAACGCTGGAAACAGGGGGCTTCGGTAGCTTTTGTCTACGTGGCCCGGGCTCGGCTGGCGTGCGGTCTCGCCGGCTTTCAATTGATCTGCAGGCCTTCGCGCAGGATGCGCGGCGTCACGAAAACCAGCAGCTCGTCGCGGTTGTTGACCGTGAGCCGGTTGCGGAATGCGACGCCGAGGATCGGGATGTCGCCGAGCAGCGGAATCTTCGACACGCTGTTGCGGTTCTCCTGCTGGTAGATGCCGCCGAGCACCACGGTCTGGCCGTTCTCGACGAGCACCTGCGTGGTGACCTTGCGCGTATCGATGCTCGGAATCTGCGAGCCGCCCGCGCCCGTGAAGGTCGCACCGACGCTGTCGTTGTTGACTGCCAGGTCCATGATGATGCGATCGTCCGGCGTGATCTGCGGCGTCACGTTGAGCGAGAGCACCGCCTTCTTGAACGAAACCGAGGTCGCGCCGCTGCTCGCCGCTTCCTGATACGGAATCTCCACGCCCTGCTCGATCGAGGCCTGCTTGGCGTTGCTCGTGATCACGCGCGGCGTCGAGATGATTTCGCCGCGGCCTTCGGCCTGCAGCGCCGAAAGCTCGAGGTCGACGAGATAGTTCTTGCCGAGCAGGGCGAGCGCGATCTTGCCCGCGTTGTCGCTCGAGGCCGGCAGGTTGACGTTGAAGCGATCGTTGAGCGAGCCCGGCGTGACCGGAAAACTGTTGCCGTTGTTCAGAAAGTCGCGAACCGAGGTCTCGTTCGCCTCGGCGCTGCCCGAGGTCGAGATGATGCCGTTGTTGCCGTTGCGGCGAACCGCGCTGACGCCGAAGCGCGTGCCGAGCTCCTTCGAGTAGTCGTTGTTGGCGATGACGATGCGCGATTCGATGAGCACCTGGCGCACCGGAATGTCGAGCCTGGCGACCAGCGTGCGAATCTCGTTGATCTTCTCGCGCGTCTCGAGCACGAGCAGCGTGTTGGTGCGATCGTCGATCGACACGCGACCGCGCTCGGACAGGATCGAGTTCTCGCCCGATTTCAGCAGCGCGGCGACGTCGGCCACCTTCGCGTAGTTGACCTGGATCAGCTCCGAGCGCAGCGGCGCGAGTTCCACTTTCTGCTTCTCGGCCTCGGCCTCGATCTTGTCGCGCTCGGCGAGCTCGGCCAAGGGCGCGACGATCATCACATTGCCCTGCTGGCGCATGCCGAGGCCCTTGGTGCGCAGGATGATGTCGAGCGCCTGATCCCAGGGCACGTTCTGCAGGCGCATCGCGATCTCGCCGGTCACCGAATCCGATACCACCATGTTGGTGCCCGCGACGTCGGCGATGATCTGCAGCAGCGAGCGGATGTCGATGCTCTGGAACGACAGCGAGACCTTCTCGCCGGTGTACTGCGGATCGGTCTTCTTGCGTTCGTCGCGCTGCGTCTGCGACAGCGGCTGCAGCTCGATGATGGTCTGGTTGCCGAGCTGCGTGGTCTTCTGCTCGAAGTCGCCGCCGGTCACCGGCACGATGACGATCTGCGCATCCGCTCCGGCCTTGAGCGCATCGACGAACTTCACGGGCGTGGCGAAGTCGAGCACGTCGAGTCGGCGCACCTGCGCATCGGCCAGATTCACGTTGCGAAAGCGCGCGACCACGCGATTGCCCTCGTCGCTGACGTTGACGACCGCCTGCGGGTTGTCGAGCGACACGATGATGCGGCCTTCGCCGTTTTCGCCGCGGCGAAAATCGATGTGCGTGATCGACGCCACGGCCGGCATGACCGGCGCGGCGCTCAGCGCGGACACCGGCCCCGACAGCGTCGAATAGTTCTGCGGCGGAACACCCGAGCTCAGCGGCGCGGTCGCGGAGGGCAGCGCATCGATCGTCACGAAGATGCGGTTGCCGTCGACGCGGACCTTGTAGCCGACCATCTGCGTGAGCTCGATGACCAGGCGCGTGCGATCCTTGTTCTCGGCGGCCGACAGCGCCTGCACCTTGGCGAGGTTGACCTTGCGATAGCGCTCGGCCATCGCCAGCCGCGTCTGCGGCAGATCGATCGAGACACGGGCCGGCGACTCGTTCGGAAACACGATGGGCTCGGGCGCAGCGCTCGACAGCGTCAGGGTCACCAGTACGCGCCCACCGTCGAGGGCCGCCGCGTCGGCCGACTGCAGGCCGCGCGACATCTGCGCGTTCGCCATGCCCGGCAGCAGCGCGAGCACGACGAGCAGCAGGCTCATCATCATCGTCGGATTGCGGGTCCGCGATGCGCGTTCGGTGGACGCGATTCTTGTACGAGGCTTCATCTGCGCGTGACTCCCAATCATTGCGACAGCGCCAACGTGGCCGGGCGCTGGACGTAGCCGCCGAAGCCGTCGGCCACCAGTTCCATGAGCGTGATCTCGGTTTCGGTGACGCTCTTCACCTGGCCGAAGTTCTGGCCCATGTAATTGCCCACGCTGACGCGATGGATGATGTTGTCGGGCGACTTGATGAGCCCGAACGTCGCACGCGGCGTGCGGATGATGCCCTGCATGCGCAGCGCATCGAGCGGGTATTCCTCGAGCGCTTCCCTGGGCCGCTTCGGATCGGGACGCGGTCCCGGACCGCTGCCGGCCGCGGGTTTGGGCTGCTCGGCGACGAATGGATCGCGCCGCGTTCCGGCGTCGTAGGCGTAGGCCTCGTAAGGCTTGATCTGCGGAATCGGCTCGATGCGGGTCGACTTGCGAGCCTTGACCTCGGAAACCCATTGCTCGAGATCGCCCATGCCGCCACCGCAGGCCGCGAGCGTCGCCAGCAGGCCGAAAGCGCAGAGCAGTCGAAGCATGGAGGCGCTCATTTCTGACCTGCCTTCTTCTCGTTCTCGGCGATCTCGTCGGCGTCGAGATAGCGATAGGTCTTGGCGAGCGCGGTCATGCGCAGGCCGCCGCGCGGAGCGCTGGCGCCCGGCGCGGTCGCACCGACCGGCTTGAGCTCGACTTCGTCGATGGTGACGATGCGCGGCAACGCGGCGACCGCGCCGACGAAGCGGCCCATGTCGTGGTAATCGCCGGTGACGACGATGCGGTTGGGCATCTCGGCGTAGAAATCCTTCGGCACTTCGGGCTGCGGCTGGAACAGCTCCTCTTCGAGGTTGCTTTCGACACGCGCCTGCGAAATGTCGGCGAGCAGATTGGCCACCTCGGTCTTGCTCGGCAGCTGCTTGAGCATCGCGCCGAACGAGGTCTCCATTTCCCTGAGCTGCTCCTTGTACGCGTCGAGCGCCGCGACCTTCTTCTGCTTCTGCTCGAACTCGCTGCGCAGGCTGATCTCCTCCTGCTCGCGCGCCGCGAGGTCCTCGTTGAGCGGCACGATGAAATACCAGTAGCCCGCGGCCGAAATGACGATGCCGAGCAGAATCGCCGCGGCCACGCGCACCCAATCGGGCCAGCCCGTCGGGTTCTGCACGTCGATGGACCGCAGCTCGGACCAGGCTTTGGCGAGGTTCATTCGATCACCTCCGAACCCTCGTCATCGCCGGCGCTGGCCTTGGTCAGGTTCTTCACCTGCAGCGTGAACTCGCTCGTGCGCGTGCTGCCCTTCTCGCTGGTCTTGATGACGATCAGGCGCGGGTCGTCGAACCACTGCGAGGCATCGAGATTCTTCATGTAGGTGGACACGCGCGCGTTGGATTCGGCCGCGCCCTCGACCATCACGCTGCCGCCGGTCTGCTTGACCGAGCTCAGGTTCACGCCTTCGGGCAAGGTGTTCACGAGCTCGTCGAACAGATGCACGGTGGCACTGCGCGAAGCCTGCAACTCCTCGATCACGCGCATGCGCGCGAGCAGGTTGCGCTTCACCTTCTCGAGTTCCTGGATCTCCCTGATCTTCTGATCGACCTCGGCGATCTGCTGACGCAGATAATCGTTGCGGCTCTGCTGGTGATCGAGCTTGCCGCTGACGAACAGACGCCCGATCAGCACCAGGCCGATCGCGAGCACGAAAGCCAGGCCCATGATGTTCTTGAACTGGCGCTGGCGCAGCTCGCGGCGCTGCTGGCGCCAGTCGAGCAGGTTGATGCGCATGACCATCGGCTCGGGCGCGGCCGGCACGCCGGACTCGGTCCCGAGCACGGGCTTGCGCGAGAACCTGCCCGCGAACGGATTCTTGAGCGGCTCGTTGAGCTTCGGCAGGGGCATCGTCTCAGCCCTCCGGATCGAAGGCGCGCATCGCGAGCCCCGCCGCGATCAGCAGCGAGGCCGCATCACGCGCGAGCTGCGTCGGCTTGGCGCGGGCCGCCACGCTGAGATTCGCGAACGGCTGCGCGATGACCACCGGAAGCTGCAGCTGATCGGCGAGCTGGCGATCGACATGATCGATGCCCGCGCAGCCTCCGGCCAGGATGACCTGATCGATCTGCCCGTGCTGCGAAGTCGAGGCGAAGAAGAACTGCAGCGAGCGGTCGATCTGCTGGCCCATGTCGGCGACGAAGGGCGCGAGCACTTCGGGCTCGAAGCCGTCGGGCAGGTTGTTGAAGCGCCGTGCCTGGCTCGCCTCTTCGAGCGTCATGCCGTAGTAGCGCATCATGTCCTCGAGCAGCTGGCGGCCGCCGAAGGACTGATCGCGCGTGTACACGGCCTGCAGGTTCTGCAGCACCAGCACCGAGGTCGTGGTCGCGCCCATGTCGATCAGCGCGATCGTGCGGTTGCGCCCGCGATCGGGCATCTGGTGGCGCAGCAGCAGCGCCGAGTTCTGCAGCGCGTTGGCTTCGATGTCGACGATCTTCGGCGTCAGTCCGGCGATCTCGAGCGCCGCACAGCTCGTCTCGACCTGGTCCTTTCGGCAAGCCGCGAGCAACACGTCGACCTGCCCGGAACCTGCGGCGCTTGCACCGAGCACCTGGAAATCGAGCGCCACTTCGTCGATCGAGTACGGAATGTATTGGTCGGCCTCGACCTTGATCTGCTCTTCGAGGTCGAGCTCGGAGAGCGACTCGGGCATCTGGATGATCTTGGTGATGACCGATGCGCCCGACACCGCGAGCGCGGCCTGCCGCGTGCGCGTGCCCGAGCGATTGACGGCACGCGCGATGCATTCGCCCACGGCCTGCGGATCGAGGATCTGCTTGTCGGCGACCGCGTTCGCGGGCAGCGGCTCGATGGCGTAGCTCTCGACCGCGTAGCGATCGCCACGCTTGGCGAGTTCGACGAGCTTGATGGCGCTGCAACTGATATCGAGGCCGATCAGCTCGCGGCTCTTGCTACCGAACAGCGATTGCATGATCGACATGCTCCCTAGCTCGTCCGCGAACCGCGGCACGCCCCTCGTTGAACGACATGACGCCACCCTTCCCCGATCGTAATATAGCGCCTGATTTTCATGAAGCGACAAAGGCTTGCATGAGCAGGGCAGGCGTTGTCGAGCTGTGCTGCACTTCGCATTGGGCGGCTTTTTTAGAGTGAGCGGTTGGACTAGGAGTCGGTTGTGAGATGGGCTAACCGCATACTGTTGATACTCGCCTGCCTGGTGGTTGTGGGTATTGGCCTGCTGTTCGGTGTGTTCTTCGCCGCCAAGTGGCATTACGGCGCCCAGCTGCCCTCGGTGGCCTCGCTGCGCGAGCTGCAACTGCAGGTACCGCTGCGGATCTACACGCGCGACGGCAAGCTGATCGGCGAATACGGCGCCGAACGCCGCGCCCCGTTGCGCTACGAGCAAATCCCGCAACGCGTCGTCGATGCCTTCCTGGCCGCCGAGGACGATCGCTTCTTCGAGCACCCCGGCGTCGACTGGCGCGGTCTTGCCCGCGCGAGCGTGGTGCTCGCCACCACCGGCCAGAAGAGCCAGGGCGGCAGCACCATCACCATGCAGCTCGCGCGCAACGTGTTCCTGTCGCCGGAACGCAGCTACGTGCGCAAGTTCAAGGAGATCCTGCTCGCCATGCGCATCGAGGACGAGCTCAGCAAGCAGGAGATCCTCGAAACCTATCTCAACAAGATCTTCCTCGGTCAGCGCGCCTACGGCGTCGGCGCCGCCGCCCTGGTCTATTTCGGCAAGGATCTGTCGGACTTGAGCTGGTCGCAGACGGCGCTGCTCGCCGGCCTGCCGAAGGCGCCCTCGCGCGACAACCCGGTGGCGAGCCCCGAACGCGCCAGGGAGCGACGCGATTACGTGCTGCGCCGGCTGCGCGATCTCAACAAGATTTCCGCGCTCGATTACGAAGCCGCGCTGGCCGAGCCGGTGACAGTCAAGTTCTCGCTGCCGGCGGTCGAGGTCGATGCGTACTACGTCGCCGAGATGATCCGTGCCGAAATGGTCGCGCGCTTCGGCGAGGCCGCCTACACCGGCGGCTACCGCGTGACCGCGACGATCGAGTCGAACAAGCAGGCCGCCGCCAATGCCGCGCTGCGCGACGCCTTGATCGCCTACGAAGAGCGTCACGGCTGGGCCGGGCCCGAGACGCAGCTGCCGGCCTCCCTGCTCGCCGAGAACACCGACAGCAAGGGCATCGGCAATTTCCTCGACGCGCTGCCGACCGCGGCCGGCCTGCTGCCTGCGGCGGTGGTCGATTTCGACGGCGCCAAGCTGCGGGTGCTGACGCGCAGCCAGGGCCTCGTCGAGCTCGAGGCCGGCGATTTCAAATGGGCCGGCATTTCGGCGAAGAAGCCGGTCAGGCGCGGCGACGTCGTGCGCATCCGCCGCGACGGCGAGCGCTGGAAGCTCGCCCAGCTGCCGAATGCGCAGGGCGCGTTCATTGCGCTCGACCCGCGTGACGGCTCGGTGGTCGCCCTCGTCGGCGGCTACGATTTCCTGCTCAACAAGTACAACCGCGTGATGCAGGCCCGCCGCCAGCCGGGCTCGGGCTTCAAGCCCTTCCTGTACACGGCGGCGTTCCAGTTCGGCTTCTCGCCGGCCTCGATCGTGCTCGATGCGCCGGTGGTGTTCGAAGACGCCAATCTCGAGAGCGCCTGGCGCCCGGAAAATTCGAGCGGCGACTTCAAGGGCCCGATGCGCCTGCGCGAGGCGCTCGTGCAATCGCGCAACCTCGTCTCGATCCGCCTGCTGCAGGCCGTCGGCATCGACTACGTGCGCGATTACGTGAGCCGCTTCGGGCTCGCCAAGGAGCGCATGCCGCGCGATCTGTCGATGGCGCTCGGCAGCGGCAGCTACACGCCGATGGAAATGGCGCGCGCGTATGCGGTGCTCGCCAACGACGGCTTCCTGATCGACCCGTTCTTCATCGACCAGATCGTCGATCCGCGCGGCGGCCTCGTGTTCAAGGCCAAGCCCAAGGTCGCCTGCCCCGAATGCGCGGCGCTGATCGTCGATACCGCGGCCGGCACCGACGGCCGGCCGCAGACCCCGCCGCCGGCCGACACGCTCGCGCCGCAGGTGGTCGATCCGGGCATGGTCTGGATGGTCGACGACATCCTGCGCGAAGTGGTCACGCGCGGCACCGGCGCCCAGGCCCGCGAGCTGCGCCGCTCGGACATCCGCGGCAAGACCGGCACCACCAACGACGAGACCGATGCCTGGTTCTACGGCTTCAACACCCAGCTCGTCGCCGTCAGCTGGGTCGGCTTCGACCAGCCCAAGCCGCTCGGCCGCGGCGAGTACGGCGGCAAGGCCGCGCTGCCGATGTGGATCGACTTCATGCGCGCCGCGCTCAAGGGCCTGCCCGAGCAGACCCTGCCGCGCCCGGCGAGCATCGTCGAAGTCCACGTCGACCCGCGCAGCGGCCGCCTGCTGTCCGAGGAATCGGGCGGCGGCATGGTCGAGGTGCTGCCGTCCGACCGTCTCGAGCGCGCGCGCTCCGAGGCCCAGCAGGCTCCGGCAGAGAAGAGCGTCGGCGAGGACGAGCTGTTCTAGCGGGGCTGCACGCGAGCGTCAGCGACATTTCCCGCTGACATGAAATCGTGTTATCCATGGGCCATGGGAGCGAACCGGTTGCTCCCGCTCGTCGGATCACACCATGGGCAAGCGCGCGATAGGATTCCAACGCGAAATCGTGGCCGAGGCAGCACGCCTCATCTGCGAGGAAAGGCTGACCGATTACCGCCTGGCCAAGCAGAAAGCGGCCGAACGCCTCGGCCTGCCGGGCCGCACGCAGATGCCCGAGAACGCGCGCATCCACGAAGCCGTCATCGAATACCAGCGGCTGTTCGGCGGCAGCGAATATGCCGAGCGCCTGCAGCTGCTGCGCCGCACCGCGGTCCGCGCGATGAAACTGCTCGCGACTTTCGAGCCTCGCCTGGTCGGCGCGGTCGCCAGCGGCGCGACCACCGAAGCGCATCTCGTGCGCCTGCACGGCTTCGCCGACAAGCCCGAGATGCTCGACATCTTTCTCGAGGGCCGCAAGATTCCGTACGAAACCGGCGAGCGGCGTTATCGCTACCCGGACGGGCGCATCGAAGAGATTCCGACCTGCGAATTCATGGCCGGCGACGTCGGCATCGAGATGGCGATGTTCCCGCCCGAGGAATTGCGCCGGCCGCCACTGTCCCCGCACGACGGCCAGCCGATGAAGCGGCTCGACCTCGCCGCGGCCGAAGCGCTCGCCGAACAGCCGATCGACCTCGCGGTGTAGGGCGGTAGGCGCGAAGCGCATCACTCAGCCGGGCACCGACCGGGCCTTCGAAGCACCCACGAAAAAGCCGGCTTTCGCCGGCTTTTTCGTGACCGCCAGAAGCGTTCAGCTCAGCGCTGGGCGACCGGCTTGTAGTCGCGCACGGCGGCGCCGGTGTAGACCTGACGCGGACGCGCGATGCGCGTGGTCGAGTCGGCGGTCATTTCGTTCCAGTGCGCGCACCAGCCCACGGTGCGGCCGACCGCGAACATCGGCGTGAACATGTTGACCGGAATGCCGAGCGCTTCGTAGATGATGCCGGAGTAGAAGTCGACGTTCGGGTAGAGCTTGCGCTGCTTGAAGTAATCGTCGGACAGCGCGATCTCCTCGAGCTTGAGGGCCAGCTCCATCTTCGGATCGTTTTCCTTGCCGAGCGCCTTGAGCACCTTGTGGCACTGCTCGCGGATGATCTTCGCGCGCGGATCGAAGTTCTTGTACACGCGATGGCCGAAGCCCATCAGGCGCACGCCCTCGACCTTGTTCTTGACCTTGTTCATGAACTCGGGGACGTGCTTCACGTCGCCGATCTCATCGAGCATGTTCAGCACCGCTTCGTTGGCGCCGCCATGCGAGGGGCCCCAGAGCGCGGCGATACCCGAAGAGATCGCGGCGTACGGATTGGTGCCGGTGGAGCCGGCCATGCGCACCGTCGAGGTCGAGGCGTTCTGCTCGTGGTCGGCGTGCAGGATGAACAGCACGTCGAGCGCCTTGGCGGCGACCGGGTTGATCTCGTACTCCTCGGCCGGCACCGCGAACATCATGCGCAGCAGGTTGCTGCAGTAGTCCAGATCGTTCTTCGGATAGACGAACGGCTGGCCGACGAGCTTCTTGTAGGCCGCGGCGGCGATCGTCGGAATCTTCGCGATCATGCGATGCGCGAAGATCTCGCGATGCTTCGGATCCTTGTTGTTGGTGGTGTCGTGGTAGAACGCCGACAGCGAGCCGACGACGCCGGTCATCATCGCCATCGGATGCGCGTCGTAGTTGAAGCCGGCGAAGAAGTTGCGCAGCGACTCGTTGAGCATCGTGTGGCGGCGGATGCTCTGGTCGAACTGGGCGAGCTGGGTCGCCGTCGGCAGTTCGCCGTGCAGGATCAGATAGCAGACTTCGATGAAGCTGGACTTCTCGGCGAGCTGGTCGACCGGATAGCCACGGTACAGCAGCACGCCTTCGTCACCATCGATGTAGGTGATGGCGCTCTTGGTCGAGCAGGTCGAGGTGAAGCCGGGGTCGTACGTGAAGATGCCAAGCTTGTCGTACACCTTGCCGACGTCGGCGCCAGGAGTGCCGATGGTGCCGGTGATCAAGGGAAGCTCTGTTTTCTCGCCGGTTTCGTTGTTGACGAGGCTGTACGTCGCGTTGCTCATCCTGATACTCCAATCGCGTAAGAATGGATCGAAGCCCTTACGCTGGTCCTCTCGCGCAAGCCGCAACGGGCGCCGGACAACGCGAGTGGCAATACAGTCGGTCGGAAATCGAATCGGAAAATGCTGCAGCGCGATTATCGCTCTGTCGTCCAGTGCTTACAACGCATCCAAAGTCGCAATTGCGTTCAGAGTTTTCGATCGGAACGAAAACGGCCGCCTCGAGGGCGGCCGTCTGAAGGCGAGAGACTCGCCTGGAACCAGCGGATTAAGCGGCGTAGCGCTTCTTGAACTTGTCGACGCGGCCGCCGGTGTCGATGACCTTCTGCTTGCCCGTGTAGAACGGGTGGCAGGCGGAGCAGATTTCGACGGCCAGCGTGTCCTTGGCGACGGTCGAGCGCGTGTCGAAGGTGTTGCCGCAGCTGCAAACGACCTTCACGGTGTGATAGTTCGGGTGGATGTCGGCTTTCATTGGAAACGCTCGCGCAAGGCGCACAGACAAAAAGGGGCGCGAAGTTTAGTTGCCGCGCCGTGCGGATGCAAGCCCGGCCGCTGGGCTCAATCGTCCTCGCCCTGCACGTCGACTTCGAAGCCGCCCTCGTCGTCGACCGTCAGCCGCACGACGATCGGCCGGCAGCAGACCGAGCAGTCCTCGATGTAACGCTGCGAGCCTGCGGACAGGTCGAGTTCCAGCGGGATCGTTTCCCAGCAGTACGGGCAGGTGACGCGGGTGTCTTCGAGCATGGCCCCAGTCTACGCCGGCGCTCACAGAAAGCCGGTCAGCAGCTCGTTGAGATGCTGCAGGCCCAGCGCGGTCGGGCGCACGCCGGAGGCGTCGACCTGCAACAGGCCGCGCCGCAGGGCCCGGCCCAGCGCCGGCTCCAGCGCATCGCGCTGCAGGCCGGTGCGCGCCTCGAACTCTGGCCAGCCGAAGCCGCCGTCGAGGCGCAGCGCGTTCATGCAGAACTCGAACGGCAGCTCGTCGCGTCCGACGCCGCGCTGCTCCTGCAAGGCCTCGGCGGAACCCGCGCTGTCGAGATAGCGCCTGGGATGCTTGTGGCGCGCGCGGCGCACGATGCCATCGGCCCCGCTGCGCTTGCCGTGGGCGCCCGCGCCGAGGCCGAGGTAGTCGCCGAAGCGCCAGTAGTTGAGGTTGTGGCGAGCCTGCCGTCCGGGCTGCGCGTAGGCCGAGACTTCGTAGCGTGCATAGCCGGCGGCAGCGAGCCGCTCGACGCCCTTGACCTGGATCGCCCAGGCCTCGTCGTCGGCCGGCAGTGGCGGCGGGCGCGCGGCGAACTCGGTGTTCGGCTCGAGCGTGAGCTGGTAGTACGAAAAGTGCTCGGGCGCGAGCGCGAGCGCGGCGACCAGATCGCGATCGGCCTCCTCGGGCGTCTGCTGCGGCAGCGCGAACATGAGGTCGAGATTGAGGTTGTCGAAGCCGGCGCGCCGCGCGGTCTCGACGGCCGAACGCACGGCCTGCGGATCGTGGATGCGCCCGAGCCGCTTGAGCTGCGCCGCGTCCATCGACTGCACGCCGATCGAGAGCCGGTTGATGCCGGCCGAGCGGTAATCGGAGAAATGCGCCTCGTCGATCGTGCCCGGATTGGCTTCGAGTGTGATCTCGATGTCGGGCGCGAAATTCAGCCGCCGGGCGATCTGCTCGAGCAGACGGCCGAGCGCGCGTCCCGAGAACAGGCTCGGAGTTCCGCCGCCCATGAAGATGCTGCCGATCGCGCGCGATTCGGGCTCGCGCAATTCGAAATCGAGGTCGCGCAGCAGCGCGGCGATGTAGTCATCTTCCGGAACCTCGCCGCGCAGCGCGTGCGAATTGAAATCGCAGTACGGGCACTTGCGCACGCACCACGGGAAGTGCAGGTACAAAGCGAGCGGGATGGCGTCGGCGACGAGGCCTGTTTCCCCTCTCCCGCAGGCGGGAGAGGGTGGCGCGTCTGCGCCGGGTGAGGGAACGCGGTTCGTCACCGCTGCGCCCTTCGACGGCGAAGTTCCCTCACCCGCCCCTGCGGGGCACCCTCTCCCGCCTGCGGGAGAGGGGAAACGCTCACTGGGCCTGCTCCCGCAGCCGTTCCAGCAAGGCCGTCACCGCCAGCGCGCGATGCGAAATGCGGTTCTTGAGTTCGGGCGCGAGCTCGGCCGAGCTGCAGCCCTGGCCGGGCACGAAGAACAGCGGGTCGTAGCCGAAGCCGTTGGCGCCGCGCGGGGCTTCGAGCACGCGGCCGTTCCAGAGCCCTTCGGCGAGCACCGGAATCGGGTCCGAAGCATGGCGCAGGAAGGCCAGCACGCAGACGAAGCGCGCGGCGCGCTGGTCCTCGGGCAGGCCGAGCAACGCGTCGAGCAGCTTGGCATTGTTGGCGGCGTCACTGCTCGGCTCGCCGGCGTAGCGGGCCGACAACACGCCGGGCGCCCCGCGCAGGGCGGAGACTTCGAGCCCCGAGTCGTCGGCGATCGCGGGCATACCCGAGACCAGCGAAGCGTGGCGGGCCTTGAGCAAGGCGTTCTCGACGAAAGTCGGCGCGGTTTCCTCGGCGGCCTCGTCGGTGAATTCGGAGACCAAGCGCAGGTTCCAGCCCAGCGGGGCCAGCAGCGCCTGCATCTCGCGCAGTTTCTTGGCGTTGCGGCTCGCGAGGACGACGTCCATCGGAGCCCCTAGCCCGCGAGCGCCTTGCGCTGCGCTTCGAGCAGCTCGGCGATGCCCTTGGCACCGATGTCGAGCAGCTCGTTGAGCTCCTCGCGGCGGAAGGCATGGCCCTCGGCGGTGCCCTGCACTTCGATGAAATGGCCGGCCTCGTTCATGACCAGATTCATGTCGCACTCGCAGTTGGAGTCTTCGATGTAGTCGAGGTCGAGCACCGGGCGCCCCGCGTGAATGCCGACCGACACGGCGGCGATCTGGCCGTGGATCGGGTTGCCCTTGATGAGCTTTCTGGCGCGCGCCGCGTTGATCGCGTCGACCATGGCGACGTAGCCGCCGGTGATCGCGGCGGTGCGCGTGCCGCCGTCGGCCTGCAGCACGTCGCAGTCGATGGTGACGGTGAAATTGCCGAGCGCCGACAGATCCACCGCGGCGCGCAGGCTACGGCCGATCAGGCGCTGGATTTCCTGCGTGCGGCCGCTCTGCTTGCCCTGCGCGGCCTCGCGGCGACCGCGCGTATGGGTGGCGCGCGGCAGCATGCCGTATTCGGCCGTCACCCAGCCGCCGTCCTTCTTCCAGGCCGGGCCGCGCTCTTCGAGGCTGGCCGTGCAGAGCACGCGGGTGTCGCCGAACGAGACGAGCACCGAGCCTTCGGCGTGCTTGGTGAATCCGCGCTCGATGCTGACGGCGCGCAACTGGTCGGCCGCACGGCCGGAGGGACGGGAGATGCTCATGCTGCAAACCTCGACGATATCGCTGCCGATCGCATGAGCATCCTTCGTGGGCTGTCTCATTGCGCCGGCTTTTTGGGGGCGCGGAGTATAGCGCCCGGGATTCGCGCCGCCATGAGCAGCCCGTACAGCGTCAAGTACAGCAGCGGCTCGCGGACATCCGATTTCACGAGCCAGAAGAAGTGCAGGCCGCCGAGCAGCGCGGCGGCGTAGACGAGCGTATGCAGCCGGCTCCAGGCGCGCTTGAGCCGGCGCTGCCAGCCGCGCGTCGAGGTGATCGCCAGCGGCAGCAGCAGCAGCCAGCCGACGAAGCCGAGCGTGATGTAGGTGCGCTTGACGAGGTCTTCGGCGAGTTGAACGGGCGACCATTCGAGATCGAAGGTCAGGTAGATGGCGAAGTGCGCGCAGAGCCAGGCGAAGGCCCACAGGCCCAGCAGCCGGCGAATCTGGATCGGCTCGGGACGCTGGATCAGCTTGCGCAGCGGCGTCATCGCCAGGCACAGCAGCAGCAGGCGCAGCCCCCAGAGCCCGGTGTAGTGCTCGAGGGTTTCGACCGGGTTGGCCCCGAGCCTGGCCTGCGCGATCCACTTGGCCAGATGCACGGCCGGCAGCAGGGCGATCGCCCAGGCCGCGAGCCGCCAGTACAGCAAGGGCCTGCGCCAGGCGGATGTGGCCTCGGCCATCAGTAGAACTTCTTGAGGTCCATGCCCGCGTACAGCGAGGCCACTTCGGGATAGCCGTTGAACATCAGCGTGTCGCGCTTGAACAGCTCGCCGAGCCGGCGCTCGGATTTCTGCGACCAGCGCGGATGCTGCACCTGCGGATTCACGTTCGAGTAAAAACCATACTCACTGGCCTGCAGGCGGTTCCACGTGGTCGGCGGCATGGTTTCGACGAAGCGGATCCGCACGATCGACTTGATGCTCTTGAAGCCGTATTTCCACGGCACGGTCAGCCGCAGCGGCGCGCCGTTCTGGTTCGGCAGCGTCTTGCCGTACATGCCCACCGACAGGAAGGCGAGCGGATGCATGGCCTCGTCGATGCGCAGGCCTTCCACGTACGGCAGCTGCAGGCCGCTCCAGCGCGCCTCGGGCATCTGCTGCTTGTCGTAGATCGTCTCGAAGGCGACGTACTTGGCCTTCGACGTCGGCTTGAAGCGCTTGAGCGTTTCGCCGAGCGGAATGCCGACCCAGGGCACGACGATGCTCCAGGCCTCGACGCAGCGATGACGGTAGATGCGCTCCTCGAGCGCGGCCGGCTTGAGCAGATCGTCGAGCGCGATCTGCGCGGGCGCCTCGCATTCGCCTTCGACGCTGAGCGTCCACGGCCGCGTCTTGAGCGTGTGCGCGTTGCGCGACGGATCCTCCTTGTCGGTGCCGAATTCGTAGTAGTTGTTGTAGCTGCTCACGGTCTCGAACGGCGTGACCGTTTCGTCGCCGGCCAGCTTGCTTTGCTTGCCGATCTTGAGCGGCTCGCCGCCGGTCTTCGGCGCTTCGGCCGCCCGCGCGGACGACAGCGCGAGCGCCCCGACCGCGCCGATGCCCATCTCGGCCAGGAAGCGACGGCGGTTGCGATAGGTGCTTTCGGGCGTGATTTCGCTGGATTGAACAGCGGACGACGGGCGAATCCGGATCAGCATGGCGGCGTTCCTGACACTGTGATGCGAGTTGGACCTTGCGGGGTTGCCTGGCGTTCTGCGGATACCATAATCCTGTACGACTGAACATGAGAGACGGACGCGCGGCAATGCAGATCGAGGACGAAATCAAGGAACTGGCCGAAACCTTCGGCATGCTCGCCGAGATGGGCGAAGACGCGAAGTACGAGTACATCATCGACCTCGGCAAGAAGCTGCCGCCGATGCCCGAGGCCGAGATCACCGAGGCGAACAAGGTCCGCGGCTGCATTTCGCAGGTCTGGCTCACCCACCAGCTCAGTCCGGATACTCCCCCGCGATTGCAGTTCAACGGCACCTCGGATTCGACGCTCGTCAAGGGCCTCATCGGGCTGCTGCTCAAGATCGTCTCGAACCGGACCCCGCAGGAAATCCTCTCCGTCGATCTGCGCGCCACGTTTGCGAAGCTCGGCATCGAGAACCAGATTTCGCCCAACCGGCGGAACGGCTTCGTCTCGATGGTCGAGCGCATCAAGCAGCTCGCGGCCGCGCAGGTCTGAGGCCAGCGTCACCCCGGCCGTGCGGCCTATGCCGGCTTGAGGCGCGGTAGCTTGCTTTACACTCGGCTCGACCCACACCGGGTTCGCTCCGGGAGCAAGACATGAGCTGGTTCGCCATCGCCGTCGCCGCGTTCGCACTGGTGACGCTCTGGAAGGGCATCGTCACGGTGCCGCAGGGCAAGGAATACACGATCGAGCGCTTCGGCAAGTACCGCGCGACCTTCGACCCGGGCCTGCACTGGATGATTCCGTACGTCGACAGCATCGGCAAAAAGCTGTCGATGATGGAGCAGGTGCTCGACGTGCCCTCGCAGGAAGTCATCACCAAGGACAACGCGATGGTCGGCGTCGACGGCGTGGTGTTCTTCCAGGTGCTCGACGCGCCGAAGGCCGCGTACGAAGTGCAGAACCTCGAATTCGCGGTCATGCAGCTGACGATGACCAACCTGCGCACGGTGATGGGCTCGATGGATCTCGACGAGCTGCTGTCGCAGCGCGACCACATCAACGCGCGCCTGCTCGCGGTGATCGACGAGGCGACCACGCCCTGGGGCCTCAAGGTCACGCGCATCGAGGTCAAGGACATCCGCCCGCCGACCGACCTCGTCGATTCGATGGCCCAGCAGATGAAGGCCGAGCGCCTCAAGCGCGCGCAGATCCTCGAAGCCGAAGGCGCCCGCGCCGCCGCGATCCTCAAGGCCGAAGGCCAGCGCCAGGCCGAGATTCTCGGCGCCGAAGCGCAGAAGGCGGCCGCCGTGCTCGAAGCCGAAGGCCGCCGCGAAGCGGCCTTCCGCGACGCCGAAGCGCGCGAGCGCGAAGCCGAGGCCGAAGCGCGCGCCACCGCGATGGTCAGCGAGGCGATCGCGAAGGGCGACGTGCAGGCGATCAACTACTTCGTCGCACAGAAGTACGTCGAAGCGCTGGCCCGCATCGCCACGAGCCCGAACGAAAAACTCGTGCTGATGCCGCTCGAGGCCAGCAGCGTGATCGGCGCGATCGGCGGCATCGCCGAGCTCGCGAAGAAAGCCGGCGTCAAATCGTCATGAGCGAGAACCTGGTGCTGGTCTACTGGCACTGGTGGGTCATCGGCCTCGTGCTGATCGCGCTCGAAACCTTCGTGCCGGGCGCGGTGTTTTTGTGGATGGGCATTTCGGCGCTCGTCGTCGGGCTCATCACCGCCGTCGTCACGCTCGGCTGGCCGACGCAGCTCGTGCTGTTCGGCCTGCTGTCGCTCGCGAGCTTCTTCGCGTACCGGCGGCTGCGCCCCGAGCGCGACCTGCAATCGGATGCGCCGACGCTGAATCGTCGCGGCGCTTCGTACGTCGGCCGCCAGTTCACGCTCGCCGAGCCGATCGTCAACGGCGTCGGCCGGCTGCGCGTCGACGACTCGCAATGGCGCATCAGCGGCATTGACGCCCCGGCCGGCGTGACCGTGCGCGTGGTGCATGCTGATGGGGCGACGCTGCACGTCGAGCGCGTCGATTGATGCGCCAGCGCGCAACGAAAAAGCCCCGCATTTGCGGGGCTTTTTTACTACGGGCTGGCAATCTCAGTTCTTGATCGCTTCGACCTGGATGCGCAGCTTGACCTTGCCGGCGTCGCCATCGGCGTACTTGCTGATGCCGAAATCGCCGCGGTTGAATTCGGCGAAAGCATCGGCACCGCAATCTTCCTTCTTGAACATCGGGTGCATGATGCACTTGAAGCTGTCGATCGTGAGCTTCACCGGCTTGGTCACGCCGTGCAGCGTGAGTTCGCCGTCGACCGCCGAAGGCGTGCTGCCCTTGTAGACGATCTTGCCCTTGTAGGTCGCGGTCGGGAACTTGGCCGCATCGAAGAACTCTTCGCCCTTGGCGTGCTCGTTCATCTTGTCGTGGCCGAAGTCGATGCTGTTGATGTCGATGGTGATGTCGACGCTGCCGGTCTTGGCGGCTTCGTCGAGCACCACGGTGCCGCTGCTCTTGTTGAACTTGCCACGCCACCACGAGATGCCCATGTGCGGGGCTTCGAAGCTCGGATAGGTGTGGCTCGATTCGATCGTGTAGGTGGCCGGAGCGGCGGATGCGATGCCGGTGACCAGGGCGGCGGCGGCGAAAACAGCGGCTTTGAGTTTCATTGGAAATCCTTGGCAGTGAGGCTTGAGTTGATGAAGAGGCGGTACGCGGCCTTGAGCCGCGTACCCGTTGATCTGCGTGGCTTCAAGGCTGCGCGACGGAAATGCGGAACCGCACAACGACCGCGTCGTCGAGCACATCGTTCCAGCTGTCGTCGCCGATACCGTAGGCGGCGCGCGAAACGGTGGCCTCGCCCGTGTAGACCGTGGCACCGCCTTCCTGCGCGACCGTGAAGGGCACCGTCACGGGCAGCGGCTTGCCTTTGACGGTGAGTTCGCCGCTGGCTTCGAAATGCGTGTCGTCGAGCTTGCGCACCGCGCTCGATTCGAAGCGCGCTTCGGGGAATTTCGCGGTATCGAACCACTCGGCCTTGCGCACTTCGGCGTTGTAGTCGGCATCGCCGATATCGAAACTCGCGGTGTCGACGACGATGATCGCCTTGGCGGTTTCCGGGGTATCGGCGTCGAAACTCAAGGTCTCAGGTTTGAAGCGCGTGAAGCTGCCGGTGACGGGCACGTTCATCTGGCGGAATTCGGCGGTGATCTCGCCCGAAGCCGACGCAAGCGCCTGCGTCTGGGCGGCGTCCTGCGCGGGCTTGGACGCCGCCTCGCCGGATTCGGCGCTGATGAACAGCGCCGCGATCAGCGAGAACGCGGCGATCGCCAGCAGCATCGTCAGCATGGCCCAGGTCTTCGCGCCTGACCGCGGCAGCATGCGCGCGAGCACGCCGTCGCGGCGCACCACGTGATGCAGGATCGCGGCGCCCGCATGGCCGAGCAGCAGGGCGATCAGCGCGTAGTTGAGCCAGCCGTGCACGGCGCCGAGCTGCTCGGACAGCGGCAGGTTCTTGTCGAGCAGATCGGGCAGCGGCAGCACGCCGAAGTACACCGTGGTGTAGCCCGCGGCCGAGCTGTGCAGCCAGCCCGACAGCGGAATCGCGAACATCAGCGCGTAGAGCGCCCAATGCGTGAAGTGCGCTGCCGCGTGCTCCCAGCGCGCGCCTTCGGGCAGGGCCGGCGGCCGATGCGTCGCGCGCCAGAGCACGCGCAGCAGCGCGAGCAGGAACACGGAGACGCCGATCCACTTGTGGAAGCTGAAATAGCGCAGCTTCTCGGCCGAAACCGGCAGCGCCACCATGAACAGGCCCAGCGCGTAACCCGAGAAGATCAGCACGGCGATGAGCCAGTGCAGGGTGATGGCGGGCGGCGGGTAGCGCGTGGGCGCTGGCTTGCTTGGGCTTGCGTCGATCATGTTGCGGATGGAATCCCCCAGGATCGATGGACTATAGGAGGCGAAGGCGCTGCATCCAAGCGGAAGCTTTTGAGTTTCTTCTTCAGAAAAACTGATGTTTCGCGGATGGCGTCGCGTCCCGCTCCGTCTGGGAGAGGGACTCGCCTGGCAAACGAAGCTGCCTTCACAGCGAATCCCTCATCCGGCGCTACGCGCCCTGCTCCCGGAGAGCAGGGAAAAACTTACGCGCTGCGGGCCAGGCGTTCGCGACGCTGGGCGACGTTGGCGGCGAGGCCGCGCAGCAGTTCGGCGGTATCTTCCCAGCCGATGCAGGCATCGGTGACGCTCTGGCCGTAGCACATCGTCTCGCGCGGGCCGATTTCCTGGCGGCCTTCGACGATGTGCGACTCGATCATCACGCCGATGATGCGCGAGTCGCCCGCGGCGATCTGCCCGCCCACGTCCTGCGCCACGTTGATCTGGCGCTTGTGCTGCTTCGACGAATTGGCGTGGGAGAAGTCGATCATGATCTGCGGCTTGAGGCCGGCCTTGCTCATCGCCGCGCTGGCCGCGTCGACGGCCTGCGCATCGTAGTTGGTACCGAGCGTGCCGCCGCGCAGGATGATGTGGCAGTCCTTGTTGCCGGCGGTCTCGAAGATCGAGATCTGCCCCTGCTGCGTGAGCGACAGGAAGCGATGCGGCGCGCTGGTCGCCTGGCAGGCGTCGACCGCCACCTTCACGCTGCCGTCGGTGCCGTTCTTGAAGCCGACCGGGCACGACAGGCCCGAGGCCATTTCGCGATGCAGCTGCGACTCGGTGGTGCGCGCACCGATGGCGCCCCAGCTGACGAGATCCGACAGGTACTGCGGTGTCAGCAGGTCGAGGTATTCGACGCCGGCCGGCATGCCCTGGCCGTTGAGGTCGAGCAGCAGCTTGCGGCCGATGCGCAGGCCGCGATCGATGTCGTAGGTGTCGTTGAGATCCGGATCGTTGATCAGGCCTTTCCAGCCGACCGTGGTGCGCGGCTTTTCGAAGTACACGCGCATGACGATCAGCAGGTTCTTCTTGAGCTGCTCCTTGAGCGGCGCCAGACGCTGTGCGTAGTCGAGCGCGGCTGCGGTATCGTGGATGGAGCAGGGGCCGACGACGACGAGCAGGCGGTCATCCTGGCCGGCGAGAATGTCCTGGATCTCGCGGCGCGTCTCGAACGTGGTCTGCGCGGCGCGCTCGGACAGCGGCAGTTCGGCCTGGACCTGGGCCGGCGTGGACACCGCGCTGATCGAGCTGATGCGGGTGTTGTCGGTAACGAACTTCATGGCTTGACGCCTATCGGGCTTGAGCGACGTGAGAATCGGGGGCACGGATGCTAGCAGAGGCCGGCGATGGCCCCTAGCACCGATGCGGAATGGCGTATGTCGATGCGGCATGCCACAGCAAGGGCGCCATGCGGTGTTTTGATAAATGATTAACAGGGATTCCATTGAATAATCTTTCATCACAGATCGGCCTGCTGGTCCTGCTCGCCTCGGCTGCTGCGGCCGGCCAGGTCCGGGCTGCGGAACGTCCGCTCGCGGTCTACAACCAGGGCGCGCTGGCCCGCGCCTTCGAACTGCCCGTGATCGGCGAGACCGGCGTGCTGCCGCTGGGCGACACCCGCGGTTCGCTGCGCTACGACCTCACCACCGAGTACCACGCGAGCGGCAACGGCAACGAGACGGTGGTGCTCGACGGCGAGAGCAATCTGCTGACCTTCGCGTTCCGCAAGGGCCTGGGCTGGAATCTCGAACTCACGCTCGAAGTGCCGGTGCTCTATCAGAGCGGCGGCTTCATGGACGACCCGATCGAGAACTGGCACGACTTCTTCGGCCTGCCCAACGGCGGCCGCGAACTCGCGCCGAAGGATCGCTATCTCTACGAGTACACGCGCGACGGCCAACCCGTGTTCCGCAACACGCGCAGCGGAGCCGACCTCGGCGATGTGCGCCTGGGCTTCGGCTGGCAGGCGCTCGACTCGCTCGCGGTACGCACCGAGTTCAAGCTGCCGAGCGGCGACGATGCGCACCTGGCCGGAGGCAATACCGGCGGCGCGCTGTGGGCCGACTGGGCGCTGCCGTTCGATCCGGGTTTCTTCCTGAGCGGCTGGGTTTCGGCCGGCGTGTCGATCAACGACGAGTCCGAGGTGATCGCCGATCAGCAGAACAGCGTCGTGCCTTTCGGCGGCGCCGGTCTCGCCGCGCGCTTCGCCGAGCACTGGTCGCTGCTCGGCCAGCTCTATGCCCACGGCAAGCTCTACGGCGATTCGGCCCTCGACCCGTTCCGCGAGGCCCTGCAGCTGACCCTGGGCCTGCGCTACGACGTCGCGCGCGACTTCGGCATCGACGTCGGTTTCCAGGAGGACCTCATCACGAGCTCATCGCCGGATTTCAGCTTCCACCTGGCACTGAACTGGCGCTCGTTCTGATCCCCTTCTGCGCATCGATCCAAGCCTGCACGCGCGCATCGAGCACCTGCAGCGGCAGCGCGCCGGCGAGCAGCACCTGATCGTGGAAGGCCTTGAGGTCGAAGCGCTCGCCGAGCGCCGCTTCCGCACGTGAGCGCAGCTCCAGGATCTTGAGCATGCCGGTCTTGTAGGCCAGCGCCTGGCCCGGCATCACGAGGTAGCGCTCCACCTCGGCGGTCACGTCGTTCTCGGGCATGCCGGTCTTGTCGATCATGTAGGCGATCGCCTGCTCGCGGGACCAGTGCTTGTAGTGCAGGCCGGTGTCGACGACCAGGCGCACGGCGCGGAACTGCTCGTCGCGCAGGCGGCCGAGATCGTCGAACGGATTCTTCTCGTAGCCCATCTCCCTGGCGAGCCGCTCGGCGTAGAGCGCCCAGCCTTCGGAATACGCGGTGAACGGCAGCACGCGCTGCACCAGCGACACGTCCTTGAGTTCGCGTGCGACCGCGAGCTGGTAGTGATGCCCGGGCACCGCCTCGTGATACGCGAGCGTGCGCATCGAGAACTTCTTGATCTCGGCGATATCGCGCAGGTTGATCCAGAAGGTGCCCGGGCGCGAGCCATCGAGCGGCGGCGGATCGTAATAGGCCTGCGGGCTGCTGGCCTGCTTGAACTCGGGCACGCGCTGGACGACGACGCGCGCCTTCGGCACGCGGTTGAACATCTGCGGCAGGCCCTGCTGCATCTCCTCGATGATGCGCGTGAAGTCCTTGATGCAGTCTTCGCGGCCCAGATCGCTGTTGGCGTACAGGAAGCCCGGCTCCTTGCCTAGCGCGATCATGCGTGCGCCGACGCTGCCGTCGACGTAGCCCTCGCTGCGCAGCAGCGCGTCCATCTCGGCCTCGATGCGGGCCACTTCGGCCAGGCCGAGCTTGTGCAGGTCTTCGGGCGACAGGTCGGTGGTGGTGTTCGAGCGCACCGCCCAGGCGTAATAGGCGTCGCCGTCGGGCAGCGACCAGGCGCCATCGTTGCGCGTGGCCTTGGGCTGCAGGCGTTCGAAATAGGCGATCAGCCGGTCGTAGGCCGGGTAGACGATGCTGTCGATGCGCTCGCGCGCCTGGCCCAGCAGCTCGTCACGCTGCGGCTGCGACAGCTTTTCGATCTTGCCGAGCTTGTCCGCGAACGCGGTGTAGAGCAGGTTCTGCTCGGGCGGCACGGCGACGAAGCCGCGCATCTGCGCGAGCGATTTCTCGACCACGAAACTCGGCGGCAGGATGCCGCGCTCCTCGCGCAGGCGCAGGCCTTCGAGCACCTGGCCGAACTTTTCGCCGAACAGGGAAAGGCGCGCGAGATACTGCACGGCCTCGTGCTCGCTGGCGACCGACTGCTGCGTCGCCATCATCGTCGGCAGCTCGGATTGCACGCCGAACAGCGGGTTCACCGGAAAATCGTGGTACTGCCAGCGGCTGCGCTCGACTTGATCGCCGATGTACCAGCCGATCACGTCGTAGGCGAGCTGGTCGGCCGGCGACAGCTTGCTGCGGTCGTAGCGATGCAGGGTGTCGAGGTCGGCCTGCCATTGCTGGGCGACGGCTTCGAGATGCTTGACCGACACGTCGGTGAGCCGGGCATTGTGGCCGTCGATGCCGAGCGGCTCGAACAGGCGCAGCTGGGTCAGCAGCTCGGGATCGTCGAGCGTGTGCTGCAGCAGCGTGCGATCGAGAAACCAGCCGAAGCGCAGCGGCTTGAACCACCAGCTATGGGCCGCGAGCACGCCGACGACGACCACCAGGGCCAGCAGGCCCAGCGCCGTCCACTTCAACAAATTCTTCATCGTTATCCGCGATTCCCGAATCGGGCAGCTCAAAAAAGGAGGGCGGCTGACGCCGCCCCGAGCTCCCTGATTGTGCCGCGTCCCTGCGGCACTCGTTGATGGCCATCCCTAGCCGTTGGCTCCCTTGCCCCAATAATTCCTGCACATCCCGGCTGATCCGCGGCGGCGCCTCAGGCCTCGCCGGCCCAGCCGCAGCTCTTACCCTGATTCTGTTCTTCGAGGTACTTCATGAGCGGCGAGAAGTACTCGATGAGCGCCGAGGCATCCATCTGCCGCGTGCCGGTCAGCTTTTCGAGCGTGTCCTGCCACGGATGACTCTGGCCCTGGCTCAGCATCGCGGTGAAGCGGGCGCCGGCCTCGGCATTGCCGTAGATGTCGCACTCGTACAGCGGTCCCTTGAAACCCGAAGCATCGCACAAGGCCTTCTGGAACTGGAACTGCAAAACGAAGGCCAGGAAGTAGCGCGTGTACGGCGTGTTGCCGGCGACGTGATACTTGGCGCCCGGGTCGAAGTCCTCCTCGGTGCGGGCCAACGGCGGCGCCACGCCCTGGTAGGCCGC
Source organism: Hydrocarboniphaga sp. FW305-C-57 (assembly GCF_058783045.1). NCBI lineage: Bacteria > Pseudomonadati > Pseudomonadota > Gammaproteobacteria > Nevskiales > Nevskiaceae > Hydrocarboniphaga > Hydrocarboniphaga sp. FW305-C-57. The sequence goes on along the minus strand of NZ_JBYSYG010000004.1, from coordinate 272,419 downwards.
GCGCAGCTTCCACCAGCCGGCGTTGTACTGCTCGGGCGCGATCTCGCCCGAGAACACCTTCCAGCGCCACTGGTCGACCAGCTTGCCCCAGGGCAGGAAGGTGATCTTGTCGAGCGCGAGCTTCATCTGGTTGTTGATGACCGCGCGCTCGTCGGTCTTGGCGTCGGTGATCAGGCCGATGGTCTGCAAATGCTTGGGCGTCAGCGACAGCGTGATGGTGTCGCCGATGGCCTCGTGGAAGCCGTCGTGCGCGCCGGACTGGAACAGCGAAGGCTGGTCCTTGTACGCGAGGTAGTAGTAGATGTGGCCGAGCTCGTGATGGATCGTCGTGAGCATCTCCTCGGTCGGCTCGATGCACATCTTGATGCGCACGTCGTCGTGCGACAGGTCGAGATCCCAGGCGCTCGCGTGGCAGACCACGTCGCGGTCACGCGGCTGCACGAGCAGCGACTTGGTCCAGAAGGTCTCGGGCAGCTTGGGCATGCCGAGCGAGGTGTAGAAGTCCTCGGCGATCTTGGTCATCTTCACCGCCATCGCGGTGTCGGCCTGGTGCTGCAGCTCGGCGACCTGCTTTTCGTCGAGCTTGCCTTTGTTCGCGGCCTTGAGCTTGTCGAACTCGGCGTCGCGCAGCTTGCGCAGGCTGGCCGATACGTCGAGGCTGCTGACGCCCTTGTACGGCTCCATGAGCGGATAGAGGTTGGCCCACTGCTGGGCCCACATGTTGCCGAGCAGCTGCGCCGGGATCAGGCCGTCCTTGGGCACCACGGCATCGCCGTACTTCGCGTTGAGCCTGCCGCGCACCGCGCAGTGCAGCTGCTCGTAGAGCGGCTTGACCTGGCCCCACAGGCGCTCGACGTCCTGGTCGAAATCGGCCGGGCTCATGTCGTAGCCGCCGCGCCAGAGCTCGCCGGTGTTGGCGTAGCCGATTTCCTTGGAGCCTTCGTTCATGAGCTCGACGAAGCGCTGGTAATCCTTGCGGATCGGCTTGGCGGTCGCATGCCAGCCGGCCCAGGCCTCGGCCATCTGCTGCGGGCTGTTCTTGAGCTCGACGTTGTCGATGATCTTCTCGATCTCCTGCAGGCGCAGGCATTCCTGCTGGCCCGAGGCGCCCGGATGGCACCACTTCCCCGAGCCGTAGTTGGCTTCCATCGAGGCGGCGATCTTGGCGAGTTCCTCGCGCTTGGTCGCGTCGTTGGGCGCCGGCATGGTCGAGCCGAGCTTGACGAGCATGAGCGCGCGATCGGTCGCCGGCGAAAGCCCGGTCAGGCCGTTGTAGCGCTTGGCCTCGTCAACCTTGCGCGTCACGTACTCGAGATTCTCCTCGGTGGCCTGCGCGGCCAGCATCTGCGAGTCGTCGGTGATGTAGGTGGCGGCGACCCAGTAGGCGGCGCCCAGGCGCGGATTGTTCTTGGTGCGCCACTCGTTGATGTCGAGGATGAACTTGTCGGCGTCGGCCGCGCCGATCGCCTTCTGCACTTCGGGCGCCGGCGGCGAGGCCGGTTGCGGATTCGGCTTGCAGGCGGACAGCGCGAACGTCGCCAGGGCCAGGGCGGAAAGCTTCGATGGCGTGATTGCGGGCATGTTGGGGAATCCTTGAGTCGGGCGTCGTCGAGGCGTCAGCGCACGTCACCCATCAGGCGGCTGACCGGCTTGGACACCAGCAGCATCAGCAGGCCGGCGCCGACGGTGGTCATGAAGACGAACAGGAAGCGGTCGGGCACCGCGGCGACATTGCTGTCGTCGGCGAGATGCCCGGCCAGCAGGCCTGCGATCAGGTGACCGAGCGAAGTCGCCATGAACCAGGTGCCCATCATCTGGCCGACGTAGCGGCGCGGGGCGAGCTTGGTCACGGCGGACAGGCCCACCGGCGACAGGCAGAGCTCGCCGGTGGTGTGGAACAGATAGGTCAGCAGCAGCCAGGTCGGCGCGACTTTCTCGCCGGCGACCACGTACTGCGAGGCGAAGAACAGCACCAGGAAACCGAGCGACACCTGCACCAGGCCGAGGCCGAACTTCACCGGCACCGACGGGTTCAGGTTGCGCCGGCCGAGGTTGACCCACAGCGCGGCGAAGAACGGGGCGAGCAGGATCACGAACATCGGGTTGATCGACTGCAGCCACGAGGCCGGCACTTCCCAGCCCAGCACCACGCGATCGGTGTAGTCCTTGGCGAACAGGTTGAACGACGAGCCCGCCTGCTCGAAGCCGCTGAAGAACACCGCGTTGCCCGCGAACAGCACGATGATCGCGAGCACACGCTTGCGCTCGGTGGCGTCGAGCCCGCCGAACAGCAGCACCGAGCCGAAGTAGATCGCGGCGACGATCACGATCAGCACGCCGGTGGCGGTCGAGATGGCGATCGGGTCGATCAGCAGCACACCGGCGATGGCGGCCAGCGCCACCGCCGCGATCACGCCGAGGCCGGCCGCGACGAAGCCCCAGCCCTGGCGCCGGCGGCGCGCATCGAGCGCCGCATCACCGCTCGTCGACGGCTGCAGGCCGATGTCGCCGAGCCGCTCGCCGGTGAGCTTGTAGAGCACCAGACCCAAGCTCATGAACACGCCCGCCGCGCCGAAGCCGTAATGCCAGCCCACGTTCTCGCCGAGATAGCCGCAGAGGATCTGGCCGAAGAACGAGCCGATGTTGATGCTCATGTAGAAGATCGAGAAGCCCGCATCGCGCCGCGCGCCGCCTTCGGGGTAGAGCTCGCCGACCATCGCCGAGATGTTCGGTTTGAGCAGGCCGGTGCCTAGCGCGATGAAGATCAGGCCGATGAAGAAGCTCGCGTTGCCCGGCAGCGCCATCGTGAAGTGGCCGAAGGCGATCAGGCAGCCGCCGTAGAACACCGCGTCGCGCAGGCCGAGCAGGCGATCGGCGATCCAGCCGCCCGGCAGCGAGGCTAGGTAGACGCCCGTCGTGTAGAGCCCGTAGACCGCGGCGGCGACGTCCTTGCTGAGCCCGAGCCCCGGATTGCGCCCTTCCACCGCCGCGACCATCGCGAGCACGAGGATCGCGCGCATGCCGTAGTACGAAAAGCGCTCCCACATTTCGGTCAGAAACAGGGTCGTCAGGCCGCGAGGATGGCGGGCCGCAGGCGCTAGGGTCATCGAAGAAGGACGGTGGGGGAGCGCCCCGACCTTGCCCGCAAAGCGCGAAGCCCGTCAATCCGGGGGCTTTCTCAGGCGAAGCTTGCGCCTATCCGTTCCCGCGACTCAGAACAGGCGGGTGATGACGGCGTAGAGGCCCACGCAGACGAGGCCCAGCATCAGCAGCAGGGCCAGCATCAGGCCGGCCAGCATGAGCTTGCCGTGACGCTTCGGCGCAGCCGCGCCGGACTGCGCGTCGAGGTGGTCGAGCAGCAGCCGGGCGTTTCGCGCATGCGAGCGGAACGCCACGTCGAACAGATCACCGACCAGCGGCACCGAGCCGCCCACGGTATCGACGACCATGTTGCCGAGCATGCGGGCGATCAGCCCGCGCGGAGCGCCGACGCGTACGCTTTCGAACAGGATGCTGCTGCCGAGCAGCAGGCCCGCGATGTCGCCGATGCCCGGGATCAGCCCGAGCAGCGCGTCGAGACCGAAGCGGATGCGCGTGCCCGGGATGCTCACCAGGCCATCGAGCAGCCTGGCGATGCGGCCGACGCGCGTCCGGGCGCTGGCGATGCGCCGTTGGTGATCGTGGTCGAAGCGGGTGTCGGTGGCGGGGCTCATGCGCCGCATTATCCACGCGCGGCCGATGAGCCGAGGCTGTCCGGCGGGCCCTTTGTCATCGATTGCCCTTAAACTGGCCGTTCCGCTGCCCGGCTCGCGCCCCTCCCGAACGTGTTCACACTGGTCTTCTACTGGATCGCCTGGTGGCTGTTTCAGCCCTTGAACCGGCTGATCCGCTATCGCACCACGCCTACCGAACTGGCCCAGCAGCTCAAGCTGGACCGGACCCGGCCGGTGGTCTACCTGCTGCCGACACGCTCATGGGGTGACCTGTTCCTGCTCGAACGCATCTGCCGCGACAACGGCCTGCCGCGCCCGGGCCGCTCGGGCACCGCGCTGCCGACGCTCGACCAGGCCGGCGTGCTGTACCTGCCCGCGCTGCTCGAAACGCGCATCCGCGATACCGCGCTGACCGATGTCGTGCAGCGTGCCGCGGCCGATGCCGCCTTCGACTGCCAGGTGGTCCCGGTGTCGGTGTTCTGGGGCCGCGACCCGGGCTCGGAGACCTCGCTCTGGAAGCTGATCTTCGCCGACAGCGTGCAGGCCGGCATGGTCCGCAAGCTCATCATCATGATGGTCAACGGCCGCAACGTGTACGCGAACTTCGGCCTGCCGCTGGGCTTTCGCGAGTTCGTGTCCAAGGAGAAGTCGCCCGAGTTCGCGATCCGCAAGCTCGGCCGCCTGTTCCACATCTACTTCCTGCACGCGCGCACCGCGGCGCTCGGGCCCACGCTGCAGAACCGCGAGGTGGTGCTGCACCAGCTGCTCAATTCGCCGCGCGTGCGCAGCGAGATCCTGGCCGAATCGCGGCGCGGCAAGCTCACCGAGGCCCAGGCCAACGAAAAGGCGCGCAAGTACGCCGAGGAGATCGCGGCCAACTATTCGGCGACCACGGTACGCTTCCTCGAGCGCCTGCTCGAGCTGATCTGGAACCGCATCTTCCGCGGCGTGCAGGTGTTCGGGCTCGAGCGTCTGCGCCAGTGGGCGCAGGGCCACGAAATCATCTACCTGCCCTCGCACCGCAGCCACGCGGACTACCTGCTGCTGAGCTACGTGCTGTATCGCGCGGGCATCGTGCCGCCGCACATCGCGGCCGGCATCAATCTCAATTTCTGGCCGGCCGGCCCGATCCTGCGTCGTGGCGGCGCGTTCTACATGCGCCGCAGCTTCGGCAGCGACCGGCTCTACGCGGCGGTGTTCCGCGCCTATGTCGACTCGCTGATCGGGCGCGGCTATTCGATCAGCTTCTATCCCGAAGGCGGTCGCAGCCGCACCGGTCGCCTACTGTCGCCGAAGGCCGGTCTGCTCGGGATGGTGATCGAATCGGCGCTGCGCCAGTCGGCGCGCAAGGTGGCCATCGTTCCGGTCTACGTCGGCTACGACAAGGTCTGGGAGCTCAACAGCTACTTCAAGGAACTGCGTGGGGCGCAGAAGCAGAAGGAATCGGCCGGCGAGCTCGTCAAGAGCGCCAAGCTGCTGACCAAGTCCTACGGCCGCGTGTACCTGAACTTCGGCGAGCCGATTCCGCTCGGCGAATACGCCGACAAGCACCTGCCGAACTGGCGCGACTCGCTGCGCAAGCCCGGCGACGAGCTGCCGCCCGGCTGGCGCGACTTCGTCTCGCGGCTGGCGCTGGCCAACCACCGGCGCGTCAACGCGGCCGCGATCGCGAGTCCCGTGAGCCTGGCCGCCGTCACCATCCTCGCGAGCCCGAAGGGCGCGGTCGGCAAGGCCGACATGCTGTCGCAGCTGCAGCACCTCGTGCAGCTGCTCGAAGCGCGGCCGTACAGCGAGAACCTGGTGGTGCCCGAGCGCTCGCCCGAGGCCATCGTCGAATGGGCGGCGCCGATCGCGCGCATCGCCGAAGTGCCGCATCCCTGGGGCGATCTGCTCGACGTCGCCGACCGCGACGCGGTACTGCTGACCTACGCGCGCAACAATGTCCAGCACCTGTTCGCGCTGCCGAGCCTGGTCGCCAACCTGTTCCGCACGCGCGGCGTGCTCAGCGAAGACGCGGTCATCACCGGCTGCCGCGCGCTGTATCCGTTCCTGCGCACCGAGTTCTACCTGCGCTGGGAGCCGGCCGAAGCCGAGCAGGTCGCGCGCGACACCATCGACGTGATGCTCGGCCAGGGCCTGCTGCTGCGCAACGAGGACGGCCGGCTCGCGCGTCCGGACGTCAACACGTCTTCCTACTCGACGCTGTCGATGCTCGGCCGCGTGATGGGCGAAACGCTAGAGCGCTACTGCATGACCACGCTGCTGCTCGCCGACGAGAGCAAGAGCCGGCTGCCGCTGCAGCGCGAACGCTTCGAGGAAGATTGCCGCCGCCTGGCCGAACGCATGGCCGTGCTGACCGGCCGCGATTCGCCCGAGTTCTTCGACAAGGCCCTGTTCCGCGGCTACCTCGACACCCTGATCGACGTCGGCATCGTCAGCGAGACCGGCGATCGCAAGCTCGCGGTCGACGCGCGCATCGACAAGATCGCCGAACGCTCGCTCGAACTGCTGTCCGACGAGACCCGGCAGACCTTGCTGCAGCTGCTGTCGGGACGGCCGCAGGCGGCTCCCGCGGAACCGCCGGCCGTCGCCCCGGTCTGAGCCTCTCCAGCCACCGCCTGCGGACGGGCGGTGGCCCGCTCGCCGGCTTTGTGTGTAATCTGCGGCCGATTTTTGGGCTTAGCCCGTCTGCCATCCCTTGCCTCGTCAACTTCCAACAAGAGAACCCATGCACTCCTCATTTCGCCTGCTCGCCGTCGCCGCCTGCGCCAGCCTGCTCTTCGCCTGCGCCAAGAAGGAAGACGGCGCCGCCGCCTCTTCGGGCGAACTGACCACCGACGCCCAGAAGTTCGGCTACGCCATCGGCGTGGACCTCGGCAACTCGCTCAAGCCCGTGCAGTCGCACGTCGACATCAAGGCGCTCGAAGCCGGCCTCAACGACGTCACCAGCGGCGCCACGCCCAAGCTCGACGACGCCGCCCGCGAGGAGATCAAGAACAAGGTCTCCAAGGTGATGCAGGAAGAGCAGGTCAAGCAGCGCGAGGAAGCCGCCACCAAGGCCAAGGAAGAAGGCGCCAAGTTCCTCGCCGAGAACGGCAAGAAGGAAGGCGTGAAGACCACCGCCTCGGGCCTGCAGTACGAAGTGATCACCGAAGGCTCCGGCACCCCGCCGACCGCCGCCGACAAGGTCACCGTGCACTACAAGGGCACGCTGCTGAACGGCGAAGAGTTCGACAGCTCCTACTCGCGCGGCCAGCCGGTGACCTTCCCGCTCGCCAACGTGATCCCGGGCTGGACCGAAGGCGTGCAGCTCATGAAACCGGGCGCCAAGTACAAGTTCTACATTCCGTCCGACCTCGCCTACGGCGAGCGCGGTGCCGGCGTGAAGATCGGCCCGAACCAGACGCTGATCTTCGAAGTCGAGCTGATCGAAGTGGCCAAGGACGACGCGCCGTCGAAGTAAGTCGGCGGCACGCTCCACCAACGGCGACGGCGACCCCGTCGCCGTTTTCGTCTGCGGCGCCCGCAGGCGCCTGGTTGCGCGCCGGGAACTCGGCGCCCACAGTGGCGTCCGAAGCTGGATTGCGTTCACCACCACCCTTGCTCCGGAGTTCTCATGGAAGAGCCTCCATTGCCCGAGCTGAGCTACGCCGAGATTGCCGAACTCGTGCGCATCCGCAAGTCCCGGGTCGAAAACAAGCGCACGCGCCACAACCGCGAGGCCCTGCAATCGCTGATCCACAAGGGCATGGTGGCGCCGGGCCTGCACGCCGAGCTGACGCCCGAGGGCGAGCGCCTGCTCGAACGCAAGCGGCCCGAGGCGCTGCGACCGGGGTAAGTCGGAAGCCCCGGGCCTTTACTTGGCGAGCCAGTCGCGCGGATTGAGCGCCGTCGCGCCCTTGCGGATTTCGAGATAGACGCCGGACTTGTCGTGCCCGCCACTGTTGCCGGCGGTGCCGATGACCTGTCCGACCTCGACCCATTCGCCGGCACCCGGGCTCACCGACGCGCAGTGGCCGTAGAGCGTGAAGAAGCCGCCGTCGTGCTCAAGGATCAGGATCTGCCCGTAGCGCTGCAGCCAGCCCGTGTAGGCCACGCGCCCGCGCGCGATCGCGCGCACCGGCGTGCCCTCGCGCGCCCCGATCCAGCGGCCGCTCCAGGTCAGCCGCGCATCGGCCTTGGCCGAACCGTAGTCGGCCAGGATCGGTCCCTTGACCGGCGGCGGCAGCCTGCCCTTCTGCTGGGCGAACGGCTTGCCGCTGGCTTCGAGGTCGATCGGAATGTCCGACAGCGCATCGCGCAGCGACTTGAGCAGCTTATCGAGCGCGGCCTCGTCGGCCTGCGCCTGCTTGAGCTCGCCCTGCGAGCTCGTGATGCGCTGTTCGATCGCGGCGATCGAGGCCTGACGCTGCTTGCGGCTCGACTGCAGCGATTCGAGCGCCTGCGCCTGCTCGAGCTCGAGCGCCTCGAGCCGCGAGCGCTCGTCGATCAATTGCGCTTGCAAGGCCGCGATCTGCTCGACCTCGCTGCGCACCGCGTCGATCTGCTGCGCGCGCGCCTTGCTCAGGTAGTCGTAATCGGTCAGCACCCGGCCCGTGCGCGAGACCTCTTCCTGGCTGAGCCAGAGCTGGGTGCGGCTGCGGCTGCCCATGACGAAGGCGGCGCGCAGCTGGCGCGACAGGCTCTCCTTCTGCTCGCCGAGCCGATAACGGGCCTCGGACTGGCGCGTCTGCGTATCGAGGATGCGCGCGTTCTGCGCGTCGATCTCCTGCCTCACCCGGCGCAGCTGGGCCTGGCTGTCCGACAGCTTGCGCTCGGACGCCTCGAGATCCTTGGCCAGCTCGTCCTTTTCGCCACGATCGCGCTGGATCTTGCGGTTGATCGCCTCGATGCGGCCCTTGACGCGCTGCAGGTCCTCCTCGCTCTGCTTGATCGATTTGTCGCCCTGCGGGGCGGCCATCGAGACCGGTGCGGCGAGCCAGATTCCGGCCAGCAGCAGCGCCGCGCACACGCGGCGGCTGGGCGGCTCGGCGAGGCTTGCCTTTTGATCGAGGGACTTGGATGACATAATTCTGGCCCGCATCATAGACGCCCTGCGTCCACTTTCGCGCTCCGATCATGCAGCAGTACCTCGAATTCGCCTCCCATCACCCGCTGCTGTTTTCCGCGCTCGGCCTGGTGTTCGTGCTGTTCATCGCCAACGAAGTGCACGGCAGCCTCAAGGGCGGCAAGCGCCTGTCGATCCCGGACGCGATCCGGCTCATCAACGACCGCGAGCCGATCATCGTCGACGTGCGTCCGGCGCCGGATTTCAAGCGCTCGCACCTGCTCAACGCCATCAACATCCCGCTCGCCAAGTTCGACTCGCGCGCCAGCGAGATCGGCAAGGACAAGAGCCGTCCGGTGCTGCTCTACGACATGATGGGCGGCGGCGGCGGCGAGGCGGCCGAAAAGCTCAAGAAGCTCGGCCACGCCGAGGCATATCCGCTGCGTGGCGGCTTCAACGGCTGGCTCGGCGCGAGCATGCCGGTGACCGCCAAGTAGGCGCGCGCAGGAAGATCATCATGGCCCGCATTCGCGTCTACTCCACCGACTACTGCCCGTACTGCGTGATGGCCAAGCGCCTGCTCGAACGCAAGGGCGCGGTCTACGAGGAGATTCGCGTGGACCACGACGACGCCCTGCGCCAGGAGATGATGCGCCTCTCGGGCCGCCGCACCGTGCCGCAGATCTTCATCGGCGAAACCCACGTCGGCGGCTTCGACGACCTGTCCGCGCTCGATCGCGCCGGCGGCCTCGACCCGCTGCTGGCGGCCTAGCCCGGACCCGGCCCGTCCGAGGCCGGTCACGATTCCGCTTTAAACTGCGGCCCGCGCCCGAAGCCGCGACCGAACAAAAAAGCTTTCTTCCTTCCCGCTTCGCCTTTCAGAAATCCGGAGTTTTGCCTCATGGCCGCAGACGCCCCCAACGCCATCCCCACCAACGCGCCGCAGGCCGATGCCCGCCAGGTCGCGCTGCAGAAGTTCTACGTCAAGGATGCGTCCGTCGAAGTGCCGCTGGCTCCGCAGGTCTTCACGCGCCCCTGGCAGCCGCAGGTCGACGTCAACGTCGGCACCGCGGTGCAGCCGCTCGGCGACGACCAGTTCAACCTCACGCTGACGGTCACCGTGACCGCCAAGCTCGGCGAAGACGTCGCCTTCCTGGTCGAGGTGCAGCAGGCCGGCATCTTCGTGGTCCGCGGCTTCACCAACGAGAACGAGCGCGCCGCGATTCTCGCCGGCTACTGCCCGAGCCTGCTGTTCCCGTTCGCGCGCGAAGCGGTCTCCGATTTCGTGCAGAAGGCGGGATTCCCGCAGCTGCTGCTGCAGCCGATCAACTTCGAGGCGCTGTTCCTCGAGCACGTGAACCGCCAGCGCGCCGCCGCGGCCGCCGGCCAGGCCGGGGCGGACGCCAACGTCAACGTCCAGGTCAGCCACTAGGCCGCCGACGGGCCGCCAGATGAAAAGCATCGCCGTCCTCGGCGCCGGTTCCTACGGCACCGCGCTGGCGATCCAGCTGGCGCGCCGGGGCACCCCGGTCTGCCTGTGGGGACGCGATGCCAAGGCGCTGGCCGAGATGGAAAGCCGCCGCCTCAACGAGCGCTACCTGCCCGAGGCGCATTTCCCGGTCGGCCTGAGCGCGAGTTCCGACCTCGGCGCGGTGCTGGCCTCGGCCGAGGAAGTGCTCATCGTCGTGCCGAGCCAGGCGCTGCGCGAGACCCTGCGCAAGATCGAGCCGATGCTCAAATCCGGCCAGGGCATCGCCTGCGCGATGAAGGGCATCGAGGCCGGCAGCGGCAAGCTCGTGCACGAAGTGGTCGCCGAGGAGCTCGGCGACACCCGTCCGCTCGCGATCATCTCGGGCCCGACCTTCGCCAAGGAACTCGGCCTGGGCCTGCCGACCGCGGTCACCGTGGCCTCGACCGACACCGCCTACGCCGAGCGCATCGCCAACGCCCTGCACGGCGACGGCTTTCGCGCCTACACGGCCAGCGATGTCGTCGGCGTCGAGATCGGCGGCTCGGTCAAGAACGTGCTCGCGATCGCGGTCGGCATCGCCGACGGCCTCGGCCTCGGCGCGAACACGCGCGCGGCGCTGATCACGCGCGGGCTCGCCGAGATCATGCGCCTGGGCCAGGCCGCGGGCGGCCGTCCCGAGACGCTGATGGGCCTGTCGGGCCTCGGCGATCTGGTACTGACCTGCACCGACAACCAGTCGCGCAACCGCCGCATGGGTTTGCTGCTGGCCCAGGGCAAAACCGTGGCGGAAGCGACGGCCGAGATCCAGCAAGTCGTCGAAGGCGTGCGCGTGGCTCCCGAAGTGCGCCGCCTGGCCGAGCGCCACGGCGTCAGCATGCCGATCACCGACGTGATCTGCCGCGTGCTGCTCGGCGAGATTTCGCCGGTCGAAGCGGTGCGCAGCCTGGCGACGCGACCGTCGAAGGCCGAGAACCAGTAGTCGCGCGCAGTCGTCGGGCGCCGCCGCCTCAGCGGCACAGGCCGAAGCCGCCACGATCCAGATGCAGGTGATCGCGATGCGCGGCGTTGTAGTCCGGGCTCAGCACCGTGCTGAAACCCTCGCAGGCGCCGTCGCGAATCTCGTGCAGGAAAGCCGCGTCCGCGGCCTCGCCGTTCCAGTCCGCCGCGATGCGGACGCGATGTCCGTTGGCGAGCACCACGCCGGCGAAATCGAAGGCATCGGCGGTGGCGTGCCGGCTGCGCCTTCCCTGGCGGCCGGCGATATCGCGACAGGCGTAGCTGCCGAAGTGCTCGATGCGCGCGACCGCCGAGCCGTAGTAACGCTGCGCCGCCGGCTGCAGGCGGTGCCGCTCCCACAGCGACAAGGCCACCGCGCTGCGGCAAGACAGCGTGAACGCCTCGACGCGCGCACTTGTGGCGCCGATGCGCACCGCGTTGCGAAAGCCGCAGCCTGCGCCGGTGTCGCGATCCTCGACCGGCGTGTAGCGCAGCGCGGTCTGCGCGAGCACCGCGCGGCATTGCGCGTCGTCGCGGTCGAGCCGGCGCAGCTTGAACGCGGTGAGCCAGTTCGGCGCCTCGTCCACGCGCAGCGGAGCGAACGGATTGTGGCGATCGGGAATGCGCAGCCCGCCCGCCGCCGAGGCCCAGGCGAGCGCGCCCGCGGCGGTGACCGCCATCGCCAGCCCGAACCATCGGCGCTTACGCATCGCATGTCCGCACGAAAAGGATCATCGCTGCGACCGCCGCCAGCGCCGCCGCGTTCATCGAACTGAGTCATCGAGCTGAGTCATCGCGACAGCACCGGGCCGTCCGGGCGATCATGCGTACATGATCTTTCGCTGGTTCGAACGCCTCGTCGATCCGTTCGCGGACGGCTCCGACGAGATGCCGCCGCAGACGCTGGCCGCCTTCTACGCGCACTACCTGCGCCCGATCGCGCCGATCCTCGCGGCCCTGCTCGTGCTCGGCCTGCTGGTCGCGCTGATCGAAGTGCTGCTGTTCGATTTCCTGTCGACGCTGATCGACTGGACCCAGGCAGCGGCCTCGCCGCAGGCCTTCTTCGACGAGCACGCCGGCGCGCTCGCGGCGATGGCGGTGACCGCGCTGCTGCTGCGCCCGCTGTTCAACGCCCTGCACGACCTGCTCGTGCATCAGGCCATCGAGCCCGGCTTGACCGCGCGCATGCTCTGGCAGCAGCACCGCTACGTGCTGCAGCAGAGCCTGTCGTTCTTCCAGAACGATTTCGCCGGACGCATCGCCACGCGCATCCTGCAGACGGCTCCGGCGCTGCGCGAATCGACGGTGCAGATCGTCGATGCGATCTGGTACATCCTGGTCTACGTGAGCCTCGCGGGCCTGTTGTTCGTGCAGGCCAACGGCTGGCTGCTGATGCCGCTGCTGCTGTGGGTCGCGGGCTATCTGCTGTTGCTGCGCGTGTTCGTGCCACGGCTCGAAGCGCGCTCGGCGGCGGCGTCGGAATCGCGATCGAAGCTCGGCGGCCGCGTGGTCGACGGCTATTCCAACGCGCTCACGCTCAAGCTGTTCGCGCACACCGAGCGCGAGCAGGCCTACGCGCGCGAGGCGATCGCCGAGTTCCGCGACGACACCCGGCGCATGACGCGCACGGTGACGACGATGGACGTCGCGATGACCGTGCACAGCGGCCTGCTGATCGTCGGCACGCCGGCGCTCGCGCTGTGGCTCTGGAGCCGCGGCCTGGTCAGCACCGGCGACATCGCGCTCGCCACCGGCCTGGTGATCCGCATCGTCAACATGTCGGACTGGATCCTGTGGACGGTGACCGGCATCTTCGAAAATATCGGCACCGTGCACGACGGCATGCGCGCGATCTCGCAGCCACGGCAGGTGGCCGACCGCGTCGACGCGGTGCCGCTGCGCGCCGAGCACGGCGAAATCCGCTTCGACGACATCCGCTTCCACTACGGTCGCCGCGGCGGCGTGATCGAAGACCTGTCGCTGAGCGTGCGCGCGGGCGAGCGCATCGGCCTGGTCGGGCCTTCGGGCGCCGGCAAGACCACGCTCGGCAACCTGCTGCTGCGCCTGCACGACCTCGAAGGCGGCCGCATCCTGATCGACGGCCAGGACATCGCCGCGGTCACCCAGCAGAGCCTGCGCCGGCAGATCGGCGTGGTCACGCAGGATTCTTCGCTGCTGCATCGCTCGATTCGCGACAACCTGCTCTACGGCCGGCCCGACGCCAGCGAGGCGGCGATCGCCGAGGCGCTGCGCCGCGCGCAGGCCGATGGCTTCGTGCACACGCTCGTCGACGGCGAAGGGCGGCGCGGACTCGATGCACACGTCGGCGAACGCGGCGTGAAGCTCTCGGGCGGCCAGCGCCAGCGCATCGCCCTCGCCCGCGTGCTGCTCAAGAACGCGCCGATCCTGCTGCTCGACGAAGCCACCTCGGCACTCGACTCCGAAGTCGAAGCCGCGATCCAGGCCAGCCTCGACGAGCTCATGCAGGGCAAGACGGTGATCGCGATCGCGCATCGGTTGTCGACCATCGCGCGGCTCGACCGGCTCGTGATTCTCGAACAGGGACGCATCGTCGAAACCGGCACGCACGCCGAACTGCTCGAAGCGGGCGGGCTCTACGCGCGGCTGTGGAAGCGCCAGGTCGGCGGCTTCATGCCGACCGCGACGGAGTAGCGTTTCCAGCAGGCGCCACGCTCAGGCCAGGAACAGATAAGCGAGCCCGGCCAGGTAGCCCGCGCAGCCGATCGCGACTTTGTGCTGCGTATCCCGCACGCGCGCGATGAAGGCCGAGAACAGCAGCGACAGCACGAAGTAGTACGGCACCACCTGGATCGAGGTCAGGTGCCAGAGGTCGCCGGGCAGGTAATAGAAGTAATAGCGGCCCAGGATCGCGAGCATGCCGAGATTGGCGATGATTTCGAGCAGCGGCCCGGCGCTCGCGTGCTTGAGCAGCAGCACGGCGCGGCGCAGGCCGGCGCTCGGGTTCCAGCGCGCCAGCGCCTGCTCGCCGAGATACACGTGCCAGCCGTACAAGGGCCAGATCGCGAAGTTGTAGAGCGAGGTGTAGCCGCCGTGCGTCGGCGCGACGCGGTACTGCCAGAGCTGCGCGCCGAACAGCTCGAAGTGCAGCCGGCCGATCAGCACTTCGCTGACGATGCAGATCGGAAACGCCAGGCCCATGTAGAGCCAGATGGTCTGTGCATCGAGCGCGAGCGGCCGCCGAGCGAGCAGCAGGCGCCACAGCGCGTAGATGACGGCAAAGCCGAAGACGAAGCCGCCCGCGCCCTTGAGCAGAAAACTCATCGCAGCAAGCTCATCGCTCATTCCCCGCCGTCGAAACCGCGCTGGCGCCAGGCTTCGTACACCGTGATCGCGACGCTGTTCGACAGGTTCAGGCTGCGCGAACCGGGCCGCATCGGCAGGCGGATGCAGCGGTCCGGGCCGAGTTCGTCGAGCAGCGCCTGCGGCAGGCCGCGCGTTTCGGGGCCGAACAGCAGCACGTCGCCGTCGCGGTACGGCATCTGGTCGTGACGGCGGCTGCCGCGCGTCGACAGCGCGAGCAGGCGCGCATCGCCGATGGCAGCGCGGAACGCGGCGAAATCGGCATGCAGCACGATGGTCGCCTGGTCGCGGTAGTCGAGCCCGGCGCGGCGCATGCGCGCATCGTCGAGCGCGAAGCCGAGCGGCTGGATCAGGTGCAGGCGCGCGCCCGAGTTCGCGCACAGGCGCATGACGTTGCCGGTGTTCGGCGGAATTTCGGGCTGGTACAGCGCGACGTCGATCATTCGGCGATTCAGGAAGAAGTTGAAGCGGGGCGGTCGAGACCGCAGTTCCAGCACAGCTCGAAATGCTGCGGTACGTCCTGGCCGCAGCCACAGCGCCAGATCGAGTGGATCAGCGCACGGCGTTCGTATTCGCGCAGCAGGGCGCGCGCCCGCGTTTCGTCGGCCGGGTCGAGCAGGTACAGGCGCGGATATTCGAGTGGCAGTTCGCCGCGCGCGGCCCACAGGAACGCACCGTCGATGCGCACTGCGATCTCGTGCTGGGCGAGGTAGTCGGCCACGAGCTGGGCTTCGACGGGATCGGCGGCGAGATAGAGCGCGGGCATGCGCGGAGCATCGACACGGCGCGACGGAGCGTCAAGCCGCGGTCGTGCTTGCGATTGACACTGCAATTGACACTGTAAAACGGCGGCGCCTAGGCTCGACCACTTTTCGCCCAGGCTTTCCGACATGAAATCCTTCTCGCTGATCACCTCCGCGCTGGTCGCCGCGGCGCTCGTCGTCGGCAGCGCCAGCGCGCAGTCCGATTCCAGCAGCCCGTACAACGACAGCCTCGACAACTCGCCGTCGGCCGGCGCGATGGCTTTCGATCTGATCGTCGTGCGCCCGATCAGCCTCGTCGCGACGGTGCTCGGTTCGGGCCTGTTCATCCTGAGCCTGCCGCTCGTGCTCGTGCAGCGCGACGCCCCGGTCGCGGCGGCGAACAAGCTCGTCGTCGAACCGGCGCGCTACACCTTCGATCGTCCGCTCGGAGTGATGGAACAGTAGGAAAGCTTCAAGCCCGGGCAGGGCCGGGGGTGAGGGATTCCCCGGCACAGCCTAGTTCGGCTATCCGCTGAGAATCCCTCATCCGCCCTTCGGGCAGCTTCTACCGTAGGGAGAAGGCTTAGCAGCGCAAGCGTTCAGCGCAGCACCTTGCCGTCGGCGTCGAGCACCTTCACCTCGCCGAGCTTGAGCGCGCGCACCGGCGCCTCGATCTTCGACAGATCGCCGACGATGACCCAGGTCAGCTGGTCGGGCTTCAAAAACTTCTTCGCCGCCGCATCGGCCTGCTGCGCCGTCATCGCCTCGACCTTCGGCACGAGGTCGTTGTAGTAGCTGTCGGGCAGGCCGAACTGCAGGATGTTCAAGTACGAGCCGGCCACTTCGCCGGCGGTTTCGTTGTCGCCCGGCAGGCCGACCACGAGGTTGTCGGACGACAGCTGCAGCTCGGTCTTGCTGATGCCCTTCTTGCCGACGAAGCCGCGCAGTTCGCGATCCATTTCCCTGATCGATTCGACCGTCTTATCGGCCTGCACGGGCGCATAGGCCAGGAACGGACGCGGGCCCTTGGTCGCGCCGAGCACGGAGCTCGCGCCGTAGCTCCAGTGCTTGTCCTCGCGCAGGTTGAGGTTCAGGCGCGACATGAACATGCCACCGAGCACGTTGTTGGCGAGCGTCATCGCCAGATCGTCCGGATCGTTCTTCGGCGGCGCCACCGACACCGCGGCGACCAGCGTCTGCGCCGCGCCGGTCTTGTTGATCAGGAACACGCGCGGCGCCGCCGGCGCGGCGACGCTCGTGAGGTTCTTCGTCGGCAATGGCGCTGCCGGTGCTTTCCAATTGCCGAGGCGCGATTCGAGCAGCGGCTTGATCTCGGCCAGCGTGGTGTCGCCGACGATCAGCAGCTGCGCATTGTCCGGACGCACCCAGCGCGCGTAGAAGGCTTCGAGATCGTCGCGCGTGAGCGCGGCGACCGTCGCCTCGTTGCCGTTGCCCGAACGCGGGTTCGAGTAGGCGTGGTCGGGGCCGTAGATCAGGCTCGGATAAACGCGCGTGAGCAGGCCCACCGGCTGCGATTTCTCCTGCGCGATGGCGGCGAGGCGCTGCTGCTTCATGCGCTCGAGCTCGTCGGCCGGGAAGTTCGGATGCAGCAGCACGTCGGTGAACAGATCGAGCGAAGGCTTGAGCTGGCGCTTGAGCGCGTTGAGGCCGATCAGCAGCGAATCCTGGTTCGCGGTGGCCGCGATGTGCGCGCCGAGGTCTTCGGATTCGGCCGCGATCTGCTGCGAGGTCTTGCTGTCGGTGCCCTCGTCGATCATCTCGAGCATCATCTTGGCGGTGCCCGCGCCGATGCCCAGATCCGACGAATAGCCCGCATCGACGATCAGCGAGGCCTGCACCACCGGCACTTCGTGACGCTCGGCGAGCAGCACGCGCAGGCCGTTGCTCAAAGTCGTGCGCTGCAGCGGCGGCAATTTCAGCGCGGGCGCTTCGCCGGGCGTCGGCAGGCGCGAACGATCGGCGCCGGTCTTGGCCGTCGTGTATTCGGGGAACGGTTCGACGGTCAGCGTGAAGCGGCCGTCCGAGAGCCAGTCGCGCGCGGTTTGCCTCACTTTCTCGGGCGTCGCCGCGAACACCCAGTCCAGCTCCTTCTTGTAGTAGTCCGGCGAGCCGCAATAGACCTGGTACTGCGCGAGCTGCGACGATTTGCCGGTGAAGCCGTCGACGCGCTCGAGGCCGCGCACGAAGCTCGATTCGAGGCCGATCTTCACGCGCTCGAGTTCCTGCTCGGTCGGGCCTTCCTTCAAGAAGCGCGTGAGTTCTTCCTCAATCGCCTGCTCGACTTTCGCGGTCTCCACGCCCGGTGCGACGGTGGTCATGAGCTGCAGCTGCGAGCCGATTTCGAACGGGCCGATGCCCGCGCCGACGTCGGTGGCGATGCGGTCGCGATAGACCAGGCGCTGATAGAGCCGGCTGTTCTTGCCGTTGGCGAGAATCTCGCTCGCGGCCTGCAGCAGGTTGGTGTCGTAGGCGCAGAAGCCCGGCACGTTCCAGGTCTGATAAAGCCGCGCCTGCGGCACGCGATCCTGGATGACCGAGCGCTTGTTGCCGCTCATCTTGGCGACCCAGTCGCCATGGCGCTCGCGCACCGGACCGGACGGAATGTCGCCGAAGTAATGCTCGACCTTCTTGATCACCTCGTCGGTGTCGACGTCGCCCGCGAGCACGAGCACCGCGTTGGCCGCACCGTAGTTGTCGGCGAACCACTGCTTGACGTCGCTCAGCGTGGCCGCGTTGAGATCGGCTTCCGATCCGATCGTGGTCCACGAATACGGATGGCCCGCCGGATAGGTTTCGCGCGCTATCAGGTCATCGACCTTGCCGTAGGGCTCGTTCTCGCCCTGGCGCTTTTCGTTGAGCACCACCTCGCGCTGCTCGTCGAGCTTCTTCTGGTCGATGGCGCCGACCAGATGGCCCATGCGATCCGATTCCATCCACAGCGTCATGTCGAGCGCCGAGGTCGGCACGTTCTCGAAATAATTGGTGCGGTCGTACCAGGTGGTGCCATTCATCTTGCTCGCGCCGACGGCCTCGAGCGGACGGAAGAATTCGTCGTCGAGATGCTCGGAGCCGTTGAACATCAGGTGCTCGAACAGATGCGCGAAGCCCGTGCGGCCCGGACGCTCGTCCTTGCTGCCGACGTGATACCAGACGTTGACCGCGACGATCGGCGCCTTGTGGTCCTCGTGCACGATCAGCGTGAGCCCGTTGGGGAGGATATGCTTGGTGTAAGGGATATCGAAGGCCTGCGAGCGCGCGGACGAGGCCTTCGGCGGCTTGGCCGCATCGGCCAGCGGCGCGGCGGCCGGCGTCTGCGGCGAGGTGGCGGCGGTGCCCGCGCAGGCGGCCAGCGCGCCCGACAGCAACATGCACGAGAGCGGCGAGCGCAGGACTCGCGCGGCGAGACGATCCAGAGAAGGCATGGACGATTCCGTTGGAAAATTTTCCGGGTTGAGGACGCATTGTGCCGCGCTCGCAGCGGCAGGGCTCAGATCGTGACGCGCTTCGCGAGTTCCGCGGACGATCCAAAGTGCTGGCGCATCGCGCGGCATCGGCTGGTCGGCGCGCGCCAGCGGCCATCGCCGCATTTCGACGAGCGTCCCGAAGCGACCGGCGCGATCGAGCTGCTCGTGATCCACGCCATTTCGCTGCCGCCCGAGCAGTTCGGCGGCCCGTGGATCGACGCGCTGTTCGCCGGCACGCTCGATGCGGCCGCGCATCCGTACTTCGCAAGCATCCAGGGCCTGCGCGTGTCGGCGCATTGCTGCATCTTCCGCGACGGCTCGATCACCCAGTACGTCGATTTCGATCGCCGCGCGTGGCATGCGGGCGCCTCCGAATGGCGAGGGCGCACGCGCGCGAACGATTTCTCGATCGGCATCGAGCTCGAAGGCAGCGACACCCAGGCCTTCGAGCCCGCACAGTACGAGACGCTCGCCCGCGTGACGGCCGCGTTGCTGGCCACGTATCCGACGCTGTCGCCGGAGGCGATCGCGGGGCATTCGGACATCGCCCCGGGCCGCAAGACCGACCCGGGGCCGCACTTCGATTGGGCGCACTACCGCGCGCGGCTCGCCACGCTGCTGGCATCATGAGCCCATGCAGCTGATCGCGATCCTGTTGGCGCTGGGCCTCGAACGCCTGCTCGGGCAGCTGTCCTGGTGGGGCCAGCCGTTCCTGCAGCAGACCACGCTGCGCGGCGCCCGCAGGCTCACGCCGTGGCAGCTGCTCTGGCGCAGCCCGGTCATCGTGCCGCTGCTGCTGCTGCCGCCGATGGCGCTCGTCAGCGCGCTCGAAAGCCAGATCGAAAACCCCTTCGTCTCGCTGGCCTGGTCCGCGCTCGTGCTGCTGCTGTGCCTGGGCCCGCGCGATCTGGCCGACGACATCAACAGCCTGCTCGCGGCGCGCGCGGCCGGCGACACCGCCACCGCCACCCGCCTCGCCCGCGCCCTGCAACGCGGCCCCGAGCCCGACGCGAGCCATCGCTCGCTGATCGGCGCCCTGTTCATCCAGTCGCACGAGCGCCTGTTCGGCGTGCTGCTGTGGTTCTTCGTGCTCGGGCCCGTCGGCGCCGTGCTGTATCGCGTCGCGAGCCGGCTGCCTCGGCTGCTGCATCAGGAGGGCGAAACGCTCGGCGCGCAGTTCGCCGACACCCTGCACGGCCTGCTCGCCTGGATCCCGGCGCGCATCACCGCCCTGCTGTTCGGCCTCGCCGGCAGCCTCGACGACGCGCTCAAGGCCTGGGCGCGGCTGCGCAGCGACCCGGTCTTCAACCGGCAGGCCGGCTGGAGCCGCCAGACCTGGGCGATCCTCGCCGAGACCGCCATCGGCGGGCTCGAGACCGACGGCGAAGACGGCGGCGGCCCGGCCTTGCCGCCGACCTTCGAGGCGACCTTGTCAGAAGTGCAGAGCCTGCAGACGCGCGCGCTGCTGATCCTGCTCGCCTTCTTCGCGTTCTTCGCGACGGGGGCCTGGGTGAGCGGGTTTTGATGGGTGCGGGTCGCGGGTGTTTATGTTGGGCTGCTCCTCTTTTCACCTGGTGGATCAGAGGGCGGACAGCGGGTATGGCGTCCCCTCTCCCACTCGTGGGAGAGGGTGGTCCGCAGGACCGGGAGAGGGGCGGCCCGGAAAAGGCGCGCATTTTTCAGACGAGCCCTCTCTCCCCGCCTCCGGCGGGACTCTCTCCCGCAAGCGGGAGAGAGGAACAACGAGCAGCACGCGCTCCGATATATCGGCCGCGAATACCAGCGGCGAAGCGTAGCGAGCCAGTCGCGTTTGACGTTCAACCCCTGGCAGCGCCGGCTGGGGCGGCGCGCGCAGTGGGGCTGGCGGCCACGACGGCCGCCAGAGCTTCGTCGCGACACGGACGTCGCGTCGAAGCGACCCCGAGCACGTCGCTCCAGCCGGGGACCCGTTCGTCGGCGCAGCCGTCGAACGGGCGCGGACTTCGGGGCGTGCTTTTCCTGCTTACTTCTTTTGCACGAGCAAAAGAAGTAAGGCCCGACCGGCAAGGTCAAAGCTCTCAGCGCCGAGCAGCGCTCGCCATCGCAACTGCAATGCTGACAATGGCAGCACCCGCTCAAGCAGCCCGCATCGTCGCCATCGCACCCCATCTCGCCGAACTCACCTGCGCCGCCGGCGCCTGCGACCAGCTCGTCGGCCGGGTCGCCTACAGCGACTACCCGGCCGAAGTGACGAAACTGCCGAGCATCGGCGACGCCTTCGCCCTCAACGCCGAAGCCCTGCTCGCACTGAAGCCCGACCTCGTCATCACCTGGGACGGCGGCACGCCCGCCGCCACGCTCGACCAGCTCCAGCGCCTGAACCTCAAGACCCTGAGCCTGCGCGTGAACCGGCTCGACGACATCGAAGCCGCCCTGATCACGCTCGGCGAGCAGCTCGGCACGCGCGATCAGGCGCGCAAGGCCGCGGCCGACTACCACGCCCGCATCGAAGCCCTGCGCAACCGCTACGCCCACGCTCGCCGGCTGCGCGTCTTCTACCAGATCGAAGCCGACCCGATCTTCACGATCAACCACGACAGCCCGATCAGCCAGGCGCTCGCGCTGTGCGGCGGCGACAACGTGTTCGCCGACCTGCCGCAGCTCGCCGGTGCGCTCGGCCGCGAGGCCGTGCTGCAGCGCGACCCGGACGTGGTGATCTGGGGCGACAAGGACGATGTCGCCGGCATCGAGGGCTTCTGGAAGCGCTGGCCCGCGGCCAGGGCCACGCGCGCCGGCAATCTCTACGCCGTGAGCTCCGACAAGCTCGCGCGCGCCACCCCGCGCATGGCCGAGGGCGCGGCCGAACTCTGCGCGGTGCTCGACCGCGCACGGCAGAAAACGCCGCCGCGCTGATCGCGGGCAGAGCTACGTTCCGGCTTAGTTCAGCCTCTTCGCGCAACATCGACGTTCATCTAGCCGACCTCATTCCGCGCATGGAAGGCACGCTGCCGCTCACGACTTTCAAGGTGTTGACGCTCAACACCCACAAGGGCTTCACCGCCTTCAACCGGCGTTTCATGCTGCACGACCTGCGCGATGCGGTGCGCGGCGTCGGCGCCGACGTGGTGTTCCTGCAGGAAGTGCTCGGCAGCCATGAACTGCATGCGACCCGGCAAAAGGAATGGCCGACGGCTCCGCAGTACGAATTCCTTGCCGACACCATCTGGGGCCATTACTCCTACGGCCGCAACGCGATCTATCCCGAAGGCCATCACGGCAACGCGGTGCTGTCGAAATTCCCGATCTCGGCCTGGCAGAACCACGACGTCTCGATCGCCGGCCCCGAGCGTCGCGGCCTGCTGCATTGCACGCTGCGGATCCCGCATCGCGATATCGAGGTGCATGCGATCTGCGCACACCTGGGCCTGATGGAAGATCATCGCCGCCAGCAGCTCGAACTGCTCTGCAAGCTGGTGCACGAGGCCGTTCCACCCGATGCGCCACTGATCGTGGCGGGCGATTTCAACGACTGGCGCGTGCGTGCGCACAAACAGCTCGAGAAAGGCTGCGGGCTGACCGAGGCCTTCGCCGCGCACCACGGCGCGGCTGCGCGCAGCTTTCCGTCCCGCTTTCCGATCCTGCGGCTCGATCGCATCTACACGCGCAACGTGCGCACGGCGCAGCCCGCGGTGCTCGCATCGAAACCCTGGTCGCATCTGTCGGATCACGCGGCGCTCGCGTTGGAGATCACCTTATGAGTCACGATCGTCGACATCCCTGGCGCGCGGGCAACCGCGTGCAATTGCTCGAGAACGGCGAGGCCTACTACCCGCGCGTGCTCGAGGTAATCAACGCGGCTTCGAGCGAAATCTTCGTCGAGACCTTCATCCTGTTCGACGATCCGGTCGGCAAGCCGTTCCAGCAGGCGCTGATCGCGGCGGCCAAGCGCGGCTGCCGCGTCGAGCTGACGGTCGACGGCTACGGCTCCGCCGACCTGACGCCGGAGTTCATCGGCGAAATGACCAGCGTGGGCATTCAATTCCATGTCTACCGGCCACAGCCGAAGATCATGGGCGTGCGCACGAACCTGTTCCGGCGCCTGCATCGCAAACTCATCGTCGTCGACGGGCGCATCGCCTTCTGCGGCGGCATCAACATCGCGTTCGATCACGTCGCCGATTTCGGCCCGACCTCGAAGCAGGACTACGCGGTCGAAGTCGAAGGCCCGATCGTGCGCGACATCCATCGCTTCGTGGAGCTCTCGGTCGCCAAGAGCGAAGCCAAGCAGAACCGGCTCAGGCGCTGGTGGCAACGGCGCAAGCAGGCGATTCCGGAGCCCGAGCACGAACCGGTCGGCAGCGTGCAGGCGATGTTCGTCACGCGCGACAACGAGCGCCATCACGACGACATCGAACGCCAGTACCGACTCGCGATCAAGTCGGCGCGCAGCCGCATCGTCATCGCGAACGCCTATTTCTTCCCGGGCTGGCGACTGCTGCGCAACCTGCGCGATGCGGCGCGGCGCGGCGTCGACGTCACCCTGATCCTGCAGGGCAAGCCGGACATGTGGTACGTGAAGTGGGTCGCCGAGAATCTCTACCACTACCTCATGAAAGCCGGCGTGCGCATCTACGAATACTGCGAGCGCCCGCTGCACGCCAAGGTCGCGGTGATCGACGATCAATGGGCGACGGTCGGATCGAGCAACCTCGATCCGCTGAGCCTCTACCTGAACCTCGAATCGAACCTCGTGTTCCGCGATGCGGCGTTCAACGCGCATCTCGC
This sequence comes from Hydrocarboniphaga sp. FW305-C-57, assembly GCF_058783045.1. Classification (NCBI taxonomy): domain Bacteria; kingdom Pseudomonadati; phylum Pseudomonadota; class Gammaproteobacteria; order Nevskiales; family Nevskiaceae; genus Hydrocarboniphaga; species Hydrocarboniphaga sp. FW305-C-57. The sequence goes on along the minus strand of NZ_JBYSYG010000004.1, from coordinate 248,858 downwards.
CTCACGGCTGCGTCATCTGATGCAGCAGTGCTGTCGCGAAGTGCAGTGGGATTCGATTCCGCATCGCGACATCCGGCGGCAGCTGTTCGTGTTCATCACCTACCACCTGGGCCGTCGCTTCCCGTCCTGGGCCGGATGGCGTCCGGCGCATGCGCAGAAGCAGGGCATCGCAGCGCCCGATTCGCGCCCGCCGGACGATCAGCGCGAAACACCCGGCTCTTTGCAGGCGCAGAGCGCCAAGCACTGATTGTGAGTCCCTCTCCCGGAGGGAGAGGGATGACGAACAAGCGTCAGCGTCGGAACCGCGCGATCAGCTGCACCACGCCGACGATGATCGCGCCTGCGACGACGCCGATCAGCGCGTTGAGCAAGGTCGACACCACGGCCGCGAGCGCGCCCGCGCCATGCGCCAATGCCTCGACGCCGTGATGCAGCGCCGGCACGCCGTGCACGAGGATGCCGCCGCCGACGAGGAACATCGCGGCGGTGCCCGCGATCGACAGCGCCTTCATGAGCCAGGGCGCGAACGCGAGCAGACTGCGGCCGAACGCCTTCGCAGCCGAGCTCTCGCGTTGCGTCAGCGCGAGCCCCGCGTCGTCGATCTTGACGATGCCGGCGACGAATCCATAGACACCGGCCGTCATGATCAGCGCGATGCCCGCGACCACCACGACCTGCTGGCCAAAACTCGCGCCAGCGACCGCACCGAGCGTGATCGCGATGATTTCGGCCGACAGGATGAAGTCGGTGCGGATCGCGCCCTTGATCTTGTCCTTTTCGAAGTCGACGAGATCGATCGCCGGATCGGCCACCGCCTGCTTGTGTTCGGCCTCGCCGTCACCGTGATCGATGAACTTGTGCACGATCTTCTCGAAACCTTCGAAGCACAGGAACGCGCCGCCGATCATCAGCAGCGGCGTGATGAGCCACGGAATGAAGTAGCTGATCGCGAGCGCCGCCGGAACCAGGATCGCCTTGTTGACGAACGAGCCCTTGGCCACCGCCCAGACCACCGGCAGTTCGCGATCGGCCTTCACGCCGGTGACCTGCTGGGCGTTGAGCGCGAGATCGTCGCCGAGCACGCCGGCGGTCTTCTTCGCCGCGGTCTTGGTCATCACGGCGACGTCGTCGAGTACGGCGGCGATGTCGTCGAGCAGAACTAGCAGGCTGCTGGCCATGGATTCGTCTTTGTGGGGTCTTGTCGAAGGAGATTAAAACGATCGGCCGTCGACCTGGATGGTCTTGACGGTCGACAGGTCCAGATTCTCGATGCAGCGCAGATTAATGCCGGCCATGCTGTTGCCTTCGCGATCACGTCCCGAGGCGAACGGCGCGCAACCGCAGCGGCTGCAGAAGTGATGCTCGATGACGTGCTTGTTGAACTGATAGGTCGCGTAGTCGCCTTCGATGGTCTTGAGCGTGAGCTGCTGACGCGGCACGAACCACAGCCGATAGCCCTTGCGGCTGCAATGCGAGCAATTGCAGTCGATGGCCTGATCGATCTCGCCGCTGACTTCGAACGCGATCTTGCCGCAGTGACAGCTGCCTTGGTACAGCATGGGAACGATCTCCTCTGCCTTGAATCCTTCCTGGATCGGTTTGTCGGGTGGCTGCGGCCGCGCCGCCGCCACCCTCCATTGAGCCGCGTCAACCGGTGTTCTGCAAACCCTGCGAAACGCCGTTGACGGTCGCCACGAGCGCGCGCAGCAGATGCTCGTCCTCGCTGCCGCCCGCGCGCCAGCGCGCGAGCAGATCGACCTGCATGAGGCTGATCGGATCGACGTATGGGTTGCGCAGGCGGATCGATTGCGCGAGTCGCGGGTCCGAGGCGAGCAGGCGATCGGAGCCGCGCAGCTTGAGCACCCAGTGCACGGTGCGATCGAACTCGGCGCGGATCAGCGGATAGAACTGATCGTGCAGCGGACCCGCGAGCTTCGAAAACGCTTCGGCGATGTCGAGATCGCACTTGGCAAGCACCATGTCGACGTCGGCGAGCATCGTGCGCATGAAGGCCCAGTCCTTCGCCATTTCGAGCAGGCGCTCTTCGCCGAAGTCGGCCGCGCCGCGTTCGAGCGCCGAGCCCAGGCCGTACCAGGCCGTCAGCACCGCGCGGCACTGCGTCCAGGCGAACACCCACGGAATCGCGCGCAGCGATTCGACGCCCTTCATGCTGCCGCGACGCGAGGGCCGCGAACCGAGCGTCATGCGCTCGATCACGTCGATCGGCGTCGCCGCGCGGAAGTAGTCGACGAAGCCGTCCTTGGTCACGAAGGCGCGATAGGCCTCGCGGCTCGCGGCCGCCATCGCGGCCATCGCCTGCTTCCAGGCGTCTTCGCGCGGCTCGTGCAGGCGCGGGCGCAGGCTCGCGCGCAAGGTCGCGGCGACGGACTGTTCGAGCTCGCGCAGCGCGAGCGCACGAATGCCGTATTTGCGGTGGATGACTTCGCCCTGCTCGGTGACGCGGAACACACCGCCGACCGAGCCGCGGGGGCTCGCCATGAGCGCCGGCATCACGCGGCCACCACCGCGGCTCGCGCTGCCGCCGCGGCCGTGGAAGAACGAGAGTTTGATGTGCGCTTCGGCCGCGACTTCGAGCAGCTCGACCTGCGCGCGTTGCAAGCCCCAGCGCGAAGCCAGCGTGCCGCCATCCTTGCCGCTGTCGGAATAGCCGAGCATCACGTACTGGCGATCGCCGCGCGCGCTCAGGTGCTGGCGATAGGCCGGATTCGCGAGCAGCGCGCGCAGCGTGTCGGGCCCGCCCTTGAGGTCATCGACGGTTTCGAACAGCGGCGCGATGTCGAGCGGCACGTCTTCGCCGGGCTCGCACAGGCCGCCCTGGCGCGCGAGCGCGAGCACCGCGAGCACGTCGGCGGGCCGCTGCGCCATGCTGATGATGTAGAGGCCGGTGGCTTCGCTTCCATAACGTTCACGTGAAGTCCGCAGCTCGTCGAACACCGCCAGCGTGCTCGCGGCGGCGGCGATGCCTGGACGCGGGAAACGCGCCTCGCCGGCCGCGTAGGGCGTGAGCGTCTCGGCCTGCTCGATGGCGGAGCGCTCGGCCCAGTCCGGGTCGTTGAGCAGGGCGCCGACGGCCTGGGCGTGCTGGCGCGAATCCTGGCGCAGATCGAGCCGGGCCAGATGAAAACCGAAGCTGCGCACGCGCCAGCGCAGGCGCCGGATCTGGAACCAGCCCGCATGCAGGCCGCGATGCACGGCGAGGCTGTCGGCGACCAGATCGATGTCGGCGATGAACTCCTCGGCGCTCGCGTAGGCGTCGGGCTGATCGCGCTGGGTCGCGCGCAGGCGCGCGCGCATGAGCGTGAGCAGCACGCGGTACGGCATGTCGGCATGGCGCGCGCGAATCGCCTTGCTCGCGGCCGGAAAGCGCTCGCGGTAATGCTCGGCGCGGTCGAGCACGGCCTGCGCGACCTGCGCGCGGCCGGTGGTCTGCGACAGCAGGCTCGCGAGTTCGCCGAGTTCGGCCACGTAGCGATCGAGCACCTGCGCGCGCTGCGTCGCGAGCGTGGCCGCGATGGTCTGCGCGCCGACGTTCGGATTGCCGTCCATGTCGCCGCCGACCCAGGTCGCGAAGCGCAGCAGGCGCGGCAGTTCGCCTTCGATGCCGTAGACCTCACGCAGGGCGTCCTCGAGCAGCTCGTAGAACACCGGCACCACGAGATAGATCGGGCCGCCGAGATAGAAGCCGACGTGTTCGAGTTCGTCGGCGACCGTGAGCCGCACCGACGAGGTGTCGGCGGTCTGCCAGCCGGCCGTCATCGCCATGCGCAGGCGCTCCCAATCGGCACGCAGCTCGATCGGGGTGCGCGCATCGTCGAAGCCATTGACGAGGCAGCGCACGATCTCCTGCTCCTTCTTGAGCAGCGAGCTGCGCATCGCTTCGGTCGGGTGCGCGGTGAAGACCGGCTCGACGTCGAGCCGGTTCAGCACCGCGAGCAGCTCGTCGGCCGAGACGCCGGCGTCCTTGAGCTTGGCCAGCGCATCGACGAGGCCGTCGGGCTGCGGCTTCGGCGGGGCGCCATCGACGCCGCGCTGGTATTGCCGGCGCCGCCGGATGCGGTGCACGCGCTCGGCGATGTTGACCATCTGGAAATAGGTCGAGAACGCCCGGATCAGCGTCTCGGCTGCATCGACCGGCAGCTCGGCCAGCGTCGACGACAGCGCGGCGAGCGGCCTGGCGTTCTCGCGCCGCTCGATCGAGGCCGTGCGCGTGGCCTCGACGCGATCGAACAGCGCCTGGCCGACCTGCTCGACGAGCAGTTCGCCGACGGTGGCGCCGAGGTGGCGGACATCCTCGCGCAGCGGGGCGTCGATGGCGTCACGGGGCGGGAGAGCGGGTTTGGCGTTGGCGGAGGTGTTCATACCGGTACGGTGCACGCAAACGCCGTACCTCGCCAATGCTTACTCGCTCAAAAAAACGCTCGTCCTGCTCCTGCGGCCGGCCGGTCTCAGTCTTGCCGGAACTCGAGCCGGGCCGAAACGCTCGCGTTCTGGGTCGTCAGCGGGTAGCTCTCGACCGTGACCGTGCCTTGCTGGATGGTGCCCGTGAAGGCGCCGCCACCCAGCGCGGTGAAGTTCAGCTTGCCGGTCGAATCGCTCGTGAAATCGCCTGCGGATTGCACGAACTGTTCGAGATTGCCCGATTGCCTGGCCTCGACCCACACATGCCGCAGCGACCAGGTTCCCGCTCCGTCTCCATTCGAATCCGATAGCGATAGCCGACCGGAAGTGATGGTTTCGGGGTTCTCCCAGCTCTCGCGCGGAAGATCTTCATAAGGCAGCGGCTTGCCATTGACCTCGGCGAGATCGAAGAAGCAGGGGGAACCCGGCGTCGTGGGCGTGCACAGGCCGGACTGCACCCGGATGTCGGCGACGAGCGTCACGAGTTCGCCTTCAAGCGCGGTGTATTCCGCGGAGACCGCCACCGGATTGGACTGCGGCGCGACGGCGGGCGCCGTGTAGAGCGCCGCGCGGTCTTCCTGGACCAAGACGGTGCCGACGTTGCCGTCGCCGCCCGGCGTTCCGTTGACCGACCAGTTCCTGACGAGATTGCGTATCACCGTGCTCGGCTGGCACTGCGCAAGCAGCGTCGTGAGCAGATCGTCCGACTGCACGCGCTCGCATACCACCACCGACAGCGAAACCGTCTCGCCCGGCTTGACCGTCGCGGATTGCGGCGACAGCTGCGCGCCGGTCACCAGCGACCAGTCACTGAAGTGATTCGTTTCGACCGACACGGTTTCCGCGTCCGCATCGAGCTGCAGGTCTTCGTGCAGTTCCCAGAAGCCTTCGCGGGTCTGGCTCGCCACGCGCAGCAACTTCGGCGCGGTGCCGAGAATCTGCTCGGGCATGAACTTGAACCTGAGCCTGACCGGCACCGAGAACGAAATGCCTTCGTGTCCGAGCCGGTAAGCGCCGCCGACTTTCCCGTGCGCGTGATTGGAAATCGGCTGGATGCTCACGACGGCTTCCGCAGCAAGCGCACCGGCCGGCACTTCGATGCGCAAAGCACCGTCGGCCGATTCGATCGCGCCGCCCGCAGGCCCGATCGCCTGCGTCACCGGCTCGGCTAGCGCCGTGCCCACCGCGGTGGCGACCGCTTCTACGGGTTCTTCCGGCGGCGGCTCCTGTGGTGAGCCACCGTCGGAGCCGGATCCGCAGGCTGCGAGCAGCGCGAGAATCGCCGCAGCCCAGATCGGGCGACGCTTGGGGGCCGTGTTTTCGTCGGGAAAAGAATCCGTTTGCGCCGTCCTCTCGGGACGACCTGATCTGCTGTCTGCCATCTGCATTGCGCTTGCTCTGGGGATGAATCGGTGGCGCCGACGAGCGCGCTATTCCCGGATCGGAAAAACGCCGCTGATCGTCCGCATGCGGCTCGCCACGGGCCGCACGGCCTGCGCGAACGCCTTGCCCTCGGCACGCCACTTCAAGACTCGTGTCTGCTGCTCATCGGCCATCTGCAGCGCCGCCTGCTTCTGGCTCGGCGTCAGCGATTTCGTTTCTTGCGCGCGGCGGCGCGCATCGGCGAAGGGCTGCAGGATTTCGGCCTCCGGAACCGTGGCGAGGAAGCCGCAAAAAGTCTCGTCCACTGCTGTTTTCCAGCTGTTTTCGGTGAATCCGGCCGCCTCTATCAGGCCCTGATTTTCCGCGTCCTGTTCGAACCAGTCGGCGGCGATCCCGGCGTCATAAGCGAAGTCGCCGAGCTCGGGCTGCAAAGCCTCGAGCAAGCCAACGACCCTGGATGCTTCGCTCTCCGACAGCGCCAAGGCACCCGGCGACACGAAGACGCCGAGACCCAGCGCGATGGCGAGCACTTTTAGCCATGCGATATCGCAACACCACCGACCAACCGCTCCGAAAACACGCAATCGTTTCACGCCGACTCCCGCAGCTCGTCCAAGCGCGGCGCTACAGTCGCCGCGTACTCGAAACAGGATCGCGGGCGCGAGGCCTGTGCGTCTTGGCCTCAGGCGAACGGATGCTGCCGGAAACGAAGGCGAGCCTGGTCAGTCGGGAAAAAACGGTGTGGCGGTGCGTTGATTCAGCGCAAGCGCTTGCAAATGCCGCGGGCGCGCACGTCCGATGGCGTGAGGCCGTAGCGGCGGCGAAAGGCCCGGTTGAAGTTCGACAGGTCCGTGAACCCGGAGTCGTAGGCGATCTCCGAAATGCCCGTTTCGACCGCGCCTTCGTCGAGTCGCGCAAACGCGAGCGCGAGCCGGCTGCGACGCAGGAATTCGGTGAACGTCGTGCCTTCGCGCTCGAACAGCTGCTGGATGTAGCGCGGCGTCACGCCCTGGCGTTTGGCGACCTCGCCGATGCCAAGCGCGGGATCGCGAAGCCGGTTGAGCACGTCCTGCTTGATCAGCTCGAGCCTGGCCGCGCGAATGCCCTGCTCGTCGCGCTCTGCGCCTCCCTGCACGACGCCGTCGAGCACGAGCGCGACCAGGTCGTGAACGTGGTTGGCCGCGGTCTGGCGCGCCTTGTCACCTTGCGGAGGCGACTGCCGCAACAGATCCACATAGCCGGCGAACAAGGCCGCGCCAGGCGCCTTGCGCGACACGTGATAGCACGGGGCCAGATCCAGGCCAGGCACGCGTGCCGCAATTTCCGAGCGTCCGAGGGAAACCAGTTCCACCGTCGAGGCGCGGCCATGCCGGACTTCGAAGCAGGTGCCTTCGTTGACGAGCATCAGGTCACCGGCATTGACGGTGAAAGCCCGTCCGCCTTCGACACAGACCTCGTGATCGTCCGAGACCATCGCCAGCGTGTAGTTGTCGCGCCCGTCACTGAGCAGATCGCGCGGGCGGCTGCCGACCATCGCCGGATAACGGGCCTTGGCGATGCCGACGGCGTCCGGCAAGCCGAAAATCGCAATGTCGATGCGCAGGTCGTCCTCGGACAGTGGCCGGAAGCGCATGCCCGCCCAATGGCGCGCGACGAAGTCGTGGACGAACGCCAGGCGCTTGGCTTCGGGAACCGTGGCGGTCGAGATCCTTTGCATGCGAAATAGTCTACCTCTTGAATCCTGCTGCGAGACCAGCTGGACCTGACCAGCGCTGAATACCTACTTCATATCTCTTTATCCGCATAGGCGGATATAATCGCACCCGTCGCCTTTCGGCTCCCCTACGAAACCTCGCCCGGACTTCTTCGATGAACGCCCCCACCATGCTCGCCCAGGACTTCAAGGTCCGTGATCTTTCCCTCGCCGAACTCGGCCGCAAGCGCATCACCATGGCCGAAGAGGAAATGCCGGGCCTGATGAGCATCCGCGCCAAGTACGCGCCGCTGAAGCCGCTGGCCGGCGTGCGCCTGACCGGCTCGCTGCACATGACCAAGGAGACCGCGGTCCTGCTCGAGACGCTCGGCCATCTTGGCGCCTCGGTGCGTTGGGCCAGCTGCAACATCTTCTCGACCTCCGACGACGCCGCCGCCGCGGTCGCCGCGGCTGGCACGCCGGTGTTCGCCTGGAAAGGCGAAACGCTCGAGGAGTACTGGGACCTCGCGCTCGACGCGATCACCTTCACGCTGCCCGACGGCACCCTGACCGGCCCGGAACTCGTGGTCGACGACGGCGGCGACGTGACGCTGCTGATCCACAAGGGCTACGAGCTCGAAAACGGTTCGGATTGGGTCAACACGCCTTCCGACAACCACGAAGTGAAGGTCATCAAGGACCTGCTCAAGAAGGTCGCGGTCGAGCGTCCGGGCTTCTGGACCCGCGTGGTCAAGGACTGGCGCGGCGTGTCGGAAGAAACCACCACGGGCGTGCACCGCCTGTACCAGATGATGGAAGCCGGCAAGCTGCTGGTGCCGGCCATCAACGTCAACGACTCGGTCACCAAGTCCAAGTTCGACAACCTCTACGGCTGCCGCGAGTCGCTCGCCGACGGCATCAAGCGCGCCACCGACCTCATGATCGCGGGCAAGGTGGCGGTGGTCTGCGGCTACGGCGACGTCGGCAAGGGCAGTGCGCACAGCCTGCGCGGCCTCGGCGCGCGTGTGATCGTCACCGAGATCGACCCCATCAATGCGCTGCAGGCGGCGATGGAGGGCTTCCAGGTCACCACGGTGGAAGACACGCTGGGCCTCGGCGACATCTACGTCACCACCACCGGCAACAAGGACATCATCACCCTCGAGCACATGCAGGCGATGAAGCACAACGCGCTCGTCTGCAACATCGGTCACTTCGACAACGAGATCCAGATGGATCGCCTCAACGCGGCCGAAGGTGTAACCAAGCTCAACATCAAGCCGCAGGTCGATCACTACACCTTCAGCAACGGCAAGAGCCTCTACATCCTCGCCGAAGGCCGTCTCGTGAACCTCGGCTGCGCGAACGGCCACCCGGCCTTCGTCATGAGCAACTCGTTCTCGAACCAGACGCTCGCGCAGATCGACCTCTGGAAGAACAAGGACCAGTACGAGAAGACCGTCTACCGCCTGCCGAAGAAGCTCGACGAGGAAGTCGCCGCGCTGCACCTGGAGCAGATCGGCGTGAAGCTCACCAAGCTCACGCCCGCGCAGGCCGAATACCTCGGCGTGCCGATCGACGGCCCGTACAAGCCCGATCACTACCGCTACTGATTTGGCGCGACCGATGGACGAAGCGCTCACTCCGAATTCGCCGACCTGGATCATCGAAGCCCTCGTGGACGATGATCGCGAGGCGGCGCAAGCCGTGGTCGATCTGCTGATCGATCACAACGCCCCGTTTATCGGGCGGCCCGGAGTGCAGCGCTTTCGCCGCGCGGTATTCGATGCAGACCGCCGCATCGTCGGCGGACTGCTCGGCGAATTCCGCGCACACTGGCTGCACGTCGACATTCTCGTGCTCGACAAGAACCTGCGCGGCAGCGGTGTCGGTCGAACCTTGATCGAGCAGGCCGAAGCGGCCGCGCGCGAGCGCGCTTGCCACGGCATCTGGCTCGATACCTTCGCGTTCCAGGCTCCCCATTTCTACGAGCATCTGGGCTTCACGCGCTTCGGCACGATCGAGAATTTTCACGATGGCCAGGCACGATATTTCTATCTCAAGCGGTTTTGATTTCCTGCAGGGTTCCCAGTCCGTGAGCACCGCCCGCCATTCCTTCGAACTGTTTCCGCCGCGCACGCCCGAAGGCGTCGCCAAGCTGCCGGCCACGCTGAAGAAACTCACCGAGGCCAAACCCGGCTTCTTTTCGGTGACCTACGGCGCGCTAGGCTCGGAGCAGAACGGCACCTACGACACGCTGATGACCGTGGTGCGCGAAACCGGCATCGCGGTGGCACCGCACCTGACCTGCATCGGCAGCACGCGCGCTCGCGTTGCGGAACTGCTGGCGCAGTATCGCGATGCCGGCGTGCGACGCATCGTGGCTCTGCGCGGCGATCTGCCCGCGACCGCCTACAGCTCCTCCGCACCAGGCGAGTTTCATTATGCCAACGAGCTGGTGTCGTTCATCCGCCAGACGCATGGCGAGCACTTCGAGATCGAAGTGGCGGCTTATCCGGAAATGCATCCGCAGGCCAAGCGCTTCGACGACGATTTCGGCTACTTCGTCGATAAGGTGAAAGCCGGCGCCAATAGCGCGATGACGCAGCTGTTCTACAACGCCGACGCCTATTTCTATTTCATGGATCGCTGCGCCAGGGCCGGCGTCAGCATTCCGGTGGTGCCGGGCATCATGCCGATCACCGGCTTCGCGAACATCGTGCGCTTCTGCAACAACTGCGGGGCCGACCTGCCACGCTGGATCACGCTGCAGCTGGAGCAGTTGCAGGACGACAAGGCCGCGCTGCAGGACTTCGGCACCGAAGTGGTCACGCGCCTATGCGAAACCCTGCTCAAGGGCGGCGCGCCGGGCCTGCACTTTTACACCATCAACCAGGCCGAGCCGACGCTGCGCCTGTGCCGCAACCTGGGCTTGTCCACCTAGGTCAGGTAACGAGCCGTGATCCTTCCGCACGCCTTCGACTACGCCGGCACGGCGGTCTTCGCGGTCTCGGCCGTGCTCGCCGCCGGGCGCAAGGAACTCGACCTGCTCGGCGCGGTGATCATCGCGCTCGTGACGTCGACGGGCGGCGGAACCCTGCGCGACCTGCTGCTCAACCGCACGCCGTTCTGGTTCACCGACACCGGCTATCTCGTCACGATCCTGATCGTCGCCTGCACCACCGCACTGATGCTGCGCTGGCGCCATCCATCCGAGCGCCTGCTCGAGATCGCCGACGCCGTCGGCGTCGCGATGTTTTCGATCTCGGGCGCGCGCATCGCCGAAGCCGCGGGTTTGCCGGGGCTCATCGTCGTCGTGCTCGCGACGATCACGGGCACCTTCGGCGGCCTGCTGCGCGACGTGCTCTGCAACGAGATTCCACTGCTGCTGCGACCCGGCACTATCTACGGCGTCGTCGTCATCGCCGGCGCGTCGCTCTACGTAGCGCTGCAATCGCTCGGCGTCTCGCGCGACATCGCGGCGCTGGCCGGCATGCTGCTGATCGCGACGCTCAGGCTCGTCGCGATCGCGCGCCAGATTTCGCTGCCGGCCTTGAGGGTTCGGGAGCCGGGGCGCGGCGAGGACTGAACCTCAATCGCCGCGCGCGGCACCAGTTAGCGAGCAGGCGCTGCAATCACCCGCCCCGGGTTCGGCGTCCACTCCACCGTTCATGCAGCCTGCGGCAGACTTGGCCGATTCGATCGCGCAGACGATCGTCGCAAGGGACGTTTCCTCGATGCCTTCGGAACCGACATCGCCTCCGCCGCGCGATACGCTCGATCTACGGGCGACGCCCGATGCCCGGCGTCGCTTCGTCTCGCCTCCCGGCAAACCCCGGCAACCGTCCAGACCGCCGAAACTCCACCTGAGCCGCACCCGCATCGCCCTGATCGCCCTCGCCGCGCTGGTCGCTTCGCCGTTCGTGCTGATCGCGCTCGGCAGCTTCATGCCGGTCTGGGTCACGAGCTACATGCTGCAGAGCCCGACGCGCCCGGTGCAGCACGATTGGGTGCCGCGCGAGCGCATCGCCGATGCGGCGCGGCGCGCGGTGGTGGCGGCCGAGGACCAGAAGTTCTGGAACCATCATGGCTTCGACGTCGAGGCGATGCAGAAGGCCTACGAGCGCAACAAGCGCGGCGGGCGCGTGCGCGGGGGCTCGACGATCAGCCAGCAGACCGCCAAGAACCTGTTCCTGTGGCCGGGCGGCGGCTACTTCCGCAAGGGGCTCGAGGCCGGCTTCACGGTGGTGATCGAGGCGCTGTGGTCGAAGGAGCGCATCCTCGAGGTGTACCTGAATTCGGCCGAGTTCGGCCCCGGAATCTACGGTGTCGAAGCCGCCTCGCAGCGCTACTTCCGCAAGCCAGCCGCCGAACTCAGCAGCAGCGAGGCGGCCCGCCTCGCGGCGGTGCTGCCGAGCCCGCGGCGCTGGAAGGTCGATGCGCCGGGACCCTACGTGCGCTCACGCGCGGCCTGGATCCAGCGCCAGATGGGCTACGCGGGGCGCGCCCCGGCGACGCCCGACGACGAGCCCGATCTGCCGCCCGGCGAGCACTTCGACGAGGACGAGGCGCCGGCGCAGCCGGCTGCAACGGAACCGCAGGCCCCGCCAGCCGCCCCGGAACAGGAACAGCCCGCCATCGCGCCGGAGCCCGCAGCCGCCGCGGAAGCGTCCGCACCGCCCGAGCCGGCGTCGGAGCCGGAGCCGCAACCGGCTATGGAGCCCCCGGCGAATCCCCCGGCCGAAACGCCGCCCGACGATTGAAGTCGTACAGCGGGCCATAACCCGCCGTGGAGCCGACCCGCCCTACGGAGCCGCCGAGGCCTTGGCGGGCGGGAAGCGCCCGTTCCAGCGCCACAGGGCGGCGTGATCGTCCTCGCCGCCGATCAGCGCGCTGTTCGCATCGCGGTCGTAGCCGGCGGCCTCGAGAATGCGCTGCCTCGGCAGGCGCACGATGCGCATCGGCCCGCGCGTGATCGCCTGCGGCCAGTCCTCGTCGGCGCGGCGCTCGAATTCGGCCAGGTGCTTGTAGGTCAGGATCAGCAGCTTGCGGCCGTCGGCCGACAGGTCGATGGCGGCCGGGGTGCCGCGATAACGCTCGACGCCGGCCGGCAGCGCCGGCGATACCGGGCCTTCCCAGATCAGCGGCAGGTCGGCAATGCGCCGGGCCACGGCGAGGTCGCCACCGTCCGTGAACTTCATCGGCAGTTCGTAGAGCCCGGCCGGCTTGCGGCCCTTGTCGATCAGCAGGAAGCGCCCGCGCTGCGGATCGGCGGCCAGCGATTCGCAGTCGCGCGGGCCGTCCTCGTAGCGGAAGCGAATCTCGCGCGTCTGCGCGATGCCGTCCGCCGGCAGCGTCGGCTCGGCCAGCACCCAGATCGAGACCTGGCTGCGAAAGCTGAAGTTGTCGCCGGTGTCGGCGATCGCCAGATAAGCCTGGCCGTCCTGCTCGTAGCTCGCGAGGTCTTCCCAATCGGTATTGAGGTTGGACACGGTGACTTGTCCCTGCGGGCGCCCGTCGGCGCCGAGCGCGTACAGCAGCGGGGCGTTGCCGCTGTCGTTGAGGCCCCACCAGCGGCCCGGTGCCCGGCGCGAAACCGCCAGCCCCGAAAGCTCGTTGAGCGCGGCGTCGTCGATGCGGCCCGTGAGCCGGAAGTAGGCGGGTATCCCGGACTCGGGCCCGGCCGCGTCGGCCGGGCCCGAGACGATCAGAAACGCAGTGAGCGCAGCCACAGCCGCGTTCAGGTTCCACCTGTGCCTGTTCACTTTAAGTAATTCCGATAACTAATTAACGACACTGAGAAAGTTCACTCAACTAACAGCTTTTGTGGATAAGTTTGTGGGAAATCGGGGGCCAAAGCCGCTAAGTCGACGCCCTCACTTGGAATTTTGCCCGCCGACCAGTTTGTGCCCACGGCCATATTGTCTTTAACAATCAATTATTTATGCTCTTGTTACGGCATTTCTACAGAAATATGTCGCTCGCAACGGGCTTTTTGAGGCCCTTGCGCCGCAACTGTGCATAGTGGTTCCACCGCAATCCATTTTCTCCGGGCCATGAGCCCTGCGAGCGGGACCGGCGGTACTTGGCCGGCGTCGTTACACTTCGGCCCCATGAGCACCCTGTCCGGGCTGTACGCGATCACCTCCGCCTCTCTGTGCGCCGACGAATCGCGGCTGATCGCCGGCGCGGCCGCGGCCATCAAGGGTGGCGCCCGTCTGCTGCAATACCGCGACAAATGGTCGGCGCCCGAGCGCCGGCCACTGCTGGCCCGCCGGCTGCGCGAACTCTGCGGCCGGCAGGGCTGCCTGTTCATCGTCAACGACGACGTCGAGCTCGCGATCGCGGTCGAGGCCGATGGCGTCCACCTCGGCAAGACCGACGGCAGCGTGCGCCGGGCCCGCGAGCGGCTCGGCGCACGCGCGATCATCGGCGTGAGCTGCTCGAGCTCGATCGAGCGCGCCGTCGAGGCTCAGGCCGAAGGTGCCAGCTATGTCGCCTTCGGGCGCTTCTACCCGTCGTCGACCAAGCCCGACGCGCCGCCTGCGCAGATCGAAACCCTGCGCCAGGTCCGCGAGCGCGTCAGCCTGCCGATCTGCGCGATCGGCGGCATCACGGCCGACAACGCCGCACCGCTGATCGCCGCCGGAGCCGACATGATCGCGGCCGTTGAAGGCATTTTCGGCGCGGCGGACATTCGCGCCGAAGCCGCTCGCTACGCCGCCCGGTTCGGTCGGCCGTTCAGTGCGGCGCCGTAGCGCTCGCGACTACAATCGAACTTCACGCCGCCGCTTTAGCCCTGCGCTTCCGGCTGCGATTCGATCCGCAGAACGCATCCGTACCGACCAGCCGGCAACGCCATGACCCAGTCCGAGACCCTCTTCGAACGCGCGCAGAAAACCATTCCGGGCGGCGTCAATTCGCCGGTTCGCGCGTTCAAATCGGTCGGCGGAACCCCGCGCTTCATCGCCTCGGCGAGCGGCGCCTGGCTCACCGACGCCGACGGCAAGCGCTACGTCGACTACGTGGGCTCCTGGGGCCCGATGATCCTCGGCCACCAGTTCCCGGCCGTGCAGCAGGCGATCATCGAGCAGGCCGCGATCGGCACCTCCTACGGCGCCCCGACCGAAGCCGAGATCGAGATGGCCGAGCTGCTCTGCGCGCGCGTGCCGGGCCTTGAGATGGTGCGCATGTGCAACAGCGGCACCGAGGCGACGATGAGCGCCCTGCGCCTCGCGCGCGGCGTCACCGACCGCGACTACATCCTCAAGTTCGAAGGCTGTTACCACGGCCACGGCGACGCCCTGCTCGTGAAGGCCGGCTCGGGCCTGCTGACTTTCGGCGTGCCGACTTCGCCGGGCGTTCCGGCCGACCTGGCCAAGTACACGCTCACGGCGACCTATAATGATTTGTCGTCAGTTGAAGCTTTATTCAAGCAATACTCACAGATGATTGCGGCCATCATCGTCGAGCCGGTGGCCGGCAACATGAATTGCGTGCCGCCGGTTCCGGGCTTCCTCGAAGGCCTGCGCTCGCTCTGCGACGCCGACGGCGCCCTGCTGATCTTCGACGAGGTGATGACCGGCTTTCGCGTCGGCCCGAGCTGCGCCACGGGGCTCTACGGCGTACGCGCGGACCTCGTCACGCTCGGCAAGATCATCGGCGGCGGACTGCCGGTGGGCGCCTTCGGCGGCTCGCGCGCGGTCATGGGCCAGCTCGCCCCGCTCGGCCCGATCTACCAGGCCGGCACCCTGTCCGGCAATCCGCTGGCGATGGCCGCGGGCCTCGCGATCCTCACCGCGCTGGCCGAACCGGGGCTCTACGAGCGCCTCGAAGCCAGCACCGCGCAACTGCTCGCCGGCCTGCAAAAGGCCGCCGACGAGGCCGGTGTCGCGTTCACCACGACCCAGGTCGGCAGCATGTTCGGGCTGTACTTCGGCCAAGGGCCGATCCACGGTTTCGCCGACGTCTCGGCCTGCGACGCCCAGCGCTTCAAGCGCTTCTTCCACCTGATGCTCGATCGCGGGGTCTACCTGGCGCCGTCGGCCTTCGAAGCCGGCTTCGTCTCGGCCGCGCACGGGCCCGAGGAACTCGCCCAGACCATCGAGGCCGCCCGCGCGAGCTTCGCCATCCTGGCCCAGGCCGCCTGAGCCGCAGCACCCGTCTCCGGCCGCGAATCCCAGCGTGCTCGATCAGGCTCAGGATTTCCTGAACTGGGTTGCGGCCCATCCGGGGCTCGCCCTGGGCCTGCTATTCCTGGTCTCGCTGCTCGACGCGGTCTTTCTCGTCGGCGCCTTCGTGCCGGCTTCGATCATGCTGTTCGCGGTCGGGGCGCTCGTGGCGATGGGCTCGCTGGAGCTGTGGCCGACCGCCGCGGTCGCCGCGGCCGGGGCGATGATCGGCGACGGCCTGTCGTTCTGGCTCGGCCGGCGCTACGGCGAGCGCCTGTTCCAGATTCCGCTGCTGCAGCGCTATCCGGATTTCGTCAACGGCGGCCGGCGCTTCTTCGACAAGCACGGCGGCAAGGGCGTCTGGCTGGCCCGCTTCCTGGGCCCGGTGCGTGCGATCACGCCGGCGCTCGCGGGCGCGGCCGGCATGCCGACCTGGGTCTTCATCCTCGCCGATTACAGCGCCGCCTATCTGTGGGCGCTGATCTACATCCTGCCGGGCGTGCTGTTCGGCGCCTCGATGGGCCTGGCGGCCGAAGTCGCGGCGCGGCTCGCGGGCCTGCTCGTGCTGATCTTCGGCCTGGTGATCTTCTTCGTCTGGTTCGTGCCGCTGCTGATGGGAGCCTTGCAGCGACAGACCGAGCGCGCGATCGGCCCGGTGCTCGACTGGAGCCGCCGCCATCGCCACCTCGGCCGCTTCGGCGCCGCGCTGGCCGACCCCGAGCAGCCCGAAACCCCGGCGCTGGCGATCGTCGCGCTGACGCTGGTGCTGCTCGGCGGGCTCTGGCTGTTCGCGCTCGCCGAGGCCGGGGCGCATCCGTATCCGTCTCCGATCGACGCGCTGATCTACCAGACCCTGCACGACCTGCAGACGCCCTGGGGCAATGCGCTGGCCTATGCGCTAGCACAGCTCGGCAGCCCCTGGGTCTATGGCCCGACCGCACTCGCGGTGTTCGCGGTGCTCGTGAGCCGGCGCCGGCTGCGTGCGGCCGCGCACTGGGCGGCCGCAGTGGGCTTCTCGACGATGATCTCGCTGAGCCTGCACGCGGTGCCGATCCGGCTCGCCCCGGCCGCCTACTACCACGGGCTCGGCGCCGCGGCGCTGCCGCGCGACCTCGTCATGGTCTTCGTGATCTACGGCTTCGCCGCGGTGCTGCTGGCGACGCACCGGCGCACGCGCAGCCGGCGCTTCGTCTACGTGGCGAGCACGGTGCTGCTGACGCTGATCGTGCTGTCGCGGCTCTACCTGGGCGTCGAATGGTTCAGCCTCTCGCTGTTCTCGGCGGTGATCTCGCTGGTCTGGATCGGCGCGCTGGGCCTCGGCTACCGGCGCCACGGGCCCGAGCGGCTGTTCCTGCGCACCTTCACCTTGCCGATCGTCGCGGTCTTCATCGCCAGCGCGGCGATCCGCTGGGGCATCGGTGCCGGCCTGCCGGACCGGCCGCTCGCGATCGACCGCGTGCAGACCATCGAACCGAGCACCTGGTCGAGCGGCGGCTACCGCCAGCTGCCCTTGCAGCGCATCGACCTGCGCGGCCGCAGCGAAGACCCGTTCGAGCTGCAATGGGCCGGCCAGCTGCCCGAGATCACCGCGAACCTCGAAGCCGCCGGCTGGAAGCCGCTGGCCCCGCTGACGCCCGGCAACCTGCTGCTCTGGCTCACCACCTCGAGCCCGATCGGGATGCTGCCGCTGCTGCCGCAGGTGCATGCGGGCAGCCATCAGCAGCTGGCCCTGCGCCGCGAGGTCGACGACGGCCATCAGCAGCTGCTGCGGCTGTGGCTGTCGGGCTGGCAGCTTGCGAGCGGCGAGCCGATCTGGCTCGGCCAGCTGTCCGCGCAGCGCGCGCGCACGTTTTACCGGCTGCTGCGCTATCCGGTCAGCGACACCGGGGCGCTGGTCGATTTCAGCGTGCTGCCGCCGTTCGAGCAGCGCCAGGTCCCGGCCAACAACGGCTCGCGCAGCGGCACGCTCTGGCTGATCGGCAAGGGCCTGAACCTTTACACTGCGCCCTACACTGATCCGGCTGCCGACGCGGCGGACCCCAAGCCCGTGCCGCTGCCTTCCCCTTCCGCGACGCCCAAAACGACCACGACGCCCGCCGAGCATGGCTGACCTGCTTTCCAAGTTCCGCACGAGCCTCAACAAGAGCCTGGGCGGCGACAGCTGGCTCACCAAGGACATCGGCACGCTGTTCGCGGGCGAGAAGCTGCGCGACGACGCGCTCGAAGAACTCGAAACGCGCCTGCTGATGGCCGACGCCGGGCTCGAAGCCACGCAGTGGCTGATCGAGCGCCTGCAGTCCGAGATCAACGCCGGCCGCATCAAGACCGAGAAGCAGCTGCGCGAGCAGCTCAAGCGCGCCCTGCTCGAACTGCTGCAGCCGATCGCCAAGCCGCTCAAGATTCCGGCCTTCATCCGCCCGTACATCCTGTTCGTGGTCGGCGTGAACGGCGTCGGCAAGACCACCACCATCGGCAAGCTCGCCTCGCGCTTCAAGAAGGACGGGCTGTCGGTGCTGCTGGCGGCCGGCGACACCTTCCGCGCCGCGGCCGTGCAGCAGCTCACGACCTGGTCCGAACGCAGCGGCGTGCCGATCCTGAGCCAGGGCGAGGGCGCCGACTCGGCCAGCGTGATCTTCGACGCCGTGCAGTCGGCCAAGGCGCGCGGCCTGGACATGGTGATCGCCGACACCGCCGGGCGCCTGCACACGCAGCACCACCTGATGGATGAGCTGCGCAAGATCAAGCGCGTGATCCAGAAGCACGACGCCTACGCCCCGCACGAGGTGCTGCTGGTGGTCGACGCCACCACCGGCCAGAACGCGCTGAACCAGGCGATCCAGTTCCACGAGGCGATCGGCCTGACCGGCATCGCGGTGACCAAGCTCGACGGCACTGCCAAGGGCGGCATCCTGCTCGCGATCGCCCGCCGCATGGCGCTGCCGATCCGCTACGTGGGCCTCGGCGAGGCGGTCGACGACCTCGAAGTCTTCGACGCCGAGGTCTACGTCGAATCCCTGATCGGTACGGCCACCTGAGCAAGCCTTCCATGAGCGCGCCCAAGCCCAGCAGCGGAGCCGGCAGCCCGGCGCTGATCCAGTTCTCGCAGGTCAGCCACCGCTATCCGGGCGGGCGCGACGTGCTGTCGGACATCAACCTGTCGATCAACCCGGGCGAGATGGCCTTCATCACCGGGGCCTCGGGCGCCGGCAAGTCGACGCTGCTGCGCCTGATCGCCCTGCTGTCGCGGCCGAGCCGCGGGCAGATCGTGGTCGGCGGCAACAATCTTTCGCACATCCGCAGCCGCCAGGTGCCCGCCTACCGCCAGCACATGGGCCTGATTTTCCAGAACTTCAACCTGCTCTACGACCGCAGCGTGTTCGACAACGTGGCGCTGCCGCTGGTGATCCGCGGGCATGCGCACGAGGACATCGGGCGCAAGGTGCGCGCCGCGCTCGATACCGTCGGCCTGCTCAACCGCGAACGCTCGATGCCGCTGACGCTCTCGGGCGGCGAGCAGCAACGCGTCGGCATCGCGCGCGCGGTGGTCACCAAGCCGCGCCTGCTGCTGGCCGACGAGCCGACCGGCAACCTCGATCCGGTCATGGCCTGGGACGTCATGAAACTGTTCGAGCGCTTCAACCAGGTCGGCGTCAGCGTGCTCGTGGCGACGCATGCGATCGACCTCGTCGACCGCCTCGGCAAGCGCGTGATCCACCTCGAAGGCGGGCGCATCGTCGACAAGCGGCCGACCGCCGCTTCCAAGGTCGCCGACGCCGATACTCGGGAGAGCCACTGATGGCCAAGGCCACGGGTGACGATCCGCGTCCGGGCGCGTTCACGCGCTTCTTGCAGGAACACGCGCGGGTGTTCTTCTTCTCGCTCGGCAAGCTCGTCAACGCACCGGGCAGCACGCTGTTCACCGCGATCGTGATCGGCATCGCGCTCGCGCTGCCGGCGAGCCTGTCGCTGATGGTCAGCAATTTCCAGCGGCTGACCTACAGCTGGCAGGGCTCGCTGCAGATGTCCTTGTTTCTCAAGGACGAGGTCGACGAGGCGCGCGGCCAGAGCCTGGCCCGCGAGCTCGCCAAGCGCGACGGCGTCAAGGCCGCTCAATACATCTCGCGCGAGCAGTCGGCCAGCGAGTTCCGCGAGTATTCGGGCTTCGGCGAGGCGCTCGACCTGCTCGACCACAATCCGCTACCGGCCGTGATCGTGGTGGTGCCGCTGCCGGGCCGCAACGCCGACGACACCAAGGCGCTCGGCGAGACGCTCGGCCAGCTGCCCGAAGTCGAGCTCGCGCAAATGGACCAGCACTGGCTCGAGCGGCTCGAGTCGATCCTTGAAATCCTCCAACGCCTGGGCCTGCTCGTCGCCGCCCTGCTCGGCGCGGCGGTGCTCGTGATCGTCGGCAACACGCTGCGGCTCGACATCGAGGCGAGGCGCGAGGAGATCGTCTGCATGAAGCTGCTCGGCGCGCCCGACAGCTTCATTCGCCGGCCGTTCCTGTACGGCGGCTGCTGGCTCGGCCTGCTCGGCGGCTGGGTGGCGCTGCTGCTGCTGACGCTGGGCCTGGCTGTGCTCGATCCGCCCGCGCGTGAACTCGCCGCGCTCTACGGCAGCGACTTCCGCATCGATGGCCCGTCGGCCGCCGTGGTCGCCGCGATCGTCGCGGGCGGCGTGCTGCTCGGCTGGATCGGCGCCTGGTGGACGGTATCGCGCCATTTGAGCGCGATCGAGCCGGTGTAAGCGCCTTGCATCCCTCTCCTCCGGGAGAGGGATGCAAGGGTGAGGAATCATCCGAGATGAGCGAGGCATGGCCCTGCCGGTACGTCCCCACCGCTGCCTCTCCCGGAGGGAGAGAGGTTCGAAGCCCTGCCCTCAATTCCCCGCGGCCTCGACCATCAGGTCGTAGCCCTGGATCGTGGCGTCGAAGTTCAGGGTCTTGAAGCCGAACAGGCCGAGCGTGAGTTCGTTGGTGCTGGCCGCCTGTCCGGGCCAGTTGTGGCCGCCGTCGGTGACGGTCGCCAGGTAGTGCCGCCGGGCGCTCGAGCAGCTCGCCGAATACCGCACGGTGACCGGCAAGCCTGAACTGGCCTGCCTGAGCTGCACGCTGCCGTCGCTGCCGCTGCAGCGCGACAGGCCCTCGAACAGCGCGTGGATCTGCGGAACCGACATCGTCAGCGACAGCAGGCCCTGGTACGGATTCAGCGCGTCGCTGGTGCCGTGCACGATCACCGAGCCGGGCACCTGGGCGGCGCTGCACAGCGTGCGGGTTCCGGAGCTCATCGAGCCCGCCACCGCCATGAAAGCCGCGACCGGCTGGCTCGCGGTGCAGGCGTAGTTGTAGGCCATCGAGGCCCCGTTCGAGAGCCCGGCCACATAGAGCGGCAGCGAGGGGGCCGCCAGCCGGCCCCGCGCATCGGCCACCACGCCGTCGAGAAAGCGCACGTAGTCGGCGACCGGTTCCCACTCGGGCCGGAACGGCCAGCTCGACCCGATATTGCTGCCGAGCAGGCCATTGGGGGCCTGCGGCACGATGATGGCGACGCGACGCGCCTTGGCGAGCTCCTGCAGGCGCACTACGTTGGTGAAGGTGCCGGTGCGCGAACCGAGGTAGTGCAGCGCCAGATAGACGGCCTCGGGGGCTTCCGAGCCCTTGAGCAACAGGTAGCTCGACTGCATGCCGGCTGCCCGCACCGAATATTCGCTGATGCTGACGCCCGCGCAGGGCAGCGGATCGGCCGAGAGATAGCGCAGGCTGTTTTCCTCGGGCAGCTCGCAATAGGCGCCGGTGGTCGGCCTGCAGTCGCCGCCGGCCTTGGCTTTTTCGACGCTGAACTCGGACGAACAGGACACGCTGGCCGGCGGAGGCGGGGCCGGCGGTTCGGGTTCCGGCTCCGGTTCGGGCTCAGGCTCGGGCTGAGGTTCCGGATCGGGAGTGGGGGTGGTACCCGGATCGGGCACGGTCGGTTCGCCCGGCCCGTCGCCGGTCGACGATCCGCCACCGCAGGCGGCCAGCAGCAGCACCAGGCTGGCCATCAAAATCTGTCGCATGAATCTTCTCTCAGTTCGAACCGTCAGTGAGGCTTATTCGTTCGTGCCGCCGTGCCGCTCGGTCATGCCACGATTCGAGCGGCTCCCCAAATGAAAAAAGGGCCGGCAGAGCCGGCCCTTTCGCTTGTTGCAATTATTTGGCCTGTTCGGGCGACTGTTCCGACGCCGGCATGCCCGACTTCGGCAGCGTGATCGTGTACAGCGGGCTTTCCTGCTGCGAGAAGTAGTGCGACAGCGCCTTGATGTCGACATCCGACAGATTGGCGACCTGCGCCTTCATGACCGCGTTGCCGCGCACGCCCGAGCGGTAGTCCTTGAGCGCGTGCTCGATGTAGTTGCTGTGCTGGCCGGCGAGCACCGGGTAGCTCGGCAGGATCGGCTTGGCGCCGTGTTCGCCGTGGCAGGACTGGCAGACCGGCAGCAACTGGTCGAGCTTGGAGTCGCCGCCGGCGGCTTCATGACCATGCTCTTCGGCGTAGGCGGGAGCGGAGGCGCCGAGCGCCAGCGCGAGCAGCACGAGGGATTTCTTCACAAGCGGGCCTTTGTCAAACGTACGCATGGGTCGCTCTTACTTGCCGGTCGGATGCCGCGGAGCGGCGGTCAGGAAGGCGGCGATGTCTTCCATGTCCTGGTCCGTCATGCTCGCGGCCTGGGCATGCATCGTCGGATGCTTGCGCTCACCCGAGCGATAGGCCTTCAGCGCGGTGACGATGTATTCGGCCGACTGGCCACCGATCTTGGGCACGCGGTAAGTCGGATAGGCATTCGTGTAATACGGAATACCGTGGCAGCCGATGCAGGTATCGGCCTTGTTGCGGCCTTCGGCGGCGTCCCCGGCTGCCGAAGCAGACAGAGTCGCACACAGGCTGGCCACAGCGGCGAGGGCGTAAGCGCCCTGACGCACGAATTTCATACCGTCGACTCCCAGACGTGCAGAAACTAAAAATGGGCTGGCAAATGGCGCGCGTCCGAAATGGGTACCGGACGGCGCGTAAGAAGCGAAATTGTCGGGGATTCAGGCGGCTGGGTCAACGAATCATCGGCGGCGCCGGGCCGGCGCATGGCGTTGCTATAGTGCGTCGGCGGAGCCGTGACGACGGCCCCGCCTGCAGGCCGATTCGGCCGATCTGTTATTCGGTCGCCAACTTTGAAACTTTAATCGATCAATCATCACACTGCATGGCCCAGCCCGCGAACCCTTCCTCCGCCTTTGCCAGCGCAACCACGGTCGCGGCGGTGGACCTGGGCTCGAACAGTTTCCACATGATGGTGGCGCGCTCGGCCGGCAAGGAGCTGCAGGTGGTCGACCGCCTGCGCGAGTCGGTGCGCCTGGCCGCCGGGCTCGACGAGCAGCGCCGGCTCAGCAACGAGGTCGCCGCGCGCGCCCTGGCCTGCCTGCAGCGCTTCGGCCAGCGGCTCGCCGTCGTTCCGGCCGGGCGGGTGCGCGCGGTCGGCACCAACACCATGCGCCGGCTCGGCGAGAACAGCGACTTCCTGTCCCGCGCCGAGCAGGCGCTCGGGCACCAGATCGAAATCATCTCGGGCGTCGAGGAGGCGCGGCTGGTTTACGGCGGCGTCGTCCATGGCATGGGCGGAGCCGAGAACCAGCGCCGGCTCGTGGTCGACATCGGCGGCGGCAGCACCGAGCTCATCATCGGCCGCGGTTCGCAGCCCTTGCTGATGGAATCGGTCGGCATGGGCTGCGTGGTGCATCAGGGACGGTTCTTCGCCGACGGCGAGATCAGCCGGGCGCGCTTCCGCCAGGCCCGCCTCGCGGCGCGCGTCGAGCTCGAGTTCCTCGAGCACCGCTATCGCCGCCAGGGCTGGGATCTGGCGATCGGGGCCAGCGGCACCGTGCGCGGGGTCTGGCGCGTGATGCGCGAGCAGGGCTGGGCCGACGACCTGATCACGCGCGACGGGCTCGAGAAGACCGTCGACCTGGTGATCGCGCGCGGCCATGTCTCGAAGATCGATTTCCCGGCCCTGCGCGAAGATCGCCGGCCGGTGTTCGCGGGCGGCCTCGCGGTGCTCGCGGGCGTGTTCGATGCGCTGGACCTGCAGCGCATGCAGACCTCCGATCGCGCGCTGCGCGAAGGCCTGGTCTACGACCTGCTCGGCCGCCTGTCCGATCACGACGTGCGCGACGAGTCGGTGCAGGCGATGGCGGCCCGCTACGGCGTCGACACCGCGCATGCGCAGGCGGTGGCCGAGACCGCGCTGAGACTGCTCGACCAGCTCGGCGACGGCTGGCAGCTCGACCGCAAGACCTCGGCGACGCTGCTGCGCTGGGCCGCGCAGCTGCACGAGATCGGCCTGGTGATCGCGCATTCGTCGTACCAGAAGCATGGCGAATACATCCTGCGGCATGCCGACCTGCAGGGCTTTTCGCAAACCGACCAGAAGCCGCTCGCCGCACTCGTGCGCCTGCATCGCAGCAAGTTCAACGCGAGCGTGCTGACCGAGCTCGGCGACGCCACCGGCGAGACCGTGCGCAAGCTCGCGATCCTGCTCCGGCTGGCGGCCCTGCTGCATCGCAGCCGGGCGCCGGGCCTGCAGGTACCGGTCAAGGCCAAGCCGAGCAACGGCAAGCGCGGAATCGATCTCGAATTCCCGCGCCAGTGGCTGGCCCAGCATCCGCTGACCCAGGCCGACCTCGAGCAGGAAGCCGACTATCTGAAATCCGCGGACGTTCGCCTGCGCTATTCCTGAGCCCGGCGCCCAGCGGCTAGAGTGCAGCCATGCGCGCGCTCCCTCTCCTGCTGCTGACCCTGAGCCTGCCGTCGGCGGCGGCCGAGGTCTACCGCTGGACCGACGCCAACGGGGTCGTGCACTACGGTGACAAGGCGCCCGACGCGAAGACCAAACCGGCCCAGCTGCCGCAGCTGCAGGTCATCCCGGGCACTCCGACGGCGACCGCGCCCGCCAGGCCGGCCGGTGCGAGCGAACCGAGCGCCGAGCCCCCGGCCGCCGACAAACCCAGGCTCAGCATCTCCGCCCCGCAGCCCGAGCAGGTGATTCGCGACACCAGCCGCACGCTGTCGGTACGCGTGGAGCTGCAAAGCCCGCTGCCCGAGGGCGCCGGGCTCGTTTATTACCTCGACGGCGTCGCCCAGAACGCCAAGCCGACCCAGGAGCGCGGGCACCTCATCGGCAACGTCGACCGCGGCTCGCACCTCGTCGACGTCGGGGTCGTGGACCGGGATGGCAAGCTGCTCGTGCGGACTCCGCCCGTAATCGTGCACGTCATGCCCCCGAGCAAGAAGTGATGCATTAAATTGGTGCGCAGCAGTCGTCGACTGCTCGCATCGGGGGCGCACCAGCGGGGTGCGCCGCGCACTATGAGCGCTCGGGCATGACCTCCAGTGGCCCAGGTTTTGCAATCGCTCGCCCATGAAGCTCGCGCCCATCAGCCGCAACGCGCCCGCCCAGATCCTGGATGGCCTCACCACGGCCGTGATCAGTCTGGATGCCAACCTGCGCGTCGTGTCGATCAACTCCACGGCCGAGACCGTGTTCGGCGTCAGCCGCCGCTATGCGATCGGCGAGCTCGTCTCGCAGGCGATCCTGCAGCTGCAGCCGCATGCCTCGCGGCTGCGCGAGGCGATGCGTGCGGGCACCGGCTTCGTCGAGCGCGAGCTGCAGCTGCGCAAGGCCGGCGACGAGCCGATCACCGTCGATTGCACGGTCACGCCGCTCACGCTCGGGCGCGGCGTCGGCCTGCTGATCGAGATCCTGCCGCTCGACCGCCACATGCGCATCTCGCGCGACGAGCTGCTGCTGGCCCAGCAGGAGGCCAGCCGCGAGCTGATCCGCAACCTCGCGCACGAGATCAAGAACCCGCTCGGCGGCATCCGCGGAGCCGCGCAGCTCCTCGAGCGCGATTTCCCCGACAGCGAGCACCGTGAATACACGCGCGTGATCATTCGCGAGGTCGATCGCCTGCAGAACCTCGTCAACCGGCTGCTCGGGCCGAACCGGGTCCCGCAGAAGGCGCCGGTCAACGTGCACGAGGTGCTAGAGCACGTGCGCCAGCTCGTCGAGGCCGAAGCGCCCCAGAGCGTGCGCTTCCTGCGTGATTACGATCCGTCGATCCCCGACCTGATCGGCGATCGCGAACAGCTGATCCAGGCCGTGCTGAACATCGTCCGCAACGCGTTCCAGGCGGTCGACGGCGACGGCTGCATCGCCCTGCGCTCGCGCACCCGCCGCCAGTACACGATCGGCGGCACCCGTCACCGGCTCGTCGCCCAGATCGACATCGAAGACGACGGCCCCGGAATTCCTCCCTCCATGATCGACAAGATCTTCTATCCCATGGTCACGATGCGCCCTGAAGGCACGGGTCTTGGCTTGCCGATCTCCCAATATCTCGTGCACACGCACGGTGGCCTGATCGAATGCAAGTCGCGTCCCGGTTCAACCGTTTTCTCGATTTTCCTGCCGCTGGACAAGCCGGCTGGGGCGATGGCATGAGCGCCGCCCTGACCGTCTGGGTCGTCGACGACGACGAATCGATCCGCTGGGTGCTCGAGCGCTCGCTGTCGCGCGAGAACATGAGCGTGCAGGTGTTCCCGGGCGCCGCCGAGCTGCTCGATGCGCTCAACGACGCGACTCCGGACGTGCTGCTGTCGGACATCCGCATGCCGGGCGTCAACGGCCTGGAGCTCATGGACCGCGTGCACCGGGCCAAGCCGGAGCTGCCGGTCATCATCATGACCGCGCATTCCGATCTCGATGCCGCCGTCGCCTCGTACAAGGGCGGCGCGTTCGAATACCTGCCCAAGCCCTTCGACGTCGACGGCGTCGCCGCGCTCGTACGCCGGGCCGCGGCCAAGCGCCAGCAGACCGTCGAGGCAACGCCCGGCGACTCGTCGGTGCCCACCGCGATCATCGGCGAAGCGCCGGCGATGCAGGACGTGTTCCGCGCCATCGGCCGCCTGTCGCAGAGCCAGATCACGGTGATGATCACGGGCGAATCGGGCACCGGCAAGGAACTCGTCGCGCGCGCCCTGCACGTCAACAGCCCGCGCGCGAACAAGCCCTTCATCGCGGTCAACACGGCCGCGATTCCGAAGGACTTGATGGAATCGGAATTCTTCGGCCACGAGCGCGGCGCGTTCACGGGCGCGCAGATGCAGCGCAAGGGCCGCTTCGAGCAGGCCGACGGCGGCTCGCTGTTCCTCGACGAGATCGGCGACATGCCGGCCGACCTGCAGACGCGCCTGCTGCGCGTGCTGCAGAACGGCGAGTTCTACCGCGTCGGCGGCGTCTCGCCCGTCAAGGTCGACGTGCGCGTGATCGCGGCGACGCACCAGGACCTCGAAACCCTGGTCCGCGAAGGCAAGTTCCGCGAGGACCTGTTCCACCGCATCAACGTCATCCGCGTGCGCATTCCGCCGCTGCGAGAGCGCAGCGAGGACATTCCGCTGCTCATGCGCCACTTCCTCGCCCAGGCCGGCCGCGAGCTCAAGACCGAGCCCAAGCGCCTGCTGCCCGAGGTGATGGAACGCCTGCAGGAGTTCGACTGGCCCGGCAACGTGCGCCAGCTCGAGAACACCTGTCGCTGGCTGACCGTGATGGCGCCCGGCCAGGACGTGCATCTCGACGACCTGCCGCCCGAACTGCGCGACCTGCGCCGGCCCGAGCCGACGCCCGTGGTTCCGGCCTACTTGCCGCCTCCGGTGGCGATCGCGCAGCCGATGGTGCCGGCCGGCCTGCCGATGGCCACCACGCCGGGCCTCGTCGATGCCAACTGGCCCGAGAAGCTGCGCGCCTGGGCCGCGCAGGAGCTCAAGACCGGCCGCAGCGACCTGCTCGGCGAAGCGGTGCCGACCTTCGAACGCGTGATGATCGAAGTCGCCCTCGAGGCCTGCCACGGCCAGCGCCAGGAAGCTGCCCGCCGCCTCGGCTGGGGCCGCAACACGCTGACGCGCAAGATCAAGGAACTCGGGATGGACGATTGATCCTCCCTTCGCTCAGCGCACAGAAGAAACGAAAAGGCCGCCCTCGATAGGCGGCCTTTTCGTTTGAAGCCCCAACTAAAGCGAATCAGCTGCTGCCCTCGCGCGAGCCGTCGAGCGCAGCAGCCGATTCGCTTAGAAGAAGCCCAGCGGCTTGGTGTCGTAGCTCACCAGCAGATTCTTGGTCTGCTGATAGTGGTCGAGCATCATCTTGTGCGTTTCGCGACCGACACCGGACTTCTTGTAGCCACCGAACGCGGCGTGCGCCGGATACAGGTGGTAGCAGTTGGTCCAGACGCGGCCGGCCTTGATCTTGCGGCCGACGCGGTAGGCGCGGTTGATGTCGCGCGTCCACAGGCCGGCGCCGAGGCCGAACTCGGTGTCGTTGGCGATCGCCAGGGCTTCTTCTTCGGTCTTGAAGGTCGTGACGCTGACGACCGGCCCGAAGATTTCTTCCTGGAACACGCGCATCTTGTTAGTGCCCTTGAGCAGCGTCGGCTGGATGTAATAACCCGTGCCGAGCGTGCCTTCGAGCTTCTCGACGTCGCCGCCGGTGAGCACTTCGGCGCCTTCGTTCTTGGCGATCGTGAAGTAGGACAGGATCTTGTCGAACTGCTGCGCCGAGGCCTGGGCGCCGACCATGGTGTCGGTGTCGAGCGGATCGCCGCGCTTGATCTTCTTGATCTTCTTCATGACCTCGGCCATCAGCGGCTCGTAGATCGATTCCTGGATCAGAGCGCGCGACGGACAGGTGCAGACTTCGCCCTGGTTGAAGAACGCCAGCACGATGCCTTCGGCGCACTTCTCGATGAACTCCGGCTCCGCCTGCATGACGTCTTCGAAGTAGATGTTCGGGCTCTTGCCGCCGAGCTCGACGGTGCTTGGAATGATGTTCTTGGCCGCCAGGCTCATGATGTGCGAACCGACCGGCGTGGAACCCGTGAAGGCGATCTTGGCGATGCGCTTGTTGCTCGCCAGCGCTTCGCCGGCTTCCTTGCCGAAACCGTGGACGATGTTCAGCACGCCCTTGGGCAGCAGGTCGCCGATCAGTTCCATCAGGATGGTGATCGACAGCGGGGTCTGCTCGGCCGGCTTGAGCACGACGCAGTTGCCTGCGGCGAGCGCCGGGGCGAGCTTCCAGGCCGCCATCAGCAGCGGGAAGTTCCACGGAATGATCTGGCCGACGACACCGAGCGGCTCGTGGATGTGGTACGCGGTGGTCTTGGCGTCGATCTCGCCGAGCGTGCCTTCCTGGGCGCGGATGCAGCCCGCGAAGTAGCGGAAGTGGTCGGCCGAGAGCGGAACGTCGGCGTTGAGGGTTTCGCGAACGGCCTTGCCGTTGTCCCAGGTTTCGGCGACGGCCAGCAGCTCGAGGTTCTGCTCGATGCGGTCGGCGATCTTGAGCAGGATGTTCGAGCGCGCGGTGACCGAGGTGTCGCCCCAGGCTTCGGCGGCGGCGTGGGCGGCGTCGAGCGCCTTCTCCACGTCGGCGGCCGACGAGCGCGGGAATTCGCCGATCGGCTGGCCGGTCACCGGCGACGGGTTGGTGAAGTAGGCGCCCTCGACCGGGGCGACGAATTCACCGTTGATGTAGTTACCGTACTTCGGCTTCAGGGTCAGGATCGAACCGGCGGTACCGGGATGTGCGTAGCGCATTGCGCGAACTCCTTTGTGTGATGGGTGGTCGTTCGCGCAGGCCGGCACGGCCGCGCACGAACTTCTGCTGCAAAGCATCCATCCCTGCCGGGACGGTTGTTCCGAACCCCGTGATCCGGGCGCGGAGGGAGTCTCTCCTCATCGAACGCGAACGCTCGAGCCTTCGCCACCTGCGGTCGGCGCTGGCGGGCGGCCCTGTTGCATCGGCCGTGCCAGCGAATGCGGATGCGTGGAACATCGGCTGCGGGCAGGCATCGAACATTCCGCCCGGCGTGCATAAACGATTGAAAATGGAAGGCTTTCCAGGCACGTAACGAGGAACATTCCGGCCTCGGAATGCGCTGGCGTACGGATCGCGGAATGCAGGGCGTCGCTCGAGGCTCGCTCAGGGCGCCCGATCCGCGAGGAAGAGGGTCAGCGGTGACACGAAGTGTCACGAAAGGGTGACGGTGTGGCGCTCGATGCCACGAACGACTTGGGGCGGGCTGGCGCTTCACGCGCGTCACCCGACATCGAGAAGCTGAAACAAAAAAGCGGGTTAAGCGGCGAAGCCGCTAACCCGCCCTAAGCACTGCGAATGCAGCCGTTTACAGAATGAAGCGACTCAAATCCTCGTCCTTCGCAAGCTTGCCGAGCTTGCCGTCGACATAGGCCTCGTCGACCGTCAGCGTGCTGCCGCTCTTGTCGGGCGCGTCGAAGGCGATCTCTTCCATCAATCGCTCCATGACCGTGTGCAGGCGGCGCGCGCCGATGTTCTCGGTGGTTTCGTTGACCGTCCAGGCCACCGCGGCGAGCCGCCTGATGCCGCTTTCGGTGAAATCGACCTCGACGCCTTCGGTCTTCATCAAGGCGCGGTACTGCTCGGTCAGCGAGTAGTTCGGCTCGGTCAGGATGCGCACGAAATCCTCGGTCTTGAGCGGCTCGAGTTCGACGCGGATCGGCAGGCGGCCCTGCAGCTCCGGAATCAGGTCGCTCGGCTTGGCCATGTGGAACGCGCCGCTCGCGATGAACAGGATGTGGTCGGTCTTCACGCTGCCGTACTTGGTCGTCACCGTGCTGCCCTCGATCAGCGGCAGCAGGTCGCGCTGCACGCCCTCGCGCGAGACGTCGGCACCCTGGTACTCGCTGCGCTTGGCCACCTTGTCGAGCTCGTCGATGAAGACGATGCCGTTTTCCTCGACGTTGCTCAGCGCATCGAGCTTGATCGCCTCCTCGTCGACGAGCTTGACGGCTTCCTCGTCGGTGAGCTGCTTGAGCGCTTCCTTGATCTTCATCTTCTTGGAGCGCGTCTTGCCCTGGCCGACGTTGGCGAACATCTGCTGCAGCTGGCTCGTCATCTCCTCCATGCCCGGAGGCCCCATGAGCTGCAGGTTCGGGGCGCCGGCGGCGAGCTTGATCTCGATCTCGGTGTCATCGAGCTTGCCCTCGCGCAGCTGCTTGCGGAACACCTGGCGCGCAGCCCCGTTCTCGTTCGTGCGCAGGTTGCTGGCCTCGCCGAAATCCTTCGGCGGCGGCACCAGCACGTCGAGCACGCGATCCTCGGCCGCCACTTCGGCGCGATCACGCACGCGCTGCGTGGCCTGTTCGCGCGTCATCTTCATCGCCGCGTCGACGAGATCGCGAATGATCGAATCGACGTCCTTGCCGACGTAGCCGACCTCGGTGAACTTGGTCGCCTCCACCTTCACGAACGGAGCGTTCGTGAGCTTGGCGAGCCGACGCGCGATCTCGGTCTTGCCGACGCCGGTCGGGCCGATCATGAGGATGTTCTTGGGCACCACCTCGGCCTTCAGCGGGCCGTCGATCTGCTGGCGGCGCCAGCGGTTGCGCAGGGCCACGGCGACCGCGCGCTTGGCGGCGCGCTGGCCGACGATGTGGCGGTCGAGTTCCTGGACGATTTCGCGCGGGGTCATCGAGGTCGCGCTGCCTGAATTGTTTTGGCTCATTCGAGTGCTCAGGCGTCGATGGTTTCGACGGTGAGATGGTGGTTGGTGTAGATGCAGATGTCCGCCGCGATATGCAGCGACTTCTCGACGATTTCACGGGCGGACATGGCGCTGTTCTCGACCAGCGCGCGCGCCGCGGCGGTGGCGTAGCTGCCGCCCGAGCCGATCGCGATGACGCCGTGGGCCTCGGGTTCCATGACGTCGCCGTTGCCCGAGATCATCAGCGAGGTCTCGCGGTCGGCGACGATCAGCAGCGCCTCGAGCTTGCGCAGGTAGCGGTCGGTGCGCCAGTCCTTGGCCATCTCGACCGCCGCGCGCGTGAGCTGGCCGCCGTGCTTTTCGAGCTTGCCTTCGAAGCGTTCGAACAGCGTGAAGGCATCCGCAGTGCCGCCCGCGAAGCCGGCGATGACTTTTTCGCCGTAGAGGCGGCGAACCTTGCGCGCGTTGTTCTTCACGCGCGTGTTGCCCATCGACACCTGGCCGTCGCCACCGACGGCGACCTGGCCGTCACGGCGTACGCAGAGGATGGTGGTTCCGTCGAATTGTTTCATGAGCGGGACTCGATCTCGTTTTATGAGTCCGGCTGATGTGGGGCTGGCGGCCGGTCTTTCAACCAAGGTCCACCGCTTCCGCCATGCCGCTGCGGCCAGTGCCAGGGCGCCAGAAACGACGAAGGCGGGAGGTTGCCCTCCCGCCTTCGTGGGTACTGCTACCGAAACGCTAGGCGCTCGATTACTCGCCAGCCGGCGTGGCCGGAGCGGTCGATTCCGGGCACGCGGCGTTCGGATCGGATTCGGTCGGGCACTTCGGCGCTTCGGCCGGGGCAGCGGCTTCCGGGGTCGCTTCGGCAGCCGGAGCAGCTTCGGCCGGCGCTTCAGCGGCGGGGGCGGCTTCCGGGGGGGCGACTTCTTCCTGCTTCTTGCACGCAGCCAGCGCCAGCACAGAGGCGAGGCCCAGGGCAATCACGAGTTCACGTTTCATGGAACAACTCCCAGGTCAGTTGGTTTGTGTGCTGGCTAAGGCCGGCCAGCGGCGTCGCCGAATGGCAACGAGCGGCGATTATGCCCGATAAAACTGAACGTAAGGCATCCCGTAAGGGCCAGCCCTCAAGTTATTTGCCGGATTGAGCTCTTTTAGGCGGCGTTTTGCAGGATATTGCCTACGAAACGAGCTTAGCTCGCACTGCCGCTGCCACCAGCTCGGCCGTCATTTCGAGGAACAGCTTGCCCTGGCGCGGCTGAAAGCGCTGCGGATCTCGCGAAGCCAGCACCAGCATGCCGAGGTTCTTGTCGCGCTCGAGCGGCACCACCGCGGCCGATTGCGGCAATTCGGCCGCTTTCGGGAACAGCAGCCTGGCGCGGGATTCGGACAGCGGGCCGCATTCGACGAGCTTGGTGCGCAGGAAATTCTCGAACTGCTTGGCGACCGCGCCTTCGGCGTCGAGCCGGTGCAGGCCTTCGATGTCGCTGCGCTTGAGCAGGCCCGGCACCACGCCGACCCAGGCTTCGTCGATGCCGAAGTCCTCGCGCATGCACTGCTGCAAACCCACGATCGCGGCCGCCAGCGTCGGGGCGCGGATCAGCGTGCGCGCGAGACGATGCACGTTGGTCGCCCGGCGCTCGTTGTCGCGGGCGTTCTCGAGCAGCTGGGTGAGCCGGTCCTCGAGCCGCTGGCTGCGCCCGCGCAGCACTTCGACCTGGCGCTCGATCAGCGAGACCGCCGAGCCGCTGGTGTGCTGCAGCTGCAGGGTTTCGAGCAATTCGGGGTGGCGCGTCAGGAAATCCGGCCGTGCCTTCAGGTAGGCCAGCACCTGTTCTTCATCCAACGCCGCCGGCTGCTTCACTTCTGCCATTCGATCTCCCCGGTGAATACGGTTTCGGCCGGACCGGTCATGAATACGGAATCATCGGCACCGCCGGCCCACTCGAGCCGCAGGTCGCCGCCACGGGCCTTCAGGGTCACCGCGTCGTCGAACAAACCCCAGCGCCGGCCGACGACCGCCGCCGCGCAGGCGCCGGTTCCGCAGGCCAGGGTTTCGCCGGCACCGCGCTCGTAGACGCGCAGCCGGCCGGCGTCGCGTCCGAGCACCTGCAGAAAACCCACGTTGACGCTTTCGGGAAACTCCGGGCTCGCCTGCAAGGCCCGGCCGAGCGCTTCGACCGGCGCGCGGTCGACGTCGTCGACCACGATCACCGCGTGCGGGTTACCCATGCTGACGGCGCCGAATTCGACGGTGCCGAACGCCGGAACGTCGATCCGATAACGCTCGGCCTGCGCGAGCCTGAGCGGGACCTGTTCGGGCGCCCAGCGCGGAGCGCCCATGTCGACGCGCACCAGGTTGCCGCCGAGGCGCTGCAGTTCGATCACCGACGTGCTCGTGCGTACGCGCAGGCGCGGCTTGTCGGACAGGCCGTTCTCGGCGACGTAGAGCGCGAACGCCCGGCTGCCGTTGCCGCACTGGCCCACTTCGCTGCCGTCGGCGTTGAAGATGCGGTAGTCGAAGTCGACATCCGGCGTCGAGGCCGCCTCGATGACGAGCACCTGGTCGCAGCCGACGCCGAAGCGGCGGTCGGTCAGCCGCTGCAGCAGCGCCGGTGTCGGCGCGAAGCGCTCGCGCGTGGCGTCGACGACGACGAAGTCGTTGCCGGCCCCCTGCATCTTGGTGAAGCGCAGTTTCATCGGAATTCGCGTGGACAGCTTGGGTGGAACGGCCGGCCGGTCAGCCCGGATGCTTGTGCAATAATTATTGACTAATGTTTCGTCAATCAATTTTTACTCTCATGCCGGCGTGAGCCGGAGGCGACATGATGGGGACTGCCGCGCCGATGTCCACTCCCCGGGGCGATCTGCGGTTCGAGCGTCGCAGCGGCATACTGTGAGCGTCGGCCTGCCCGCGCACCTGCTCACGTGACCGCTCACTCCCATTCCCATCCGGGGCCTCATCGGGGCCACTCCCATGACCACGCCGCCCAGGCGCCGAAGCCGGGCCAGCTGCCGGCCTGCCCGGCAGCGCGCGAGGCTGACGGCGGCCATGCCTTCCTGGGCGACGATCATCACGACAACGGCCGCCGCATGATCGCGGTGGTGGCGCTGACGCTGGTGACGATGGTCGTCGAGATCGCCGTCGGCTACTGGTCGGGTTCGATGGCCCTGCTCGCCGACGGCTGGCACATGGCCAGCCATGCGGCCGCGCTGGGCGTCTCCGCGTTCGCCTATGGCTTCGCGCGTCGCCATGCGAGCAACCCGCGCTACAGCTTCGGCACCGGCAAGATCGGCGACCTGTCGGCGTTCACGAGCAGCCTGATGCTCGGCGCGATCGGGGCGCTGATGATCATCGAGTCGGTGCAGCGCCTGCGCAGCCCGGTGCCGGTGGCCTACGGCGAAGCGCTGCTCGTGGCGGTGCTCGGGCTGCTCGTGAACCTCGCGAGCGCGGGCCTGCTGCATGGCGGCGCCGGGCATTCGCACGACCACGGCCATCACGATCACGATCACGATCACGATCACGATCACGATCACGATCACGAGGCAGGCGAGCACGATTCGCATGCCGATCACAACCTGCGCTCGGCCTATCTGCACGTGCTCGCCGATGCGCTGACCTCGATCCTGGCGATCGCGGCGCTGCTCGCCGGGCTCTACCTGGGCTGGCAGTGGACCGACCCGGTCATCGGCATCGTCGGCGGCCTCGTGATCCTGCAATGGGCCTGGTCGCTGGCCCGGCGCACCGCCATGATCCTGCTCGACGCCAGCGTCGATCCGTCGCTCGCGCGGCGCATCCAGCAGCGCCTCGAAGCCGCGCAGGCACAGGTTTCGGACCTGCATCTGTGGCGGCTCGCGCCGGGCAAGTTCGCGGTGATCGCGTCGGTGCATTCGGTGGCGCCGCTGACGCCGGCCGAATACAAGCAGTGCCTGGCCGGCCTGCCTGGCCTGGCCCACGTCACCATCGAGGTGGAGCCCGCCCGGGCTTCATGAACATCCACCGGGCTCACGCGTGAGCGACAGCCTCGGCTTCGTCGCCGCACTGGCGGGCGCGGCCTTCCTGACTTCGACCCTGTCGGGCGTCGCCGGCCTCGGCGGCGGCACCGTGCTGATCGGCCTGTTCTATGCGATCGGGCTCGCGCCGGTGGAAGCGATTCCGCTGTTCGCGGCCGTGCAGCTGGCCTCGAACGCCTCGCGCATGACGGCCTATGTGCGCCACGTCGAATGGAAGGCCACGGGCTGGTTCCTGCTCGCTTCGGTGCCGGCCACGTTTCTGCTCGCGCCCTGGGTACAGCACGTCGACCTGCACTGGACCCAGCTGCTGCTCGCGGCACTGATCCTGGCCTCGATGCTGCCGAGCGCGGACAGCGGCGCCTCGAAGCTTCCGGAGCCCGTGTTGTTCAGCGTCGCCGGCCTGCTCAACGGCTCGCTCGGTCTGTTCGTCGGCGCGACCGGCCTGTTCGTCGGCAGGCTGTTCCTGCGTCCGGACTGGCGCAAGGAAACCACCATCGGCACGCTCGCGCTGACGCAGATGCTCGGCCATCTGCTGCGCGTGCTCGCCTATGGTTTCGCGGGCTTTTCGGCATTCGCCAATCCGCAGGTGCTGATTCCGCTCTGCGTCGCGGTGATCGCCGGCACCATCACCGGCCGCAGGCTGCACGCCTATCTCGACGAGCGTCAGTTCGCGCTGCTGTTCAAGGGCCTGCTGATCGCGCTGTCGCTCAAACTGCTGTGGGACGGCGTCGCCGGGCTGCTGCGCGTGGGCGGCTGAAGCGTTCACCTTGCCGGTGTAGAGTCGATCGCGCGAGGAACACGACAAAAAACCAGGAGGCATAGAGCAATGACCACCCTGATCAGCGCAGGCGACGTGCAGCAGGCGATTCGCGTCGGACTTCCGTCCACCGAGGACGAAGGGCTCGAGGTGCTCGAAGTCGCGGACGACCGCGCGAGCGTGCGCATTCCGTATCACCCGCGCCAGCTGCGTCCAGGCGATTCGGTCTCCGGCCCGGTCTTGATGGCAGCCGCCGATGCGGCGATGTACGCGGTGCTGCTGGCCGGTGGCGTCGACCAGAACGAAATGGCGCTGACGAGCCAGTTCAACTGCAACTTCCTCACGCGGGCCTTGCCGGGCGACGTGATCGCCGAGGCGCGCGTGCTGCGTCGCGGCCGGCGCATGGCGGTCATGCAGGTCGAGGTGCGCACCACCGCGCGCGAGGACGTGGCGGCGCTCGTCACCGCGACCTACGTGCTGCCGTGAATCGGCCGATACAGGAAACGCCGAGCAGGCCTGGACCGTAGGGCGGTTCAACGAACCCGAACCGCTCGACAGGTAAATCCAGCCCAGCCGTCGCCGAACCCCCGAACCCTTGGGGGTTTCTCCCCTTTTCGAGATCGAGCCTGCGCTCCGACGATGCAGCCGATGTCGGATTGCCCGGTCGCGGGATGCGCCCGTTCCAATTGCTCACGCGCTGCGAGACCCGAGCGTCTTGGCGGCGTGAATCTCGGACTCCTTTTTCATGATCCTGTTCAAGCTTCGGCGCGCATCCTGCGCAAGCCTGCTCGTCGGCCTGTGCTCGGCCTATGCGAGCGTCTCCCAAGCCTCGCTGCCCAACTTCGACGCCTACCGCGCCGAGCTTCCGCCAGCGAGCGAGCCCAAGGCCGCCGCGATCGGCAATGGCGCGCTGCCTTCGCGGTTCGATGCGCGCATGAACAAGCCGACCTTCATCTGGGCGGCCGCAAACGAAGCGGTGCCCGCGGTCGGCGCGCTCAAGGCCGATGCACTGATCGTCTCGCAGGCCCGCGATTACCTGCGCGCCCACGCCGCCGAGCTCGAGCTGAGCGAGGCGATGATCGCCGAGGCCCAGGTCACCGATTCGCAGTACAACGGCAACGGCCCGGCGGTGGTGCGCTTCAAGCAGCTCGTCAACGGCATCGAGGTGTTCAACCGCAGCCTCAACGTGATGATCGATCGCAGCGGACGGCTCGTCGCGATCTCGGGCTACTTCGCCACCGACGCGGCCGGCACACCGGCCGATTTCACGCGCAGCGCGCAGCAGGCCGTGGTGTCGGCCTGGACCGAGCTCGGCGGCGAGAGCTTTCTGGCCACGCTGCTCGGCGCCCCGGTCAGCCAGGGCGCTTATCAGCTGTTCGGGATTCCGGCGATTTCGGGCACGCAGCGCCTGCTGCGCCAGCCGCGCGTCAAGCGCGTCTACTACCCGCGCGCAGGCCGCCTCGAGCCGGGCTACTACGTCGAGCTGTTCGGCGAATCCAAGCTCGGCGGCAGCATGGCGTATTCACTGGTGATCTCGGGCAGCAGCAGCGCGATGCTGTTCCGCAAGAACCTCGTCGACGAAGCCGCCTACACCTACCGGACCTTCGCCGACACCAGCGGCCGCTACACGCCCTACGACTCGCCGCTCGGCAACGGCTATGCGCCGTACACGGGCAGCACGCCGTTCGCTCAGCCGCCGCGCGTCGGCGCGGCGTCCACGCTCGTGACGCTCGATCACGGGCCGATCGAGAACGGCGATCCGTGGATCAAGGACGCCGGCGCGACGACCACCAGTGGCAACAACGTCGACGCCTACATCGACTCGGGCGTCGGCGTGTTCCTGCCGATCGTGACGCCGGTTCCGACGCCGGGCGACGGCTACGTGGCCGGCACCGGCGACAGCCGCGCCACCGCCACCAGCGCCGACACCTTCGACTACGCGATCACCGGCGACGAGAATCCGGCCGGCGACAACGCCATTGCGGCCGCCAACGTCAGCCTGTTCTTCGTCAACAACTGGCTGCACGACGCCTGGTACGACCACGGCTTCGACGAAGTGGCCGGCAACGCGCAGCTCTCCAACCTCGGCCGCGGCGGCGTCGAAGGCGATGTGCTCAAGGCCGAAGGCCAGGACGCCTCGGGCCGCAACAACGCCAACATGGCGACGCCGTCCGACGGCAGCTCGCCGCGCATGCAGATGTATCTGTTCGACGGCGCCATCGCCGGCGAAGTGAAGGTGACCGCGCCGGCCGAAAGCGTCGCCACGCTCAAGTTCAACGGCGCGAGCTTCGGACCCAAGACCTTCGAGGTGACCGGGGACGCCGCCGTGGCCGACGACAAGCTCGATCCGGTCACCGACGGCTGCACCGGCTTGTCGACGCCGCCCGATCCGCTGCTGGGTCTGGAGCTGCCGATTCCGAACCTGATCCCGGACCCGAACCTGATCGGCAAGATCGCGATCATCGACCGCGGCAACTGCAACTTCACCAACAAGGCGCAGTTCGCGAGCATCTCGGGCGCGATCGCGCTCGTCGTCGTCAACAACGGCGACGGCGACCCGACCTCGATGGGCAACGCCGACGTGCCGCTCGACCTCGTCAGCACCGACGAGCTCTACCAGATTCCGTCGATCATGATCCGCAAGGACGCCGGCGAGGCGATCAAGGCCGCGATCGCGGCCGGCAAGACGGTGACGATGTCGCTCAAGCGCGATCCCTCGATCGACCGCGACGGCACGCTCGACAACCAGGTCATCGCCCACGAGTTCTTCCACTACGTCAGCAACCGCCTGGTCAACGACGGCTCCGGCCTCGACAACAACCAGGGCGGCAGCATGGGCGAGGGCTGGGGCGACTTCTCGGCGATGATCCTGTCGGTGCGCCCGGAGGACAAGCAAGTGGCCGGCAACGATCGCTACCAGGGCGCCTACGGCATGGGCGCGTACGTGACCGGCGACGCCTATTTCGGCATCCGCCGCGTTCCGTACTCGACCGATTTCGCCAAGAACCCGCTGACCTTCAAGCACATCAAGGCCGGCGAAGCGCTGCCGGCCGACAAGGCGCCGATCGCCTACGGCACCGATGGCGCCGGCAATGCCGAAGTGCATTCGTCCGGCGAAATCTGGGCGACCGCGCTCTGGCAGTGCTACGCGGGCATCCTCAACAACCCGGCGCGCAGCTTCGACGACGCCCGCAGCAACATGATGGATTACATCATCGCCGGCCTGAAGGCGACGCCCGCGTCGCCGACCTACACCGAAGCGCGCGACGGCATCCTCGCCGCCGCCAAGACGGTCAACGAGGCCGACTACCTGCGCTGCGCCCACGGCTTCGCGCTGCGCGGCCTCGGCAAGAACGCTGTCTCGCCCGAGCGCGACAGCAGCGACCACGACGGCGTGACGGAAGACTTCACCGAGTTCGGCGAAGTGCCGAACGACACGCCGGCCTCGGGTGGTGGTGGTAGCGGCGGCGGTGGTGGCTCGAGCGGTGGTGGCGGCGGCGGTGCGTTCGGCGCCGGCCTGCTGTTGCCGTTGCTGCTCGCCGCGGGGCTGCGTCGTCGCCGTCGCTGAGCGTTTCAGCCAGGCATGAAAAAAGCGCCGGGTCGGAAGATCCGGCGCTTTTTCTCTTACGGCGCCAGGGTCACTCGACCTGCGCGAGATCCTCGTCCTTGGTCTCGCGCGTCAGCAGCAGCGCGACCAGCGTCAGCAGCGCGGCGCCGCTCAGGTAGTAGCCGACGCTCGCAAGCCCATAGCTCGTCGCCAGCGAGGTGGCGATGTACGGCGCCAGCGAAGCGCCGACGATGCCCGCGAAATTGAAGGTCAGCGACGAGCCCGTGTAGCGCACCGAAGTCGGGAACAGCTCCGACAGGATGGTGCCGAGCGGCCCGTAGGTCAGGCCCATGAGCGCCAGGCCGATCGTCAGCGCGAGCACCACGCCCTTATCGCCGCCGCCGAACAGCGCCCCGAAACCGAGGCCGTAGACGGCGATCGCGGCGCTGATCCAGATCAGCGAAAAGCGCCGGCCGTAGCGATCGGCGAGCTTCGCCGACAGCGGAATCGTCGCCGCGAAGAACAGGATCGCGAACAGCTGGATCATCAGAAACGTCGGCCGCGCATAGCCGAGCGCCGAGGTGCCCCAGGACAGCGCGAACACCGTCATCAGGTAGAACAGCACGAAGGTGGCGACCGCGACGAGCGTGCCGAGCACGAGCTCGCGCGGGTGATCGCGCAGCACCGCGAGCATCGGCACCTTCACGCGCTCGTGGCGGTCGAGCGCCTGCTGGAACACCGGCGTTTCGGTGATCTGCAGCCGCACGTAGAGGCCGAAGATCACCAGCACGCTGCTCGCCACGAACGGAATGCGCCAGCCATAGCTGAAGAACTGCGCGTCGGTGAGCGTCTCCGACAACAGCAAAAAGATGCCGCCCGAGCACAAAAAGCCGAGCGGTGCGCCGAGCTGCGGGAACATGCCATACCAGGCGCGCTTGCCGGGCGGTGCGTTCTCGGTCGCCAGCAGCACCGCGCCGCCCCATTCGCCGCCGAGGCCCAGGCCCTGGCCGAAGCGGCACAGCGCGAGCAGCGCCGGGGCGAGCACGCCGATGCTCGCGTAGGTCGGCAGCAGGCCGATCACCACGGTCGAGCCGCCCATGGTCAGCAGCGCGGCGACCAGCGTGGCCTTGCGGCCGATGCGGTCGCCGAAATGCCCGAACAGCGCCGAGCCGATCGGCCGCGCAAAGAACGCGATCGCGAAGGTGGCGAGCGACTGCAGCGTCGCCGAGGTGGGATCCGACGCCGGGAAGAACAGCTTCGGGAACACCAGCACCGCGGCGGTCGCGTAGATGTAGAAATCGAAGAACTCGATGGTGGTGCCGACCAGGCTCGCGAGCAGCACGCGGGACGGTGAGTTGATGCTCGATTGCGACATGCGGCGTCCTCGTCACGCCGGCGCTCGGGGCCGGCTGGTTTGCGGTGTCCGCCCGGACTCGTCGGCGGGCGGCCGCGAAGGCTAGCAGGCCACCGGCAGGCCGCGCAGCCGTCTTCGCGCGGGTCCGTTCTTCGCCGGCCTCACGAAAACCTCAGAAATCCCTCAGGCCCGCCCAAAGACCCTCGACACCGCGCCGCCTAGCGTGCCCGGCTCATTGGTTTTGAGTGGGAGAGCGGGATCATGGAGCTTTTCAAATCGACTGCCGGCCGCGGCTTGTGGCTGGCGACTTCGGCCCTGGGCCTGCTGGTCTTCGCCCTCGGCGAGCGGCCCGTCACACCGTCGTCGTCGCGGATGGCGCCGGCACCGGATCATGGCGAGATCGCCGAACGGCTGGCCCGGCTGCCGCTGCAGTTCGAGCATCACGGCGATCGCTACCTGGCGCGCGGAGCCGGCTACGCGCTCGCGATCGACGGACGCTCGGCGACCTTGCGCCTGCGCGGTCCGGACGATCAACTGCACGATCTCGACCTGCGCCTGCGCGCGGCCACGACGAGCCTGCCGGCCGCCGAAAAGCCGCTCAAGGCGCGCGCCAACTACCTGCTCGGCAATGATCCGTCGCAGTGGCGCACGCAGCTGCCGACCTACGGCCAGCTGCGCCAGCGCGCGGTCTATCCGGGCATCGACGCGATCTACTACGGCCGTGATCGGCAGCTCGAATACGACTTCGAAGTGGCCCCGAACGCCGATCCTCGGCGCATCGTCATCGACATCCGCGGCGCGCAGGCGGCGCAGCTCGACGAAGCCGGCGATCTGCAGCTGACGCTGGCCGGCGAAACGCTGACGCAGCATCGG
The DNA here is from genome assembly GCF_058783045.1 of Hydrocarboniphaga sp. FW305-C-57. Classification (NCBI taxonomy): domain Bacteria; kingdom Pseudomonadati; phylum Pseudomonadota; class Gammaproteobacteria; order Nevskiales; family Nevskiaceae; genus Hydrocarboniphaga; species Hydrocarboniphaga sp. FW305-C-57. The sequence continues at coordinate 207,052 of NZ_JBYSYG010000004.1, read as the reverse complement.
CCGTTCGCGTATCAGCTCGGCGCGGACGGGCGCGCCGAACCCGTCGTCGCGGGCTATGCGCTCGAAACCACCGACCAGGGTTTCGCGCTGCGCTTCGAGCTCGGCGACTACGATCGCAGCCGCGAGCTCGTGATCGACCCGGTGCTGCGCTACTCCACGTATCTGGGCGGCGTCGCGGGCGATGACCTGTACGCGGTCACCACGGTCGCCGACGGCGTGATCGTCGCCGGCATCGGCGGTTGCCAGACCTCGAGCGGCGGGCCGTTCAGCTTTCCGGTCACCGAAGGCGCCTTCGACACGCTCTGCCGCGGCAACCAGGAGGCCTTCGTCGCCAAGCTCGACTACGAACTCGGCGAGCTGCTGTTCTCGACCTACATCGGCGGCAACAGCGACGACGCGGCTTACGCGCTGACCACCGACGCCGACGGCAACATCATCGTCGGCGGTACCACGCGCGCGGACGGTGCGAGCGGCTTTCCGGTCACCGACGGCGCCTATCAAACCGCCGGCAAATACGTCGGCGACGCCTTCATCGCCAAGCTCGACCCGACCGGCTCGCAACTGCTCTACGGCACGCTGTTCGGCGGTGCGGGCGCACTGGACATCGTCTACGGCATCGCCACGGACGCGGCCGGCGACATCTATTTCGCAGGCCAGGCCGACAACCGCTTCGGCGCCAGCTTTCCGGTCACCGACGGCGCCTACGACACCAGCGCCAACGGCGACTACGACGGCTTCGTCGCCAAGCTGCATCCGGCCGGTGCCGGGGCGGCCGACCTGATCTGGAGCACGCTGATCGGCGGCACCGAGAAGGAGGAGATTCGCGCGCTCGCGCTCGGCAGCGAAGGCATTTACCTCGCCGGCTGGTCCGCACTCGATTTTTCGAGCCCCGATCGGCGCGCGTTCCCGACCACGCCGAATGGCTACGACACGACCACCAACGGAGACTCCGATGCGTTCTTCTCGCTGCTCTCGCTCGACGGCAGCACGCTCAAATACTCGACCCTGCTCGGCAGCGGCGGGCCCGATCGCGCGCAGGCGCTCGCGGTCGACGCGCAAGGCCGTGCCTACGTCGGCGGCTACAGCTCGCGGCTCGCGGGCTTTCCGACCACGCCGGGAGCTTACGACCCGAATCGCGATCCGGCCTCGACGCAGGGCTTCGTGCTCAAGATCGACCCGACGCTGTCGGGCAGCGCGAGCCTGGTCTGGTCGACGCTGATCGGCGGCTCCGGTGAGGAATCGGTCGAAGCGCTCGCGGTGCATGCGGACGGCTCGGTCTATGCAGCCGGCTACAGCAGCCACTTCGGTGAGCGCGCGTTCCCGACCACGGCGGGTTCGCTGCAGGCCGCGTCGCGCAGCGATGCGAGCACCAGCTCCGATGCGCGCGACGGCTTCGTCTCGGTGTTCTCGGCCGACGGTTCGCGGCTGCTCTATTCGAGCTTGCTCGGCAGCGGCTTCGAAGACATCGCACGCACGCTCGCGTTCGCGAACGACGGTAGCGTCGTCGTCGCCGGTCGCACTTTCGGCCGCGGCTTCTGGACCTCCCCGCAAGGCGGCGAATATCAGGCGCAGCCCACGGGCGGCACCGACGGCTTCGTCACGCGCCTCAACGCGATCGCCGATTCGAGCGCGCAGTTCACGAGCGCGCGCTTCACCACGCCGGGCGGCAGCGGAACGCGCGCGACGATCAGCGTGAGCCGCAGCGGCAGCAGCGCCGGCGCCTTCAGCGTCAACTACGGCAGCACCGCGGGCACCGCGCATCCGGGCGGCGACTATCGAACCTCGGGCGGCACGCTCGAATGGCTCGATGGCGAATCCGGCAGCAAGACTTACGAAGTGCAGATCCTGAGTGGCGGCGGCGGACGCACCGTGAACCTCACGCTCGGCAGTCCCAGCGGTGTACTCGGTGAGCCGAACAAGGCGATCCTGCAGATCGGCGACGCGCCCTCGCCGGGTACGCTGAGCTTCGATCCGAGCGAGTACAGCATCGGTGAAGGCGACGGCGACGCGATCGTCACGATCACGCGCACCGGCGGCAGCGCGGGCGAAGTCAGCGCGCGCGTGATCACCGTCGACGGCAACGCGACCGCGGGCGAAGACTACACGCCGGTCGATACGATCGTGCTGTTCGAAGACGGCGACGTCGAACCCAAGACCGTGCGCGTTCCGATCATTGACGACACGCTTGTCGAAGATCAGGAATCCGTGCGCGTCCGCATGAGCGACGTCGTCGGCGCCGAAGTCGACGAGGACCAGGCCGACGTGTACATCCACGACAACGACGAGCCGCCGGTTCCGGGCACGCTGCAATTCGCGGTCAGCAGCGTCGAAGTCGGCGAGAACGTGGGCATGCTCGGCATCGAAGTCACGCGCAGCGGCGGCAGCGATGGGGCGGTCAGCGCGCTCGTGCGCACGCGCAACGGCAGCGCGCGGTCGGGTTCGGATTATCTGCCGCTCGAAACACGCGTGAACTTCGCCGACGGCGATGCGGCGACCAAGACCGTATTCGTGAGCATCACCGACGATGCGCTCGACGAGGACGAGGAGCAGTTCGAACTCACGCTCACGGGCGCCGACGGCGGCGCGAACATCGGCGAACTCGATCTGATGCGCGTGAACATCGTCGACAACGACGAGCCGCCCGCGCTGAGCTTTGCGCAGGCGAGCTCGATCGCGAGCGAGGCCGACGGCATCGTCCGTGTGATCGCGCGTCTGTCCGCACCGAGTGGCCGCGCGATCTACGCGTTGTACTCGCTGGCCGGAACTGCGGAACTCGGCGTGGATTACGGCCTGGCTTCCGATCGCGTCTACTTCGCGCCCGGCGCGACCGAACATGCGATCGACATCGCGCTCGTCGACGACACGCGTGTCGAGCCCGATGAAACCCTGATTTTCTCGCTGCAAACGCCCGAGAACGCGACGCTAGGCGAGCAGCGCACGCACACACTGACGATCACGAGCGACGACAGCCTGCGCGCGGGTTCGCTGCACTTCGCGAACGAGCTGCTGCGCGTCGATGAATCGGCCGGCACCGTGAGCATCGGCATCACCCGCAGCGAGGGCAGCGAATCGGCCGTCGGCGTGCGCCTGCGCAGCTTCGATGGAACCGCGCGCGCGGGCTCCGATTACGAAGCCGTCGACACCGTGGTGAGCTTCGCCGACGGCGAAGCCGGCACCAAGACCGTCACCCTGCGCATCCTCGACGACAGCCTCAATGAACCCACCGAAAGCTTCGGCCTGAGCTTGTCCGAAGCCAGCGGCGGTGCCGCGATCGGCGCGCCGTCGAGCATCGTGGTCGGCATCATCGACGACGATGCGCCGCCGTCGCCGGGCACGCTGCAATTCGCGCTCGCGGATTATCGTGTGAACGAAAATGCAGGTCATGCGGCGATCACGGTGACGCGCACCGATGGCAGTGCCGGTGCGGTTTCCGCAAGCTTCGGCACCGCGGCGATCAGCGCCACCGCCGGCGCGGATTATCAGGACGTGACGACGCAGGTGAGCTTCGCCGATGGCGATACGACGCCCAAGACCGTGCTCGTTCCGATCGTCGACGACAACGTCGACGAGCCCGACGAAACCGTGTCGCTGCGTTTGTCCGCGCCCACCGGCGGCGCCACACTGGGCCTCGCCGAAGCACGCCTCACGATCGGCGACGACGACGCGCCGTATCGACCGGGCTCGATCGCCTTGAGCGCGATCGACTACGCCATCGCGGAGAACGCGGGGTCGGTGCAGATCAGCTTGCTGCGCAGCGATGGAGGCGACGGCGCAGCAAGTGTTCGCCTGGTCACCGCGGACGAAAGCGCATCGTCGCCAGCCGATTACGCAGCGACCGACACGCTCGTGCAATGGGCCGATGGCGATGTCGCGCCGAAGACGGTGACGATCGCGATCGCCGACGACACGCTCGTCGAAGGCGCGGAGCGCTTCGTGATCGCGCTGTCGCAGCCGACCGGCGCGGGGCTCGGCGAGATCGCGAGCGGCCACGTCACCATCGTCGACGACGATCTCGCGCCGCAGCCGACACCGGGCGCACTGCGCTTCGACGCGGCGAGTGCGAGCGTCGATGAAGCCTCGGGCCGCATCGTGCTGCGCGTGAATCGCGTCGGCGGCAGCGATGGTGCGGTGCGCGTGCGCTATGCGACGCAGAACGGCAGTGCGAGCGCGGGCAGCGATTTCGAAGCGGCGAGCGGCGTGCTGAATTGGGCCGCCGGCGACGGCGCGAGCAAGACCATCGCGATCAACATCGCGGACGATGGCTTGGCCGAAGGCAACGAGCAGTTCACGCTCACGCTGTCCGCACCGGAAGGCGGCGCGATGATCGGTACGCCGGGTTCGATCACGGTGACGATCGTCGACGACGATCGCAGCGAGCTCGAAGGCAAGTCGGGCGGTGGCGCTTTCGGTGGTGGACTGATCGCGCTGCTCGGCTTCGCCGCGCTGCTGCGCCGTTCGGGCAAGACGCTGATCGCGACACTGACAGCGGGCCTGCTCGCGCTGCTGCCGATGTTCGCGAGCGCAGCCGACGCGGCGCCTGAATCACCGCGCTGGTACGCCGGTGTGCGCGGTGGCCCGGCGCACATCGACATCAGCGATGCGCTGCTGCGCGATCAACTCGCCTCGGCGGGCTACGACGCCCAGGTGAAGACCGAGCATCGGGACGCTTATGGCGCGATCTACGCGGGCTGGTGGCTCATGCCGAGTTACGCGATCGAATTCGCCGCCTACGATCTCGGCGAGTACCGCACGCGCATCAGCAGCGCGAGCCCCGACGCGCAAGGCATTGCGAATGCGATCGTCGACGAGCTGCCCGGTGCGTCGCGCGGCGTTTCGCTGAGCCTGCGTCCGCTGATTCCGCTCAAGTCGCGCCTGTTCCTCGACGTGCGCGGAGGCCTCGGCTACGGCTGGCAGAAAGCGGTGGTGGAAGGCGAAGGCCTACGCGTGAGCAGGCGCGATCACGGCTTCGGCGCGAACGGCTCCATCGGCTTGCTCGCAGGCTTCGGGAAACTGCGAATCGGCTTCGGCGCCGAAGCCTACGTACCCGGCCAGGGCAGCAGCTTCTATCCGCTGTACGGATCGATCGAGTACGGCTTCTGAAACCTGAGAGGCGTGAGGCGCGAACGGCGGCCGCAGTGGCGCCTCACGCCTCACGCGCTTCTAGACCAGCGCAATCGGCGCGTGCGTGCGATGGTGTTCGAGGATGCGCCGGTAGGCGTTCGGATCTTTCATGTGCACGACGTCGCCTTCGCGCGGGAAAGTCCAGTCCCACAGGCGTGACAGCCAGAAACGCAGCGCCGCCGCGCGCAGCACCAGCGGCCAGGCCTCGATCTCGGCGGCCGTGATGCCGCGACGCGAGCGATACGCCGTCACCATCGCGTTCCAGCGCGCCTCGTTCGGTGCGCCTTCGGGTTCGGTGCACCAGTCGTTGAGCGTGATCGCGAGGTCGTAGAGCAGCGAGTCGTTGCAGGCGTAGTAGAAATCGATGAGTCCGGTGAGCCGGTCATCGACGAACAGCACGTTGTCGCGGAACAGATCGGCGTGGATCACGCCCTGCGGCAGCGTGTTCCAGTCGAGCGCGGCCTGGGCGCGCAGCTCGTCCTCGATCAACGCGCGCGTGTCCGCGTCGACGTGCGCGAGCAGGCCGCGGCCGGTGCTCTCGCGCCAGGCGATACCGCGCGAGTTTTCGCACTGGCCCAGATACGAAGCGGTGGCCACGTGCAGTTCGCCGAGCGAGCGTCCGACCTGCTTGCACTGCTCGAGCGTCGGAAACAGCACCGACTGGCCCACCAGGCGGCGCACGAGCGCGGCCGGCTTGCCGTTGAGCGACACCAGGTTCTCGCCTGCGTGCGTGCGCGCCGGCATCGCGCCGGGCAGGCCGCGCGAGGCGATGTGATCCATCAGGCCGAGAAAGAACGGCAGGTCCGCGACATTGAGCCGCTCGAACAGCGTCAGCACCCAGCGCCCGTCGGTGGTATCGACGAAATAATTGGTGTTCTCGACCCCTTCGCCGATGCCCTGGAACCCGATCAGTTCACCCACCGGATATTGCTTGAGGAAGTCCTGCAACTCGCTGTGGCTGACTTTGGTGAAGACGCTCATTTCTATAGTGAAAATTTGTATTAACGGGCTTTACTGCAACGCTTCGGCATGAATGCCGCGACTCGTTCCGAGCCTGCGTGGTGCATTCGTCTCGGCCAACTTAGGACGTTCAGTCTAACTTCTCCGGGTTCCTCATTGCGGAAGACAAGCTCACGATCTGGTCCGCGTCTTCCGATCGCGGTCCTGCAGAAAGTCCAGCGACCCCTGCAGCCGAAGAAGCGCGTCCCGGAACACGGTCAGGCGGGCGGCCATCAGATGGGGATGGGCGAACATCAAATTGATCGGAAGGGGCGTCGAAGACGCATCCGCGAGAACCTCGCGCAGGCGACCCCGGCGAAGATGCTCGGCCACCTGGTAACTCAGCACGCGGACGATGCCCCGGCCCGACAGCGCCGCGTCGACCAGCGTGTCTGCAGCGTTGCAGACGAAGCGTGAATACCCGCGCTGGAGATTCCCGCCGCCCTCCAGGTGGGGACAGTCGTGCCCGGCCAAAGCCTGTTCAGATCGAGGAATGCCCTTTCGCTTGAGATAGGCGGGGCTGGCGCAGTAGAGCCAGCGCGTCGTCCCAAGCGGAATCGCGCGCAAATTCGAATCCGGCAGCACGCCGATGCGCACGGCCGCGTCATATCCCTCTTCAACCAGGTTGACCACGCGATCGGTCAAGATCAGACGCACGGACAGGTCCGGCTCCTTGTCGATCAGACGCAGGATCGCCGGCGCCACGTGAAGACGCCCGAATACCAGGGGAGCGCTAACGGTGAGCTGTCCCGCCGCCCTCCGTCGACGATCCGAAACGGCGTTGTCCGCGTCGTCGGCGAGCCGCAGCACCGCACGCGCATGCTCCCGATAGCTCGCACCCTCATCCGTCAATCTGATCCGGCGCGTCGTACGTTCGATGAGCCGAACCCCGAGGTGGGCCTCGAGGGCCGCCAAGGTCCGGACCGTACTGGCGAGAGACCGCCCCGACTTTCGGGCCGCTGCCGAGAGTGATCCGGCGTCGACGATCTGGACGAAGGTTTGCATGGCGGCCAGGCGATCCACGATTACTCCACTTTCTGCATGAGTCCAGTGCTCGTAGCCAGGATTCTCTCACGACCAGCGTCAAGCTAGATTCGAGGCGTACTCGACCGAGCCTCCCGTATGCCTCCCACCATCCGCGGTTACGACCATGTCGGAATCCGGGTCTCCGACCGAACGGAGGCGCTTGCTTTCTACGGTCGCCTCGGCTTCGCATGCACAGCGGATTTCCCCGAGTTCTCGGCCTGCGAGCTGCGCAGCGCGACCGGCGTCTATCTGAACCTCATCTTCAATGCCGTCCGCAGGCCGGAGCGAAAGAACATCCTGCTCGACGAAGTGATCAAGTTCCCCGGTACGACGCATCCCTGTCTCGTCGTCGACGATATCGACGAGCTGGCGCGATGGCTGGAGGCAGAGCAGATCGCCATCACGGAAGGTCCGCTGATTTTCGAACGACGCAAGTTTCTTTTTATTCGGGACCCCGACGGTAACGTTATTGAATTCACTGAACCGACTTCCGAGGAAGCAACGCATGCAACTCTATGACTACGCCTGGTCAGGCAACTGTCACAAAATCAAACTGTTCGCCTCGATCCTCTCTCTCGACCTCGAGGTCATCACCGTCGATCTGCTTGCGGGTGAACACCTGCGTCCACCCGTCAGCGATCTGAACCCGTTGTGCGAGTTGCCCGTCCTCGTTGACGAGTCGCTCGTCCTTCACGATTCCGGGGCGATCCTCATTTACCTTGCGCGAAAGTACGGCGGTGAAGCGTGGTTGCCGACGGAGCCTTCGCAGGCGGCTCGCGTGTGTCAGTGGCTGGGCACAGCTGCGGCCAACGTGAATTTCGGACCCGCCTTGGCAAGAGGGGCCGAGCATTTCGGTTATCCGGCCGACCGGGCAATGACCTCGCGGATTTCCGAGCGCCTTTTCCGGGCACTCGAAACTCACCTCGCCTCACGACAGTGGCTGGAGCTCGATCGCCCGACGATCGCCGATATCGCGATGTACCCCTATGTTGCCGCGGCACCCGAGGGCGGATTGTCCCTGGAAGAATACGTCGCCATTCGATCGTGGATCGAACGCGTGAGAAGTCTGCCCTTTTACATCGCCATGCCGAAGGTCGCCTGACACGGAGCGACGAAGGTCAGCGCCGACGCATCGAGGCCAGCTCGCGAGCCTCCAGCAGGCCAGGCTCAGCGCCGCCAGAACGCCGGTGTGAACACCACCAGCAGCGTGAAGATCTCCAGGCGCCCGAGCAGCATCGCGAAGATCATGATCCACTTGCCCGCGGTGCTGACGCCGGCCATGTTGGCGTAGACCGAGCCGAGACCCGGGCCGGCGTTGTTGATCGACGAGGCCACCGCCGAGAACGCGGTGACGGTGTCGAGCCCGGTGCCCACCATCGCGAAGGTCAGGATGATGGTGAGCCCGACGTAGACCGAAAAGAAGCCGCCGACCGCGTAGACGATGTCGTTCGACACCGTCTTGCCGTCCATCTTGATCAGCAGCTGCGCGCTCGGATGCACGAGCCGCTGCAGCTCGCGCAGCGCCTGCTTCACGAACAGGATCAGGCGGATCATCTTGACGCCGCCGGCGGTCGAACCCGAGCAGCCGAACATGAAGCTCGAGATCATCACGAGCAGCGGCGTGTAGCTCGGCCAGTTCGTCGGATCGGCGGTCGCGAAGCCCGCGTCGGTGCCGTAGGCGACAAGCTGGAACACGCCGTGGCGGATCGCCTCGCCGGGCGTATAGGTGCCGTAGGCGATCAGCGGCACGCAGACGAACACGGCGAACACCGCGAACAACGTCAGAAAGGTGCGGAACTCGCCGTTGCGCAGATGCACGCTCAGGCTGCGCCGCTGCCAGGCCATGTAGTGCAGCGTGAAATTGCTCGCCGCGATCAGCATGAACACGATCGTCGCGATCTCGATCGACAAGCTGTTGAAGTAGCCGATGCTCGCATCGTGCGTCGAGAAGCCGCCGGCCGACAGCGTCGAGAACGCATGGCAGATCGCATCGAAAGGACTCATGCCGAGCGCCCAGAACACCAGCGCGCAGATCACCGTGAGCGTGGCATAGACCAGCCAGAGCACGCGCGCGGTCTCGGTGATGCGCGGCGTGAGCTTGGAGTTCTTCATCGGGCCGGGCGTCTCGGCCATGTAGAGCTGCATGCCGCCGACGCCGAGCATCGGCAACACTGCGACCGCGAGCACGATGATGCCCATGCCGCCGAGCCAGTGCAGCTGCACGCGGTAGTAGTTGAGCGAATGCGGCAGCTCGTCGACGCCCTGCGCGACCACCGTCGAGCCCGTCGTCGTCAGCCCCGAGACCGATTCGAACACCGCGTCGGTGACGCTGTGCCAGGCCGAATCGGTGAAGTAGAACGGAATCGCACCGAAGGTTCCGAGCACGGTCCAGAACAGCACCGTGATCAGAAAGCCGTCGCGCACCTTGAGCTCGCTGCGCACCTTGCGCGCGGGCAGCCAGATCACGGTGCCGGTGATCAGCGTGATCCACATCGCCGCGACGAAGGCGTGGAACTTGTTCTCGCCGTAGAGCAGGTCGACGCCGATCGGCGGCAGCATGGTCAGCGAGAACAGCATCAGCAGCAGGCCGACGATGCGCTGCACCGCGACGAAGCGCCTGACCGAATTCGAACGCCGGTTGTAGTCGCTGTACAAGGGCGCGTCCGCTTACAGGAACGAAACGCCGACCTGGAACAGCCGCTCGACGTCGCGCGTGTGCTTCTTGTCGACGAGGAACAGGATCACGTGGTCGTCGGCCTGAATCACGGTGTCGTGATGCGCGATGATCACCTCGTCTCCACGCACCACCGCGCCGATCGTCGAGCCCGGCGGCAGCTTGATCTCCTCGATGCGCCGGCCGACCACCTTGCTGCTCTTGCGATCGCCGTGCGCGACGGCTTCGATCGCCTCGGCCGCGCCGCGACGCAGCGAATGCACGCGCACCACGTCGCCACGGCGCACGTGCGCGAGCAGGGCCGACACCGTCGACTGCTGCGGCGAAATGGCGATGTCGATCGCGCCGCCTTCGACGAGGTCGACATACGACAGGCGATTGATCAGCGACAGCGCCTTGCGCGCGCCGAGCCGCTTGGCGAGCATCGCCGACAGGATGTTGGCTTCGTCGTCGTTGGTGATCGCGCAGAAGACGTCGACGTCTTCGATGTTCTCTTCGAGCAGCAGCTGCTCGTTGGCCGCGTCGCCGCACAGCACGATGCTGCGCGAGAGCTGCTCGGACAGATACGTGGTGCGATCGCGGTTGCGCTCGATGATCTTGACCTGCATCTGCGCTTCGAGTGCCTTGGCCAATCGCAGGCCGATGTTGCCGCCGCCCGCGAGCATCACGCGCTTGACCGGTTTGTCCTGCTTGCGCAGCTCCGACATGATCCGGCGGATGTGCTCGCTCGCGGCGATGAAGAAGACCTCGTCCTCGGCCTCGATGATGGTGTCGCCTTCGGGCAGGATCGGCCGGCCGCGCCGATAGATGGCCGCGACGCGCGCCTCGATGTCGGGCAGATGCTGCGGCAGTTCCTTGAGCTGGCGCGACACCAGCGGGCCGCCGTAATAGGCCTTCACACCGACCAGCCGCACCCGGCCGTCGGCGAAATCCACCACCTGCAGCGAACCCGGGTACTCGATCAGCCGATGGATGTAGTCGGTGACGAGCTGCTCGGGCGAGATGTGCAGGTCCACCGACAGCGCGTCCTGCTCGAACAGCTTGCCGTCCCGCAGATACTCCTGCGAGCGCACGCGCGCGATCTTGGTCGGCGTCTGGAACAGGGTGTAGGCCACCTTGCAGGCGAGCATGTTGGTCTCGTCGCTGTCGGTGACCGCGATGACCATTTCGGCATCGTCGGCGCCGGCCCGGCGCAGCACCTCGGGGTAGGAAGCGAAGCCATGGACGGTGCGGATGTCGAGCCGCTCGCCGAGTTCGGCCAGATGGGCGGGGTCTTTGTCGACGACGGTGATGTCGTTCGATTCTCTCGCGAGGTTTTCAGCCAGCGTACCGCCGACTTGCCCAGCACCCAGGATGATGATTTTCACTCGGCCAACGGTCGGATTCGGGACACGATGGGCGCGAACCTTACGCCCGGTATTGTTGCGGTGCAAGAACGCCCTTACGGGCCAACGCAGGGCTAGCGGCCCGATGATGCAAATACTCTAGGGCGCCGATCGGCCACTCGTGCAAACTGCGAACCGATTCAGCTCTCGGTCGGGCAGCTTGCAAGAGCCTAAGCCCCGCTCGATGTGAGCATTTTCTTACTTCGCGGTCTTCGACTCATCCCTTGCCGTCCCTCGGAGCATCTCCAATGAACAAAACCACTGCCCTGATCCTCGCCCTGTCGCTGAGCGCCCCAGCTGCCTTCGCCGCCGAAGTCGGTGTCGGAGCGGGCGCGAGCGTCCAGGCCGGCAACACCACCGTGCAGACCGGCGCCCAGGCCAGGGCCGACGCCGATGCGGCCGCCGCGCTCGCCGCTGGAGCGAACGCCAAGGCGCAAGGCGCGCTATCGACCGGCGCCTCGACCGGCCAGGGCCTTGGCGCCAGCGTCGGCGGCGCCGCGAGCGCGGCCGGCGACAAGGCCAAGCAGTTCGGCAGCGCCACCAAGGACGCCGCGGTCGACACCGGGCACGCGGTCCACGACGGCGCGGTCAAGGCCGGCCAGAAGACCAAGGAAGCCGGCGGCAAGGCCGTCGACAAGACCGGCGAAGTGGCCGGCAAGACCGTCAAGAAGACCAAGGGCGTGCTCGGCGGCGTGGCGAGCGGCGTCGGCTCCACCGTCGGCGCGGTCGGCTCCACGGTCGGCTCGACCTCGGTCAGCGCCGACGTCGATGCGAGCGTCAAAGCCGGTCAGTAAGCGCTGGTTGCTTGAAGAAGAAGGCCGGCTTTCGCCGGCCTTCTTCGTTTCTGCCGTCCGGCCACGAACCCACGGCTTGCGAGGATTGGTAACCTGCCGCGTCCTTGGGGAGGGAATCGCGGGATGAACAAAGCCGCCTGGATCTGGAAGTGCGCCGCCGTGCTCGCCGGCGCGCTGAGGTTGCTGCCGGCCCAGGCCGGCTCCGCTGCGGACATTCCGCTCGCGGTATTCGCCGCGCATCCCGATTTCGTCGAAGTACGGCTATCGCCGACCGGCGACTACGTGGCCGCGATCATGCGCGACGACGAGCGCAGCCAGCTCGTGGTACTGCGTACCGCGACGATGGAGGCCAGCCTGCGCCTGCAATTGCCGGTGAAGCAGCACGTCGACGACATCTGGTGGGCGTCACCGAAGCGGCTGGTGCTGTCGGGCGCCGTGCAGGCCGAAGGATGGGCCGCGCCGCGGCGCAACGGCGAGCTGTTCGCGGTCGATTACGACGGCCAGAATCCGCGCTACCTCTCCGGCGATCGCGACGGACAGATCGATCGCGCCTTCGGCTGGATGATCGATCCGATCGCCGGCAACGACGCCGAGGTGCTGGTGTTGCTGGAGCACTCCCGCTCGCGCGATCGCGGCGAAGCGCTGTCGGCGTACAGGCTCAACGTCGACGCGGGCAGCCGCATCCGCGTCGCCACCGCGCCGATCAAGGGCAAGGCGACGTTCGCGGCCGATTCGAGCGGCCGCGTGCTGAGCGTCGAAGTGCTCGACAACGAAGGCCGACACCACCTGTACTGGCGAGACGACGAAGCATCGGACTGGATCGAGCTGCAGCCGCCCGCGGGCCTGCGCGTCGAAGTCGAACGCATCCTGCCCGACGGCAGCGTGCTCCATGCGCAGACGCAGACGCAGATGAACGGGCCGGCCCAAAGCTGCCTCGTGCGCCGCGCAGGCGGCACGCTGCAGGGCGGTGCGGTTCTGGGCTGCGCGCGCGGCTCGGTGAACGTCGTCTATTCGTTCGATCGCCGCGAGCCGGTCGCCTTGCGGGTTTACGAAAGCGAACGGGCGCGTCTGCAATATCTGGAGAGCACTCATCCGGACCGCGCCATTCTGCAAATGCTCGAGCGCGATCTGGCGAAGGATTCGGCGCTCTATCTCGACTACACGCGCGATGGCGCCAAGGCGATGGTCAAGGTGATGAGCGATCGCGACGCGGGCACTTATTACCTGTTCGATCGCTCACGCAACCAGGTACAGCACCTGCTGTCTTCGCGTGACAGGATCGATCCGGCCGCGATGTCGCCGCGGCGCTTTCTGAAGTTGCCCGCGGCAGCGGCATCGGACACCGCCTATCTGACCTTGCCGATCGCGAACAAGAACCCGGGCACGAGCAAACCGCCGCTGATCGTCAAGCTGCAAGGCCTCTACGGAGCGACCACCGGCTGGACCTGGAACGCCGATGCGCAGGCGCTCGCCAGCCGCGGCTATGCGGTGCTCGACATCGACAACTACGACAGCGAAGCGCGCCGCAACCAGCCGCAACAAGCGCCGCAAACCGATCCCGCGATCGGACTCGCCGGCGCGCTGATCGCCAATCTCGAATGGCTGCGCAAGCAAGGGCAGATCGATGGCGATCGCATCTGCATCCACGGCGCAGCCTACGGCGCCTACGTCGCGCTCACCGCGGCGACGCAAAGGCCTGCGCTGTTTCGTTGCATCGTCGATGAAGGCGGCATCGTCGATATCGAGTCCTGGCGCAAGGACAGCTTCCTGTCCGAGTCGGCTTACGGACGCAGCCTGATAGCGCTGTACATGAGTGGCATCGGCAGCGTCCTCTCATCTCCGGTGGATGCGGCGGCCAAGCTCACTGCGCCGCTGCTGCTGATCCACGGGCGCCTGGATTCGACCGTGCCCTTTGGTCAGGCCAAGCAGCTCATGAAGGCCCTCGACCGCCACGACATCGCGTACGAAAAGTACATCGAAGACAACGAGGCTCACGGCTTCTACCAGCAAGCGCATCGAACACAGCGCTATGAGCGCCTGCTCGCTTTCTTCGACCGTCATCTCGGCCTCGCATCGACGGCGGCCAGGTCTCCGTAGACGCCCGCATGGACGGGCGTCGAACCTGGGATCAGAGTCCGCGAAGAACTAACTACCGCGACGTTTGGGCTTGACGAGCTTGGCGTAGTAAAAGCCGTCGAAAGGGCCGTTCGGCGCGATGCGCCGGCCGAGCCGGCGCGGCTCGCCCCAGGCACTCGTGTCGATGACTTCCTGCTTGGCGTCCGGAATGCGCACGAGAAACTGCTTGACCACGTCTTCGCCTTCGCCCTTGAAGATCGAGCAGGTGGCGTAGACGAGCACGCCGCCCGGCGCGAGCAGCGGCCACAGCGCGGTCAGCAGGTTCTTCTGGCGATCGGCGAAGCGTGCGATGTCGTCGGGCCGGCGCAGCCAGCGAATGTCCGGGTGGCGGCGAATCACGCCGCTGCCCGAGCACGGCGCATCGACGAGAATGCGGTCGAACGGTCGCTCGTCCCACCAGCTGCTCGGCCGGCTCGCATCGGCGGCCTTGATGTCGGCGCTCAGGCCGAGCCGGCGCAGATTGTCGTGCACGCGATGCAGGCGATCGCGATCGATGTCGAGCGCGGTGACCTGCACGTTCGCGAGTTCGAGCGCGTGGCTGGTCTTGCCGCCCGGCGCGGCGCAGGCGTCGAGCAGGCGCTGGCCGTCTTCGAGATCGAGCAGCTGGCCCATGAGCTGGGCCGACGCGTCCTGCACCGACACTTCGCCGTCGGCAAAGCCCGGCAGCTTTTCGACCGGCACCGCCGATTCGAGCGCGATCGCCTCGGGCAAGGCTTCGATGGCCTGCGCCGCGAGACCGGCGGCTTGCAGCTTGGCGAGATAGCCCGCGCGATCGATGCGCCGACGATTCACGCGCAGCACCAGCGGCGCCTGCTCGTTGCTCGCCGCGAGCACGGATTCGGCGGCGTCGCCCCAATCGTCGCGGATGCGATCGACGATCCATTGCGGAAAGCTGTGCGTGGTCGCCGAATCCTTCGGCAGCGCGGCTTCGAGCGCTTCACGCTCGCGCTGATAGCGGCGCAGCAGCGCGTTCACGAGGCCCGACATGCGCGGGCGATCGAGCGCCGCGACCGCGGCGACGGTATCGGCCACCGCCGCATGCGGCGGAATGCGCATGCGGCGCAGCTGATAGAAGCCCACTTCGAGCAGCGCCGAAATTTCAGGCTCGTTTTCGAGCGGCCGCTGCAGCAGCGAATTGCTCAGCGCGAGCAGCTGCGCATGCTCGCGCAGCACACCGTAGGCCATGCTCTTGATCAGCGGAAGATCACGCTCGCCGCAGTGGCGGCGTGCGGCGGCGAGCGCATCGTCGAGACTCGCGCCGGCCAGCACCTGGGCGACGGCGCGAGCGGCGAGCGCTCGAGAGTTCATCGGGGAATTCATCGATCCATCACAGCAGAAAGTGGGAAACGCGAACGGCGATGCGCTCGCGGCATGTTCAATCCGAACGCTTCGGCGAGGCTTCGGACTTTGCGGCCTGTCTTGCGGCATGCGCGGCCTTGATCGCGCGGCATTCCTGGCGCCAGGCGTCCATTTCTTCGTACCAGCCGTCGAGCACGCAGATCGCACAGCCGCCGTTGCAGCAATCCGGGCGTTCGGGCTCGGGCGGCAGCACGAGCTCGTCGTCGCGGGTGTCGTCGCTGAGCGGAATCGTGCTCATGCGAAGCGCGCCTGGCCCAGATCGCGCCCCTGCATGGCCTGATGCGCGGCCAGCACCTTGCCGCCGGCCCACTGCACCTGACGCAGCAGCAGGCGCCCGCTGCCGGTCGCGACGGCGAGGCCGCTCGCATCGACGCCGAGCACGCTGCCGGGTTCGGCATCGTCGGCCGGCGATTCGTCGACCGCCGCGGCGAACACGCGCAGTCGCTCGCCCGCGAGTTCGGTCCAGGCCACCGGCACCGGGTTGAAGCCACGCACCGCGCGTTCGAGTTCGACGGCCGTCTTCGTCCAGTCCAGGCGCGCTTCGGCCTTGTCGAGCTTGTGCGCGTAGGTCGCGCCGTCGGCCGGCTGCGGGGTCTCGCGCAGCGTGCCGTCTTCGAGCTTGCGCAGCGCCTCGACGATGAGCCGCGAGCCCTGCGCCTGCAGCGCATCGTGCAGTTCGGCGGCGGTGGTCGTCGATGTGATCGGCGTGGTCTCGATCAGCAGCATCGGGCCGGTGTCGAGCCCGGCGTCCATCTTCATGATCGTCACGCCCGATTCGCGGTCGCCCGCGAGAATCGCGCGCTGGATCGGCGCCGCGCCGCGCCAGCGCGGCAGCAGCGAGGCGTGGATGTTGAAGCAGCCGTGCAGCGGAATATCGAGCACGGCCTGCGGCAGGATCAGCCCGTAGGCGACGACGACCATCACCTCGGGCTTCAGTGCACGAAGTTCGGCGATCGCTTCGTCGTTGCCGCGCAGTTTGAGCGGCTTGAACACCGGCAGGCCGAGCTCGACCGCGCGCTGCGCGACGGGCGAGGGCGTGAGTTTCTGCCCGCGCCCGGCCGGGCGATCGGGCTGCGTGTAGACACCGACGATCTCGTGTTGCGTCGCGTGCAGCGCGTCGAGCGCCGCGACCGAGAAGTCCGGCGTGCCGGCGAAGACGAGTTTCAAAACGAGCCGACCTTACGCCGCGCGCGCGGCCTGCTTGCGCAGCTTCTTGAGAATGCGCTCGCGCTTGAGCGAGGACAGGTAGTCGATGTAGAGCTTGCCGTCGAGATGGTCGATCTCGTGCTGGATCGCCTGGGCGCGCAGGCCTTCGACCTCGACTTCGTAGGGCGAGCCGTTGCGATCGAAGGCCTTGAGCTTGAGCTTGTTGTAGCGCTGCACCTTGTCGGCGACGTCGGGCACCGACAGGCAGCCTTCTTCCATTTCCTGCTTGTCGCTGGCTTCGACGATGACCGGGTTGATGAGCACCTGCGGATCGGGCTTGCCTTCGGCGCCCGCGTCCATCACCGCGACGCGCTGGTCGACACCGACCTGCGTGGCGGCCAGACCGACGCCCGGAGCGGCGTACATGGTCTCGAACATGTCGTCGATGAGCTTCTGCAGCGCGGGGCCGAAATCGACAACCGGTCGCGCCTTGATGCGCAACCGCGGGTCGGGATGGTGAAGTATCTCAAGAACGGCCATGGCTAGTATCCGCCTGTAAAGCTAGAGTTTCGAAACCACGCTGGCGACGGGCACTTAGGTCCGCAAAGCCGGCATCAACCGGATGGCGTGATGCCAAATTATAAACGGTCACAGCCCCCCTTTGGCCGCGGCCCCGCGCCGAAGTTCTGCGCCGGCTTCGGGCTGTTGGCCACGCTCGTCGCCTGCGCGAGCGCTCCGCCACCGGCCGCGCCGCCACCACCACCAGCCGACGTGCCCGTCTCCGCGCCGGTATCGGCGCCGCTGCCGATGGCCACGCCAGCCGCGCCCGTGGCGCTGCGACCGGATGCGCCGCTGACCTACACGGTGCAGCGTGGCGACACGCTCTGGAGCATTTCGAACCGCTATCTGCTCGACCCCTGGCAATGGCCGGAAATCTGGATCGTCAACGGCCAGGTCGCGAATCCGCACCTGATCTATCCGGGCGACGTGCTGCAGCTGTCGGTCGTCGACGGCCGGCCGCAGCTCGGGCTCGCGGTCGAGCGGCTGTCGCCACAGATCCGCGAATCGTCCATCGAAGGCGCGATTCCGACAATTCCGCTCGATGCGATCCGCGACTTTTTGCGTGGCCCGCGCCTGGTCACGCCCGAGCAGCTCGCGGCCGCGCCGTATCTGCTGGCCTTCGTCGACGATCACCTGATCGGCGGCGAGGGCAACCTGATCTACGCCAGGAACCTGCCCGAAGGACAGCCCTACCGTTACGCGCTCGTGCGCCCGGGCCAGGTCTATCGCGACCCGGACGACCAGCGCGTGCTCGGCCACGAGGCGATTCCGGTCGGCGTCGCCGAGGTCCGGCAGTTCGGCCAGCCGGCGACGATGGCGCTCTCCGCGACCTACCGCGAGGCGCTGATCGGCGATCGCCTGCTGCCGGTCGATGACGAAGCCTTCAAGGCCGATTTCCACCCGCATGCGCCGACGCATGCGATCGGCGGGCGCATCGTCGCGGCCTTCGACGGCATTTCGCAGATCAGCCAGTACCAGATCGTGGCGATCAATCGCGGCGCCGAGCACGGGCTCGAAGCCGGCCACGTGCTGCAGATCCTGCGCCAAGGCGAGCTCGTGCGCGATCCGCATGCCAAGGACCGCGTGCAGCTGCCCGACCAGCCGGCCGGCCTGATGCTCGTGTTCAAGACCACGCCGCGGCTGTCGTACGCGCTGGTCATGAGCGTGACGCGGCCCGCGCACGTGCTCGACAAGGCCGAGGCGCCGAGACCCGGCACGCTGGCGGGCACCAGCCGTTAACCAGTCGTGATTTGAAGCGGGCGGCGCTCTTGCCGCTGCGCCGCGGCCCCGCTTAGCGTGGGACGCATGACCGACGCCCTCACCACCGCCGACCAGCGCGCCTGGCTGCAACTGCTGCATTCCCCGCTCGGCACGCCCGAGATCCGCCGGCTCGTCGACGAGTTCGGCAGCGCCGAAGCCGCGATCGGCGCCGGCCGACGCGGCTGGAAGCGGCTGTCGATCAGCGGCTCCGACCAGAACGCGCTCGAAGCCCCCGACGAGGCCCGGCTCGAACGCGATCTCGCCTGGCTCGCCGGCCGTGGCCATGAGCTGCTCGCCTACACCGATGCGCGCTACCCGCAGCGCCTGCGCGAGATCGGCGCCTCGCCGCCGGCGCTGTTCTGCATCGGCGACGTCGGCCTGCTCGATGCCCCGCAGATCGCCATCGTCGGCGCGCGCAGCGCGACCGCCGCCGGACTCGAGAACGCCCAGGCCTTCGCCGAGGCGCTCGCGAACCGCGGGCTCGTCATCACCAGCGGCCTCGCGCTCGGCATCGATGGGGCCGCGCATCGCGGGGCGCTCGCGGCCGGCGGCGGCACCATCGCGGTCTGCGGCACCGGGCTCGACCGCGTCTATCCGGCCCAGCATCGCGACCTCGCCCATGCGATCGCCGGCCACGGCCTGCTGATCTCGGAATTCCTGCCCGGCACGCCGCCGAAGGCAGAACACTTTCCGCGCCGCAACCGGCTCATCTCGGGCCTCGCGCTCGGCGTGCTCGTGGTCGAGGCGGCGCGCGAATCGGGCTCGCTGATCACCGCGAGGCTCGCGGCCGACCAGGGACGCGAGGTGTTCGCGATTCCGGGGTCCATCCACAACCCGCTCGCGCGCGGCTGCCATCAGCTGATCCGCCAGGGCGCCAAGCTCGTCGAGACCGTCGACGACGTCTTCGTCGAGCTCGCCGGCGTGCTCGGCAGCCTGCTCGAGCGCCCCGACGCGGCGCCCAAAGCCGGTGAATCCGAGCCGTTCCAGCTCTCGATTCCGACCGGCAATCAGGCGCTTGCAGATACCGCTGCGGATGAAATCTTCGACAGCTTGACCCTGGGCGGCGCCGAACCGGCGCATGATTTGCGTACGCTTATGCAGGCGCTCGACGATGCCCCGACCGCGGTCGACCAGCTGACCGAAAGGCTGGGCTGGTCTTCCGAGCGCATCGGCAGCGCCTTGCTCGAAGGCGAGCTGACCGGCCAGCTTGCAAGCGACTCGGTCGGCCGCATCATGCGTCTGAGGCAGACGTCCACTTGATCCGCGCGCGCGTGGATTTGTTAGGAGAATTAGCCAACGAAAATAATTGGTGACAATTTATCACTCCGCCATTAAGGTGGACATGCGCTTGTTTTCAGGCCGATTCATGGCAAGCAAGCCCTGGCATCGCAGGTCGCTTATTCTTCAAACCGGAATGGGATCGACATGAAAGAAACCGTGCTGGACGTGCTGATGTATCTCTTCGAGAACTATCAACACGGCGAATTCTCCGACACCGACAACCAGGACACGCTGCGCGACGAACTGACCGCCGCCGGCTTCCCGCTCGACGAAGTGGACCACGCCTTCACCTGGCTCGAAGGGCTCTCCGAACAACGCCAACTGCCGCTCGACTTCAGCGCCGGCCGCTCGATGCGCCTCTACGCGCGCGAGGAGCTCGCCAAGCTGTCTCCCGAATGCCGCGGCTTTCTGCTCAACCTCGAGCAGCTCGGCATTCTCGATTCGGTCAATCGCGAGGTGGTCATCGACCGCCTGATGGCCTTCAACAATGAGATCGACCTCGAACGCGTGAAGTGGGTCTGCCTGCTCGTGCTGATCAACCAGCCCGAGGCCGAGGAAGCTTTCGAGCATGTCGAAGACCTCGTGTATTACCAGGGCGATTACCTGCACTGAGGTAATGAAAGTTTCCTGACGGTCCGCACGCCTGAACTGCGCGTCAGGCCCGGAAAAGCCCTGTGGGAAGCTGATGAACCGCCGGTCGGGGACGACCGGCGGTGTTGATTTTTCGCCCTTGCACCGTCGGTCCGCGCTCGCTCGGCCGTTCTTCCCCCGTCAGAAAACTCCTACATCAACAGCGGCTTATGGTCCTCCCAGCTTTTCCACCTGGGGGAGATCCCAATGCTCAAGCCGTCCATCAAACTCATCCTTTCGGCCGCCGCGCTCAGCGGCATGACCCTGCTCGCCGCCTGCGGTGGTGGCGGTGGCTCCGGCGGGTCGGATACCGATACGCCGTCCAATCCTTCCAACCCGTCGATCGGCGGCAAGGCCGTCGCCGGCCCGCTCGATCCGGTGCAGTCGCAGCTCAGCAGCTCGGTGATCGCGCCGCTCGCCGATACCCTCAGCGGCACACCGCTGGAGTCGGTGCTGATCTGCGCCGACACCATCGTCAACCAGAACGTGCTCGACCTCGTCGACACCGTGCTCACCCCGCTGCAGTCCGCGGCGGCCAACCCGGGCGCGATCAGCCAGGCCGCGCTGACCGATGCGATGAACTCGCTCGTCGTCAACCTGAGCACGCTGCTGCAAGGCCTCGCCGGCCAGGCCTCAACCTGCTCGGCCGACGGCTCGCTGTCGCTAGCCCAGCTCCAGCAGCTGCTGACCGCGCTCGACGGCACCCCGCTGGCGCCGCTGTCGACCCGGCTCGGCCCGGTCCTGCAGCAGATTGCGACCCAGCTGTCGGCCGGTAGCGGCGGCGGCAACGGCGGTGCGGACCTGCAGCTGTCGACGGTCGCCGCACTGGTCACCCAGCTCAATACCGCGCTGCAGGCGGCGCTCGCGCAGATTCCGGCGCAGGCCTACGAGGCGCCCGTAATCGGTGGTTCGCTGTCGACGATCTCGACCGCGCTGAACGACACCCAGGCGCTGCTCAATTCGGCGTTGAGCTACAACGCGGCTGGCACCAGCAGCGCCCTGCAGAGCCTGCTCGACCACCTGATCGTCAACGTCACCACGCAGATCGTGCCGCTCGCCGCGATCGAGGAGCAGGCCGGCCAGCCCGGCGTGATCAGCAGCCAGATCGCCCAGGCCGCCAACCAGCTCGCCACGCTTGTTGCGGGTACCGTCGGCACCGTGCTCACGCCGGCCTTCGACAACCTGCTCAACGGTGCGCTGTCGCCGATCCTCGACCCGATCGAAAACCAGGTGCTGCCGGCGATCCTCGGCCCGCTGACGGCCGCGCTCTCGGGCGGCGCCAATGGTGGCGCCGGCGGCGCGCTCGGCGGCACGGTGCTCGCCCCGGTGGTGAATCTCGTGCAGCAGGTGCTCGGCACCCTGACTGGCGGTCTCGGCGGCGGCACGGGTACGGGGACCGGTACCGGTTCGAGCTGCCCGTTCGCGAACTATCCGCTGCTGTCGATCCTCTGCGGCCGCAACTGATCCGGCAGCCAGCCAGCGACCGACCGGGCACACATATAAATAGAGTGCCCGGAACAGGTTTCGGTGGCTGAGCGTATTGCAGGGCCGGCCTTCGCGCCGGCCCTTTTTTATGGCGATTCACCTCTCCGAACCGGGCTCGGGGAGTTGCAAATTCCGGAAGTCTCGCTAGACAGGTGCGGCGGCTTACCTTTATAAGCACGATCCCGCGGCCACCCCGGCCCGCGCCCAGCAGTGGCGGGAATGAGCAAGAATCTGGTTATCGTCGAGTCGCCGGCCAAGGCCAAGACGATCAAGAAGTACCTCGGCAAGGATTACGAAGTGCTCGCTTCGTACGGACACGTGCGCGACCTGGTGCCCAAGGACGGCGCAGTCGATCCGGAAGCCGATTTCCAGATGAAGTACCAGATCATCGACCGCAACGAGAAGCACGTGCGGGCGATCATCAGCGCCCTGAAGGAGGCCGACGCGCTCTACCTGGCCACTGACCCTGATCGCGAGGGCGAGGCCATTTCCTGGCATCTGGTCGAACTGCTGAAGGAGAAGAACGCGCTCAAGGGCAAGACCGTGAAGCGCGTGGTGTTCCACGAAATCACCCAGCGCGCGGTCAGCGAGGCCATCGCCCATCCGCGCGACGTCGCCGACGACCTCGTCAACGCACAGCAAGCGCGTCGTGCGCTCGATTACCTGGTCGGCTTCAACCTGTCGCCGCTGCTCTGGCGCAAGGTGCAGCCGGGCCTGTCGGCCGGCCGCGTGCAGTCGCCGGCGCTGCGCCTGATCTGCGAGCGCGAGGAAGAGATCAAGGCCTTCGTCGCCCAGGAATACTGGACGCTCGAAGCGCGCGCGCAAAAGGAAGCGCAGTCGTTCTCGGCCAAGCTCATCGAGCTCGACGGGCAGAAAGTCGAACAGTTCACGCTGACCGAAGCCGGCGGCGCCGAGGCCGCGCGCAAGCGCATCCTCGCGGCGGCGCAGGGTTCGCTCAAAGTCGCCAGCGTCGACAAGAAGCAGCGCCGCCGCAACCCGTCGCCGCCGTTCACGACCTCGACCTTGCAGCAGGAAGCCAACCGCAAGCTCGGCTTCACCTCGAGCCGCACGATGCGCACGGCCCAGCAGCTCTATGAGGGCGTCGACCTCGGTGGCGACACCGTCGGCCTGATCAGCTACATGCGTACCGACTCGGTGAGCCTCGCGCAGGAAGCGATCGCCGAGATCCGCAAGACCATCGTCAGCGAATTCGGCCCCAACACGTTGCCGCCCGAGCCGCGCTACTACAAGAGCAAGAGCAAGAACGCCCAGGAAGCGCACGAAGCCGTGCGCCCGACCTCGGCCCTGCGCACGCCCAAGTCGGTCGCGCGCTATCTCACGCCCGACCAGGCCAAGCTCTACGAGCTGATCTGGAAGCGCACGATGGCCTGCCAGATGACCGCCGCGGTGTTCGACACCGTCGCCGCCGACTTGAAGGCCGGCGCGCATCATGCGTTCCGCGCCAACGGTTCGGTACTGCTCGAACCGGGCTTTCTGGCCGCCTACAACATCAAGGTCACCGACCCGCTCGACAAGAGCGAGGACGACGACGAGGACGACAAGCGCCTGCCGGTGCTCGTGGTCGGCGAGACCGTGAACCTGCTCGAGCTCGACGCCGAGCAGCACTTCACCCAGCCGCCGCCGCGCTACACCGAAGCCTCGCTGGTCAAGACGCTCGAAGAATTCGACATCGGCCGTCCGTCGACCTACGCGACCATCATCAGCACGCTGCAGGCGCGCGACTACGTGCGCCTGGACGGCAAGCAGTTCACGCCGACCGACGTCGGCATGATCGTCAACAAGTTCCTGACCGATCACTTCAACCAGTACGTCGACTACGAATTCACGGCCCATCTCGAGGACGACCTCGACGCCGTCTCGCGTGGCGAGAAGGCCTGGCAGCCGCTGCTCGCGCAGTTCTGGGGCAACTTCAAGCCGCGCGTCGACGAGAAGATGGAACTGTCGCGCCAGGAAGTCTCGGAAGCGCGCCAGATCGGCATCGACCCCGAAACCGGCAAGCCGGTGTCCGCGCGCCTCGGCCGCTTCGGGCCGTTCGTGCAGATCGGCACCAAGGACGATCCCGAAAAGCCGCGCTTCGCCTCGCTGCGCGCGAACCAGCGCATCGACACCATCACGCTCGAAGACGCATTGGCGCTGTTCCAGCTGCCACGCCGGCTCGGCACGCTGCCGAACGGCGAAGAGGTGAAGGTCAACATCGGCCGCTTCGGGCCCTACGTGCAGCACGGCAAGAGCTACGTCTCGCTCAAGCGCGACGACGACCCGTACACCATTGGCCTGCCGCGCGCGATCGAGCTGATCGAGCAGAAGGCGGCGGCACTCGAAGCGGCGACGATCAAGGTCTTCGACGGCACCGGCATCCGCATCGTCAAGGGCCGTTTCGGGCCGTACATCACCGACGGCACGCGCCGGGCGAACATCCCGAAGACGCGCGATCCGGAATCGCTGTCGGCGCTGGACTGTGAGTTTTTCTTGAATGAAGCTGCTTTGAAGGATAAACCCTCAAAAGGCAGGAAGGGCGCGAAGGCGGCCGATGGCGAGGCCAAGGCCGCAACCAGGAAGGCCGCCGCGAAAAAAGCCCCGGCCAAGAAGAGCGCCACCAAGAAAGCGGTCAAGAAATCGTCCGCGAAGAAGAAATCTTGAAGCCCGCCAAGCTCGAGGTTCCGGTCGTCAGCTCGATCCACCTGCGCCAGGCCCACAGGGCCCTGCGCGACGGCGGGCTGATCGCCTATCCGACCGAGGCCGTCTGGGGCCTGGGCTGCGACCCGCTGAACCGGTCCGCGGTCATGCGCCTGCTCGAACTCAAGCGCCGCCCGGTCGAGAAGGGGCTCATCGTCATCGCCTCGCACTTCGAGGACATCGAGCCCTGGCTGCAGCCGCTCAACGAAAAGATCGAGGAGCGCGCCTACCGCACCTGGCCGGGCCCGTTCACCTGGCTGTGGCCGGCGACGCCGGCGGCACCAAAGTGGATCACCGGCGGCAGCGGCAAGATCGCGGTGCGGCTCACGCGCCAGCCGGTCGCCCAGGCGCTCTGCGACGCGGTCGGCCCGGTGGTCTCGACGAGTGCCAATCTCAGCGGCCAGGCGCCCGCGAAAACCCTGACCGAAGTGCGCCTGCGCTTCGGATCGCGGATCGACGCCGTGGTGCCCGGCGCGCTCGGACGCTCGGCGCGGCCGACGGTGATTCGCGACCTGCTGTCCGGACGCACGGTCCGCGCCTGAGCCCGGGAGACGAAAGCCGGCCGAGACGTTAGCCTTTCCGTCTACCGTCTCTCGTTCGCCGTCCCCGTAATGAACTCCGCCGCCGTCGAAACCTATCTGCGCGATCTGCAGGCCCGCATCTGCAGCGCTCTCGAAGCCGCCGACGGCTCGAAGAAATTCCTCGCCGACGCCTGGCGCAAGCCCGACGACGCGCCGCTGCGCGGTGACGGCGTGACGCGCATCCTCGAAGGCGGCGAG
The DNA here is from genome assembly GCF_058783045.1 of Hydrocarboniphaga sp. FW305-C-57. Classification (NCBI taxonomy): domain Bacteria; kingdom Pseudomonadati; phylum Pseudomonadota; class Gammaproteobacteria; order Nevskiales; family Nevskiaceae; genus Hydrocarboniphaga; species Hydrocarboniphaga sp. FW305-C-57. The sequence goes on along the minus strand of NZ_JBYSYG010000004.1, from coordinate 181,719 downwards.
CTGTTCGAGCGCGCGGGCGTGGGCTTCTCGCTCGTCGCGGGCGACAAGCTGCCGCCGTCGGCGAGCGCCAATCGGCCCGAACTCGCGGGCCGCGGCTTTCGCGCGATGGGCGTCTCGCTGGTGCTGCATCCGCGCAATCCGTACATCCCGACAGCGCACGCCAACGTGCGCTTTTTCGTCGCCGAAAAACCCGGCGAGGAGCCGGTGTGGTGGTTCGGCGGCGGCTTCGACCTGACCCCGTATTACGTGTTCGAGGAGGACGCGAAGCACTGGCATTCGGTCGCCCGCAAGGCCTGCGCGGCGAGCGGCGACGGCGTCTACGCGCGCCTCAAGCGCCAATGCGACGACTACTTCGTGCTCAAGCACCGCGGCGAGACGCGCGGCATCGGCGGGCTGTTCTTCGACGACTGGCACGAGGGCGGCTTCGATGCGAGCTTCGGCCTCATGCGCAGCGTCGGCGACGGCTTTCTCGACGCCTACCTGCCGATCGTCGAGCGCCGTCGTGCGGCGGCTTACGGCGAACGCGAGCGCGCCTGGCAGCTGTACCGGCGCGGCCGCTACGTCGAGTTCAACCTCGTGTTCGACCGCGGCACCCTGTTCGGCCTGCAGTCCGGCGGGCGCACCGAATCGATCCTGATGTCGATGCCGCCGCTCGCGAGCTGGCAATACCAGTTCGAGCCCGAAGCCGGCAGCGCCGAGGCCGCGCTCGCCCAATACCTTTCGCCGCGCGACTGGCTATGACGCTCACCGAACTCCGCTACCTCGTCAATCTCGACAAGGAACGTCATTTCGGCCGTGCTGCCGAGCGCTCCTTCGTCTCGCAGCCGACGCTGTCGGTGGCCGTCAAGAAGCTCGAGGACGAACTCGGCGTGCTGCTGTTCGAGCGCAATCGCGGCGAAGCGCGGCCGACGCCGGTCGGCGAGCGCGTGATCGCCCAGGCCCGCCGCGTGCTCGCCGAGGCCAAGCTCGTCGAGGACATCGCCCACGAAGGCCGCGACGAGCTGTCCGGCCCGCTGCGCTTCGGCGCGATCTACACCGTCGGGCCCTACCTGCTGCCGCACCTGATTCCGGTGCTGCGCGAGCGCACGCCGACGATGCCGCTCGTGATCGAGGAGAACTTCACCGCCAAGCTGCTCGAACAGTTGCGCGACAACGAGCTCGACGTCGCCGTCGTCGCGCTGCCGATCGACCAGCAGAACCTCATGGCCTGGCCGCTCTACGACGAGGATTTCGTCGTGCTGCTGCCGCAGGACCACCGCTGGAACCACGAGGAGGCGATCCCGGCGCGCAAGCTCGCCGAGGAGCACCTGCTGCTGCTCGGGCCGGGCCATTGCTTCCGCGACCAGGTCGTCGAGGCCTGCCCGAAGTGCGTCGACCCCGACGGCGGGGGCCCGCGTGCACAGACCGGCAGCTCGCTCGAAACCATCCGCCACATGGTCGCCGGCGGCCTCGGCATCACCGTGCTGCCGCGATCGTCGGTCGAGAACCGCAGCGACGATTCCGGGCTCATCGTCGCCAAGCCGTTCGCGACCAAGCCGCCGTCGCGGCGCATCGCCCTGGTCTGGCGCAAGACCTTCCCGCGCCTGGCCGCGATCACCGCGCTGCACGACGCCATCCTCGCGAGTCCGCTGCGCGGCGTGAGCCTGTTGCCCGACGCCGGCAAGCTCGATTCCTGAGCGGGCTCCGGAAAGCAAAAAGCCCGCGTCGATCGCGGGCTTTCAGGAGTGAGGCCGGGCCTAGCTGTACGCGCCGACCCCGAGCGACTGCAGCGTCTGCAGGTTCAGGTAGCGGTCTTCCGGCAGGCCCTTGGAACGCTGATACGCGTTGAGCGCGTCCATGGTCCTGGCGCCGGCCTTGCCGTCGATCGGGCCCGGGTCGAAGCCCGCGCTCTTGAGCGCGCGCTGCACGCGCGTGACGGTGCTGTCGGTCATGTTGGTTTCGCAGAGCACCGGACGCCATTCGAGCGTCGACGGCGCCGCGATCTCGCGCGTGGTGACGCTGCCCATCTGGTCGGGCACGCGCACGGTGTTGTAGCTGGCCGGCTGCACGAGGCGCTGTACGGTCATCGTCGAGCGCTGCTCGGGCACCACCACGCGGCGCACCTGCGCGGGCTGGTCGACCACGCGGCGCGTCACCGTGCGGTACTCGCCGGGCACCTGCACCTCGCGCATCTGCGGCTGCTGCTTGAGCACCTTGCGCGAAACGGTCTTGTAGACGGCCGGCTCCTCGACCAGGCACATGATCTCGCCGGTGGCGTTGTCGACGCGCTGGATCGGGCCGCGGCCGCGCTTCCAGGTCTGGCGCGCCGGGGTTTCGAGAATGCGCTCGGTCACGGTCTCGTAGACCGGCTCGCTGGCCATGTAGCGCACCGACGGCGGCGACACTTCGACGCGCTCGGTCACCGTCTTGAAGGTGGCCGGAATGATTTCGAGACGCTCGTAGGACTCGTTCGAGACGTAGCTCTGCTGCTGCGATTCGTAGCGCGCCGGCGTGATCTGAATGCTGTCGTAGCCCGGGCGCATGACGTAATCGCGCGAGACGCTGCGGTACCGCTCGGGCGTGCGCACGAGCGCATAGCACTCGCCCGGCCGCGCGGACTGCGGCATCGGCGGAATCACCGCGCCGCTGGAGCTGCCGGCGTAGTCGCCCGCGTAGTAGTCGGTCTGCGCATAGCCCGGACCCTCGGTCAGCACGGCGGCCTGCGTGATCGACGCCGAATAGCTGGTCTGCACGGCCGGAACCAGCGCCGGTTGCACGCCCTGGGTGACCAGACCGGTGGTGGTGATCGAAGAGAGACCGGAGCCGCTGCGCTGCCATTGGGCGAGACGCTCGGCGGTGATGCGCTGCTCGTCCTCGGCGCGGGTGGATTTCTTGTAGGCCGGCGTGGCGCGCGGATCGGGCAGCGTGTTTTCGAATTCGAACGAGGGACGCGGCGGCGTGGCGCCGGATTCGTTGTAGACCGGGAAGCGCGAGGTCGATTGCGGCGGCGGGATGACGCCGGCCGGAGGCGGAATGCTGGCGGTATTGGCGGCGGCGTATTCGCCGCTGCCGGCGACCGGAGACGACGCGCAACCCGAGACGACCGCCGTCATCACCGCCGACAGCCCTGCCGCGGCAAGAGCCTTTTGCTTGTGCCTCAACATGTTCCCTTGCCTTTACCAGCTCGTTTCTTTCGGATGGTAGCCTGCCGTTCGCAGGCCGTCTAAGCATCGGGATGCTTTGTCTATATGACAGCCGAATCGGACCGCTGGGCCGGCCGACCGGGAGGTGGAATCGGCCCGGTTCAGCCCGCGCGGCTAAGATGGCGGCGTGAACGACCGACCCGCCAACACCCGACGCGCCGGCCTGCCACTGCGGCGGCTGACCCTCGTGCTGTGCACCGGCCTGGGCCTCACCGCGCAGGCCCAGCAGCCTCAGCCGCCGGCCGATCCCTACGCTGCGGTTCGCGCCGAGTTCGTCCAGCAACTCAAGGCGCTCGAAGCGATGCCGGCCCCGCAGCTCGCCGGCAGCACCGGCGAGGCCTCGGACGCGCTGCGCCGCTACATGCTCTACCCCTATCTCGAAGCCCAGCGCCTGCGCATGCCGATGCGCTATGGCCTGGCGCCCGACGATGCGGCGATCGGGGCGCTGCTGAGCCGCGACGGCGACGTCCCGTGGACGCGCGACCTGCGCCGCGACTGGCTGCTCGACCTCGCACGCCGCCAGCGCTGGCCGGACTTCATCACCTATTACGCCGACAACCGCGCCGACGCCCGACTCAAGTGCGAACAGCTGCGAGCGCTGACGGCGACTCCACCGACCGAGCCCGCCGCGCTCGCCCAGCTGCAGGACAAGCTGCTCGGCGTCTGGATGACCGGTTCGCAATTGCCGGACGCCTGCGTCGCTCCGTTCGAATGGGCGCGCAACCAGGGCTGGCTGACGCCCGAGCGCAACGCGCGGCGCGCGCGCCTGGCGCTCGAAGCCGGCAATGCCGACCTCGCCCAGTTCTTGCTCAAATCGCTGCCGCCCGAGGCGCTGCCGCAGCTGCGCGAGTGGGCGCAGCTGCTCGCCAACCCGGATCGGGAGATCGATTCGCTGATCGCCGGCGGCCCGACGCTGATCAACCAGCAGGAGCCGGCCGCGATCGCCGCCGCGGTGACCAAGATTTCGCGTCGCGATCCGGTCGCCGCGGCTCCGCGCGTCAATGCGCTGATCGCGGCTTGCGGTAGCCCGTGCACGCTCGCGTCGCCGGCGACGCCCGGAGAGTTGCGCCGCGAGGTCGCGCTCGGTTACGCCTGGAGCCGCTTGCCGGGTTCGGTCACCGCGTTTCAGCAGGTCGATCTCGCAGCGCTGGACGAGCGAGCGCACGAGTGGCGAGTCCGTGCGGCGCTGTGGATCGGCCAATGGTCGCTGGCCGCCAGCTGGATCGACCAGATGCCGCCAACGCTCGCGGCGCAACCGCGCTGGCGCTATTGGAAGGCCCGCGCCCGCGCCGCCAAGGGCGATGCCGAGGGTGCGAAAGCCTTGTACGAAGGCTTGGTCGCCGAAAACGGCTTCTATCCCTTGCTTGCCGCCGGACGCCTGGGACGTGGTTTCACCCCGACGCAGATTTCCGCTCCGCAGGACCCGGCGATGCAGCGCCAGCTCGTGCAGCAGCCCGGCGTGCAGCGCGCGCGCGAACTCTGGCTCGCCGGTCGCAGTGAATGGTCCTCGCTCGAATGGGGCGAAACGCTGGCCTCGCTGACGCCCGCGCAGGCGATGCAGGCCGCGCGGCTGCCGGGCACCTGGAACGCCTGGGTGCAGACCGTCACCGCCGCGAGCAAGGCGCAGGTGTTCGACGACTTCGAGCTGCTCTACCCGCGGCCGTTCGAATCCGAGGTGCAGGCCGCCTCGAAGCTGTCGGGCGTGCCGAGCCAGTGGATTTTCGCGGTCATGCGCCAGGAGAGCCTCTACGATCCGCGCGCGCGCTCGCGGGCCGATGCGCTCGGCCTGCTGCAATTGCTCGTCGGCACGGCGCGCGATACCGCGCGCCGCCAGGGCCAGCCCGCGCCCGATGCGAGCGCGCTGTTCGACCCGGCCGTCAACACGCGGCTCGGGGCGCTGCATCTCAAGGAGCTGCTCGAACGCTACGAGCAGGAATTCGTGCTCGTACTCGGCGCCTACAACGCCGGTCCGCGGCCGGTGCAGCGCTGGCGCCCGCCGTCCGAGTCGCTCGACGCCGACGTCTGGATCGAGAACGTGCCGTACAACGAAACCCGCAGCTATATCCAGCGCGTGACCTGGCACAGCGCGGTGTTCGGCTGGCGCGCGAGCGGCCAGCCGCAGTCGGCCGACAGGCTGCTCAAGCCGATCACGCCGGGCGGCTGAGGTCAGCGGCCGATGAAACGCTATCTGGTCGGCGGTGCGGTACGCGACGCGCTGCTCGGGCGCCCGGTTACCGAGCGCGACTGGGTCGTGGTCGGCTCGACGCAGGACGACATGGTCGCCGCCGGCTACAAGCCCGTAGGGCGCGACTTTCCGGTGTTCATCGATCCGAACACCGGCGAGGAACACGCGCTCGCGCGTACCGAGCGCAAGTCCGGGCGCGGCTATCGTGGCTTCGTCACCGACGCCTCGCCCGAGGTCACGCTCGAGGAGGACCTGCTGCGCCGCGACCTCACGGTCAACGCGATGGCCCAGGACGAAGACGGCCGGATCATCGACCCCTACGGCGGCCGCGCCGATCTCGAAGCCCGCGTGCTGCGCCACGTGTCGGCGAGCTTCGCCGAGGATCCCGTACGCATCCTGCGGCTCGCGCGCTTTCATGCTCGCTACGCCCCGCGCGGCTTCACGGTCGCGGCCGAGACCCAGGCCCTGCTCCAGCGGATGGTGGCGGCCGGCGAAGCCGACGACCTCGTACCCGAGCGCGTCTGGAAGGAAACCGAGCGCGCGCTGATGGAGTCGGAGAAGCCCAGCGTGTTCTTCGAAGACCTCGAGGCCAGCGGGGCGCTCGCCCGCGTGATGCCCGAAGTGGCCGCCCTGCGCGGGGTTCCGCAGCGCGCCGACTATCACCCGGAGGTCGACACCCTGCGCCACACGCTGATGGCGGTCGACGCGTCGGTCCGCCATCGGTTCGCGTTGCCGGTGCGCGTCGCGGCGCTGCTGCACGACCTCGGCAAGGCCGCGACGCCGGAATCGGAATGGCCGAGCCATCGCATGCACGAGGAGCGCGGGCTGCCGCTGGTGGCCGCGTTCTGCGAACGCCTGCGCGTGCCGAACCCCTGCCGCGACCTCGCGCTGACGGTCACGCGCGACCACCTGAACGTGCATCGGGCGCGCGAGCTGCGGCCCGGCACGCTGCTCGCGCTGCTCGACCGGCTCGGAGCCTTCCGCAAGAACGGCGAGGGTTTCGAGCAGGCCTTGCAGAGCTGCCTCTGCGATGCGCGCGGCAGGCTCGGCCTCGAGGACTGCGACTACCCGGCCGTCGATTACCTGCGCCGCGCCCGCGAGGTGGCGCTGGCGACCCAGGCCGGCGAGGTCATGCGCGATGGCTTCGAAGGCCCCGCGATCAGCGAGCAGATCAGGCTGCGGCGCGAACAGGCGCTCAAGCGCTGGAAGCCATCGGGTCCCGCGGCATGAAAAAGGCCGGCGAAAGCCGGCCTTTTTCATCACCACCGCCCCTCGCTCAGGGAGCGGGCGCGGGCTCCGCCGGCGGCGGAACGTCGCCTTCGGGCACCGGCGAGGCGACCGTCGGCGCCGGACCTGCGGCCGGGTTGGAGCCGGTCACGCGCAGTTCGACGCGCCGGTTGAGCTCGCGTCCCTCGTCGGTCGCGTTGTCGGCGACCGGCTGGGTCTCGCCATGACCGACGGTGCTCATGCGCGAGCCATCGATGCCGCGTTCGATCAGGTAGAGCTTGACCGCATCGGCCCGGCTTTCGGACAGCTTCTGGTTGTAGGCATCGGCGCCCTTGGAATCGGTGTGGCCGGCGATCTCGACCTGGATGTCCTGGCGCGCGAGCAGGGCGTCGGCCACCAGATCGAGCAGGGTCTTGGCGTTGACCGTGAGGCGCGATTTGTCGAACTCGAAGTTCACGCCGTGCAGGATTAGCGTCTGCCCAACCACGCAGCCTTCGAGCGAGAACGGCACGCCCGGCTTGGGCGACTCGCACGCAGGCGGCGGCGGGGCAGGAGGCGGAGCCGGCGGCTCGACGGGTGGAACCACCTCGACCGGCGGCGCAGCCGGTGGCGGCGCCTCTTCGGCGCGTTCGCCGAAGGAGTAGCGCAGGCTCAACAGCGCGGTCTGGGCCTCGTAGCGGAACTTCACGCGCGTGGCCGGATCGTCACGTAGCAGGTTGAGCTTGCTGCGATCGGTCTGCAGGTAGCGGTAATCGAGCGACAGCGTCAGATGGTCGCCGAGATCGAAGCCCAGGCCGGCGCCGACCTGGTAGGCGAAAACCGTGGTGGCACTATTGTTGAAGTCCTGGCCGTCATAGCCACCGTCGCTGAGCGCCACACGGGCGGCACCGAGGCCGAGGCCGGCGTACGGACGGACCCGGCTGCTGCGGAACAGGTCGGCCCAGAGGTTGACCATCGCGGTCTGGGCGTTCTGGTTGCCCTTGACGCCGTCCGGATCGGTGCCGTTCGGGGTCAACAGGCCGGACAGCAGGCCGGCCGGCTCGAGGTGGATACGGTCGAGATCGTTCTGCCGGTAGAGCAGCTCGAGCTCGGGACGCAACCAGCTCTCCGAGGCGTAGCCGAGCACGAGGCCGCCGGCCCAGCCGTCCTCGAATTTGATCTGGCCGATCTCGGTGCCGTCATCGAGCATGCCCCCGCCGTTGGGGTAGTAGATCCTGTACTTCTGCTTGTCGACGAAATTGACTCCGCCCCCGACTCCGACGTAAGGGCCTTGCCCGGCCTGCGCTGCGAACGACAGACTCAGCGTCGACGAGAGCAGCAGTACCGCGTGCTTGCCGGTGAAACGGCTCGTAATGGCCATGACCATGTCTCCCTGGTCCTCGCGAATTGTTCACCGCCGGCCGGCCCCTCCGCCGTGTCCGCCGATGCTCCCGGATCCATCGTGTTATCCGAGCAGTATCAACAAAATGGCTCCGAGCGCAATTCGATACCAGGCGAACAGCACGAAGCTGTGACCCGAGACGTAACGCAGCAGCCACTTCACCGCGATGAAGCCGGTGACCGCCGACATCGCGAAGCCGACGCCGAGCTCGCTCCAGTTCTCGGTCTGCAATTGTCCGTGCATCGCGAGCTTGAGCAGCTCGTAGGCGCTGGCTGCGAGCATGGTCGGAATGCCGACCATGAACGCGAACTCGGCCGCGAGCTTGCGATTGGTCAGCCCGGCCAGCATGGCGACGAAGATCGCGGCTGCCGAACGCGAGGTGCCCGGAAACGAGCCCGCGACCACCTGCGCCGCGCCGACCGCGAACGCCAGCTTCCAGGTCACCAGGTCGCGGATCGGCTGGCGCTTGGCCCAGCCTTCGACGATGAAGATGATCAGGCCGCCGACGATCAGCGCGGTGGCGATCGGGCGCGTGTTCTCGGGCAGTTCGGCGCCGAGCTTCTTGGCGAGCAGGCCGAGCACCGCGGTGACTAGGAAGGCGGCGCCGAGCTTGAGCGTGTAGTCGCGCAGCGCGGGATCGTTCCAGCCGGTGGCGAGCTGGCGGATGCGCGCGCGATAGACCAGCGTCACCGCGAGGATCGCGCCGGCCTGCACGGCGACGTTGAACAGGTCGGAGCGGCGGCCGAGCCAGTGCTCGGCGATCAGCAGATGACCGGTACTGGAAATGGGAAGGAATTCGGTGAGGCCTTCGATCAGGCCCAGCAGGATGGCGTCGAGCATCGAGTGAAAGTTGAGGGAGCCACGGAGGCGGAAGGCCGCGCACGAATCGCGCCGCTTCGGCGACAATGGGAACCGGAAATGGGCGGGGAATGAGCCGTTCCATCATACCGCGCTCCCGTGACGGAGCCCCTTCAGCCGCAACGACGTCCCCGCCGCAGGCCATGAAGACCGACTCGTCAGAACCAGCCCTCATCGGAAATCCGCCCGTCGCCATCGTCACCGGCGCCGGCCGCCGCATCGGCTCGGCCATCGCCACGGCCCTGCACGAAGCCGGCTATCGCGTGCTGCTGCACTACCGGCTCTCCGGCGAGGGCGCCCGCAAACTCGAGGCCGACTTCAACGCCCGCCGCTCCGATTCGGCCGCCTGCTTCGCAGGCGACATGGCCGACGATGCGCTGCCCGAGGCGCTCGCGCAGACCGCGATCGGGCGCTGGGGCCGGCTCGATGCGCTCGTCAACAACGCCTCGAGCTTCTACCCGACCGCGCTCGAGACGCTGACGCCGGCCCAGTTCGGCGACCTCATCGCGAGCAACCTCAAGGGCCCGCTGTTCCTCGCCAAGGCCTGCGCGGCGCGCATGCGGAGCGGCGCCATCGTCAACGTACTCGACATCCACGCGCGCAAGCCGATGCCGGGTTACGTCGCCTATTGCGCGGCCAAAGCCGGGCTGTGGTCGGTCACCGAAAGCCTGGCGATCGAGCTCGCCCCGCGCATCCGCGTCAACGGCGTCGCCCCGGGCCGCATGATCTGGGGCGTCGGCGACAAGCTCGACGAAGCCGAGCGCCTCGCCGAGCAGCAGCGCATTCCGATGAAGCAGCTCGGCGGCGGCGCCGAAGTGGCCCGCACCGTGCGCTTCTTGCTGTCCGACGAGGCCGGCTACATCAACGGGGCGGTGCTGCCGGTCGACGGCGGCCTGCGGCTGACGTAGGACGGGTCGCGGCCCGTCCTACGATCCATCCCGAAACCACGGCCATCGTTCAGCGCTGCGCATTAAGGTGAATCCATGAACCGCTACGAACTCGATCGCCTGGCCGAAATCCGCCGCTGGCAGGCCCAGGAGCCACCGCCGGCCGCGCGCTGGTTCGGCAAGGCCGCCGGGCCGGCGAGCCAGGCCGTGCAGACGATGATTCCGACCGAAGCCCTGCGCACCGCGCTGTCCGCGGTGCAGAGCACGGCCGGGCGCTTCTCGGGTCACGCGGCGCTGCTCAAGCAGGCCAAGGTCGGGCGCATCGAAGAGCTGCTCGACGTCGAGCTCGAAGTCTGCGACCAGCTGTCGGCCCGGCTGCGCCGTCGCGGCATGGCAATGGCCGGTGGAGCGGGCGCCGTGCTCGGCATCGCCGGTGCGGCCGGCATGGTCGCCGACGTGCCGGCACTGCTGGTGCTCGCGTTCCGCAGCATCCAGCGAACCGCGCTGTGCTATGGCCAGGTGATGACGCCCGAGGAGAGCCGGCGGCTCGGTATCGCCATCTTCGCGCTCGCATCGGCCAATTCGATCGAGGAGAAGCAGGCTGCGCAGCAGGCGGTCTGGCGCAACAGCGCCGAGCTCGACGACGCGGCCTGGCGTGACGGCATCGAACGCGCGGCCGAGCGCGAGCTCGCCAAGGAGGCCGCGACGATGAGTCTCAACAATCTCGCGCTCCAGGCCGGCAGGCATCTGGGCTGGCGCAAGGCCGCGAGCGCGATGCCGGTGGTCGGGGCGGTGATCGGCGGCTCGGTCAACGCCTGGTATCTCTACGACATCAGCAACGTCGCACGGTACTGCTTCCAGGAACGCTGGCTCGCGCACCGCTACGGCGAACTGCCCGATTCGATCGGGGTGCAGAGCCTGCCGAAGCTGGCAGCCGGCTCCCGTTAGCGGAGAAGCTTCGGCAGGCGTAGAGACGCCGAGCGCAGCAGCCCGACGCAGCTTCTCAGGGATCGCGCGGCTGGTTCAGCCACACCTCGTCGTCGAGCCGCTCGTAGAGCGGCGGGCGCTCGCGCGGCAGATTGCGCGAGAGCCAGTTCAGCATGTCGGTCCAGATGCGCTGCGATTGCGCGGCGGTCGGCATGATGCCGGCGTTGGGCAGCTCCAGCGTGATCACCGGCAGCTTGTGGTCGACGCCCGCGTAATTGCCGAGCGAGCCCGGGTAAACGCCGAGCGGTTGCAGGCGCAAATAGCCGAAGCGCTCGGGCGGGCGCAACGGGCCGTCGTAGTCGAGCACGCCATAGGGCGCGTGCACCGAGACGATCGCATCGGGCTTGAAGCTCTCGATCTGCGAGACGAGCCAGCGCGTCTCGGGCTCGGACATCGCCGACTTGCCCGGGAAGCGGCGCTTGTCCGAGCCGGCCTTGCTGCGCCAGTAGGCCAGTGCGCGCCTGTTCCAGTCCGCACTCGGGAAGTTGCGGTTGAGGTCGACGCCCGCGCGGTTCTCGCGCGTCGCCGGGTTGGCGAACAGGCCATCCGGGTTCGCGCTCGGAATCACGCGCCAGTAGAACGGCTGGATGCGCTCCTGCTCGAGCTTGCGCATCCACTGGAACACCATGCTGACGCTCGAGAATTCGTCGCCGTGGATGCCGCCGATCAGCAGCACGCGGCGCGGCTGGAACACGTCGCCATGCGCCGGAAAGTCCTTGTAGAGCAGGGCCTGGCGCAGGCGGCTCGCGCCGTCGCCGAGATGGAAGTTGGCGCGCCGGCAATCGGCCGGATCGACGCTCTGCAGGCGCTGGCCGAGCCGCTCGCAGGCCCGGTCGACCGACATCAGCGACAGCTCGGCAGCGGTGGCGCCGGAACCGGTCCCCGCACCAACAAAAAGCCCGGCCAGGAGCCGGGCGGCGACGATCGTGCGCCACGCTCGCCGCGGCGTCGCCCGCGGCAAGTCCCGATTGGTGTTTATTTCTTGCGTTCCTGGCGGACTTTCTCGATGAGGAAGTCGGTCACCTTGATCATCTTGTCGAAATCGCCCGCCATCGACGCATTGGTCGTGTACTTGCCACCGACCACGATCGCCGGAACGCTGGCGATGCCGTAGGCGCGCAGCAGCGCATCGGTGCGGCGCACCTGGCTGTCGACCGCGAAGCCCGCGAAGGTGCCGTTGAACACGTCCTCCGACACCGCGGCCTGGCGGTAGAACAGCGTGGCGATGCCGCCCTGCGTGAACAGCGAGGTGTCGTGCTTGACGTGGATGCCGTCGAACAGCGGCGTGTGGATCTTGTCGCCGATGTTGAGTGACTGCGCCGTGAAATAGGCCTTCTGGTGCAGCACGCCTTCGGGGTGGCCGAGACTGGACGGCAGACGCGCAAAATCGACGTCGGCCGCCTTGGTCTTGCGCCAGGCCTCGATCTTCGGATCGAAGTGGAAGCAGTGCTGGCAACCGTACCAGAACGCTTCCTCGACGAGGATGCGCTTGGGGTCGATCGGCTTCTGCGTGTCCCGCACGAGCTTGTATTGCTCGCCTTCCTTGAAAGCGGGAGTTTCCGCCAAGCCCGGCAAGCTCATCAGGGAAAGGCCGGCGAACACACTGGCGAGCAGCAGGCGCATGGAAAAACGCATTGAGAAGTCTCGATGAGGCCCCAACAGCCCGTTGCTATTGGACGCCGTTGATGTAGGACGCCAGCGCCTGGATCTCGTCATCGGTGAGCTTGGACGCCACGGCGGCCATCATCTGACCGGTGGGACCGACTTTGCGTTCCCCGGCCTTGTAGGCGGCGAGCTGCTTGGCGGTGTACTTGGCGTGCTGCGAGCCGATGCGCGGATAGCCGGCGGCGGGATTGCCGGCGCCCTTGGGGCCATGGCAGCTCGCGCAGGCCGGAATGCCGCGAGCGGCATCGCCCGCGCGGAACAGCGGCTCGGCCACGGCGACCGCGTCCTTGCTGCCGGCCGCGGGGGTGGATTTCTGTTGGGTGAAGTAGGCCGAGATGTCGGCGATGTCGGCCTCCGACAGCGGAGCGGCCTGGGCGGACATCACCGGGTCCTTGCGCTCGCCCGACTTGAAGGCCTTGAGCTGATGCGCAATGTAGCTGGACCCCTGGCCGGCCAGCTTGGGCCAGTCCGGCATGGCGCTGTTACCGCCAGGTCCATGGCAGGCGACGCAGGATGCGGCCTTGGTGGCGCCGGCGGTGGCATCTCCCTGGGTAAAGGGATCTTTTGATCCCGCTTCCTGGGCAGAAACCGTGGCAAATGGGGCGACGAGAACCAGCGCCATCAAAAGGCGTTTCATCAACAGCACTCCCAGTAGGCAAACGCGGTAGGCAACGGTGGCGATCGTCCGGCATCTAAGGTTCGTTGCCGGTGAAATCGCAGACGGCGCTGGGCGTCGAGTAGCACGACGCAAGCTAACCGGATAATTTGGCGGCGTAATTCTACACTCCGACTTGCTCAATGCAGAATCCCTTTTCCCAGGCCCAGTTCCTGCTCTCCTGCGCGCAGCTGACGCAGCTGCCCGACGACGAGCACCCGGAAGTCGCCTTCGCGGGTCGGTCCAACTCCGGCAAGTCGAGTGCCCTGAACGCCTTGTGCGGCCGCCATTCGCTCGCCCGCGTCAGCAAGACGCCCGGTCGAACCCAGCTCATCAACCTGTTCGGAATCAGCGACGGCTCGCGGCTGGCCGACCTGCCGGGCTATGGCTACGCTTCGGTTCCGAACCCCGTCCGTGCGAGCTGGGGCCGGCTGATCGGCGGCTACGTCGAGAAGCGCAGGAACCTGCGCGGACTGTTCCTGATCATGGATTGCCGCCACCCGCTGACCGATTACGACAAGCAGATGCTGGCCTGGACCGTCAGCGCCGGCCGCGACTGCCACGTCTTGCTGACCAAGGCCGACAAGCTCGGCTACGGGGCGTCGAAGGCAACCTTGCTTGCGACACGCAAGGGGCTCAAGGAGCTCGGCAGCCTCGCGACGGTCCAGCTGTTCTCGTCCAGCAGCCACCAGGGCCTCGACGAGGCGCGTGAACGTCTACAGTCGATGCTCGCCGGCGTCGTGCCGGAGGCGAACCGGGCCGAAGCCCCGGTCGCCTGAGCGCGGCGGCGTATGGAATTTCGCATCAAACTGAACAATTGAGGCCCGCATTCGGAGAGTCGCCGAACAGGGCCCGGAATTCGAAAGGATTCTGAAAAGAAAATGCCCCGTGAGCCGGGGGGAGACTCACGGGGCAACAGCTCCGGCTTGGGGGATGCCGGACCCGCCCAGGGAGTAGAGGCGGGGAGCGTGAAAAGGGAGAGATTCACGCTCGCAGTCTTAGAGGGCAGGCCTGATCGAAAGTTCACGCCGGTTTCCAGTTTTTTCGCGAAAACCGTAGGGGATCATGCGGGTCTTTCTTTAAATTGCTGATTCGTTTGATTTTCTTGTTTTAAAGTCGAGCGCCTGTCGAAGCCCGGCGACCGACGAACGGTCGTACGAACAGCTTCAGCCGGTCGAACGTGCATGTCCGTGCGGCTGGTGCGCCTCGTCCCAGTTCCCGGCCAGGCCGAAGTCGGCCACCAGCGGAACCGCGAGCGGGGCGATTCGCACCATCTGGTCGGCGATCGTCTGCGCTTTTTCGCGCAGCAGGGCCTCCGGCCCCTCGAAGACCAGTTCGTCGTGCACCTGCATGATCATGCTGATCCCGGGCGCATGGGCGTCGAGCCAAGCCTGCAGCTCGATCATCGCCTTCTTGATCAGGTCGGCCGCGGTACCCTGCAGCGGGGCGTTGATCGCGGTGCGCTCGGCGTACTGGCGCAGGCCCTGGTTGCGCGCGTTGATGTTCGGCAGGTAGAGCCGGCGGCCGAACAGGGTTTCGACGTAGCCGCGCGAACGCGCCGCCGAGCGCGTGTCGTCCATGAACTGCTTGACGCCCGGATAGCGGCCGAAGAAGCGCTCGATGTACTCGCCGGCCTCGTTGCGGCCGATGCCGAGCTGGCGCGCGAGCCCGAAGGCCGACATGCCGTAGATGAGTCCGAAGTTGATCGCCTTGGCGGCGCGGCGCTCGTCGCTGCCGACTTTTTCGAGCGGCAGGCCGAAGACCTCGGCGGCCGTGGCCTGGTGCACGTCGAGGTTCTGCCGGAACGCCTTCTGCAAGCGCTCGTCACCCGAGAAATGCGCCATCAGGCGCAGTTCGATCTGCGAATAATCGACCGCGAGCAGCGTATTGCCGGGTTCGGCGACGAAGGCCTGGCGGATGCGCCGGCCCTCGGCCGTGCGGATCGGAATGTTCTGCAGGTTCGGATCCTGCGACGACAGCCGGCCGGTCGCGGCCACCGCCTGGTGATAGCTCGTGTGGATGCGGCCGGTGCGTGGATTGATCGCGGCCGGCAGCTGCTCGGCATAGGTGCTGCGCAGCTTCTGCATCGCGCGCCAGTCGAGGATCAGGCGCGGCAGCGGGTGCTGGGCCGCGAGCTGTTCGAGCGTGTCTTCGGCCGTCGACGGATCGCCCTTGGGCGTCTTGGCGAGTACCGGCAGCTGGAATTTTTCGTAGAGCAGGGTCTGCAGCTGCTTCGGCGAGCCGAGGTTGAATTCGCCCTCGGCGACGACGTAAGCCTGCGCCTGCAGCTCGTCCATGCGCTGCGCGAGTTCGGCGCTGATCTTGCGCAGCAGCGGCGCATCGACTTTCACACCGCGACGCTCGATGCGCGCGAGCACCGGCACCAGCGGCATTTCGATTTCGTGGAAGACCTTCGCGAGCACCGGCTCGGCCTCGAGCTTCGGATACAGCGTCTCGTGCAGGCGCAGCGTGATGTCGGCGTCCTCGGCCGAATATTCGGTGGCCTTGTCGAGCGCGACCTGATTGAAGGTCAGCTGGTTCTTGCCCTTGCCGGCTACGTCGGCGAACTGGATCGTCTTGTGGCCGAGGTACTTGTCGGCCAGCGTATCCATGTCGTGGCGATTGCCGGCCGCATCGAGCACGTAGCTTTCGAGCATGGTGTCGAAGCGCAGGTTGCGCACTTCGATGTCGTAGCGCGCGAGCACGTTGATGTCGTACTTGCCGTGCTGCGCGAGCTTGGGCTTGCTCTGGTCTTCGAGCAGCGGCTTCACGCGCGCGATGACGCTCTGCAGCGACAGCTGCTCGGGCGCGCCGAGATAGTTGTGCGCGAGCGGCACGTACCAGCCGCTGCCGGATTCGACCGAAAACGCCAGGCCGACGAGCCCGGCCTGGTTCGCGTCGAGCGCATCGGTTTCGGTGTCGAAGCAGATCAGGCTGGCCCGTTCGAGGCAGCCGATCATGCGATCGAGCTCGGCTTCGTCGACCACGCAGATCGCCTGCGTGGGCTTGGACACGGTGCCGATGTCGGCCGCGTTCGCGCCGACCGCGGCGAGTGATTCGGGCGCCGCGCTTTCGAGTTCGGTGCCGGCCTCGGGCGCGGCTTCCGCCGCGGGCTTGCCGCCTTCGAGTTCCTCGCGCCAGCGATGGAATTCGAGCTTGCGATACAGCGCGACGAGCTGCTCGACGTCGCGCTCGCCGGGCACGAGGTCATCGAGCTGCACGGGCAGCTCGACGTCGCAGACGATCGTCGCGAGCCGATGCGAGAGCGGCAGGATGTCGAGCGCCGCGCGTAGCTTTTCGCCGATCTTGCCGCCGATCTCGCCCGCGCGATCGCGAATCGCGTCCAGCGAGCCGAACTCGGTCAGCCATTTCGCCGCGGTCTTCGGCCCCACACCCGGAACGCCCGGAATGTTGTCGACGGTGTCGCCGACGAGCGCGAGGTAATCGATGATGCGCTCGGGCGGCACGCCGAACTTCTCGATCACGCCGGCGCGATCCATGCGCTTGTTCTTCATCGTGTCGAGCAGGTGCACGTGCTCGTCGACGAGCTGCGCCATGTCCTTGTCGCTCGTGACGATCAGCACCGGCAGGCCGCGCTCGCGGCCCTGTTTGGTCAGCGTGCCGATGACGTCGTCGGCTTCGACGCCATCGACGACGAGCAGCGGAAAACCGAGCGCCTTGATGACCGCGACCACGTCCGGATACTGCGCCGACAGTTCGGCCGGCGTTTCATCGCGATTGGCCTTGTAGTCGGCGTAGAGCTCGTTGCGGAACACCGGGCCGCTCGGATCGAACACCACGCAGATGCGCTGCGGCTCGTATTCGCGGCACAGGCGCTTGAGCATGTTGACGATGCCGTAGACCGCGCCAGTCGGTTCGCCGCGCGAGTTGCTCAGCGGCGGCAGCGCGTGAAACGCGCGAAACAGCCAGCTCGAACCGTCGATCAGGATCAACGGCTGATCCGTTAACTGGCCGGCGGCCGCTTCAGCCATGACGACGCTCCAGCAGGCGTTCGTTGCGGATCAGATCGTCGAAGCTCTCGCGCGTGCGGATCACATGCGCGCGATCGCCGTCGACCATGATCTCGGCCGCGCGGCCGCGCGTGTTGTAGTTCGAGCTCATGACGAAGCCATAGGCGCCGGCGGTCTTCACTGCGAGCAGGTCGCCGGCTTCGAGCGCGAGCTCGCGCTCCTTGCCGATCCAGTCGCCCGATTCGCAGACCGGGCCGACGAGATCGTAGGACAGCGGCTTCGCGCTCGACTGCTGGCGCAGCGGCACGATGTCCATCCAGGCCTGATACAGCGCCGGACGCAGCAGATCGTTCATCGCCGCATCGATGACCGCGAAGTTCTTTTCTTCGGTCTGCTTGAGCAGCTCGACGCGCGTGAGCAGCACGCCGGCGGCGCCCGCGATCGCGCGGCCCGGCTCGGTGTGCACGGCAAGCCCGCGGCCTGCGAGCTTCGGCAGGATCGCGGCGGCCCAGCTCGCGGGTTCGAGCGGCTGTTCGTCGCGATAGCGCACGCCGAGGCCGCCACCGACGTCGATGTGTTCGAACTCGATGCCGGCGGCTTGCAGCTTGTCGACAAGCGCGAGCACGCGATCGAGCGCATCGAGGTACGGCGACACATCGAGCAGCTGCGAGCCGATGTGGCTCGCGATGCCGACGATGCGCAGGCCGCCGAGGTTCGCGGCCTCGCGATACAGGCGTTCGGCCGTGACGAGATCGACGCCGAACTTGTTCTGCTTGAGGCCGGTGGAAATATATGGATGCGTTTTCGCATCGACGTCCGGATTCACGCGCAGCGCGATGTCCGCGCGCTTGCCGAGCGAACGCGCGATCGCGTCGAGCTGATGCAGCTCGGCTTCGGATTCGACGTTGAAGCAGCCGATGCCGGCGTCGAGCGCGAAGCGCAGTTCGTCCACGGTCTTGCCGACGCCCGAGAACACCACCTTGGTCGGATCGCCACCGGCCTTGAGTACGCGACGCAGCTCGCCGGCCGAGACGATGTCGAAGCCGCTGCCGAGGCGCGCAAGCACCTGCAGCACCGCGAGGTTCGAATTCGCCTTGACCGCGTAGCAGACCTGATGCGGCACCTCGGCGAGCGCCTCGTCGAACGCGCGATATTGCTGCTCGAGCGCGGCGCGCGAATAGACGTAGGTCGGCGTGCCGTGCTGCTCGGCGATGCGCGAGAGCGGAACGTGTTCGGCGTAGAGTTCGCCGTCTCGGTACTCGAAGTGGGTCACGGTCTGGTTCGGCTGTTATGCGTTTTTCGCAAGGTCTGCGTGGATCGGCGGGCGCTCAGGGCGCCACCGGAGCGGTGGATTCTGCGGTCGGCGCGGGTGCGGGCTGCGGCGTGGCCGGCTTGCCCTGGGCGCGTTCCTTGTTGCGCTGACTCGGCGGCTTTTCGCTCTCGGGAACCTGATCGGGCAGATACAGCGGCCCGGTCTGCCCGCAGGCGCTCAACGCGGCGCACAGTACAAGCAACATCATCGGGCGGCGCCGGAAAGGGCGCGGGTGGGGGCGCATGGGCAAGCTCGTCGGGGCGCGCATCGGCGGGCCGCCAGTTTAGGGAAACTCTGATCGAGCGTCGCGAGCGAACGCCCGCGCGAGGACGGGCGCAGTAGCTTGATCGGAGTGTCCTTGGCCGTCCTTCAGTTCGCGGTCGCCGCCGTTCCGGTATTTCCGGAACCGGTCGAAGATCGCATCGGAGCGTTCGCAAAGTGCATCGTGGAATGACGACGGTGGTCGCGCTTCTGGCCTTGTGGACGGGGCAGGCGACGGCTGCGCTGCAGATCCGCCTGCAGGTCGGCAAGGCTGAAGGCGGTGCGCTGCCGTCGGTGCTGCACGACGTGGACGCCGGCTGCATGCTCGAAGCGGCGGCCTCGGTGCTGCGCTGCCAGGACGCGAAGCTGTCGTTTCGCAGCGAGCCGGGCGGCCTCAGCGAGCTGCGCGGTAGCGGCGAGTGGTCGACCTCGGGCTGGCAGGCCCAGGTGCTGCCATCGACACTGTTCGGCGGTTCGGTCGAGGCCCAGGCGCGCTACTCGCGCGATGCCCGTGGCCGTGGCGAGGCCGTTGCGGCGCTGGAGCTGGCCGGTTTCAGCTATGAACAAGCAAGTGGCCGCTACGCGACCGACAAGGCGCAGCTGCGGCTCGACGCGCAGGCCCGGCTCGACGGTCCGATCGCTCATTTCGACGCACGGCTGTCCTCGTCGGCCGGCCAGGCCTACATCGAGCCGGTCTTTCTCGACTTCGCCCAGAACCCGCTCGAACTCGTCGCCACGGGTAGCTGGGATACCACGAGCCGGTCGATACGCGATCTGCGGCTCGAAGGCTCGCAGCACGATCTGATCAGCCGGCTCAGCGTGAACGCGACGGCGCTGCGGCTTTCCCCTTCGGTGCTCGTCGAGCAGGCGAACCTGCAGGCGAGCGAGGCACGGCTCGACGGCCTCGTGAGTCGCTACCTGACGCCGTTTCTGGCTGGAACACGCTGGGAATCGCTCAGCGCGGCCGGTTCGGCCGACTTGCACCTCGCGGTCACGAACAATGCGCCGGCCGCCGCCGACCTCGAGCTGCGCTCGGCCACGCTCAAGGCCGGCATGCCGACAATCGCAGTCGAGCACCTCGCCGGCTCCGTGCACTGGCTGCGCGAAGGAGTCGCACCGCCGTCGGTGCTGAGTTGGCGCGGCGCGCAGTACGCGAGCCTGCCGCTGGGCCCGGCGACGCTGCGCTTCGAGGCCAGCCCGCTCGGCCTGCGTCTGCTCGAGCCGATGCGCCAGCCGATCCTCGACGGTGCGCTCCTGTTGCAGCGCCTCGCGCTCGCCGATGTCGGCAAGCCCTCGATGTCGGCCGATCTGGTGGCCGAGCTCGAACCGATCGAGCTCGCCGCGCTGTGCCGCGCGCTCGGCTGGCCCGAATTCGGCGGCCAGTTGTCGGGCCGTGTTCCGGGCGTGCAGCTGCGCGACGGCGAGCTGTCGCTCGACGGCGGGCTCGACGCGAAAGTCTTCGGTGGCGACGTGCGCATCGGCAGCCTGCGCATGCCGGACCTGTTCGGCCGGCTGCGCAAGCTGCTCGCGGACGTGCGGCTGCGCAACATCGATCTGCGCCAGCTCACGCAGGCGTTTTCGTTCGGCCGCATCGACGGGCGCATCGACGGCGAGGTGAGCGGATTGCGCATGCTCGACTGGCAGCCGGTGGCCTTCGATGCGCGCGTCTACAGCTCGCCGAACGATCCGGGCCGGCGGCGCATTTCGCAGCGCGCGATCGACAATCTGTCCTCGCTCGGCGGCGGCCCGACCGGTTTGCTGTCGCGTGGCGCGCTGCGATTTTTCGACGATTTCGGCTATCGGCGCATCGGCTGGAGCTGCAAGCTCGCCGATGGCGTCTGCCTCATGGACGGCATCGAGCCGACCGAGGACGGCGGCTACGTGCTCGTCGAAGGTCGCTGGTTGCCGCGCATCGAGGTCGTCGGCTACGAGCGGCGCGTCGACTGGAACCGTTTCGTCGAGCAATTGCTCGCGGTCCGGCAGTCGCAAGGCGTCGAAATTCGCTAGGGGCTCGCCGGCATTGGGCCCTTTAAGAACCGATTCAGAGCCTGCCTATACTGTCGGCAGACCGATCGCCAGGAGTCGCCCGATGCGCCAGCCGTCCACGAGCTTCCAATCCACGGCCGCCGTCGTTTTGGTCGCCGCTCCAGCCGCCTTCATGAGCGCCTGCGTGACGATCAACGTCTACTTTCCGGCCGCCGAGGCGCAGAAGGCGGCCGACAAGATCATCGACGATGTCTGGGGCACCGGGGCGACGCCGCAACCCGCTGCCAGCGGCGATACCTCGCAGCTCGAATCGAAGCCACTGTGGCTCGTGGCCGCTGACTTCGTGATGCCGGTTGCCGCAGCAGCCGAACCCAAGCTCGACGTCAGCTCGGCCGAAGTCAAGCGGCTGTCGGGGGCGATGGAGGCCCGTTTCCCGCAGCTCGAACCGCTGCTCAATTCGGGCACGCTCGGACTCACGAACGACGGCTACATCGGCATCCGCGACGCCGGTTCGGTGCCGCTCGCCGACCGCAATGCGGTGCGTTCGCTGGTCGCCAACGAAAACGCCGACCGCGCCTCGCTGTATCGCGAGATCGCGGTCGCCAACGGCCAGCCGCAGTGGGAGGCCCAGATCCGTTCGGCCTTCGCCGCGCGCTGGATCGCCCGCGCCAAGAGCGGCTGGTACTACCAGGACGCCGGCGGCGCCTGGCTGCAGAAATAGTCTTCTAGAACAAAGACTTAAATATCAATATTGCCCGCTTGCAGGGCATACTTCTCGATGAATTCGCGACGCGGTTCGACCTGCTCGCCCATCAGCGTCGTGAACATCTGATCGGCGCCGATCGCGTCCTCGACCCGCACCTGCACGAGGCGTCGCTGAGTCGGGTCGAGCGTGGTTTCCCAGAGCTGGCCTGGATTCATTTCGCCGAGACCCTTGTAGCGCTGCATGCTCAGACCGCGGCGCGCCTCGTTCTGCAGCCAGCGATAGGCCGCGTCGAAACCGTCTACGACGCTGCTGCGTTCGCCGCGATGGACCGTGGCGCCGGCCAGATCGTGGGCCGAGATCGCGGCTCTTAGATCGGCAATGCGCTGGTAGTCGGCCGACACGAAGAAATCGGCCCCGAGCACGAACCAGTGATCGAGCCCGTGCAGGCGGCGCAGGATGCGCAGCGTCGGTCCATCTTCGCCCAAACGGGCCGTAACCTGGTGGCTACCGAAGCGAACTTCGGCGTTCAGGCGCGTTTCGAGCGCTTCACCCCAAGCGTTCAGTTCGCTCTCCTGGGTCGGGATGCGCGGTGACCGTGCGAGTGTGCGCAGCACCTGCTCGTCGTAGCGGCGCGATAGGCGTTCGAGCGTCTGTTCCACCTCGGTGTAATCGGCCGCCAGCTTCTTGAAAACTTCGTCGGTCCAGGCTTCGCCGGCCGCCGTGCGCAGGCCCGCATC
This sequence comes from Hydrocarboniphaga sp. FW305-C-57, assembly GCF_058783045.1. Taxonomy (NCBI): domain Bacteria; kingdom Pseudomonadati; phylum Pseudomonadota; class Gammaproteobacteria; order Nevskiales; family Nevskiaceae; genus Hydrocarboniphaga; species Hydrocarboniphaga sp. FW305-C-57. Next base: position 159,719 of record NZ_JBYSYG010000004.1, on the reverse strand, counting down.
GGACAACGCGGCCGACAGCAGCCAGCGCGCCATTTCGTTGTCGTCCTTCACGTAGGTTTCATGCTTGCCGCTTTTCACTTTGTAGAGCGGCGGCTGGGCGATGTAGATGTAGCCGTTCTCGATCAGCGAATACATGTGCCGGTAGAAGAAGGTCAGCAGCAGCGTGCGGATATGCGCGCCGTCGACGTCGGCGTCGGTCATGATGATGATGCGGTGGTAACGCAGCTTCTCGGGCCTCATCTCGTCCTTGCCGATGCCGCAGCCGAGCGCGGTGATCAGCGTGCCGACTTCGGCCGAGGACAGCATCTTCTCGATGCGCGCCTTCTCGACGTTCAGGATCTTGCCCTTGAGCGGCAGGATCGCCTGGAAGTGACGATCGCGGCCCTGCTTGGCCGAACCACCTGCGGAGTCACCCTCGACGAGGAACAGTTCGGATTTCGACGGATCCTTTTCCTGGCAATCCGCGAGTTTGCCGGGCAGACCAGCGATATCGAGCACCGACTTGCGACGGTTCAGTTCCTTGGCCTTGCGGGCGGCTTCGCGTGCTCGAGCGGCTTCGACGACCTTCTCGGCGACGATCTTGGCGTCTTTGGGGTTTTCGAGCAGGAAGTCGCGCAGCTTGTCACCGACGACGGTCGAGACGACCGGCGTCACTTCGGATGAGACCAGTTTTTCCTTGGTTTGAGACGAGAACTTGGGATCACGGACCTTGACCGACAGCACGGCGGTCAGGCCTTCGCGCGTGTCGTCGCCCATCATCGAAATCTTTTCTTTCTTGATGATGCCCTGGCTTTCGAGGTATTCGCCGAGCGTGCGCGTGAGCGCATTGCGGAAGCCCGTCAGATGCGTGCCGCCGTCGCGCTGCGGAATGTTGTTGGTGAAGCAGAACACGTTCTCGGTGTACGAGTCGTTCCACTGCAGCGCGGCTTCGACGACGACATTGTCGAGCTCGGCCACCATGTAGAGCACCGAATCGTGGATCGGCGACTTGGTCTTGTTGAGATATTCGACGAAGGCCGAAATGCCGCCCTTGTATTCGAAAACGTCTTCGCGACCGCTGGCTTCCTCACGCAGCACGATGCGCACGCCCGAATTGAGGAACGACAGTTCACGCAAACGGCGCGCGAGGATGTCGTAGTGCATTTCGAGATTGCTGAAAATCTTGCCGCTCGGATAGAAGCGGACGCTGGTTCCCCGCTTGTCGGTGTCGCCCTGATCGGCCAGCGGAGCTTGCGGTTCACCGAGCCGATACTCCTGATGGTGGTGGCGACCCTGGCGATAGATGTCGAGCAGCAGCTTGTCCGACAGCGCGTTGACCACCGAAACACCCACGCCATGCAGACCACCCGAGACCTTGTAGCCGCTGCCGCCGAACTTACCGCCGGCGTGCAGGATGGTCATGATCACTTCGGCGGCCGAACGACCTTCCTCGGGCATGATTTCGGTCGGAATGCCGCGGCCGTTGTCGGTTACCGCGACGCTGCCGTCGCCGTGCAGCGTGACCGTGACTTCGGTGCAATACCCGGCGAGCGCTTCGTCGATGGCGTTATCGACGACTTCGAACACCATGTGATGCAGGCCGGTGCCATCGTCGGTATCGCCGATGTACATGCCCGGACGCTGACGCACGGCCTCGAGCCCTTTCAGAACCCGAATGCTGGAAGCGTCGTAAACCTGTTCGTTATCAGACATTGCAATCTCTTCAGTTCACAGCTGTCAGACGCCCATGTTCCACGTGGAACATCGACATCGATCCACTTTCGAAGGCCTGGGGTCGCTCGAAAGCCGTAATAAACATTTGCCCGGGATAGCGATTCAGCACGGTCGCGAGTCGGTTCTGGTACTCCGCCGACAGTTCCGCACCGAAGTCATCGACGAGGATCACGGGTGGGGGCAGTCCGGCGTCGGTCAGAATCCGACATTGTGCCAGGACCAGGGCGGCGACGAGCAGTTTTTGCTGTCCTCGGCTTACCCTCCCCCTTAATCTCTGGCTGCCCAAAGAAAGCTTGAGCTCAGCTCTTTGCGGCCCCTGGGCCGTCACGCCGAGCCGCCGATGCTGAACCAGCTGTTCCTTCAAGACCGTGATGAGCTCGCGCTGCTCGTCCCATCCGGCCTGGAAATCCAGCTGCGCCTCCGGAAGCTGCAGAAGCTCCTCGGCGAGCGGCTCGAAATTCACGGCCAGATTCTCGACGTGGCGCCGTCGGGCCGCCGTAACCAAGCCGCCCGATTCGGCCAATTCTGCGTCCCAGGCTGAGACCGCTGCATCGCTCAAGCCCATCCGCAGCGCTTGGTTTCTCTGCTTGAGCGCCCGCTGGTATCGCTGCCAGGCTCCAAAGAAATGATGTTCCACGTGGAACACACCCCAGTCGAGATAGCTGCGCCGATATCCCGGCCCGTCCTCGACGAGCCGATGGCCCACCGGATCGATCAGCTGAATCGGCAGCCGCCGAGCAAGTTCCGAGGACTTGGCGCGTTGCTCGTTGAGCCGAAGCTGCTGGCCTTCCGGACTCCAGCCTGCGCCGATCTTGTCGCTCCAGCCCTGCTGTTCATCCGAAAGCTCGGCAAACAAGTGCCACCAACGGCCCCCGCTTCCAGCAAGCTCACCCTGGTCGGCGGCGCGGAAGCTTCTAGCCCGGCCGAGGATGTACAGCCCTTCCAATAAAGTGGTCTTGCCCGCCGCGTTGGAACCGACGATCAAGTTGAGCCGCTCATGCGGCCTGAGCTCGACCTGCGAATACAGCCTCAGATTTTCACCCTTGAAGCGGGCGATTCGAGCCACTGTGTCAGAGGCGCATCGGCATGATCACGTATTTGCTCGACCGGTCTTCCGCTTCATGCAGCAGGCCGCTCGATTCGGCGTTCTTGAGTTCGAGCGCGACCTGCTCCGAATGCATGACACCGAGCGCGTCCATGAGGTAGTTGACGTTGAAACCGATCTCGATCGACGGGCCGCTATAGCTGACCTCCACTTCCTCTTCGGCTTCCTCGTGCTCGGGATTGTGCGTCTGCAGCTTGAGGGTTCCCTCTTCGAGCAGCAGGCGGACACCGCGGAACTTCTCGTTCGACAGAATCGCCGTCCGGGCGAGCGCCTTGCGCAGCTGTTCGCGATCGGCCAGCACGTGCTTGTCGCCGTTCTCCGGAATCACGCGCTCGTAGTCGGGGAAACGCCCGTCGATCGTCTTGGTCGTCAGGCGAACCGTATCGATGTCGACCACCGCCTGCCCCGGCGACAGCACGAGCACGACTTCCTCATCGGTGGCGTCGAGCAGGCGGCTCAGCTCGATGATGGCCTTGCGCGGCAGGATCACCTGCTGGGCAGTGGTCACGCCGGTTTCGCGCTTGAGTTCGCTGAAAGCCAGCCGATGGCCATCGGTGGCGACCGCGCGCAGACGAGCCGGCGCCACGTCGAGCAGCAGACCGTTCAGGTAATAACGGACGTCCTGCTGGGCCATGGCGAACTGCGTGCGCTCTAGCAACTGCTTGAGTTCGACCCGCTTGAGCCGGAGCTCGCTCGAGGCCGCAGTCGCCGAGCCCATGCTCGGGAACTCGTCGGGCTTGAGCGTCGACAGCGAGAACCGGCTCTTGCCCGACTTGAGCAGCACCTTGTCACCGCTCTGCTCGAGCGAGACTTCGGCGCCCTCGGGCAAGCCACGACAGATGTCGAACAGCTTGCGGGCCGGAACCGTGGTCTTCCCCGGAGCCAGGTTCTGCACGCGGGCCCGACCCACGAGCTCCATTTCGAGATCGGTACCGATCACGGTCAGCACATCTTCGCTGACTTCGAGCAGGAAATTGGCGAGCACGGGCAAGGTCTGACGACGCTCGACCACACCGATGACCGACTGGAGCGCGCCCAGCAATTCGTTACGACCCACCTGGATTTTCATGTCATTACCTAGCTTGGTACTTGTATTTCTAGATACTAGTTATAGAGCAGGCCCGTGGCCGTGGACAAACTCAATTTATCTTGTCGGAACAGAAACTTAACTGCTCATTCAGAAAGCGTAAAGCTCGGGGTAAGCCAAGGCGCCGACTGTGGATAAGGAGTGAATCAAATCCATCCTCCAATTTCCACCAAGTTATCAACAGTCCCGCCAACATAGCTGCGAACAGCTTGATCAACTGTCGGCCAATTGCCTTCAAAAGCTCAGCTGGCGCAGCAGGTTTTCGTAGTCCTCCCGCACCCGGCCATCCTCTTCCTTGAGCTTGCCGATGGTCCGGCAGGCATGCAGCACCGTGGTGTGATCCTTTTCAAAAGCCGCGCCGATCTCGGGCAGGCTGTGCTGTGTGAGCTCGCGGGCCAGACTCATCGCGATCTGCCGCGGCCGGGCCAGCGAGCGATTGCGCCGAGGCGAGCGCAGCTCCTTGAGCTGGATGTTGTAGTACTTGCTGACCGTTCCCATGATGTTGTCGATGGTCACGAGCTTTTCGTAGTGCGCGAGCATGTCGCGCAGGGTCTGGCGCGCGAATTCGATCGTGATCGGCACGCCCTGCAGGCGAACCGCCGCGGCCAGGCGCAGCAGCGCGCCTTCGAGCTCGCGAACGTTCGATCGGATGTTCTGTGCCACGAACTCGGCGACTTCATCGGGCAGCGCGAGGCCGAAGCTCTCGGCCTTGGACTGGGCGATCGCCCAGCGCGTCTCCATGTCGGGCGGTTCCACCGACACCGTCAGGCCCCAGCTGAAACGCGACTTCAGGCGGTCGTCGAGACGGTCGAGCTCCTTCGGGAAGCGGTCGCAGGTCAGCACGATCTGCTTGCGCCCGTCCATGAGCGTGTTGAAGGTGTGGAAGAACTCTTCCTGGTTCACCGCCTTGCCCGCGAAAAAGTGGATGTCGTCGATCAGCAGCGCATCGGCCGAGCGATAGAAGTTCTTGAATTCGTCGGTATTGTTGTGACGCAGGGCCGAAACGAACTGGGTCACCCACTGCTCGGCGCCGACGTAGACCACGCGCGCCCGAGCCGAGCGCGCGAGCAGCGCATTGCCGATCGCATGCATCAGATGCGTCTTGCCGAGACCCGAGGCGCCATAGATCAGCAAGGGGTTGTAGGCCACGCCGGGCGATTCGGACACGTGCTGGCAGGCGGCCCTGGCCTGTGAATTCGACTTGCCCTGGATAAAGCTGCCGAAGGTGTAGCGCGGATCGAGCTTGCCGTTCTGGGTCCAGCGCTCGGGCTCGACCGCGGTGGTCGCTGCGGCGCTGGTCGGCCGCGCCTCGTTGGCGGTACCGATTTCGACCGGCAGGTCGGCGCCGTCGCAGGCCAGCCAGGCGCGCTGGATGGCCCCGACGAACTCGGCGCGCACGCGCTCCATGACCATGCGGTTCGGGGCGACGATGCTCAGGCGGTCCGGCAGCCGGCGAACCTGCAGCGGACGAATCCAGGTGCTGACGTCCAGTGGGCTCATGTCGCCCTCGAGCCAGAGCACGCAGCGGTTCCAGGTATCGATATCGCTCTGATTCATCGGGCACACCGCCACAGCGTCGACAGCGAGGGATAGACAGACAGACTCACTAAAACCGTCCTTGGAGAAAAGTCGGCCGCGCACGCCAGGCACGAGAGGCCGGCGAGAGGATGGATGACTGCGGATGGCCTCACAGTCTATCGCCCCTTTGCCCAAGCTATCCACAGGCTGCCAAGGCGCGGGCGCTTGAACATTGTTCTCGGCTCCCGATACAATCCGCGCCCTTTTTTGTTGCCGACGATCTAACAATGAAACGCACCTACCAGCCGCACTCGCTGCGTCGTAAGCGCACGCATGGTTTCCGCGCCCGCATGGCGACCGTTGGTGGTCGCAAGGTTCTGGCCCGCCGTCGCGCCAAGGGCCGCGCCCGTCTGACGCCGGTCTGAGCCGCTTCGTCCGATCGGATCTCTTGCAGATCCTCATTGTTCGAGATTGTTGAGGCGTGGCGCGCTTTCCACGGCGCGCTCGCCTGCTCAAACCTGCTGAATTCGAGCGGGTTTTCAAGAACGGCAGACGCGAGACGGTGACCCATTTCACCGCCGTCGCGGTCCTGTCCGACGAAGGGCCGAGGCTGGGCTTGGCGATTTCGCGCAAGCAGGCCGCGCTCGCCGTCGACCGCAATCGCATCAAGAGACAGATTCGGGCGAGCTTTCGCGAAGCACAGGATCGCCTGCCCGCATGCGATCTCGTCGTCATGGCCAAGCCGCAGGCCAAGAATCTCGGTTCAGCCGCTGCGGTTGCGGATCTGGACAAGCTCTGGAATCGCGTCATTCAACGATGGTCCGCTTCCTCGTTGTCCTGATCCGGCTTTATCAGAAGGGCATCAGCCGCTGGCTGCCGCCGCGTTGCCGTTTTTATCCGAGCTGTTCGCACTACGCCGTCGAAGCCCTGCAACAACACGGTTTCGCCAGGGGCGCTACGCTAGCGACCCGCAGAATCCTGCGTTGCCATCCCCTGAACCCTGGCGGGTACGATCCGGTGCCTAGCGCCCGGGGCGACCGGCCGAGCACCGAATCGCGCTGACACTCGCTCATGGAAAATCGTCGCTTCATCCTGCTCGCCGTTCTCGGCGTGCTGATGTTCTTCATCTATCAGGCCTGGCAGACCGAATACGGCGCCAAGAAGCCGATCGCGCCGCCGGAAACCGAAGCCACCGCGGCGACCCGCGCCGAGGCTGCGGCCACGGCCGGCGAGATCCCGACGCTGGCGCCCGAGGCGGTTGCGGGCGCTGCGACGCCGGCGGTGTCGGAATCCGCGCGCATCAAGGTGCAGACCGATCTGTACGTCGGCGAAATCGCGCTGCTCGGCGGTGACCTGCGCCGGCTCGAACTGGTCGGCTACCCGGTCTCGAAGAAGCAGCCGGATCAGAACATTCCGCTGCTCAACGATCGCGAAGGCCATTTCTTCGTGCTGCAAAGCGGCATCGCCACCGCGAACAAGGCGCTCGGCAGCCATCTCGAAGCTTTCAGCACGCCGCAGGCGGTCTACCAGATGGCCAAGGGTAGCGACGTGCTCGAAGTGCCGCTCGAACACCAGGACGCGGCTGGCAACAAGGTCACCAAGATCTATCGCTTCCACCGCGGCAGCTACGAGTTCGAACTCGAGCAGAAGCTCAGTTCGGCGAGCGCGGTCTCGGCGAGCCCCTACGTGCGCATGCAGCGCACCAACGTGGCGGCCGGCGAAGAGCCGCCGTTCATCCATACCTTCATGGGCGTGGGCGTCTACGAGGCCAAGCCGGGCACCGACAAGTTCCGCTTCAAGAAACTGCCGTTCAAGGATCTCGACGACGAGCCCTACAGCGTCGAGCAGACCGGCGGCTGGGTAGCGATGCTGCAGCACTACTTCGTCGCCGCGATCCTGCCTGCCGAGGACGAGAAGCACCGCTTCGAGAGCAAGCCCGGCAAGGAAGGCTATGTCGCGCAGTACCTCGGGGCGAGCGCGCAGGTTCAGCCCGGCATCGAACAAAGCTTCGTCACCAGGCTCTATGTCGGACCGAAGCTGCAGGACTCGATCGGCAAGGCCGCCAAGGGCCTCGAATACACGGTCGACTACGGCATCCTGACCGCGATCTCCGAGCCGCTGTTCAGCGTCATGCAGTGGTTCCACAAGTACACGGGCAACTGGGGCGTGGCGATCATCCTGCTGACCGTGCTCGTGAAGACGCTGTTCTACCCGCTCGCGGCCGCGCAGTACCGCTCGACCGCGAAGATGCGCAAGTTCGCGCCGCGCATCACCGAGCTCAAGGAGCGCTACGCGGACGATCGCGAGCGCATGTCCAAGGCGATGATGGAGCTCTACAAGAAAGAGGGCTTCAATCCGCTGGCCGGCTGCTGGCCGTTGCTCGTGCAGATGCCGGTGTTCTTTGCGCTGTACTGGGTCTTCCTCGAGAGCGTGGAACTGCGCCAGGCCGATTTCGCGCTGTGGATCAACGATCTGACCTCGCCCGATCCGTTCTACGTGCTGCCGGTGATCTATGGCCTCAGCATGTTCTTCATGCAGAAGCTCTCGGGCCAGACCGCGACGATGGACCCGATGCAGCAGAAGGTCATGAACGTGATGCCGATCGCGATGGCCGGTTTCTTCGCGTTCTTCCCGGCCGGCCTGGTGCTGTACTGGTGCGTCTCGAACTGCATCAGCATCGCCCAGCAGTGGTACATCACGCGCAAGATCGAACGCGCCGAAGCGGCCAAAACCGGCGCTGCCAAGCAGCCCAAGCCGGCCAAGTAAGGCCGACGTGGCGACGGCCGATACGATCGCGGCCATCGCCACGGCTCCGGGCCGCGGCGCGATCGGCCTGCTGCGCATCAGCGGGCCGATCGCGCTCGAAGTCGCCACATCGATCGCCGGCTCGCTGCCGCCGCCCAGACAAGCCGGGCTGCGGACTTTTCGCGACCGCAATGGCGAGGCTATCGATCAAGGTCTCGTGCTCGTCTTCCCTGCTCCGCGCTCGTACACGGGCGAGCATCTCGTCGAGCTGCAAGGACACGGCGGCGTCGTGCTGCTGCAATTGCTGCTCGAAGCGGCGATCGCGGCCGGTGCGCGCATGGCGCGGCCCGGTGAATTTTCCGAACGCGCGTTCTTAAACGGCCGGCTCGACCTCGCGCAGGCCGAGGCGGTCGGCGATCTGATCGACGCGGCCTCGCGCCAAGCCGTGGTCGCGGCGCAGCGCTCGCTCGAAGGCGCGTTCTCCGAACGCGTCACCGCGCTGGCCGACGAGCTCATGGGCCTGCGCGCCTGGGTCGAAGGCGCGCTCGATTTCTCCGACGAGGATGTCGACTGGCTCGCCGACGACGGCCTGCGCACGCGGCTCTCGAACTGGAGCGACTCGCTCGATGCGCTGATCGCCCAGGTCGGCCAGGGCCGGCGCCTGCGCGAAGGTCTCGTCGTCGCCATCGTCGGCCAGCCCAACGTCGGCAAGTCGACCTTGCTCAACCGTCTTGCGGGCGTCGACGCGGCGATCGTCAGCGACCAGCCCGGCACCACGCGCGACAGCTTGCGCGAGCATCTGGTGCTCGACGGCATGCCGATCACGATCGTCGACACCGCCGGCCTGCGCGAGACCGACGATCGCATCGAGCAGGAAGGCATCCGCCGCAGCTGGAGCGCGGTCGACAAGGCCGAGCTCGTGCTCTATCTCGTCGACGATCGGCACGACGATCATCCGCAGGATCTCGAACTGCTCGCCAGACTGCCGGCCGATCGTCCGCGCATCGTCGTGCGCAACAAGTGCGATCTGGCGAATCGCGGCGCGCAGCGGCTCGATGCGGCATCGACCGAGATTCGCCTGAGCGCCGCGACCGGCGAAGGCATCGGCTTGCTAACCACCGCGATCCGCGAATTCGCCGGCCTCGGCGCGGCCGACCAGCAGAGCAGCAGCTTCACCGCGCGCACGCGTCACGTGCTCGCGCTGGCCGAAACGCGCCGGCACCTCGACGTGGCGATGCGCGCGCTCACCGCGAATGCAGCCGCCGAACTGATCGCCGAGGAACTGCGTCTGGCGCATGCGGCGCTCGGCGAAATCACCGGCCAGGTCACGAGCGAGGATCTGTTCGGCCGCATTTTCGCGAGCTTCTGCATCGGTAAATAACCGCCGCGCATTCAGGTTTCGGTTATCCAGGCCTGTGTTAAGACTCGCGCTGATGTCACCAAAAAATGAGGAGTGCGACATGAGCCGGGGAATCAAATTGCTGCTGGGCGGCGCGATGGCTTGCGGGATCGCGATGGCGAGCAGCGGATGCGGTAAGAAGCAGGCCGAAGTCACGGTGCCCGAGGAAGGCCCGGCGCAGGTCGAGGAACAGGTGCCCAGCAAGCCCGAAGAAAAAGCCGCTTTCGACCAGCGCAAGGCCGCATCGGCCTGCCGCGTGGCGATTCTGCAAAGCCTGCGTGATCCGTCGACTGCGGAGTTCGCCGACGAGCTCGAAGCCACCACCGGAACGGTGGACGAAAGCGGCGACTACCGCTTCAAGATCGGCGTGAAGGCCAAGAGCGATGCGGGCGTGGTGACGCGCCACTTCGACTGCAAGGCCCACCCCGAAACCAGCGGCTGGTCTATCGCCGAGCTGAAAGAAGGCGCTTGAGCCACGGCCGGCGCAGATCGCGCCGGCGGTCGACGTCGAAGCCGATGTCCTCGCGAGTCTCGACGAGCTCGAGGCGACGGGAGCGCTGCAGGATGCGACGCGCGCCCTGATCGCCCTCGAGTTCGTCGATGGCCGCGAAAATCCGCCGCGACAGCAATACCGGGTTGCCGCGTCGCCCGTCGGCGATCGGTTGCACCGCCTCGAGGCTCGGATTCCATGCCTCGATCAACGATTCGATCAACCCCGGCCGCAGAGCCGGCATGTCGCCGAGCACGATCAAGGCTCCGGCGCTCGATTCGGGCAGGCGGCGCAAACCCGTCTGCAGCGAACCCGACATACCACGCCGGTAGCGCGGATTGAACACCGTGAGCAACCGCGGCGCCCAACGATGCCGCTGCCGATACTCACGCAGGCTGCGTTCGACCAAGCTGCACTCATGCCCGGTGACGATGACGACCGGTCGCGCGCTCGACGCGCTGACCGCATCGAGCGTCCACCACAGCAGCGGCTGTCCATGAACCGGGCTCAGCAACTTGTTCGCGCGGCCGTAGCGTTTCGATCGGCCGGCCGCGAGGACCACGCAGCCGATCGCTCCAGCATTTCGTCGCGTCACCGCGCGATCAGGCCGGCCGCTCGGCGATGACTTGTCCGAGGATGGACAGCGCGATCTCCTGCGGCGTCTTTGCGCCGATGTCGATGCCGGCCGGCGTGTGCAGTCGCGACAAGGCCGCTTCGTCGATGCCATCGGCGCGCAGGCGTTCGAGCCGCAGCCTGGCCTTGCTGCGACTGCCGAGTGCGCCGACGCAGTACGCGTCCGAGCGCAGCGCCCACATCAGCAAGCTGTGATCGGCGTCGGCATCGTGCGAGAGCGTGTAGACGGCCGTGCGCGCATCGAGCGTGATCGCTGCCAGCGAGGTTTCGAGGCTGCTGCGGTCGTAGTGCAGCGGAGCCGGCAGATCGTCCGGATACGATTCGGGCCCGCGCGGACGCAGCAGCACGGTGTCGACGCCGAACATCGGCGCCAGCCGCAGCAGCGCCAGCACGATCGGATCGCCACCGACGACGATCAGCCGCAGGGGCGGCTTGTGCAGATGGCGATAAAGCTGCGGGTTCCGCTCGATCCCGGTTTGAGCGGCGCTCGCGCCGTCCGCCGCCGAAAACTGCGTGCCGCCGGTTTCGCAATCGGTGACCGACACCAGCGTGCGCCGTTCGTTGCGTGCGGCGCGCAGGGTCGACACGTAGGCCTGCGCGTCGGCGACCGCGCGCACGAGGATGCGGATGCGGCCGCCGCAGGACAGCTGCACGTCGAGCACCGGCGAGCCGGCGCCGTAGTCGAGCACGCGCGGCTTGCCGTCGGCGAGCACGGCCAGGGCTTCGGCCGCGACGGCCGCTTCGACGCAGCCGCCCGAGACGTAGCCTGCGCACTCGCCGTCGTCGGCGATCGCCATCTCCGAGCCGACCGGACGCGGCGAGGAGCCGACGACGTCGATCAGCGTGGCGAGCGCGAAGCGCCGGCCCTGGCGCGTCCAGCGCTCGAGCACCGGCAGCAGGTCATCGACGAGCGCGTACGACGGCCAGGCCGGCCAGCCGCCTTCGAAGGTTTGGGTGATCGCCTCGCCTTCAGCCATTCAATGCTCGCGGCTCAAACCGACTTGAACGTATGACGCGAGAACGGCAGCCGGCGCACGCGCTGGCCCGTGAGCTTGGCGAGCGCATTGGCGACCGCCGGTGCGAGCGGCGGCACGCCGGGTTCGCCAACGCCGGTCGGCGCCTCCTGCGAGTTGACGATATGCACCTCGACGACCGGCATGTCCTGGATCCGCAGCACCTTGTAGTCGTGGTAGTTGCTCTGCTTCACGGCGCCGTTCTCGATCTCGATTTCGCCATAGAGCGCGGCGGCGAGCCCGAAGCCGACGCAGCCTTCCATCTGCGCCTTGATCTGGTCCGGGTTCACCGGCACGCCGCAGTCGACGGCCACGGTCACGCGCTCCACGCGCGGCTCACCACTGGGCTTGAGGCTCACCTCGACGACTTGTGCCACGTAGCTGTTGAAAGAGAAATGCACGGCGACGCCCTGCGCCTTGCCCTTGGGCAGCTTCTTGCCCCAGCCGCCCTTCTCGGCCGCGAGCTTGAGCACGCCGGCCATGCGCGGCTGCTTGTCGAGCAGCGCCAGGCGATAGGCGACCGCGTCCTGCTTGGCGAGCGTGGCGGCCTCGTCGAGCAGGGTTTCCATCACGAAGGCCGTGTGCGTGTGCCCGACCGAGCGCCACCAGAGCGGGCGCACGGCCTGCGTCGGCGAATGCAGCTCGACGCTCGGGCTCGGCAGCGCGTAGGGAGTCGGCCAGACGCCTTCGACCGAGGTTTCGTCGACGCCGTCCTTGATCAGCTCGGCCATCGGCGTGCCGGCCATGATCGACTGGCCGACGATGCTGTGCTGCCAGCCCGCGAGCTTGCCGTCCTTGGCCAGACCGACCTTGACCGCGTGCACGTACTGCGGCCGGTACAGGCCGCCGCGCATGTCGTCCTCGCGCGTCTGCTGGACGCGCACGGGCACCTTGCCGCCCGGCAGCTTCGAGATCGCCTTGGCGACGTTGACGGCCTCGACCGTGAAGTCCGACCAGCTGTTCGCGCGGCGGCCGAAGCTGCCACCCGAAACGAGCGTGTTGAGCTTGACCTTCTCGGGCGGCAGGCCGGCGGCCTTGGCGGCGAAGTTCTGGTCGAAGGTCGGGAACTGGTGGCCGCTCCAGGTTTCGACGATGCCGTCGTGCAGCCAGGCGACGCAGTTCATCGGCTCCATCGCCGCGTGCGCGAGGTAGGGGAATTCGTAGACCGCCTCGATGGTCTTGGCCGCGCCCTGGAGCTGCGCCGCGGTCTGCTCGGAACGGTTGGCGCGCGCGCCGCCGCTTGCGCTGGCGAGCTTGCGGTAGTCGGCGAACATCGCCTCCGTGGACTTCGGGCCGGCGGCGCTCAAGTCCCAGTCGAGCTTGAGCGCCTTGCGGCCCTGCAACGCCGGCCACATGCCGGTGGCGACCACGGCGACGCCTTCGGGAACCTTCACGACGAACCTCACGCCCTTGACCGCCTTGGCGGCGCTGTCGTCGACCGACTTGAGCTTGGCGCCGAAGGCCGGCGGACGCGCAATCACCGCGGTCAGCAGGCCCGGCAGCTTCACGTCGATCGTGTACTGGGCCTTGCCGGTGGACTTGGCGATCGAGTCGAGGCGCCGCGTCTGCTGCTTGCCGACGAGCACGAAGTTCTTCGGGTCCTTGAGCGGCACGTTCTTGGGCACCGGCAGCTTGGCCGCGGCGGCGGCCAGTTCGCCGAACTTGGCGCTCTGCCCGGCCGGGCCGCTGATCACGCCGCTGCTGACCTTGATCTGCTCGGGCGCGACTTTCCATTTCTGCGCGGCGGCGCTCACGAGCATGGCCCGCGTGGTCGCTCCGGCTTCGCGTAGCTGCGGCCAGGAATTGGCGATCGAAGTCGAGCCGCCGGTGCCCTGGGCGCCGAACGCGAGGTTCTTGTAGACCGGCGTGTTGGCCGGGGCGTATTCGATCTTCACGTTCGCCCAGTCGGCGTCGAGCTCCTCGGCGAGGATGGTCGCCAGGCCCGTGGTCGCGCCCTGGCCCATCTCGTGGTGCTTGATGACGAAGGTCACCGTCGAATCGGGGGCAATGTGGACGAAGGCGTTCGGCACGAACTCGGCGCCCGCCGGCGCGGCGCTCGCGGGTGCGACTAGCGGCAGCTGCAGGGCCAGCGCGAAGCCGGTCGCCGCGCCACCCTTGAGGAAATCGCGCCGCTTGAGACCTTCGCGCTGGGGCGCCTCGTCGGCACCGACGGTGGCACCGATCGCGGCGCCGAGCTGACCGTCTTCGAAAATGCGCATGGCCGGCTCCTAGGCTTTCAGTGAGGCCGCGGCCTGGTGGATCGCGGCGCGGATGCGGTGGTAGGTCGCGCAGCGGCAGATGTTGCCGGACATGGCGTGGTCGATGTCCTCGTCGCTCGGCTTGGGCTTGGCTTCGAGCAGCGCGACGGCCGACATGATCTGGCCGGACTGGCAGTAGCCGCACTGGACAACGTCGAGGTCGATCCAGGCCTTCTGCACGGCCTTGGCAGCCGGCGAGGACAGGCCTTCGATCGTCGTCACCGAGCGGCCGCCGGCCATGTAGGCCGGCGCCGAGCACGAGCGCATCGGCTTGCCGTCGACGTGCACGGTGCAGGCTCCGCACTGGGCGACGCCGCAGCCGTACTTGGTGCCGGTGAGCCCGAGCTCGTCGCGAATCACCCAGAGCAGCGGGGTGTACGGGTCGGCGTCGACTTCGCGAACTTCGCCGTTGACCTTGATGTTCAGCATGGCTATCCCTTGGAACGCCGTTCCGGGTTGGCTAAGGATTGCCGAGTGGACCACCCGGCGAATCGTGAGAATACTCAATGGCGATGACCGGACAAGCTCGAACGTCGGTTATGTCGGTCGCCACATAACGAGCAATCGGTTACGAACCGCGCTTATCATCGCGCAAAACCAGCCGTCCGTGCCGTCCGCCGGATCAGCCAGAAAAGGAGCTTGAACCATGTTCGATCGGAACCGGATTGCGGCGTCGCTGGGCCTGCTGCTGGCCTTGGCGATCGGTTCGGCGGTGGCGGCCCAGCCGCTCAAGACGGCCGAGGAGTTCACCTCCATCGCCGACCCCAAGGCGCGCTCGGTGGCGCTGTTCACCGAAGCCGGCAAGGTGATCCAGCATCCGCGTTGCATGAACTGCCATCCCAAGGGCGACAGCCCGACACAGGGCGAAGACCTGCACCCGCATTCGCCGCTCGTCGTTCGCGGCCCGGACGGGCACGGGGCGATCGGCATGCAATGCACGACCTGCCACCAGCCGACCAACTTCGAGGCCTCGGGCGTGCCGGGCAATGTCGCCTGGCATCTGGCGCCGAAGGAAATGGCCTGGCAGGGCCGCTCGCTCGGGCAGATCTGCGAGCAGATCAAGGATGGCAAGCGCAACGGCGGCAAGTCGCTCGCGCAGATCGCCGACCACATGGCCAACGACGGCCTGGTCGGCTGGGGCTGGATGCCGGGCGGCAAGCGCGAGCCGGCGCCCGGTACGCAGGAGCAGTTCGGGGCGCTGATCCAGGCGTGGATCGATACAGGAGCGGTTTGCCCCAAATAAACTGAGGGAATGACCAGCGCTCCGAAACCCACCGCCCTCAAGCTCAAGAAGCAATCGCGCACGCTCGAGCTGCGCTACGCCGACGGCGGCACGTATGAACTGCCGCTCGAATACCTGCGCGTGTTCAGCCCGTCGGCCGAAGTCTGGGGCCACGGCCAAGCCGAGCCGAACCTGATCGGCGGCAAGCGCGAGGTCGGCGTCGATGCGATCGAGCCGGTCGGCCAGTACGCGGTGCGCCTGCGGTTTTCCGATGGTCACGACACCGGCCTGTTCTCGTGGCAGGTCCTGCACGATCTCGCGACGAACCACGAGCGCTACTGGGCCACGTACCTGCGGCGGCTCGCGGACATGAACATGTCGCGCGACAGCGACATCGTTAAACTGGCCGCCCTACCCAAGATGCACAGACCGGCGAAACCGTAATCGTGAGCAGCGACCGCAGCGATCCGAACAACACGACGCATTTCGGCTACGAGCAGGTGCCGGTCGCCGACAAGCAACGCCGTGTGCGCGAGGTGTTCTCGTCGGTGGCGAGCCGCTACGACGTCATGAACGACCTCATGTCGCTCGGCATCCACCGCGTCTGGAAGCGCTTCGTGATCGACCTCGCGGGCGTGCGCCCGGGCGAACGCGTGCTCGACGTGGCCGGCGGAACCGGCGATCTGACGCGAGAGTTTTCCAAGCTCGCCGGGCCGCAGGGCCAGGTGATCCTGTCGGACATCAACGCGGCCATGCTCGGCGAAGGCCGTCGCCGGCTCGCGGACAAGGGCATCGTCGGGCTGCCGGTGGTGCAGGCGAACGCCGAATGCCTGCCGTTCGTCGATGCGAGCTTCGATCTCGTGACGATCGGCTTCGGCCTGCGCAATGTCACCGACAAGGATGCGGCGCTGCGTTCGATGCGCCGCGTGCTCAAGCCGGGCGGACGGCTGATCGTTCTCGAATTCTCCAAGCCGCTCAATTCAGGGCTGGCCAAGGTCTACGACCAGTATTCGTTCAAGCTGCTGCCGCTGATGGGCAAGCTCGTCGCCAACGACGAGGCGAGCTATCGCTATCTGGCCGAATCGATCCGCATGCATCCGGATCAGCAGACGCTCAAGGGCATGATGGAAAACGCGGGCCTCGAACGCTGCCAGGTCTACAACCTCACGGGCGGCATCGTCGCCGTGCATCGCGGCTTCAATCTCGCCGCATGATGCGCGGCCACCGCTACGCGGCGCGCTGAGATGGCGCCATCGCTGGTCTGCGCCGGCCTCGAAGTGGCGCTCAACCGTTACCTGCAACTCGAGCCCGCCGCGCTCGAGGATTGCGCTCGCATGGCCGACAGCAGCATCGAGCTGCATCTGTCGGGCTTCGAATGGCGGATGTTCATCGAGTTCGACGCGCGCGGCGTGCGCGTGCTCAACGAACGTCGCGAAGCCGCGAGCGTGCTCGTGAGCGGTCCGCCGCCCGCGTTTGCGAAGCTTGCCCTCAAGCGCGGACACGAAGGCGGCGTGCCGGCCGGGCTCGACGTGCAGGGCGAAGCCGAAGTGCTGCAGCGCTTCCGCCGCCTGCTCGGTCGCGTCGGCTTCGACGTCGAGGAATGGATCGCTCCGTTCATCGGCGACGGGGCCGCGCATCGCGCCGCGCAAGGGCTCAAGTCGCTGCTCGGCTGGACGCGTCGCAGCACCGACACGCTCGCGCAGAACACCGCCGAATATCTGCGCGAGGAAACGCGCGATCTCGCGCGCGGTGTCGACGTGGAAGAATGGATGGACGATGTCGATCGCCTGCGCGAGCGCATCGATCGCTTCGAGGCGCGCCTCGCACAGCTGGAACGCAACAAGGCGCACAAGCCATGAGCATCAAACGTCTGCAGCGCATGTGGACGATCCAACGCGTCGCGCGTCGCTACGCACTCTACGAGTTCATCGGCAAGCCGCCGAAAAAGCCGGACCCGCGTCCGCGCGGCGAGCGGCTTCGCCTCGCCTTGCAGGAACTCGGGCCGATCTTCGTCAAGCTCGGCCAGGCGCTGTCGACGCGGCCCGACGTGCTGCCGCCCGACATCGCGATCGAACTCTCGCTGCTGCAGGATCGCGTGCCGCCGTTCCCGGGCGAGGAAGCCAAGCGCATCGTCGAGCAGGCGCTCGGCAAGCCGATCGACGAGCTGTTCGACGAATTCGATCCGGTGCCGCTCGCATCGGCCTCGATCGCGCAGGTGCACACCGCGCGCCTGAAGCCGACCGGACCGAAGGACCCGGGCTTCGAAGTCATCGTCAAGGTGCTGCGTCCGGGCATCGAGAAAACCATCCACGACGACGTGCAGCTCATGTATCTGCTCGCCGACCTGGCCGAGCGCTTCAACGCCTCGGCGCGCCGCGTGCGTCCGCGTGCGATCGTCGCCGAGTACGAGAAGATCGTCTTCGACGAACTCGATCTCATGCGCGAAGCCGGCAATGCCGCGCAGCTGCGCCGCAACTGGCTCGGCTCGGAACTGATCTATCACCCGGCCGTGTTCTTCGATTACACGCGCGCCAACGTGCTCGTGATGGAGCGCATCCGCGGCATCAGCATTCGCGAGCTCGATCGCCTGCGCGCCATGGGCGTGGACTTCAAGGTGCTCGGCGAGCGTGGCGTGGAGATCTTCTTCAAGCAGACCTTCCGCGACAATTTCTTCCACGCGGACATGCATCCGGGCAACATCTTCGTCGACGCGAGCAACGTCAGGAATCCGAGCTACATCGCGGTGGATTTCGGCATCGTCGGCCAGCTGTCGGTGCAGGACCAGCGCTATCTCGCGGAGAACCTGCTCGCCTTCTTCAATCGCGACTACCGGCGCGTCGCCGAGCTGCATCTCGAATCCGAATGGGTGCCGTCCGAAACGCGACTCGAGGATTTCGAAGCCGCGATCCGCACGGTTTGCGAGCCGATCTTCCAGAAGCCCTTGAGCGAGATTTCGTTCGGCGTGTTCCTGCTGCGGCTGTTCCAGGTCGCGCGGCGCTTCAACTACCAAGTGCAGCCGCAGCTCGTGCTGCTGCAGAAGACGCTGCTCAACATCGAAGGCCTCGGTCGCCAGCTGTATCCGGAGCTCGATCTCTGGAAGACCGCCAAGCCGATTCTCGAGGACTGGATGCGCAGCCGCATGGGGCCATCGCGCTTCATCAACCAGGCGCGTCGCGACATTCCGGCGCTCGCCGAATCGCTGCCGCTGCTCGTGCAGCAGCTCACGCGCAGCTTCGAGCGCGGCGAAGGCTTCGACGGACGCCTGCGGCACTCGATCGAAAAACTGCGTGACGATCTGCGGCAGCAGCGTCGCAGTCAGCGTCGCACGCTGATCGGCGCGGCCCTGATCGTCTCGGCCGCGGTGCTGTGGGCTTTCGACGGCGTGCGTCCCGAGCTCATCGCCGGCGCTCCGCTCGCGACCTGGGTGCTCGCGGCGATCGGCGTCGCGCTGTGGTGGAAGCCGCGCGACAGGCGCTGAGCGTTCCGTTCTGCAAGTGGAGGCACAAACGAAAAGACCGGCTCATCGCCGGTCTTTTCGCATCCGCTGCCGTTATTACTTCTGCATGAGCGCCTGGCTCACGGTGATGCCCTTGAGCAGGGTCAGCGCTTCGTAGAGCGAGTAGTCGTTCAGCGCGAGCTGGGCTTCGTCCTCTTCGACCTTCTTGGCCGCATCGACCGCCGCCTGATCGACGACCTTGGCCTTCTCGTTGACGAGGCTGCCCTTGAGGTCGGCTTCCTTGATCGAATCGAACTGCGGCGCGTCGTCGTCCTTGGCGACCTTGAGCGGACGCACGACGACGTCGGGCTCGATGCCTTCGGCCTGGATCGAGCGGCCCGACGGCGTGTAGTAGCGCGCCGTGGTGAGCTTGATCGCCGACTCGTCAGACAGGCGCATGATGGTCTGCACGCTGCCTTTGCCGAAGCTCTTGGTGCCGAGCACGATCGCGCGCTTCTGGTCCTGCAGGGCGCCGGCGACGATTTCGGCCGCCGAGGCCGAGCCGCCGTTGATCAGCACCACCACTGGCTTGCCGTCGAGCAGATCGCCCGGCCGCGCGTTGAACTCGCGGTTCTCGCCGGCTTCGCGCGAGCGCACCGAGACGATGCTGCCGCTGTTGAGCAGCGCATCGGAAACGCGGATCGCCTCGTCGAGCGCGCCGCCCGGGTTGTTGCGCAGGTCGAGCACGATGCCCTTGACCGGGTTCTTGGCGTCGGCGGCGAGCAGTTTCTTGAGCTCGTTCTCGAAGGATTCGCCGGTCTTCTGGTTGAAGCTGCTGATGCGCACGTAGCCGAACTGCGGCTCCAGCGTCTTGCTGCGCACGCTGACGAGCTTGATGTTGTCGCGCTTCAGATCGAAGGTCATCGGCCCGGTCTGGCCTTCGCGCGCGACCGTCAGCACCACCTTGGTTCCCGGCGTGCCCTTCATCTTGCTGACCGCGTCGGTCAGCGACAGGCCCTTCACGGGCGTGTCGTCGATCTTGACGATGTAATCGCCCGGCTTGATGCCGGCCTTGGCGGCCGGCGTGTCGTCGATCGGCGAGATCACGCGCACGAGGCCGTCCTGCATCTGCACCTCGATGCCGATGCCGCCGAATTCGCCCTTGATGCTGGTTTCGAAGCTCGTGAACTCCTCGCCGGCCAGATAGGCCGAATGCGGATCGAGGCCCGAGAGCATGCCGCGCAGGGCGTCGTCGAGCAGCTTCTTGTCGTCGACCGGCTCGACGTAGCCCTGCTTCACCATCTCCATCACACGGACGAAATTCTGCAGGTCCTTGACCGGCAGGGCGCCGGCCGCGGGGCTGGCGGTCTTCTCGGCGAGCACGCCGCTGGTGATGCTGGCGCAGGTGCCGATCAACACGCCGGCGGCAAGCGCCAGCGGAACACGAAGCCGGTTAGGCATGAAGACGCGTACTCCAGATTTTCAGGCTGCTGAAAAGAAAAGCGAGCGTAAGCGCTCGCTTGCCGACGATAGCACATAGACCCGGCCGTTCCGGCGCGGTTCAAAGTCGTTTCAGCAATGTGTACAGATCAACTGTTGTTCCGTCCGGCGCGCCGCGACCGGTTGTCACTATGGCGACTGAACCCCTTAGCGTACTGACCCATACTGCCCCGTATCGTTATACCCATCGTCAAAATACGTCGCCGTACGGAGCTGAGCCCATGACCGAAGTCACGACCGCCACCAAATCCGCCAATCGCGCCACGCTGACCGCCGCCAACTGGGCCGAAGCGGCGCTCGACGCCATTGCCGAAAACGGCATCGAAGCGGTGGCGGTCGAACCACTGGCACGCCGGCTCGGCGTGACCAAGGGCAGCTTCTACTGGCATTTCACGCATCGCGAAGCCCTGCTGCACGCCGCCCTCGAGCTCTGGGAGCGTCACGAAACCGCCGACGCCATCGCCCGGGCCGAGAGCGCGCCCGACGCGCGCGAGCGCATGCTCTCGCTGTTTCGCCAGCTCGCGAGCATGGACCGCCGCTCCGAGCGCGTGCTGCTCGCACTTTCGGGCTCCGACAACGCGGCCGCGCGTGCCTGCGTGCAGCGTGTGACCGAATGCTGGCGCTCGTACATCCAGGACGGCTATCGCCTGCTCGGCTGCACCGAAGCCGAAGCCCGCTACTGGGCCACGCTCGCGCACTGCACGCACATCGGCACCGTACGCATGCGCCGGGACAACCCGGACGCGCTGCCGACCGGCCCCGATTTCAACGACTACCTGCGCTTTCTGATCAAGACCCTGCTGCCGCGCGAGCTGCACGTCGAGGGTCCGGGCTCGCTCAACGGCACGCAGGCGCCGTCGGGCCAGGTCTCTGTCTGAGCGCAGGGAGCCGATCCGGTTTTCCGTTCGTAAGGAGCATTCCATGTCCTTCGTTATCGCTGCTGTAGCTGTCATCGCCGTGGCCTGGGTTCTGGCCTTTGTCGGCGCTCCGCTGTGGTTGTGGACGGTGCTGTCCGCCTCGGCATACGCGGCCGGTGTCGCGACCGGGGGGCTCGGCACTGCCGGGGCCGCCGTGCTCGGCGTTCCGCTCGCGGTGCTCGTGCTGCTCAACATCGTGCCGCTGCGCCGCGCGATCCTGACGCGGCCGATCTTCGGCGCCTTCAAGAAGGTGCTGCCCGAGATGTCGTCCACCGAGCGCGAGGCGCTCGAGGCCGGCGACGTCTGGCTCGAAGCCGAAATGTTCCGCGGCCGGCCCAACTGGTCGAAGCTGCTCGACTTCCACTACACCAAGCTGACCGACGAGGAGCAAAGCTTCCTCGACCATGAGTGCGAAGAGCTCTGCAAGCTCGTCGACGACTGGAAGGTCGAGTTCGAGGACAAGGACCTGCCGCCGCAGGCCTGGGCCTACATCAAGGAGAAGGGCTTCTTCTCCATGCTGATCAAGAAGGAATACGGCGGTCTGGGCTTCTCGGCCGCTGCGCAGTCGGCCGTGGTGACCAAGCTCGCGACGCGCAACATCTCGCTCGCGGTGACCGTGATGGTGCCGAACTCGCTCGGCCCCGGCGAGCTGCTGATGCACTACGGCACCGACGAGCAGAAGAAGCAGTGGCTGCCGGGCCTGGTGTCGGGCGAGGAGATTCCGTGCTTCGGCCTGACGGGTCCGGAAGTCGGCTCCGACGCGACCGCGATGCCGGACAGCGGCGTGGTCTGCTACGGCGAGCACGAAGGCCAGCGCGTGCTCGGCATCAAGCTCAATTTCTCGAAGCGCTACATCACACTCGCACCGGTGGCGACCGTGGTTGGCCTGGCGTTCAACCTCAAGGATCCGCAGGGCCTGCTCGGCGACAAAACAAAGAGCGATTACGGCATCACCTGCGCGCTGGTTCCGGCCAAGCACGAGGGCATCCAGATCGGTCGCCGCCATTTCCCGGGCGCGGCCTTCATGAACGGCCCGATCTTCGGCCGCGACGTCTTCATTCCGCTCGACTGGATCATCGGTGGTCCGGCGATGGCCGGTAAGGGCTGGCGCATGCTCGTCGAGTGCCTGTCGGCGGGCCGCGGCATTTCGCTGCCGGCGCTCGCCACGGCCGGCGGCCAGGCCGCGTTCCGCATGACCGGCGCGTACAGTCGCGTGCGTCGCCAGTTCAAGATGGCGATCGGCAAGTTCGAAGGCGTGCAGGAAGCCACCGGCCGCATCGCCGGCAACGCCTACACGCTCGAGGCCATGCGCGTGCTGACGGCTTCGGCGGTCGATCACTGCGCCCCGTCGGTGGTGACCGCGATCGCCAAGTACCACATGACCGAGCTGCTGCGGAAATCGGTCACGGACGCGATGGACGTGCTGTCGGGCCGCGGCATCCAGCAGGGTCCGCGCAATCCGATCGCGACCGCCTACAAGGTGGTGCCGGTGGCGATCACGGTGGAAGGCGCGAACATCCTCACGCGCAACCTGATGATCTTCGGCCAGGGCGCGATCCGCTGCCACGAGTACGTGTTCCCCGAGATGGAAGCCGCGCGCGAGAACGATCTGGCGGCTTTCGACAAGCTGCTGTTCGGGCACGTGGGCTTTTCGATCAACCGCGGCGTGCGCGCGCTGACGCTCGGTCTGACGGGTTCGGCGCTCGCGAAATCGCCGGTCTCGGGCCCGATGGCGCCGTACTTCAAGCAGCTCGAACGCTTCTCGGCCGCGCTCGCGTTTTCGAGCGACGTGACCATGGGCGTGCTCGGCGGCGAACTCAAGCGCAAGGAGCGCCTGTCCGCGCGCCTCGGCGACGTGCTGTCGCAGCTCTACATCGGCTGCGCGGTGATCAAGTTCTTCATCGAAAACGGCCAGAAGGCCGAGGAACTCGACCACGCGCGCTGGGCGCTCGACAACTGCCTGTTCGAGATCGCCAGGGCCTTCGAAGGCTTCTTCGACAACTTCCCGGCTCGGCCGGTCGCCGCCGTGCTGCGCCTGGCGGTGTTCCCGCTCGGCAATCACTACAAGCCGGTGTCGGATCGCCTGAACCAGAAGCTCGCCGACGCGATGATGGAGCCGTCCGATCTGCGCGATCGCATGAGCCATCTGGTGTTCCGCAACGGCGGCCCGGGCGATGCGGTGTCCAAGCTCGAGCGGGCCTTCGAACTGCTGCAGACCGCCGAAGCGCCGTACACCAAGTTCTTCAAGGCGCTGTCGAAGGGCGAGTTCGCGGGCAGCGACACCACCTCGCGACTCCAGGAAGCGGTCGCCCGCGGCCTGCTGAATCCGCAGGAAGCCGCGCTGGTGGCCGAGTACGACGCGCTGCGCTACGAGGTGATCCTGACCGACGACTTCGCACCCGAATACATCAAGGGCGATTTCAGCGTCGGCGCCGCCGAGGCCGAGCGCGCGAAGGTGCTCGAGTTCACGGGCGGTCGCAACCGCGTGGCTTGAGGCGGCGGCCATGCGGACGAAAAGGCCGGGATTCCCGGCCTTTTCGTTTTGGGCCGCAATCGCCCACCATGCACTCCGGCATTCATGTTTCTCGCCTACGCTCAAACTCCGGTAGCCTTAAGCCCATCATGAACACTCGATTCCGCCTTCACATGCGTCATCGATGGCCTGCCCTCGTGGCCGGCTGCCTGAGTCTGCTGCCGTCGATTCCGGCTTCGGCGCTGTCGCCCGAGCTGCTGGTGTCGACCACCACGCAGTACGAGGTCTACCGCGACAACAAGCAGCTCGGCGAAGGCAAGATCGAGCTCAAGCCGGCCGGCACGCCGGACTGCTGGTCGTACAGCCAGGAGGCATATCCGAACGCCTGGCTGCGCTGGCTGTCGGGCGACATCCTCGAGCAAAGCCACGTCTGCGTCATCGACGGTCAGCTGCGGCCGGTGGCCTACCGTTACAACCGCAGCGGCGTGGGGGCGAGCAAGGAGAACTTCTCGCTGCGTTTCGACTGGGCGAAGAAGGAAGTCGTCTATCAGAACGGCAACGTCAAGCCGCTCACCGACGGCGTCGTCGATCGCCTGAGCATGCAGCTGGTGCTGCGCGACTGGCTGCTGACCGAGCATGCCGCCACCGGCCACGAGCCGACCGGCACCAAGGAAGTGAAGTACGCCGATCGCAAGAAGCTCGACAGCTATGTGTTCCAGATCAAGGCGCACGAGGAAGTGAAGACGCCGGCCGGCAACTTCAAGACCGTGCGGCTCGATCGCATCGACAACGACAAGCGCCGCGCGCAGTTCTGGCTGTCGCCCGACAACGGCTACATCGTCGTCAAGGCCGAGCAGCAGAAGGAGGACGATCCTCCGCTCAAGCTGCTGCTCAAGAAAATGCCGACGACGAGTCCGACGAACTCCAAGTAGGTTCGACGGCTCGCTGCGGGGTGGCGCGCATGCGGAACGCCGCCAGGATCGAAGTGCGATGCGAAGGCGGGCCTCGCAAGCCTGCTCCGGGAGCCCGAGGCCAGGCATGGTGCACCACACGCCCTTGATCGCCACGCTCTGCGCCGGCCTGGTGCTGGCGTTCGTTCTCGGCTGGATCGCGAGCCGCATCCGGCTGTCGCCGCTCGTGGGCTATCTGATCGCCGGCATCATCATCGGCCCGTTCACGCCGGGCTACGTCGCCGACCAGGAACTGATCCCGCAGCTCGCCGAACTCGGCGTGATCCTGCTGATGTTCGGCGTCGGCCTGCATTTCTCGCTTGACGATCTGCTGTCGGTCAAGCACATCGCCATTCCGGGCGCACTCGCGCAGATCGCGGCCGCCACCGCCATGGGCGCGGTGATGGCCTGGCTGCTCGGCTGGGGCTGGGGCGCGGGTCTGGTATTCGGTCTGGCACTGTCGGTGGCGAGCACGGTGGTGCTGCTGCGCGCGCTCGAAGAGCGAAGGCTGGTCGAAACACCGCGCGGCAAGATCGCGGTGGGCTGGCTGATCGTCGAGGACCTCGCGATGGTGCTCGCGCTCGTGCTGCTGCCGGCCTTCGCGCATGGAGCGCAGCAGGACGACGGCAGCTTGCTGATCACGATCGCGATCACGCTCGGCAAGGTCGCGGCTTTCGTCGCCTTCATGCTGCTGGTCGGCCGGCGCGTGATTCCGGCGCTGCTCGAGCGCGCGGCGCGCAGCGGATCGAAGGAGCTGTTCACCTTGTCGGTGCTGTCGATCGCGCTCGGCGTGGCCTTCGGCTCGGCGATGCTGTTCGGCGTCTCGTTCGCGCTCGGCGCGTTCTTCGCGGGCATGGTGCTCAACGAATCCGAGCTCTCGCACGATGCGGCGCGCGATTCGCTGCCGCTGCGCGATGCCTTCGCGGTGCTGTTCTTCGTCTCGGTCGGCATGCTGTTCGACCCGAGCATCCTCGTGCGCGAGCCGCTGCAGGTGCTCGCGACCTGCCTGATCATCGTCACCGGCAAATCGCTCGCGGCGTTCGCGATCGTGCGCCTGTTCGGCCATCCGGCGACGGTCGCCAACACCATCGCCGTGAGCCTCGCGCAGATCGGCGAGTTCTCGTTCATCCTCGCGGCGATGGGGCTCGATCTGGGGCTCATCGAAAAGCCCGCGCAGGATCTGATCCTCGCCGGCGCGATCCTGTCGATCCTGCTCAATCCGTTGCTGTTCGTGCTGCTCGACCGGCGCGAGCAGAAGCTCGCGATCGATCGGCCTCGTCCGATGGCGCCGCTGACCTGGCACAACCACACGGTGCTGATCGGCTTCGGCCGCGTCGGCTCGCTGATCGCCGATGGCCTGGCCGAAAGCCCGCGTGAACTTGTGGTGATCGAAACCCAGGACGTGCCGGCCGACAACGCGCGCGCACGCGGCATTCCGGTGATCTACGGCAACGCGGTCGCGCCGGACCTGCTGAGCGCCGCGGGCATACAGCGTGCCGGCACGCTGCTCGTGGCCTCGCCGAACGTGCTCGAATCGGCGCGCATCATCAAGCTCGCACGCAAGCAGAAGCCCGATCTGCACATCATCGCGCGCGCCCACTCGGTCAGCGACGAGGCTTACCTGAAAAAGCGTGGCGCCAACGAAACCGTCATGGGCGAACGCGAGATCGCGCGCTGCATGGCGGCGCTCGCGATGGCCTCGCGAGTGCCGAGCCAGGCCGAAGATCTCACCTGATCGTTAGACGAGCTTCATCAGCAGCTCGCCGACCCTGCGCGTGAAATTCGTATACGGCGGATAGAACAGCGACGCGAGCTGGTAGCGGTTGCGCACGACGGCGCGCTCGTGCGTGAAGGCCTTGAAGCCGTAGATGCCGTGCGCGTTGCCGATGCCCGAGTTGTTGACGCCACCGAACGGCAAGCGTCCATGCACGAACTGCACGACCGAATGATTGATGCAGGTTCCGCCGGCGCTCGTGCGCTGCAGCACCGAGCGGATCGTCGGCTCGTCCTTGCTCCAGATGTAGAGTGCGAGCGGCTTGGGCTGCGCATTGATCTCGGCGATCACCGCATCGAGCTCGCTGTAGCCCACGATCGGCAGCAGTGGCCCGAAGATCTCCTCGCTCATGATGCGGGCTTCGGCCGGAATGTTGGTCAGCAGCGTGGGCGCGACGAAGCATTCGCCCTGGTCGACGCTGCCGCCGCTGAGTACCAGGGCGCCGCGCTGCTTCGCGTCTTCGAGCAGGCCCGCGACGCGCTGGGTGTGGCGCTGGTTCACCACGCGCGCGAGATACGGCGAGCTCATCTGCGCCTGCGCGGTTTCGCCGTACGAGCTCGCGAGCACTTCGCGGCAATGGCGGACGAATTCGTCCTTCACGCTGTCGTGCACGAAGACGTGATCGGGCGCGATGCAGGTCTGCCCGTTGTTGGTGTACTTGCCCCACAGGATGTTGCGCGCGGCGGCTTTGAGATCGGCGCTCGCATCGACGATGGTCGGCGACTTGCCGCCGAGTTCGAGCGTCACGCTCGTCAGATGCTTGGCCGCGGCCGCCATCACCACCTTGCCGATCGCCGGGCTGCCGGTGAAGAAGATGTGATCGAACGGCAGTTCGAGCAGCGCGGTGGCGACGCTCGCATCGCCGTCGAAGATCGCCACTTCGTCTTCGGAGAACAGCTCGCGCACGAGCTTGACCATCACCGCGGTCAGGTGCGGCGTCATTTCGGACGGCTTGAGGATCACGGTGTTGCCGGCCGCGATCGCCGACACCAGCGGGCCGAAGGTCAGGTTCACCGGATAATTCCACGGCGACATGATCAGGCAGCGGCCCTTGGGTTCGTGCTGCACCCAGGCCTGGGTGCCGAACATCATCATCGTCGGCGCGACGCGCTGCGGTTTCATCCAGCGCTTGAGGTGACGCAGCGCATCGTTGGCTTCGGCGACGACGGGCAGGATTTCGGTCAGGTCGACTTCGGCCGCGGGCTTCTTGAAATCACGCATGCCGGCTTCGTAGAACAGCGGCCGCGCATCGAGCACGGCCTGCTTGAGCCGGCGAATCTTCGACGCGCGTTCCTCGCGCGTGGAACTGCGCAGCCTCAGCGCGGTTTCGCGCTGGCGTTCGAAGACGCGTTGAATCGACCGTGCGGTTTCATTGGCGTTCGCATGGCTCTGCGAGCCGGGCAGATACGACACGTTGGCGTTGCTCGTCATGGTGGCTCCGCGTAATCGAACGATCGGTCAGCAAGGGGCGATGAGTATAAATGCTCTATGCATCCAGGTCTGCCGTTGCGCCGCATGATGCCGATAAGCCTTGATGCCCGCTGCAAGGACACCGGCGTTGAACACGGCGGATTTCCCAAAGACCGAGCGATCAAAAAAAGCCGACTCCTGGTCGCGCTGGATCGCCGGCGGCTTGCTTGCGCTCGCGGTGCTGACGGTCGCGAGCTGGACGCTGTTGCAGCATTACAGCGCGCGCGCGCTGAGCCGATGGCTCGATCGCAGCCTCGCCGATTCGGTCGACAGCGTGGTGGACTCGGTGGAAGCGCACGGCGCGCTCGCCGCGATGATCGCCGACCGTCCCGAGCTGCGCGCGCTGTTGCGCGAACTCGCCGGTCAGCCCGACGACACCGCGCAGCGCGCCCGCCTGCGCGAGCAGCTGCAGCAGTTTTCCGGCCACGGTTTCAGCGCGATCGAGCTGCTCGCGCCCGATGGCCGGCGACTCGCGACGGTCGGCGAGCCCGACCAGCGATCGCGGCCGGGCCTGCCGGTGCTGAGCCCGTACGACATCGAGCTGCGCTGGACGCCCGAGGCGATCGTGCTGCGCTTTCGCGAGCGCATCGCTGACGGGCGCGGGCCGCTCGCCGACCTGGTCGCCGATCAGCCCCTGTCGCGCTTGCGTCCCGGTGCCCAGGACGAGCCCGGGTTGCAGCTGTGCCGGCCGCTCGATGGCGACCTCGAGTGCTTGCCGCGACGTGGTGGCGACACGTTGCAGCGCGTCGCGTCGTCGAAGCTGCCGGAGCCGCTGCGCGAGGCGGTCGCGTCCCGGCGTCCGCTTCCTGACCGCGATATGGCCTTGGTGGTCGGCCATGTGGCGTACGCGCCGATCACTGGTCTCGGGCTGGTGGCGGCGCTCGACGTCGGTCGCGTGGAGCGCTACGCCGCCTTGCGCGATGCGTTCGAGGTGTCGGTGCTCGCGCTGATCCTGGCGATGTGCGGCGGCTGGTTGTTGCGCCGCCGGCTCGGGCCGCTCGCGAACCGGTTGCGGGCCGGCAAGGCCGCGGAGTTGTCGCTGCGCGAGTCCGAGCAGCGCTTCCGCAGCACCATGGAGCACGCGCCGATCGGCATGGCGCTGATCTCGCTGAGCGGCCATTGGCTCGAAGTGAACGCGGCGGTGTGCTCGATGACCGGCTACAGCGCGCCGCAACTGCGCCGGCTGCGCTTCCACGACATCACGCATCCCGACGATCTGGAGGCCGATCTCGGCCAGGCGGCGCAGCTCGTCGAAGGGCGCATCAGCAGCTACCAGATCGAGAAGCGCTACATCCATCGCCAGGGCCAGGTGATCTGGGTGCTGCTCGCGGTGTCGCTGGTGCGCGGTGCCGACGGCAAGCCGCTCTACTTCATCGCGCAGATCAAGGACGCCGGCGAGCGTCAGCGCCTGCGCTCGGCGCTGGCCCTGCAGTCGGCCATCGTCGATTCGGCGCAGGCGGCGATCATCAGCGTCGACGCCGACGGGCTCATCGTCAGTTTCAACAAGGCCGCGCAGCGGCTGCTCGGCTACCGCGAGGATGAGGTGATCGGCCGCCTGCGCGCCGAAGCCCTGCACGATCCTCAGGAAATGGCGGCGCACGCCGCCTGGCTCAGCGAGCGCTTCGGCCGCCGAGTCGGCACCGGCTTCGAGGCGCTGACGGCCTATCTGCATGTGCACGATGCCGATCATCGCGAATGGCAGTACGTGCGCAAGGACCGCGTGCGCGTGCCGGTGCTGCTGTCGTCGACGGCCCTGCGTGACGAGAACGGCCGCGTCACCGGCTTCGTCGGCATCGCCAGCGACATCAGCCAGCAGAAGCGCAACGAAAGCGAGCTCAAGGCCGCGCTCGAAGAAAAGGAGACCCTGCTGCGCGAGGTCTACCACCGTGTGAAGAACAACCTGCAGGTGGTCGGCAGCCTGTTCAACCTGCAACTGCGGTCGCTGCCGCCGGGCCCGGCGCAGGCGGTGCTCGCCGATGCGGCCGATCGCGTGCACACGATGGCCCTGCTGCACGAAAAGCTCTATTGCTCGCCGACGCTGTCGGCCATCGACCTCGACGATTATTTCGGCGACCTGCTGCATCGCATCGCGGTTTCGACCGCTGCGGCCGAGCGCGGCATCGACGTGCAGAGCCACTGCGTGCGCCTGCAGATCGGGCTCGATACCGCGGTGCCGCTGGGCCTGATCGTCAACGAACTGGTCGGCAATGCGCTCAAGCACGCATTCCCCGACGCCCGCACCGGCCGGGTCCGGTTGCGCGTGGAAGTCGAGGGTGACGGCATCGTGCTGAGCGTCGACGACGACGGGGTCGGTCTTCCGGCGGACGGCCGGCACCTCTCGTCGGCTTCGCTCGGGCTGGTGCTCGTGCGCTCCCTATCGTCGCAGCTGGATGCGGATTTCGCGCTCGAATCCGGCGCCGGAACGCTGGCCAGGCTGCGGCTTTCGCGATCACGTGCATCGATCGCGCCCGAAGCGGACTTCGAAGCTTCGCGCCGATCAGGCGGATCGGCTTCGGGTGCAGAGGAGCGGTAGATGGCAGCAGTACTGATCGTCGAGGACGAAGCGATCGTCGCGCTCGACCTGTCGAACCAGATCCAGGATCTGGGCCATAAGGTGGTCGGCATCGCCGACAACGCCGAGGCGGCCGTGCGCCTGGCGACGCAGCACCGGCCCGATCTGGTGCTCATGGACGTGGTAATCAAGGGCGATCGCGACGGCATCGAGGCCGCCAGGCCGATCCACGACGAGCTCGGCATTCCGGTCATCTTCCTGACCGCGTTCAGCGATACGAAGACGATCGACCGGGCCACGCAGGTCGGGCCTTTCGGCTATCTCAACAAGCCGTTCCAGATTCGCGAGCTGCGCGCCGCGATCCAGCTCGCGGTCTACAAGGGCCAGATGGAAGCGGGCTTGCGCGAATCCGAACAGTGGTTCGCCTCGGCGCTGCGCTGCGTCGGCGACGGCGTGGTGGCGAGCGACGAAGACGGCAGCGTGCGCTTCATGAATCCGGCCGCCGAACGCATCACCGGCTGGACGCTCGCCGAAGCCATCGGCAAGCCCGTGAGCCAGGTCATGTGCTTCGCGAGCTTCGACATGGAGCCCTCGCCGACTGGCAACGAACCGGCTCCGCGCGAGTTCGGCAGCGTCATGGTGACGCGCAGCGGGCGCACGATCCGCACCGACGAATCGTCGGCTCCGATCCACGATCGCTGGGGCCGCGAACTGGGCCGGGTCACCGCGTTTCGCGATGTCTCCGAGCGCATCCGCACCGAACAGTCGCTGCGTGAATCCGAGCAGCGCTTCCGCAGCGCCTTCGATCACGCCCCGACCGGCATGGCGCTGGTCGGCCTCGACGGCAAGCTCGAGCAGGTCAACAAGGCTTTTTGCGAGCTGCTCGGTTACGACGCGCGCAAGCTGCTGTCGACGACGCAGGAGCGGCTGTCGCATCCCGAGGATCGGTCGATCGAACGCCAGCAGCTGCATCGGCTGTTCGGCTCGGGGCTGTCGTCGATCCAGTTCGAGAAGCGCTACCGGCGCGCGGACGGCAGCACGATCTGGGGCCTGGTGTCGGTGTCGCTGTTGCGCCAGTGGGAGCGGCCGTGGCGCTACCTGTACCAGGTCAGCGACCTGACCGAGCGCCGCCGCGTCGAAACCGAGCTCGCGCGGCTCGCGCATCAGGACAGCCTCACGGGCCTGGCGAATCGCGCCGGGCTCTCGCAGGAGGCCGAGCGCCTGATCACGCTCGCCGGCCGCAGCCGGGCGCCGCAGCAGATCGGCGTGATCTACATGGATCTCGACCGCTTCAAGCAGGTCAACGACACGCTCGGCCACGAGGTCGGCGACCGGCTGCTGCAGGTCGTCGCCGATCGCCTGCGCAGCTCGGTGCGCGAGGGCGATTGCGTCGCGCGGCTGGGCGGCGACGAGTTCGTGCTGCTGCTGCCGGACGTGCATGGCGAGGCCGACGTCGCGGCGATCGCCGAGAAGCTGCGCCAGCAGGTGCAGCAGCCGATCGCCTCCGAAGACAACGCGCTGCTCGTCACCACCAGCATGGGCGTGAGCCTGTTCCCGCGCGACGGCGGCGATCTGACCACGCTGCTGCGCTGCGCCGACAGCGCGCTCTACGAAGCCAAGGCCGGAGGCCGCGACACCGTGCAGGTGTTTCGCAGCGACATGCTCACGCGCCTGCAGGAGCGCTTCGCGATCGAGCGCGGATTGCGCGGCGCGGCCGAGCGTGGCGAGCTGAGCCTGCATTATCAGCCGGTGATGTCGATCGGCGGCGAGCATCCGGTGGCGGCCGAGGCGCTGCTGCGCTGGCAGCATCCGGAGCGCGGCCTGCTGAGTCCGGCGGCGTTCTTCGATATCGCCGAGGACAGCGGCCTGAGCCTGGCGATCGGCAACTGGGCGGTTCGCCACGCCTGCCATGATGCGATGGCCTGGCCGGAGATCGGCGGCAAGGCGCTCGCGGTCTGCGTGAACCTGTCCTCGCGCCAGTTCCGCTCGTCTCAGCTCGTCGGTGAAGTGGCCAGCGCCCTGCGCGAAAGCGGCCTGCCGCCGCAGCGGCTCTGGCTCGAGATCGGCGAGAAGCAGCTGCAGGGCAATTCCGAGCAGAGCCTGGCCGTGCTCAACGCGCTCAAGTCGCTCGGCGTGCAGATCGTCATCGACGACTTCGGTACCGGCTATTCGTCGCTCGCGCATCTCAAGCGCTTCGGCCCGGTGACGCTCAAGATCGATCGCAGCGTGGTCGAGAGCATCGTCGACGATCCGGACGACGCGGCGATCGTGCGCGCGGTGATCGGCGTCGCGCGCAGCCTCAAGGTTGGGGTCGTCGCCAAGGGCATCGAGACCGCGGCCCAGCGCGATCTGCTCGCAAGCGAGGGCTGCGCCGGGGGCCAGGGCTGGCTCTATGCGCGGACCCAATCGGCCGCCGATTTCAGCGAGTGGCTGCGCCTGCACTGAGCGCGAGGGCTCGCCTGCCGGCGCCCGCAGCCAGGTCTGCCGATCGATAGTGCGCGTTGAACGGCCATTGTCGGCCTCGCCCACGGGTGCTATGTAGCTGCGCCCGGCTCCCGCTGCCGGAGCCATAACGACAATGGAGAAGCGCATGGCGAGGCAGATGAATCCGCTGGATGCGTCGTGGCTGTTCGTGGATTCGCCGCGCACGCCGATGCAGGTCGGCGTGCTCGCCATCTTCTCGCTGCCCGACGACGCCGGGCCCGATTTCATCAAGAACCTGTTCGCGCACCTGCGCAAGCCCGCGGGCTTCGCGGCGCCGTTCAACCTGAAGTTGCGCGGGTCGCGCCTGCTGCCGGGTGCCCATCGCCTGATCCCGTCGTGGGTCGAGGAAACCCGCATCGATCTCGATTACCACCTGCGCCATTCGGCGCTGCCGCAGCCTGGTGGCGAACGCGAACTCGGCGTGCTGATCTCGCGCCTGCATTCGTATCCGCTCGATTTCGGAAAGCCCTTGTGGGAATGCCACATCATCGAAGGGCTCGAGAACGATCGCTTCGCGCTGTACATGAAGATGCATCACTCGCTCGTCGACGGCGTCGGCGGCATGCGCATGCTGAGCCGCCTGCTGTCGGCCGACCCGAACGTGGCCGATCTGCCGCCGCCGTGGGTTGCGGGCTCGGGCGAAAAGAGTCGCGCGGGCAAGTCGGCCGGTGCGAACTGGCAGCAGCTGATCGATCAGGCCAGGCGCCAGGCGCAGTTCGTGCCGAGCCTGGCGAAGGCGATCACCGACACCTGGAAGGAATCGCTGCAGCATCGCCACCCGGAACTCGGCTCGCCGTTCCGCGCGCCGCTGTCGCTGCTCAACGGCAAGATCGGCGCGCAGCGCCGCTTCGCCACGCAGCACTACGATCTCGCGCGCATCCGCGCGCTCGCCAAGCGCGCCAAGGGCACCGTCAACGACGTGTTCCTGTGCATGTGCGCGGGCGCGCTGCGGCGCTATCTCGAAGAGCTCGGCGTGCTGCCGGACGAGCCGCTGACCGCGGGCCTGCCGGTGTCGGTGCGTGCGAACGACGACGTCGGCAGCGGCAACGCGATCAGCTTCATCATCGCCAACCTTCACACGCACATCGCCGATCCGCTCGAGCGTCTCGCCGCCATCCGCAAGAGCACGCAGCTGGCCAAGCAGCGTTTCCAGAACCTGCCGCGCGAGGCCATCAACAGCTACACCTCGCTGTTCATGGCGCCGTTCATGCTGCAGCTGCTCAGCGGGCTCGGCGGCCTCACGCGGCCGATGTTCAACATCACCATCTCCAACGTGCCGGGTCCGGACACGATCCGCTATTTCAACGGCGCGAAGATGGAGCAGATGTATCCCGTTTCGCTGCTCGCGCACGGCCAGGCGCTCAACATCACCGTGGTCAGCTACGCCGGTCAGTTCAACGTCGGCTACACCGGTTGCCGCGACACGCTGCCGCACGTGCAGCGCCTGTCGGTCTATACGGGCGAGGCGCTCGAAGAGCTCGAGTCCCTGCTCGGCCCATCGGGCGACTGACTTTTTGGACGGCTCGCTGAACTGTGATTCGGCTCACAGTTCAGCCTTCTGAGCCGCTTGTCCGTCAGCGCCCGTAAAGGCAATTTCTTCCCCGGGGCATGTTCCGGGGGGAACGTCACATGGCGCTGTCGCTGCTGGGCGATCGTGGATGCGTCGATGGCAATCGGGGTTTGCCGTCGTGAGCGATCGCAAGCCGAAACCGCCATTGATCGGTGGCCGCAACGCGGCACTGCTGCTGGCCTTGGCTCCGCTCGCGACCGGGGTTTATCAGGAAGGCCAGCAGCAGCGCCAGCGTTACACCGAGCGCGAACAGGCGCGTAAGGAGGCCGAGGACCGGCGGCTCGCCAGCGAAGCCGACGTCGACACCAAGACCGCCGACGCCTTGCAGCAGGTGCTGCTGCGGGACGGCGATCGCTTCTGCTCCCGCATCGATCTCGCCGCCTCGCTGCTCAAGACGCAAACGGTCTCCAAGCGCACACGCACCGTGCTGATCGCCGCCCTGCAGCTTGCCGATCCGGTGAGCAAGCAGCCGATGGTCTGCGAGTGCATACGCGAAGGTTCCGAGCAGTGGCTGGACGATTTCATCGCCAAGTTGCCGGACGACAAGCGCGACAGCCTCAGCGAGCTCAACAAGCTCGCGCGCGGAGCCGAGAGCCACTGCGATGTCGAGGCCGGCGCGGCGTCCGGGTCGGCTGTCGGCGCACTCGAGCAGCGGATCGCCAGCCTGACGAGCGAACGCGATGCGCTGCGGCAGCAGCTGATGCTGCATCCGTCGCCCGCGACTTCGCCATCGCCGGTACTCGCAGCGCCGCCGCCACCACCACCACCGCCCGCTTGCGTGATCGCAAGCCCCGGCGACCGTCCGCGCATCCGTGTCTTCATCCAGGTTCCGGACCCGAGCGCGCTGGCCGCCGCGACGCCGCTGCGCGATGCGCTCAACGCGCAGGGCCAGTTCAAATCTCCGCAGATCGAAAACGTCGGCGAAAGCCGCTCGCCCGCGCAGTTGCAGGTTCGCTACACGTATCCGGCCGACGAGTCGGCGGCGCAGATCATCGTCGATGCCTTGAAGGACCAGCCCGGCTGCGGAGGCGGCGGGCTGGAAATCAAGCGCGTCTACATGAGCCGCTTCCAGGGCAGGACCGACAAGGGCGTGATCGAAGTCTGGTGGCGCAGGTCCGCCATCGCCGACCATCAGGAGCCACCGGCATGATTCTTCAGCTGCTCAATGTGCTGATCGGCCTCACGCTGGTCTACGTGATCTTCAGCAGCATCGCCTCGGCGCTGTTCGATGCGGTCGATATCATCGTCAAGCGGCGCGGCAAGCTGCTCGCCAGGGGCATCACCGAAATCCTGCGGCGCTTGTCCGACGAGGTGGACGCCGACGTCGAGCGCTTCTACGAACACGAGCTCATCAACAGCCTGTTCGATGGAAACTTCGAGAAAGACAGCCGCAGGCTGCCCTCGTACATTCCGCCGCTGCGCTTCGCACGCGCCGTGCTGATGCTCGCGGAGAAGTCGCTGGCGCAGGACGCATCGGCGACAGGCCCGTTCGTGCGGCTGCGGGCCTATGCCGAGCGCCTGGTCGGACAGCGCGTGCTCGCGCCCGGCGAGACGCTCGTCAGCGCGATGGAAGCCGAGCTGGTCGAGCACTTCAACACCTCGATGGATCGCGTCTCGGGCTGGTTTGCGCGCTATGCGCGCGGCGTGCTGCTGGCGATCGGCCTGGTGCTCGCGTTCGCGGCGAACGTGGACACGCTGCAGATCGTGCGCAGCCTGTCGATGGATCCCTTGCTCGCCGAACGCATCGCCGACAGCGCCGCCACCTACGTCGACCGGCGTACCGACAGCATCGACATCGCCGACGAGGACAAGCTCGATCAGCAGATCGCCCTGATCAACCAGAACCGCGAGATCGCCGAAACGCTCGGCTTGCCGCTGGGCTGGCTCGAAGGCGAGTTCGCGCGCCACTTCGGCCGCGATGCGCACGTCGATGACCTCATCAAGAAGATCGTCGGCCTGCTGCTCACCGGCTTTGCGCTGTCGTTCGGGGCGACGTTCTGGTTCGACCTGCTCAGCAAGCTCGTCGATCTGCGCGCGAGCCTCAAGCCCAAGGACGACGCCATCGACGTCGATAAGGACAGTGCGAAGGAGGCTGCATGATCACGCAGGCGCAGTTATCGAAGATTCTGCCGAACAACCCGGAAACCGCCGCGTGGACGCCGGTACTCAATCAGGCGATGGAAGAGTTCGGCATCGCCAGGAACCTGGATCGCGTCGCCGCCTTCGTCGCGCAGATCGCGCACGAGTCCGCCGAGCTCACGCGCGTTCGTGAAAGCCTCAAGTACACGAAGGCCGAGACCATCTGCAGGACTTGGCCGAAGCGCTTCCCGATGCCGGCCGACGCCGCGCCCTACGTGTCGACCAAGGGCGTCGACGACGGCCGCGATCGCGCGCTGGCCAATCGTGTCTACAACGGCAAGCTCGGCAATCAACCCGGAAGCGATGATGGCTGGACGTTCCGCGGGCGTGGGCTGATCCAGATCACGGGCCGTTCGAACTACCGCGAAGTCGGCGAAGCGCTGGGCCTGCCGGGCCTCGAACAGCAGCCCGAGCTGCTCGAGCAGAAAATCCAGGCCGCGCGATCGGCCGGCTACTTCTGGAAATCGCGCGGCCTCAACGCGCTGGCCGACGACTTCAGCGACGATGACGACGACGCCGATTTCGAAAAGATCACCATTGCGATCAATGGTGCAACCAAAGGGCTCGACGAGCGGCGCGCGTTCTGGATGAAGGCCCGTCAGACCCTGGGTCTGAGCGTCAGAAGCGGATCGCGTCCCTGATCGGGCCGTGCAGCGCCGGCACCGTCGCGAGCACGCTCGTCGTCGCCAGGCCCACGGGTTCGCCGCGCAGGTCGGTGAACACCGCGCCGGCCTCGCGCAGGATCACGGTCAGCGCGGCGATGTCGAGAATGTTCACGTCGGATTCGACGATCGCATCGATGCGACCGCTCGCGAGCAGGTGGTAGTGCAGGAAGTCGCCGTAGCCGCGAATGCGGTGCAGGCGCGGGATCAGCGCGCCGAGGCGCGACCAGGCCTCGGGCTGGCGCGCCAGGCTTGCGAGATTGCCGGTCGACAGCGTGGTCTTCTCGATCGCGCTCGT
This sequence comes from Hydrocarboniphaga sp. FW305-C-57, assembly GCF_058783045.1. Taxonomy (NCBI): domain Bacteria; kingdom Pseudomonadati; phylum Pseudomonadota; class Gammaproteobacteria; order Nevskiales; family Nevskiaceae; genus Hydrocarboniphaga; species Hydrocarboniphaga sp. FW305-C-57. Next base: position 122,351 of record NZ_JBYSYG010000004.1, on the reverse strand, counting down.
CGATGAGACCGCCAGGCGCTGGCCGTCGAGCCAGGCGCCCTGGCCTTTCTCGGCGTGCAGGGTCTCGCCGCGATTGTCGTTCCAGCACGGAGCGCTCGACACGCCGAGGATCAGCTCGCCCTTGTGCATCAGCGCGATCTGCACCGAGAACATCGGATAGCCGCGCACGAAGCTCTTGGTGCCGTCGATCGGATCGACCAGCCAGAGATAATCCGAATCGTTGTTGCTGCGCCCGGTCTCTTCGCCGAAGAAGCCGTGATCGGGAAAGCGCGACTGCAGCACGCCCTTGATGGTCTTCTCGGCGGCGACGTCCACTTCGGTGACCGGGCTCGCGTCGGCCTTGTACTCGACCGAAAAGTTGCCGCGGTAGGCGCGGCGAATCAGATCGCTGGCGGCATCGGCGGCGGCGAGTGCGGCGTCGAGAAACGGGCGGGTGGTCATGGCGGCAGGCAGGCGTGCGATCGGGAAACGGGCGCGAATCATAGCGCGCGTGGCAAAGCCGCCCGCCTCCGGCGATCGCTTCTGCCAGCAGACAGCTGGCGGCCGCAGTCCGTAGAATCCGCGCCGCAGGTGCCCGCGCGCCAATCGGCTCAAGGGTTAAACGGGAAGTTCGTGCACAAGCGAACGCTGCCCCCGCAACGGTAATTGGGAAGCCACGGCGACACGCCACTGGATGCAGTGCATCCGGGAAGGTGCCGAAGGCCATGCCCATGAGCCCGGAGACCGGCCTGCAAAGATCATCTCGTGGTCGCGGCGGGCGACTTTGCGGGTGTGGCGAGTCCACGCCGGGCCACGAACGTTTCGTTCACGAAGAGTGCCCGCGTGCTGTACAGAATCGATCCTGTTTTCGCTCGGCTGTCGCTTTGGAGCGCCGCATGGCTTGCGCTCTTGTGGCCGTGCGCGCGGCCCGCCTTGGCCGAAGACGCCCCGATCGAACTGGCGCCGGTGCTGGTCGAGGCCCAGCGCATCGAGGTTCAGGACAGCGGTGTCGTCATCGCCGTGCCGGTCGCCCCGCTCGGGGCATCGAACCTCGCCGAGCTGCTGTCCGCATTGCCCGGCGTGCAGGTGCGCAGCAGTGGCGGTCTCGGCAGCTACAGCGAGGCGAGCCTGCGCGGCAGCAGCGGGCGCCAGGTTCGCGTGCTGCTCGATGGCTTGCCGCTCGACAGCGGTGGCGGCGAATCGCAGTCGCTATCGCTGATCAGCCCTTTGCTGCTCGACGAGGTGACGATCTACAAGGGCCGCGTGCCGATCGGCCTCGGCAGCGGACTGGCCGGCACCATCGACCTGCGCAGCCGGCGCGAGTTGCCGGCGCCCGTCGTTGGAGCGGCGAGTGTCGGCAGCTTCGGCCAGCGCCAGCTCGACGTCGCCGGCCAGCTCGGCGATGCCCAGCTGGCGGTAGGGACGCAATCGGCCGACAACGATTTTCGCTACGTCAACGAGTACAAGCCCTACGACCCGGACGATCCGGACCGCACCGCCAGAGAGCCGCGTCGCAACGCCGGAACCGAGCAGCACTACGGCCTGCTGCGTTACCACGGCCCGCTCGAGCTGAGCCTGCATGCGGTCGACGATCACCAGGAGCTGCCGACGCGACTCAATTCCGAAACGTCCAATGCAAGCCTGGACACCGAGTCCTACGCGGCTTCGCTGGCGCTGCCGGCCGACTCCGATTGGAGCGCGGTGCTTTCGCATCGCTACACGCGCGAGACCTATCGCGATCCGGACAGCCAGATCGGCCTCGGAGCCCAGCGAACGCGCTCGGACACAAACCGCACGCTACTGAGCGCCGGTCGCGAGCTCGAGCGCTGGCAGCACAGCAGCAGCGTCGAGTTCACCGAGTACACGGCCGAAGATTCGCTCGGCGCGGTGCCGACGGGCTCGGCGCGCAGACTTGGTATCGGCAGTGGTGTCGGCGTGCTCAGCGATCCGAATCCACAATTGCCGCGTCACTACAACGCCGCCTTGCAGGCGACCTGGTCTCGTGATGAGTCGGCCGGCGATTCGGACGACTACTGGCAGATCGAGCCCGCGGTCGGAGCGACGCAGAAGCTCGGCGGTGATTGCGTCGCCGCGGGCAATCTCGGCTATCGCAAACGCTTGCCGACCTTCTTCGAACGCTATGGCGATCGCGGCCTGTTCCGCGGCAATCCGGGGCTCGAGCCCGAGAGCGCGAACTACGCCGATCTCGGCGCGCGCTGCGGATTCGATGACGCCATCGAGCGATTCGAACTCACCGCCTTCGCCCAGGATCTGCACGACGTCATCAGCCCGGTCTACAGCGCGCAGGGCGTGGGCCGTTCGATCAACACCGATCGCGGGCTGATCTACGGCGTCGAGTTGTCGGGCGCGGGCGCGCTGTTCGGTCTGGGCTGGGAGCTCGGCGGCACCTGGCAGCACACCGAGGATCGCAGCCAAGTGCGGGCGACGCGCGGCAAGCAGCTGCCCGGTCGCTTCGAGACCCAGCTCAACACGCGCATCGAAAAGCGCTGGGGCACGCTCGTCGTCCATTACGCCTGGCGGCTCGAAGCCGGCCAGTTCTACGACAGCCCGAACAACCTCAAGGCGCCCGAAATGCAGCGCCACGACATCGGCCTGAGCGGCGGCTTCGGCAAGCTCGGCTGGTCGGTGCAGGCGCTCAACCTGAGCGATGACCGCGCCGAGCAATTCAACGGCTATCCGATGCCAGGCCGGCGCTGGATGGCTTCGCTGAGTTACCCGCGTTCCGCAGCTTCGGCGACTGCGCCGGCTGCCTCCGAAACCCCTGATTTCACCGACCCAAGGAGCTCTCCATGAATCTGAAACCCTATCTGCTCGCCCTTCCGGCGCTGCTGCTCGCCGCCTGCGGTGGCGGCGGTGGTGGTAACGACGATCCGGAATTCGCCGACGCTGCGGTGATCGCGACGCGGGCTCCCGATTATTCGAGTGGTGCGGTGTCGCTCGTGCAGGCACAGGCTCCGTTCGCGGCGCAGAACAATCTCACCCCCAAGGGTTCGGACATCAGCGTGCGCAGTGGCGGTGACCACTACTTCCTGATCGAAAAGTTTCGCGCCAATCTGATTTCGCGCTATGAAGCCGGCAGCACGACGCCGACATACACCTACTCGACGCAAAGCGCCGGCGAAGTCGAGAGCAACCCCTACGACATCGTCGTCGCGAGCGCGACCAAGGCTTATCTGCTGCGTTACGGCTCGAGCAAGATCTGGATCGTGAATCCCTCTGCGACCACCGAAGCGGCGTTCAAGACCGGAGAGATCGATCTGGCCGCCTACGACAGCGATGGGGTGCCCGAGATCACCGACGGCGTGATCAAGGACGGCAAGCTGTTCGTGCTCATGCAGCGACTGGAATCCTACGCGGCCACCAAGGCCGGCTACGTCGCGGTGATCAATACCTCCACCGATCAGGAGATCACCACCGCCACGCGCGAGAACGGTCTCAAGGGCATCGAGCTTCCGCTGCGCAACCCGAGCAAGCTCGTCGCGGTGCCGGGCGAGGATGAAATCCTGGTCGTCGCGCCGGGCGATTACGGCAGCTTCCCGACCTACATTCCGGCCTATGACGGTGGCATCGCGGAGATCGAAAGCGACGACTACGACGTGCGCCTGCTCGTCGACGACGGCGATGCGACCACGCATCCGTATGGGCAGATCGTCGACGTGGCCGTGGTCGATGAAGATCGCGCGTACTTCATCGGCAGCACCGGATACGGCGCCGACCAGACGCTCTACCGCTTCAACCCGGACCTCGCCACGCCGGCGCCGGTCGCGGTGGAAGGCTACGCCTCGCTCGCCCTCGGTTCGCTAGCGGTCGATCCGAACGGCCAGCTGTGGGTTTCGCGCACGGACAACGAAGCGCCCGGACTCAGCGTGCTCGGCTATGCGGGCGGTCGCGAGACGGTGGTGAAGGATTTCATCGACACCGGTCTCACTCCGATCAACATCGACTTCGTGACGGTTCCGCTCAGCTGATTCGAGCGTCAAAGCCAGCGCATCGGCGGCGGAGTCGAGCTAGTCTCGCTCCGCCGTTTTCATTTCGAGCGTTCGAGAAATCATCATGGGCCACCGACTCAGCAAAATCGTCACGCGCACCGGCGACCAGGGAACCACCGGTCTTGCCACCGGCGATCGCATCCCGAAGTTCGATGCGCGCATGCAAGCGATCGGCGAGACCGACGAGCTCAATTCGGTGATCGGCGTGCTGCTCACGCAGGAGCTGCCCGAGGCAGTGCGCCGCACGCTCTCGCGCGAGCAGCACACGCTGTTCAACCTCGGCGGCGAGCTGTCGATGCCGGGCACGGTGTTCGTCAAGGAAGACGACATCCTGCGGCTCGAAGAAGCCGTCGAGGCGCTCAACGACTCGCTACCGCCGCTCAAGGAATTCGTGCTGCCGGGCGGCAATCCGTCGGCGGCGGCCTGCCACGTCGCGCGTGCGGTCGCGCGGCGTGTCGAGCGTCGCCTGTGGGAGCTCAACGAGCGCGAGCCGCTCAACCCGTTCACGCCGCGCTATGCGAATCGCCTGTCCGATTACCTGTTCGTCGCCGCACGCACGCTCGCGCGCCTCGATGGCGGGCAGGAAGTGACCTGGAACAAGCAGGCCTGAGCGGCTTCCAGCGGCGCGCTGTCAAAACAAAAGGCCGGGGCGAATGCATCACCCCGGCCTTTTTTGCAGCCTCGTGAAACTTACTTGAGGCCCTTGGCTGCGCTCTTGAGCAGCTCGGCCTTGTCGGTCTTTTCCCACGAGAACGCGGTGAAGGTGTCGCCGTTCACGGTCATCTCGTAAGGCTTGCGGCCGAAGTGGCCGTAGCTCGCGGTGGCCTGGTACATCGGATGGATCAGGTCGAGCATCTTGATGATGCCGCCCGGGCGCAGGTCGAAGTTGGCGCGCACGAGCTTCTCGAGGCTCGCGTCGCTGATCTTGCCGGTGCCGAAGGTGGTGACGAAGATCGAGGTCGGCTCGGCCACGCCGATGGCGTAGCTGACCTGCACTTCGCACTTGGTCGCCAGGCCCGAGGCGACGATGTTCTTGGCCACGTAGCGCGCCGCGTAGGCCGCGCTGCGATCGACCTTCGACGGATCCTTGCCCGAGAACGCGCCGCCGCCGTGGCGAGCCCAGCCGCCGTAGCTGTCGACGATGATCTTGCGACCGGTCAGGCCGCAGTCGCCGACCGGGCCGCCGATCACGAAGTTGCCGGTCGGGTTGATGTGGAACTTGGTGTTCTTGCCGATCCACTTGGCCGGAATCACCGGCTTGATGATCTGCTCCATGACCGCTTCGCGCAGGTCCTTGAGCTTCACTTCCGGGTTGTGCTGCGTCGACAGCACCACGGCATCGACGCCGACCGCTTCGCCGGCCGCGTTGTAGCGCAGCGTGACCTGGCTCTTGGCGTCCGGACGCAGCCACGGCAGGCCGCCTTTCTTGGCCTTGCGCACCTTGGCCTGCTGCTCGACGAGGCGGTGGCTGTAGTAGATCGGGGCCGGCATGAGCTCCTTGGTCTCGCCGCAGGCGTAGCCGAACATCAGGCCTTGGTCGCCGGCGCCGATTTCTTCCGGTGCCTTCTTCTTCTTGTCGGTGCCGTCGACGCCCATGGCGATGTCGGGCGACTGCTTGCCGATCAGGTTCAGCACACCGCAGGTGGCGCCGTCGAAGCCGACGTCGCTGCTCGTGTAGCCGACGTCGTTGATGACCTTGCGCACGAGCGCTTCGAGGTCGACCCAGGCGCTCGTCGTGATCTCGCCCGCGACGATGGCGACGCCGGTCTTCACGAGCGTTTCGCAGGCCACGCGCGCGGCCTTGTCCTGGGTCAGGATCGCATCGAGAACGGCATCCGAGATCTGGTCCGCGAGCTTGTCGGGATGACCTTCGGAAACGGATTCGGACGTGAACAGGTATTCGGACATCAAACGCTCCAAGACGGGAACAGCGGGAAAGTGAAAACTACGAGATCGATTGGAATCCGCGCATACGGATGCACGGATGGGGGGCGCATTGTAGCGACAGCGATCCCCCACCGATATAGAGAAACGGTTTCGCGTGACGAGGCCGTGACGGACGTGGTGGACCGCGATCTTTCTACACGGTTTCGACGTGCGATCCACGGGCGAAATCCCGCGCTGGCGACGAGCTCAGCCGGGACGCACGAAGGCGGCCAGCGACTCGGCCTGGCGCGGGTAATCGGCGCGCAGGGTTTCGAGCGTCAGGAACTCGTGATCGGCGTAGTCGAAACCGGGCGTGACGACCTCGGACACCAGCGCGTGATCGGCGGTTTCCTGCAGCACGCTGGCCTTCCAGACGCCGCCCGGCACGTGCAGGAACAACTGCTGACCAGGCGCGAAACCGAGCGTCACGCGGCGTGCCGAACCGTCGGTTTCGAGCAGCCAGTAATCCACCGGCCCGCCGCTTTGCAGGTAATGCAGGATGTCCGATCGATTGCGATGAAAGCGCCCGAGCGGCGAACGCCGATCGAGCAGATAGTGAATCGAAGTCGCTGCTGCGCGCGGGCCGGCGGGCGTGTCGACGAGGCGCGCATCGGTGTGGATGCGGCGGAACCAGCCGCCTTCCGGATGCGGCGCCAGCCCGAGCCGCGCGATCCAGTCTGCGGCGGCCGGGTTCATGCGAGGCCTATCAGCCGAAATGGCAGACGTAATGGACGGCGTCGAGCGCTTCGATGTCGAAGCCAGAATTGCCCGGCACGCTGAACGACTGGCCGCCTTCGTAATCCTTCCACTCGGTGCTGCCATCGAGCTTGACGCGGCAGCGGCCGCCGACGAGCTCCATGATCTCGGGCGCCGCGGTGCCGAAGTGCAGGGTCGAGGGCAGGATCACGCCGACCGACTTGCGGGTGCCGTCGGCCAGCAGGATCGTGTGGCTCACGCACTTGCCGTCGAAATAGACGTTGGCCTTGGTCAGCACCGAGACCTGGTCGAATTGGGCGGTCATCAGTCTGCTTCCACCATGATGAAGTCGGATTTGCCCACACCGCAGTCCGGGCAGGTCCAGTCTTCGGGAATGTCTTCCCACTTCGTGCCGGCCGGAATGCCTTCCATCGGCAGACCCTTGGCTTCGTCGTATTCGAAATCGCAGACCAGACAGCGCCACTTCTTCATATGCGGAACGTTCGGATAAACAGTCAGGTGTCGGGGGCCCCGCCGCTCGGCGGGGCCGCAATTATGCCTGACTTGTCTGGGTAGAAACCCCCGTCTCGACCGTCGATCCATAGCGGGCGAGCACGCGTTCGCGCAGTCGCGGCTGGATGTTGGCCCGGCGCATGTCGCCCTTGTAGTGCGCCACCACCTTGGGATCCATCACGCGGAACCACAGCGGCGGAAGGTAGGCGAGCAGGATCATCGAGGCGTAGCCCGAGGGCAGCTGCGGGGCTTCTTCGAAATGCCGCAGCGCCTGGTACGGGCGCGTCGGGTTGGCGTGGTGATCGGAGTGCCGCTGCAGGTGATACAGGAACAGATTGGTCACCACGTGATTGCTGTTCCAGGAGTGCTCGGGCCGGCAGCGTTCGTAGCTGCCGTCTTCGCGCTGGCTGCGGCGCAGGCCGTAGTGCTCGAGATAATTCACGACTTCGAGCAGGCTGCCGCCGTAGGCCGCCTGCAACAGCATGAACGGCAGCGCCGCCCAGCCGAGCCAGGCCGTCATCGCGCCGAAGATCACGGCCGAAAGCGCCCAGCTCTGCAGGTTGTCGTTGCTCCAGTGCCAGACCGGCTTGCCCTGGCGTGCGAGCCGGCGCTTCTCGATGCGCCAGGCCGAGGCGATCGATCCGGCCACGCAGCGCGGCAGGAACTCCCAGAAGGTTTCGCCGAAGCGGGCCGAAGCCGGGTCTTCGGGCGTCGCCACGCGCACGTGATGGCCGCGGTTGTGCTCGACGTAGAAGTGGCCGTAGACCACCGGGGCGAGAGCGATCTTGGCGAGCCAGCGATCGACCGGGTCGGTGGCGTGGCCGAGTTCGTGGGCGATGTTGATCGCCCCGCCCGAGACGCCGCCGACGGTCAGCAGCAGGCCTAGCCATTCGTACCAGGCCAGGTCATGCGTCACGGCCAGATACGTGCCCCAGACGAAGCTCGCGTACTGCACCGGCACGGCGAGATAGATCGCCCAGCGATACCAGCGCTCGCGCGACAGGCTGGCGACACGTTCCTCGGGCGGGTTTTCGGTATCGGTGCCGACGAGCCAGTCGAGCAGCGGGATCACCCCATAGACGAGCACCGGCCCAGCCCACCAGAACACGCCCCAGCCGGTCAGCGCATAACCGGTGAAGGCGTAGATCGGCAGGCCGACGATGATCACGCCGAGCAGCCAGAGCGCGCGCTTGTTGTCCTTCCATTCCATTGCCGAAGCGGGGACCGACATGGGTTCTCCTCCCATCGATTTATAAAACGAACGGTTAATAAATTAAATGGGAGCTTCCCAAGAGGTCAAGATGCGAGCCGCCGAACGGTTTAGGTGCGCTCGGAAAAACCGCTCGTGTGGGCCATGCGAGGCATGCGAATCTATCGGCGATCCCGCCGCCGCCCGCTCCCAATGACGTATTCCGAATTGAGCCTGATCCACCTGACGATGGTCGTCCCGGCGTTCGCGATCGGCAGCTGGCTCATGCTGCGGCCCAAGGGCACACCGCCGCACCGGGCGCTCGGCAAGGTTTATCTGCTGCTGATGTTCGCGACGGGCTGGCTCACGCTGGCGATGCCGGCGGTGCTCGGGCCGAGGTGGATGAACCACTTCGGGTACATCCACTTGTTCAGCCTGCTCGCGATCATCGCCCCGCCGCGGGCGTTTTTCGCCGCACGTCGCGGGGATATCGCCACGCACAAGCGCAGCATGATCGCGCTCTATGTCGGCGGCTTGCTGATCGCCGGATTCTTCGCGTTCGCGGTGCCGGGGCGCTTGCTGCACCGGCTGCTGTTCGGCGTTTGAACCGACGGGACTACGGCGCCGCCAGCTCCAGCCCGAGCCGGTAATAGCGCGCGGCTTCGTCGGGGTTCTGCGTCTGCTCGCAGAGCCGGGCGAGCTCGCGATAAGCCGCCGGCGTCGGCTTGAGCCGGACCGCCGCTTCGAGATAGCTGCGCGCCTTGCCCCAGAGCTTATTCTGCAGGCAGGCGCGGCCGGCGGTGACGAGCAGCTCCTCGCGCTCGCCGTATTCGCCGAGCCACTGCTCGATCGCAGCGAGGCGCGACACGCCGTCGCTGCCGAGCAGCTCGCCGTAGAGCCGCACGAGTTCGCCATCCCAGTCGGCCTTGAGCGCCTCGCCGATCAGCGAGGCGGCCTCGGCGTCGGCATTGAGCCGGTGCAGGGCGCGCGCGTAGCGGCGGCGCAGGATGGGGTCGCGCCGCTGCGCGCCGCCGGCTGCATCCCACAGCGACTTGAGCTGGTCGAGCTTGCCGTCGGCCTCGATGCGCTCGATCAGCGCGAGCATGGCCTCGCGCAGCAGGGCCTCGCGGCGCTCGGCCGGCATCGCCTCGATCTTGTCGGTCTCGACGAGCAGGCCGCGCAGCGCCTCCCAGTCGCGCAAGCCGACGAAGGCCTGGGCGAGCAGTTCGATCGCGTAGCCGCTCTTGGCGTCGCGCTCGCGCAGCAGCAGTGCGGTTTCGCGCGCCTGGGCGAATTCGCCGCGTTCGAGCTGCAGCTCGGCCTGCGTGATCAGCACCGCGAGGTCATGCGCGGGCGCGGCCTGCGTCGCGAGCTGCAGGTAATGGTCGCGGCGATCCGGGGCGCCGAGCTTCTGCGCGGCGCGCGCCGCGCCGAGATAGTTGAGCTGGGCCGCGTGATGGTCCGAAGCACGGCGCACGAGGTCGATCTCGGCGCGCTTCCAGTTGCCTTCCATGAGCCGGCGCAGGCCGGCCTCAAAGCTGTCGCGCGCCTTGTCGCGGCGACGGCGGTCGAAGACCTGGCGCAAGGTCGTCGGCAGGCGGATCGCGGCGGCGACCAGGCGCAGGCCGTAGACCAGCGCGAATAGCGCGAGCGCCATGCTGACGAAAAGCCCGAGCAGCGAGGTTTCGAGCACCCATGGCCCGTAGTTGAGCAGGACGTAACCGGCGTCGCCGCGCAGCGCCCAGGCGCCCGCGGCACCGGCGGCGAGCACGAGCAGGATCAGCAGCCAGGCGCGGATCATGCGGTGCTCACTCGCGGTTGCCGCTTTGCGGCGAGGTCTGGTCGAGCGCCTGCCTCAGCAGGGTCAGCGAGGCGGTGATGTCGGGCGGCGGAGCCGACAGTTCGAGCGGCTGCAGGCGCTCGATCTCAGCTAGCGCCGCGATCACGCCGGGGTCCTCGGTGCGGAAGTAGCGGCGCAGCCAGTCGGCGGCCGAGCGCGTCGATTCGCGGAACGCCGCCGTCTCGCCACGCAGCAGGGCGACGCGGGCCGACTCGAGCTTGAGCACGAGCACGTGCACGAGCACCGCCTCGTCCTCGGCCGGCAGCAGTCGCAGGGTCGCGGAATTGTCGTCACGGCGAACCAGGAACAGGCTCGCCACCGCCTCGCGCACCGCGCTCCAGATGCGCTGGGTCCAGTGCTGGTCGGGGCTCTCGATCGCGCTGCGGCGCGTGCTGCCGCCGAACTGCTTCGGGGCGACGCGGGCGCGCAGCGGCAGGTTTTCGGCGCGGTCGATCAGGCTCGACAGCGTCAGCGAGGCCGAGGTCAGGTCCGGGCGCGGCAGCGCCTGCAGGCGCGTGCGCTCCTCGGCGATCGCCTCGCGCACGCGGAACAGGCGCGGGTCGTTGATCTGTCCGAGGCGCTCGTCGGCGAGTTGCAGGGCCACCAGCGCCGAGCGCACGTCGCGTTCGAGCAGCAGGCGGTCGTTGGCGAGCAGCAGCAGCTGTTCGACCGAGGCCATCGCGAAGCGCGTGCGGCCGCCCTGCAGCTCATCGCTGATGCGGCCCATGAGCTGTTCGGAATTCTCGATGCGGCCCTGCAGGCCGGCGACATCGGTGCTTTCGCGCTGCAGCACGCGGGCGAGGTCGGACTGGCGCGTCGACAGCTGCTCGGTGGTGTTTTCGAGTTCGGCGGCCTGGCGCGACAGCGCGCGCAGCGCATGTTCATGGGCCTGGGCCAGGCTCAGCTGGTTCTGGCGCAGATCCCAGAACAACCAGCCGCCGTAGCCGAGCGCCCCGGCGAGCACGAGCACGAGGAACCAGGCGATCACCGCGCCGGCGCGACTCGGGCGCCTGGCGGCAGCGGGCAGTGGAGGCGCGGCCGCGCGCTCGGCCGTCGGGGACGGGGCCGGCGTCGGCTCGGCGGAGGGAGGAGTCGGAGTGTCGGTCATGGTGTTGGCTTTGGATTCGGCCTCACGCCAGCTGAGCAGACAGCGAACGATGGCCTCGTCGCTGACGGTCTCGGGCACCAGCGGCGCGGCGAAGCCGAGCTCCCGGGCCTTGTCTTGGACCCGCGCGCTCGGCACGACCAGCGTACGACCGAGCAGCGAGGCATGCGAAACGGGCGGCGTCAGCGCCCACAGGCGATCGAGCGCTTCACCGCTCGTGAGCACCACGGCGTCGGCGAGTTCGATCTCGGCGATCACGCGATGGGCTTCGTGCTCGACCGCCCGGCGCCGGTACAGCGCAAGCGCTTCCACGCTCGCTCCGCGCGATTCGAGCGTGGTCGCCAGCAGGTCGCGACCTTCTTCGCCGGTGACGATCAGAAAGCGCTGGCCGCTCACGGAGGCGAGCTCGGGGCGTTGGAGCAGCGCCTCGCTCGAACTGCCCGCCTCGGGCGCGATCACGCTGCCACGCCCGAGCGCTTGCAGGGCGGACGCCGTCGCCGCGCCGACCGCATAGCTCGTCGGCCACGGGCCGGCGTGCAACTCGGCCGCGTGGCGGACCGCGTTGGTGCTCGTGAAGATCCAGCCGTCGTAGCCCTGGGCCTCCGTGAGCCGTTGCGCGTGCAGCGCGGCTTCGCCGATCGGCTCGATTTCGAACAGCGGCAGCTTCGCGGCTTCGGCGCCTTCCGCCTCGAGGCGCTCGCACAGGCCGTCGGCCTGGTGCGCCGGACGCGTCACCAGCACCCGCAGCCCGCGCAGCGCCCCGTTCATTCGGCGATGCTCATGCGATGACACCCAGACCCTGCAGGATTCCGCGCGCCCCGGCGTCGAGCAGGCGCTCGGCCAGCGTGTTGCCGAGCGTGGCGGCCTGATCGACCGGCCCGCGAATCTCGTCGCGCAGCATCAGCGGGCCGTTCGGATCTCCGACCACCGCTTTCAGGTGCAGCTCACCGCTGGCGATGCGCGCATGGCCGGCGACCGGTACTTGGCAGGCGCCGCCGAGGCGGGCGTTGAGCGCGCGTTCGGCCGTCAGCCGCTGGGTGCTCGGCTCGTCGTGCAGTCGGTCGAGGATCGCGCGCGTCGCGGCGTCCGCGGTGCGGCATTCGATGCCGACGATGCCCTGGCCGATCGCGGGCACGAAGGCATCCACGTCGAGCGATTCGCGAATGCGCTCCTGCAGTCCGAGCCGGATCAGCCCGGCCGCGGCGAGCAGGATGGCGTCGTACTGGCCCTCGTCGAGCTTGCGCAGGCGCGTGCCGACGTTGCCGCGCAAGGGCGAAATCCTGAGGTCCGGGCGCAGCGCGCGCAGCTGGGTCTGGCGGCGCAGGCTCGAAGTGCCCACGTGCGCGCCCTGCGGCAGCTCGGTGAGCGAGCCGTAAGTGTTCGAGACGAAGGCGTCGCGCGGGTCTTCACCGGCCAGAAAGGCGCTCAGGCAGAGACCGTCCGGCTGCTGCGCCGGTACGTCTTTCATCGAATGCACGGCGATGTCGGCCCGGCCTTCGAGCATGGCCTGCTCGAGTTCCTTGACGAACAGGCCCTTGCCGCCGATCGCCGACAGCGGGCTGCCGAGCAGCTGGTCGCCCTGGGTGGTCATCGGCACGAGTTCCACCGACAGGCCCTCGCCGAGCGCGAGCAGGCGGTCGCGCACGTGGTAGGCCTGCCACAGCGCGAGCGGAGACTCGCGCGTGGCGATGCGGATCAGGCCGGGCACGCCTTAAACAACTTCGGAGGCGCTGGAGATGACCTTGCCGACCAGGCCGTAGGCCTTGGCCTCTTCGGCGCTCATCCAGTGATCGCGCTCGGTGTCGGCGGCGATGCGCTCGACCGGCTGGCCGGTCTCCTTGGCGTAGATCTCGTTGAGGCGCTGGCGCATGCGCACGATTTCCTTGGCCGCGATCGCGATGTCGCTGGCCGTGCCGCCCATGCCGCCGGAGGGCTGGTGCAGCAGGAAGCGCGTGTTGGTCAGCGCGTAGCGGTTCTGCGGCTTGGCGGCTGAATAGATCAGCGAGCCGGCGCTCGCGCACCAGCCGGTGCCGACCATTTTGATCTCGGGTTTCACGAACTTGATCATGTCGTAGATCGTGTCGCCGGATTCGACGTGGCCGCCCTGGCTGTTGATGAAGATGGTGATCGGGTCCAGCGACTCGGACTGCATCGCGAGCAGGCGGCTGGTGACGGCTTCGGCGAGCTTCTGGTTGATGCCGCCGTAGATCAGGATCGTGCGCGCCTTGAACAGTCTTTCCTCAAGGCTGTTGGGACGCTTCGGGGTCACGGCGTCGTCCTTTTCCTCGGCGGCGGTGAACGGGTCCAGCATGAGCAGCTCCTTGGTTGGTCACGCCCGCCACCGGTCGGCGGGCGAAGAGCGCCCAGTTTAGGGAAGTCGGGGGAATGGTGGCGGAATGGCCGTCGCACGGCCTTGGCTGTCCCTTCTCCCACTTGTGGGAGAGGGTGGTCCGAAGGACCGGGTGAGGGGCTGCTCGAAGAGTGAGCGCGCTGAACAGAAAGCCCCTCTCTCCCCGTCTTCGACGGGACTCTCTCCCGCAAGCGGGAGAGAGGAACGACGATCAGGATTCGGTCAAAAACCGCCGAACCTCCGCCAGCCTGCGCCTCGACACCGGCAGCGGCTTGGCCGCGTGCTTCATGCGCAGCCAGTGGTGCTGCTCGCCGGTGCGCTCGCGCTCGAGGCTCGCGATGAAGCGCGTCGCCACCAGGGCCTTGCGGTGGATGCGCAGGAACCACGGCGCGAAATCCTCCTCGAGCGTCTTGAGCGACTCCTCGATGAGCACCTCGCCGTGCAGGTGGCAGACGGTGGTGTATTTCTGGTCGGCGAGGAAATAGACGATGTCCTCGGCCGGAATGCGCACCAGGCCTTCGCGCGTGGTGGCGAGCACGAACTCGCGCTTGGGGCGCTCGTTGCTGACCGCGGTGGTGGCCGGCGACTTGTGGGCGCGCGTCGGGCGGCGGGCGCGCAGCAGCGCTTCCTTGAGCTTTTCGACGCGGATCGGCTTGAGCAGGTAGGCGTCGGCGTTGGCGTCGAAGGCCGACAGCGCGTGTTCGGAGTAGGCGGTGGTGAAGATGATCGCCGGCGGCGGATCGTATTCGGCGAGCTGGCGCGCGACCTGCAGGCCGTCGACGCCGCCCATGCGGATGTCGAGCAGCACCAGATCGGGCTCTTCGTTGTCGACGACTTCGAGCGCCGATTCGCCGTCACCGGCTTCACCGACGATTTCGTAACCCGGGAACTCGGACAGCAGTCGGCGAAGGCGCTCGCGCGCCAGCGGCTCGTCGTCCACGATCACCACTCTCATCGTCTGGCTCCCTTCGGTGCGCTCGTCCTGTCGAAACAGGCTGGCGCGGGGACGATGACACGTTGCTTACAGCGGCAGTCGCAACCTCGCCTTGTAAAGCCCGTCTTCGATGCCCAGCTCCAGCTTGCCCCTCTCACCGTAAATGAGGCTGAGACGGCTCGCAATATTATCGACCGCGACCTGATTGCCGCTGTGCGCCCGACCACCCGCCGCGGACTCGTCCTGGGGGGCGAGCGGATTGGTGACCTCGATCGCGAGCGTGCCGGCGTCCTTGTACGCGCGAACGTGGATGGTGCCGCCGTCCTTGCGCTTGGAGACGCCGTGATGCACCGCGTTCTCGACCAGCGGCTGGATGATCAGCGACGGAACCGGCTTCTCGAGCATGTCTTCGGCGACGTCCCAATCCACCTGCAGGCGCTCGTCGAGGCGGGCCTTCTCGATGCGCAGGTAGGCGTTGCAGATGCTGATCTCGTCGACCAGCGGGGCCATCTGGCCGGGCTTTTCGAGGCTCGCGCGGAACACGTCGGCCAAGTCTTCGACCAGGCCTTCGGCATCGTTCGGCCGCACGCTGATCAGCGCGGCGAGGCTGTTCAGCGCGTTGAACAGGAAGTGCGGGCGAATGCGCGCATTGAGCGCCTGGTAGCGGCTTTCGGATTCGGCGCGAACCTGTTCGCGCCACTGGTGGCGCGTCCAGAAGTAGCGCAGCAGCAGCAGCGAGACGATCGCCGCGATGCCCGAGTGCCGCAGCGTGAACCAGAGCCGCGGCTCGTTGGGGTCGAGCACGCCCCAGCGCGGATTGGTGCCGATGATCCAGGCGAGGTTCGACAGCAGCATCACCGCGAGCACCAGCGAAGCCCAGCAGACGAAGAACACCAGCCCGGGCCTAGCGATGGTCAAAAAGCGGCGCAACCAGCACAGCAGCGCGGCCCCGCAGAGGCCGATCCACTGCATGTAGAGCGACAGCAGCACGAGCTTCTGCAGGATGTCGCCGGTGCGGATCGGACCGGCCAGCGTGAAGCACAGGGCGACGAGCTCCATTGCCAGGGCCAGCGACAGCGCCACGGGCACCGTGCAGAAGTTGGGAATCAGGCGAATGCGTGTCGCCGGATTGGTCTTGACCTGGAGCATGGGCAGCCAAAAATTCGACAGGTCCGAATTGTAGGCATGGCGGCGGCTTTTGGGTCCGCCCCCGAAACGGCCAGGGCTGCCGCTGGTCGGAGGCTATAATTCCGCCCCTTTGCCCTCACCTCCGACCCGCCGATGAAGTCCGCCTCGCCCGACGCCAAGAACCCCATGTGGAGCGGCCGCTTCTCGGAATCGACCTCCGAGCTCGTCGCTGCCTTCAGCGAATCGGTCAGCTACGACAGCCGGCTCTATCGCCAGGACATCGCCGGCAGCCAGGCGCATGCGCGCATGCTCGCCAAGGTCGGCGTGATCTCGCAGTCAGATGCGGACGCGATCGTCGACGGCCTGAACCGCGTGCTCACCGAGATCGAAGGCGGAGCCTTCGAATGGAAGACCGCGCTCGAAGATGTGCACATGAACATCGAGGCCCGGCTGACCGAGCTCGTCGGCGACGCCGGCAAGCGCCTGCACACGGGCCGCAGCCGCAACGACCAGGTCGCCACCGACATCCGTCTCTACGTGCGCGACAGCATCGACGTGCTGCTGCAGCTGCTCGATACGCTCGCCGACGGCCTGCTCGGGCTTGCGGAGCAGGAAGCCGACAGCATCATGCCGGGCTTCACGCACCTGCAGATCGCCCAGCCGGTGACCTTCGGCCATCACATGCTGGCCTGGCGCGAGCAGGTGCTGCGTGACCGCTCGCGGCTGGTCGATGCGCGTCGCCGCCTGAACCTGCTGCCGCTCGGCTCGGCCGCGCTCGCGGGCACGGTCTATCCGCTCGATCGTCACTACGTGGCGCAGCAGCTCGGCTTCGACGGCGTCACCGAGAATTCGCTCGACGCCGTCAGCGATCGTGATTTCGCCATCGAATTCTGCGCCGCGGCCAGCCTGATCCTCGTGCACCTGTCGCGCTGGAGCGAGGAGCTGATCATCTGGTCGACGCCGATGTTCGGCTTCGTCGCCCTGCCCGATCGCTTCTGCACCGGCAGCTCGATCATGCCGCAGAAGAAGAACCCGGACGTGCCCGAACTCGTGCGCGGCAAGACCGGCCGCGTGATCGGCGACCTCAACGCCCTGCTCGTGCTAATGAAGGGCCAGCCGCTCGCGTACAACCGCGACAACCAGGAGGACAAGGAGCCGCTGTTCGACGCCATCGACACGGTGACGATGTGCCTGCGCGTCTACGCCGACATGGTTCCGCACATCGTCTGCAAGCGCGAGACTTGCCGCGCGGCCGCCGCCAAGGGCTTCTCGACCGCGACCGACCTGGCCGACTACCTCGCGCGCAAGGGCCTGCCGTTCCGCGATGCGCATCATGTCGTCGGCGCCGTCGTTGGCCTGGCTGCGAAGCAGGACTGCGACATCGCCGAGCTCTCGCTCGAAACCCTGCAAGGTTTCTCGCCGATCATCGAAGCCGACGTCTACGAGCACATCACGCTCGAAGCCTCGGTGTCCGCCCGCAAGACCTACGGTGGCACCGCGCCCGAACAGGTGCGCGCCGCCATCGCCCGAGCCAGGAGTGCCAAGCCGTGAGCCGCGCCAACGTCATCCTCGTCACCGGCGCCAGCGCCGGCTTCGGTTCCGCCATCGCCCGCCGCTTCGCCGAGGACGGCGCGCGCGTGGTGCTCGCGGCGCGCCGGCTCGATCGCATCGAAGCGCTGGCCGCCGAGATCGGCGAACGCGCGCACGCCATCGAGCTCGACGTGCGCAATCGCGCGGCAGTGGAATTCGAGATCGCCAACCTGCCGGCGGACTTCGCGGGCATCGACGTGCTGGTCAACAACGCCGGGCTCGCGCTGGGCCTCGAGCCCGCGCACGAAGCCTCGCTCGACGACTGGGAAACCATGGTCGACACCAACGTGAAGGGTCTCATGACGGTCACGCGCGCGGTGCTGCCCGGCATGGTCGAGCGCGGTCGCGGGCACGTCGTCAACATCGGCTCGATCGCGGGCGAGTGGCCGTATCCGGGCGGCAACGTCTACGGCGCGACCAAGGCCTTCGTGCGCCAGTTCTCGCTGAACCTCAAGGCCGACCTGGCCGGCACGCCGGTGCGCGTGAGCAACGTCGAACCGGGCCTTTGCGGCGGCACCGAATTCTCCAACGTGCGCTTCCACGGCGATGACGCCAAGGCCGAGAACGTTTACGCCAACACCACGCCGCTGACCGCCGACGACATCGCCGACGTCGTCCACTGGATCGCCGCGCGCCCCGCGCACGTCAACATCAACACCATCTCGCTGATGCCGGTGGTGCAGGCCTTCGCGGGCATGAAGGTGCAGAAGGGCTGAGCTCGCGTCGGCGATGGCCTTTATTCCGGCGATACCAGCAGATCGGTGGGGCCAGGATCGATGCCGAACTGCATCAGCAGTGTCGTCGCCTGTCCGCGATGATGCGTTTGATGATTGAACAGGTGAGCCGCGAGCTGCCAGCCGGGTTTGCTGTAGTGCGCCGCATAGGCGTAGCTGTAATAGCTGAAATCGCCGGCCAGCCAGTCGGCTTCGAGCGAGCCGGCCCATTCGATGATCTCCTCGTCGAGCGCTGCGCGACGGCTGCGCAAGGCCTCGAAGCTCAAGCCGAGCGGCTTCATCGGGCCGACCTGGCGGAGCTTGAACCGGTCCATCCAGATCGTGTCGGTCGACACCAGATGCTCGAAGGTGCCGTGCAGCGACTTGAAGAAAGCGCCGCGGTCCTCGCGCCGCTGCTCGTCCGTCAGACGGGCCGCACAAGCGTAGAGGTTCTGGTTCATCCAGCGGTTGTAGGCTGCCATGCGCAGCGCGTAGTTGCGGTCGATCATGGGTGGCTTGAGTGGGGTAGGCTCACATCATAACGACCCGGGGAACCTGCATGGCCGACAGCAAACCGACGAGGCAGCCTCGTTATCTCGATGAAGTCGATGCCTGCGTCGACGCGCTCGTCGAGCGCGTCGGACACGACATCCGGCTCGGCGTTCCGCTCGGGCTCGGCAAGCCGGTCGAACTGATCAATGCGTTGTATGCGCGCGCCAAGCGCGATCCGAATCTCAAGCTGACCGTGCTGACCGCGCTGTCGCTGCAACGGCCTTATCCGAGCGGACTCGAAGGCGCGCTGCTCAATCCGTTTCTCGAACGCGTCTACGAAGGCGTGATCGAGCTCGACTACGTGCGCGACCAGAACGCCGGCCAGCTGCCGCCCAACGTGCGCGTGCTCGAATTCTTCTTCCAGACCGGCGCGCGGCTCAAGGACGATCAGGCGCAGCGCGACTACATCAGCACCAACTACACCTTCGCGGCGCGCGATGTCTACGCGCAGGGCTGCAACGTGATCGCACAGATCGTCGCCAAGAGAGAAGCCGCGCAAGGCCTGCGCTACAGCCTGAGCTGCAACCCGGACACCGGGCCCGAACTCGAGCGCCTGCTGCGCGCGGCCGAAGCGCGCGGCGAGCGGCGCATCGCGGTGATCGCGCAGGTCAACCAGCAGCTGCCGTACATGGGCAACGATGCGGAGGTCGAGCCCTCGAACTTCGATTTCGTGATCGACCATCCACGCTACTCGAGCGCGCTGTTCTCGGTGCCGAAGACGCCGGTGTCGGTGGCCGATCATGCGATCGGCCTGCGCGTATCGACGCTCGTGCGCGACGGTGGCAGCTTGCAGATTGGCATTGGCACGCTCGGCGATGCGGTCTCGCATGCACTCGCGTTGCGTGAGCGCCGCAACGCCGAGTATCAGCGCAGCCTGAACGCGCTCGACGCGATCGCGCCGTGGCGCGAACTCATCGACGGCTTCGGCGGCTTGCAGCGTTTCGAGCGTGGTCTCTACGGTGCGAGCGAGATGATCGTCGACGGCTTCCTGCATCTGCTCGATGCGGGTGTCATCAAGCGCGAGGTCTACGACTTCTGGGCCTTGCAGCAGCTCGTCGACGAAGGGCTTTGCGATCCGCGCGAGCTCAATGCCGGCGTGCTCGAGGCGCTCGCCGAACAGGGCGTGCGCCTGCTGCGCACGCAGGATTTCGAACGCCTGCGCCACCACGGCCTGTTCGTCGACGAAGCCGGCTACGAGGACGGCGAGATCATCGCGCCGTCGGGCGAGCGCATTCCGGCGAACCTCGCGAATCCGCGATCGCGCACGGCGATCGCCGAAAGCTGCCTCGGCGCGCGGCTGCGCAACGGCATCGTGCTGCACGGCGGCTTCTTCCTCGGGCCGCGCAGCTTCTATCAGGCGCTGCGCGACATGCCCGAGCAGCAGCGCAATCGCATCTGCATGACCGGCGTCGAGCGCATCAACCAGCTCGACCTGAACCCGCGGCTCTACAAGGCGCAACGCCTGCATGCGCGCTTCATCAATACCGCGATGATGGCGACGCTGTCGGGCGCGATTATTTCGGACGGCCTCGAAAATGGCCGCGTAGTGTCGGGCGTCGGCGGGCAGTACAACTTCGTCGCACAGGCGCATCAGCTGCTGACGGGACGCTCGATCCTGCTGTTGCGCGCGGTGCGCGATGCGGATGGCAAGGCCAGCAGCAACATCCTGTTCGACTACGGCCACTGCACGATTCCGCGCCATCTGCGCGACATCGTCGTCACCGAGTACGGCATCGCCGATCTGCGTGCGCAGACCGACGAGCAGGTGGCGCGAGCGCTGATCGAGATCGCCGATTCGCGCTTCCAGCCCGAGCTGATCGAAAAGACGCAGCAGGCCGGCAAGCTCGCGCGCAGCTACCGACTGCCCGAGCGCTGCAAAAACAACACGCCCGAGCGCCTCGCACGCGTGATCGAAGTCGGCGGCGAAGCCGATGCCTTGTTTCCAGCGTTTCCGCTCGGCCACGATTTCACCGAGCAGGAACTGCGGCTCGCCAAGGGGCTCAAGGCCGTGCAGGCCACGGTGGCGACGACGCCCAAGCTCAAGCTGCTGTTGCGCGGCGCAAGACCGCTGCAGCCGGTCGATGAAGCCGAGCGGGCCGATCTGCAGCGCCTGGGGCTCGACGAGCCGAAAGGCCTGCAGAACCGCGTTGCGCGCAGTCTGCTGCTCGATCAGCTGCGCAAGGCCTGACCGCAGTTCAGGAGCGACTCAGTACGGCCGCAAAACACTGCGCCTCCGCATTCGGCTTACTTCGGAGCCTCGCATGGCACGGCCACTTTGGAACGGCGCGATCTCGTTCGGGCTGCTCAACATTCCAGTGCAGCTCGTGCCGGGCGAGCGCAGCATGGATCTGCACTTCCACCTCGTCGACATGCGCGACCAGTCGCGCGTGCGCTACGAGCGCGTCAGCGAGGAGACCGGAGACGAGGTGCCCTGGAACAAGATCGCGCGGGCCTTCGAGTACGAGAAGGGCAATTACGTGGTGCTCGAAAAAGAGGACTTCGCCAACGCCGCGCCCGAGAGTCACGAGTCGGTCGATATCGAAGCCTTCGTCGAGCCCGAGCAGATCGGGCCGGAGTACTTCGATCGACCGTACTTTCTGGTGCCGACCGGCAAGGCTCACAAGGGCTATGTGCTGCTGCGCGACACGCTCGTGAAGCTCGGCAAGGTCGCGGTCGCGCGCGTGGTCATTCGCACGCGCGAGCGGCTCGCGCTCGTGCGCCCGCAGGGTGATGCGCTGCAATTGCTCGTGCTGCGCTATCCGCAGGAAGTCGTCGCCGCGGACGCCTACGAGTTTCCGGCGGCCGACACCAAGAGCAACCGCATCAATCCGAAAGAACGTGCGATGGCCGAGCAGCTCGTCGAATCGATGAGCACCGATTTCGATCCCTCGCAGTACCACGACGAGACGCGCGAGAAGCTGCGCGCGGCGATCGATCGGCGCCTCAAGAGCAAGGGCAAGAAGGTGTCGAAGAAAGTCGCCAAAGCCGATGAAGCGGCTCAGGGCAACGAGAAGGTGGTCGACTTCATGGCCCTGCTGCGCAAGAGCATCGATTCGAACCAGCGCACGCCGGCTGCCGCGTCGGTCAAGAAGTCGGCCCGCAAATCCGCGAGCAAGAAAGCCGGCAAGACGGCGCGTCGCAAGAAGGCGTCTTGAATCGACAGGCTACAAAAAGGGCGCCCTTCGAGGCGCCCTTTTTCTTTTCGCGAAGTCCTTATCGCTTCGATTTTGCCTTGCGGGACTGCGAGCCCCGGTCCCTGCCTGAATCCTGGGCCTGCTCGCGAGCGAGCTCGGCCTGCACTGCGGCTTCGTTGGGTTCGAAGTAATTCGGATCCGACGCGTGCTCGCGGCTTTTCTCGCGCAGCTTCGCAGCCTCGGTCTGCCCGACCGGATCGCGTTCCGCATCTTCGGCTTCGTCGAGTCCGCCGCCGAGGCCTAGTGGCTCTTCAATGATGTTCAGGTCACGATCGCTGGCGATTCGGCCTTCCCGTGCCGATGGGCTGCGCGAGGCCTCGGAGTCGAGCAGGGTCTCGGGCGACAGATCATCGGCCGTCACGTCGGAGTCGATGGTTTCGCCTCCGGTCCGGCCGGCCTGTCGTACACGTTCGGGCGGGAATTCCTCGTTGCTCGCGACGCGGGCGCGCAGGTCGCCCGTGCGTCCGCCACGCTCGTCGCCGCGATCGAAGCGCAGGCGTTGCGGATCGCCTTCTGCACGTACTTCGTCGTGCGAACGGCGTGACGGCGCGCGGGCATCGTCGGCAGCGGGACGGTTCGATATGGATTGGGGCTTTCTTGCGCTCATGTTGGCTCCTCGTTCTCAGCTCTCGTGCGTTGTCGTCGATCACGATTCACGACGAGTGGATTGATCCGGTTTTTCGGGATGGTCGGGCCCCAGCGGATTGCCGGGCATGTCGCGCTTGCGCACGAGTTCCTCGTCCGTTTCGGGCGTGTCGGGATCGACAGGCTTCGAGCCGGGTTCATGTGCATTCATGGCTCCGCTCCTATGGGGTTGACGGTGCATGCGATGGGCTTGCGCCTGCGATGCAGTTAGCGCCCGCCCGCGTGTGCGCGGCCTGAATTCAGAGCATTCAGGCGAAGGTCGCGAGGGCGCCGATCGCGATCAGGACGAGTGCGACGATCACGCTCCACCAATAGCGCCGCCACATGGTTCGCGCGTCGTCCGCAGAAAGCGGATCGGCCGGCACGGTCTGGTCGATCGTGTTGCGCGTGTGCGGCTGCAGGCGTCGCGTGATCTTGATGCGCAACAGCACGCCGATGGCGGCCAGCGCCATCAGGATCGGAAACGCGATGGCGCAGAATCGCGCGAAGTTCAGTTCGTCATCCATGACAGGCTCCGATGATGGGCTCGACGAATGCATCGAGACCTGCATCGGAAACATAGCTCGGGCCGCTTGCCGCGAGGTGACCGCTGCCGCTCAGTGGCCCGTGGCCAGCGAATCGCGAACGAGCCGCACGAGCTCGGGCAGGCGCCGGATCACCGCGTCGGGCCGCTGCGGATGGCGCTCGGTGCCCGGGAAAATCTTGTCGATCCAGGCCTGATCCCAGCCGACGCCGTTGTAGAAGATCGCGGTCACGTCGGCGTTCTTGCCGGCGACGATGTCGGCCGTGCTGTCGCCGACGTACCAGCAATGCGCATCGGCCGGAGCGCCGATGTCGGCGAGCGCCTTGAGGATCAGATCGGGGAAGGGCTTGCGCCTTTCGACGTCGTCGCCGCAGACGATCGCATCGAACAGCTCGTGCCAGCCGCTGCCGTCGATCACGTAGATCTCGTGCGCCATGAAGCGACGCGCGCGGTTCGACAACACGCCGAGCTTGAGCCCGAGCGCGCGCAGTGCCAGCAGCTGTTCGCGCGCATCGGCTTCCATCGGTTTCACCGGGCCGAAGTGGCGCTCGTAGAGCGCATCGAACTCCGCATGCGCGATCTTCTTCGCTTCTTCGTCGCCGCCGAACAGCAGCTCGAAGATGTCGGTGCGTGAGATGCGCCGCTGCGCGGTGATCTTCGGATGCAGCCGGCCATGCTCGCGTACGTAGCGGACCAGGCGCGCGTCCTCGACGGTCTTGGAATCCTGTGGCGACACCAGGCGATCGAGCAGGCCCAGCGGGCCGAGCCGTGGCAGCACTTCGTCGAGCGCGTAGTACATCGCGTCCATGGTGTCGGCGAGCGTGGCGTGCCAGTCGAACAGCAGCACCTGCGGACGCGCGAGCACAGGGCTCATCGGCTGGCTCAGATCAGGCCGCCGCCGATGGTCAGCCGGAACACGCCGATGGCGATCGCGAGCACGTTGAGCACGAGCCCGGCCTTGGCGCGGGGGTTGTCTCCGAGCAGCGTGCCGAAGCCGCCGATGATCGCGCCGACGACCGCGAACGGGATCATGAACCAGTTGCCCCAGCCGAGCAGCGGAATGAACGCGAGCATGGCCCACAGCAGGCTCAGGATGCCCCACAACACGCTGATCACGCCCATCAGAATCTCCTCGTTGCGTCGTTCGCGACTATAGCGAAGCGAGCTGAATTCACTGCCCGGCTTCGTCCCGACGCGGCTCGCCCGGACGCAATTCATGTATGAGCGCGACGAGCGCTTTCAATCCGGGTGGCAGATGACGCCGACCCGGGTAGTACAGCCGCAAGCCCGGAAATGGCGGGCACCAGTCTTCGAGCACGCGAAGCAGGCGGCCGGCGGCGAGATCGTCGGCGATATGCCACTCCGACAGGAACGCGAGCCCGGCGCCCGCGCAGGCGGCCGCGCGGATCGCCGGCATTTCGTTGAGCACGACGCGTCCGGGCGGATCGGCGAGCACGCTCTGGCCCCGGCGTTCGAGCTCCCAGCGGTAGATGCCACCGTGCGAAAGCCGCAGCCGGATGCTCTGGTGCTGCGCGAGATCATCGGGTGTCCGCGGCCGGCCATGCTCGGCGAAATATGCGGGCGAGCCGACCACGACGAGCCGCAGATCCGGGCTGATCGGCAGCGCGACCATGTCCTGCGGCACCGATTCGGCGAGCCGGATGCCGGCGTCGAAACCGTCGGCGACGATGTCGACGAGCCTCGGCTCGGTGACGATGTCGAGCCGCATCTGCGGATGCCGGCGCAGGAATTCGAGCAGCAGCGGCTCGAAGATCATCTGCACGGTTTCGCTCGGCGCGTTGATGCGCAGCGTGCCGGCCGGGGCTTCGGGCTGGCTGTGGATTTCCTCGGCCGCGCCGTGGATTTCGGCGAGCGCCGGGGCGATGCGCTGCACGTAGCGCTGCCCGGCCTCGGTCAGCGCCACCGAGCGCGTGGTGCGGTTGAACAGCCGCGCCTGCAAACGCGCTTCGAGCCCGGCGACGGCCGCGCTGATCGCAGTCGTCGACATGCCGAGTTCCCGGGCCGCAGCGCGAAAGCTGCCGCGCCGGGCGACGGCGAGTACCGCTTCGAGTTCGGTGAAGCCGGAGCGACGCATGGCGATGATTGTCCTGATAGCCGGGGCAGACTATGCCGCATAAGCCGGCTTATCGAAACGATTCGCGGCCACCAGACTGCTTGCACGGCTTTTTCGAGGAAGAACTCCATGCAAGACACCGCGTATTCCGACATCGACCAGGTGTACATCGACGGCCAGTTCGTCGTACCGCACGGCAGCGAGTGGTTCGAGCTGCACAACCCGGCGACCGAGCGGCCCATCGGCCGCGTGCGCCTGGCTGACGCCGAGGACGCGCGGCGTGCGATCGCCGCGGCCAAGGCCGCGCTGCCGGCGATGGAGCATACGAGCCGACAGCAGCGCATCGACCTGCTGCAGCGCATGCGCGCGGCGGTCGCGGCGCGCGAGGACGAGCTGCTCGAGGCCATCGTCGAGGAATACGGCGCCCCGGCCGCGCGTTCGCGCTGGATGGCCGAATACCCGGTGATGGTGATCGACCAGGCCATCGAGACGCTGCGCCACTTCGAGTTCGAGCGCCGCGCGGGCAGCGCCACCGTGCGGCTCGAGCCGGTCGGCGTCGCCGGACTCATCACGCCGTGGAACAGCGATGCGGGCTTCATCTGCGGCAAGCTCGCGACCGCGCTCGCGGCGGGCTGCACGGCGGTGATCAAGCCGAGCGAACTGTCCGCGCTGCAGACGCGCGTCGTCACGCAGGCCTTGCACGCGGCCGGGCTGCCGCCGGGCGTGTTCAACATCGTCACGGGTCGCGGCGAGGTGGTCGGCGCCGCCATCAGCGCGAGCCCCGACGTGGCGAAGATTTCGTTCACGGGCTCGACCGCGGTCGGCCAGGCGATCCTGCGCAGCGGTGCCGAGAGCTTCAAGCGCGTCACGCTCGAACTCGGCGGCAAGTCGCCGACCGTGATCCTCGACGATGCCGACGTCGCGCAGGCGATTCCGCTCGTGATCGGTGCGGGCTTCATGAACAGCGGCCAGGCCTGCATCGCCGGCACGCGCATCCTGGTGCCGCAATCGCGCAAGGCCGAGTTCGAGCGCGCGATCGCCGAGGCGGTGCGCAACACGACCTCCGGCGATCCGCGCGACGCCGATACGCAGGTCGGCCCGATGGTCAGCGAGCGCCAGTGGCAGCGCGTGCAGCGCTACATCCGCATCGGCCTCGACGAGGGCGCGACCCTGCTCGCCGGCGGCGAAGGCCGTCCCGAAGGCCTGCAGCGCGGCTGGTTCGTGCGGCCCACGCTGTTCGGCGACGTGCGCAACGACATGACGATCGCGCGCGACGAGATATTCGGCCCGGTGCTCGCGATCATTCCGTATCGCGACGAAGCCGAGGCCATCGCAATCGCCAACGACACGCGCTACGGCCTCAGTGCGCTCGTGATCACGGCGGACCCGGCGCGCGGCGAACGCGTGGCCGCGCAGATCGACGCCGGCCGCGTGCTCGTCAACACGCTCGCGCACGAGCCGCAGGCGCCGTTCGGCGGCATGAAGCAATCCGGCCTGGGCCGCGAGAACGGGCGCTGGGGAATGGAGGCCTATCTCGAAACCAAGGCGGTGCTCGTGGCGGGCTGAATCGGCCGGGCCGGAGCGGTTCGTGCATCGTGGACGCCTTCCACACCCTGCAACGAGTCGATGAGCACGCTTTCGTACAACACCGTGGGCCTGCTGTTTCCAGCCATTTCCCTGCTGATGCTGGCCTACACCAACCGCTTCCTCGGGCTCGCGAGCCTGGTGCGCGGGCTGATCGCCAAGCACCATGAGCAGCCCAGCCACGCGCTAATGCGGCAGATCGACAGCCTGAGCCGCCGCCTGTCGCTGATCCGCCACACCCAGGCCCTGGGTGTGCTGAGCCTGATCTTCTGCGTCGCGAGCCTGTTCCTGCTGTTCCTGGGCATGGAGCGGCTCGCGCAGCTCGCGTTCGGCCTGGCCCTGCTGTGCATGCTCGCCTCGCTGCTGCTGTCGCTGCGCGAGATCCAGATGTCGGTCCGCGCGCTGCAGATCGAGGTCGAGGCGATACGCGGTGTCACACCGCCCTAGCCCGGGAATATCGCCAGGGCTGCGATCCGGTTCAGCCGGCGTCGGCTATCCAAGCTGAACCGGATCGCAGCTGCAAATCCGGCGGCCGACGGCACGAAAGGCCGCCCGAAGCCGGAACGTCCCCCACAAAAAAGCCGCTGCCGGGTCGCCCCGGAATGTATCATTGAGGGTGAACGACGCCGCTGGCCGGCCATTGCGGCGTAGTCGTCGGCGGTCTCGCAAGCGCTTGTCCGCCATGCAGCGGCACATGCTGTACGGCGCAGGTCTGGCGGCCTGCGTACTTCAGATACTCAAACCAAACGAGGCGACTTGCATGCAGCATCAGGACATGTTGAAGAAAATTGCCAGCGGCAGCGGCTTCATCGCGGCGCTGGACCAGAGCGGTGGCTCGACCCCGAAGGCGCTCAAGGGCTACGGTATCGAAGAAGGCGCGTGGTCGACCGAAGAAGAAATGTTCGGCCTGATCCACCAGATGCGCTCGCGCATCATCACCTCGCCCGCGTTCACGGGTGACAAGGTGCTCGGCGCGATCCTGTTCGAGCGCACCATGGACGGCAGCATCGACGGCAAGCCGGTTCCGACCGTGCTGATCGAACGCGGCGTGGTGCCGTTCATCAAGATCGACAAGGGCCTCGAAGACGAAGCCAACGGCGTGCAGCTGCTCAAGCCGATGCCGACGCTCGATGCGCTGCTCAAGAAGTCGAAGGCGCTCGGCGTGTTCGGCACCAAGGAGCGCTCGGTGATCAACCTCGCCAATCGCGAAGGCATCGCCGCCGTGGTCAAGCAGCAGTTCGAAGTCGGCCAGCAGGTGCTCGCCGGCGGTCTCGTGCCGATCATCGAGCCCGAGGTCAACATCAAGAGCCCGGAACGCGCCGCGGCCGACCAGATCCTGCTTGAAGAGCTGATCAAGAACCTTGACGCGATGCCGGGCACCGACAAGGTCATGCTCAAGCTCTCGCTGCCGACCAAGCCGGGCCTGTTCGAGCCGCTCGTCAAGCACCCGCGCGTGCTGCGCGTGGTCGCGCTCTCGGGCGGCTTCAAGCGCCCGGAAGCCTGCGTCGAACTCGCCAAGAACCCGGGCATCATCGCGAGCTTCTCGCGCGCGCTGCTCGAAGACCTGCGCCACCAGATGAGCGATGCGGAATTCAACGCCTCGCTGAAGTCGGCGATCGACGAGATCTACGCGGCTTCGATCAAGTAAACCGGCAGCTCTCGGTACAAAAGGCGGCGCGAGCGATCGCGCCGCCTTTTGTTTGTCCGCCGGGACCGGATGTAGCAGCTCAGCTCAGATACGTGTACCCCGAAAGCCCCGCCTCGAGTTCCGCGAGCAGCGCCGCTCGCTCGCTCGCCGTCACCGAACTCAGCCCCGCGAACTTCTTGCGATAGCTCTGCGCGAGTTCCTCGGGCGCCAGGTGCACGTAGCGCAGCAGTTCGTCGGTGCGATCGCCGTGTTCGGCGCCTTCGAGCCGCCAGCCGTCCGGCGCATTCGCGTCGAGCACGACGTTGACGGCGTTGGTGTCGCCGAACAGGTTGTGGATGTCGCCGAGAATTTCCTGGTACGCGCCGACCATGAAGATGCCGAGCATGTACGGCTCGCCGGGCTTGAGTTCATGCACCGCGAGCGTCGGCGTCACGCCTTCGCGATCGACGTAGCGATCGAGCCGGCCGTCGGAATCGCAGGTCAGATCGCACAAGCGCGCGCGAATCGCAGGACGCTCGGCCAGGCGATGAATCGGCAGGATCGGAAATACCTGCTCGATCGCCCAGGCATCGGGCACCGACTGGAACACCGAGAAGTTGCAGAAGTATTTGGCGCTCAGTTTTTCGTTGAGCGCATCGATCGCCTCGCGCTGCGCGCGGATGCTCGGATCGAGCTGTGGCTGCACCGCGCGCGCGACCGCGAAGTAGGCGCGCTCGGCCCAGGCGCGCTGCTTGAGCGTGAGCAGGCCTTCGGCGTAGTGGCCCTGCGCTTCGGCGAGGAAATGCACGGCGTCGTGCAGGCATTCGATCGGGCCGCGCGTGTCGATCTGCGAGAGCAGCGCGTAGAGCTCGTTGAGCGCGTCGGGCGCATCGGCTTCGGGCGCTTCGATCGCCGAGGTCGGCACCACTTCCTGATCGATCACGGACGTCACGAGCACCGCGTGATGCGCGGTCAGCGCGCGGCCGGATTCGGAGATCACGTTCGGCTCGGGCTCGCCGGCCTCGGCGCAGACTTCGCGCAGCGTCCTGAGGATGTTGCGCGCGTATTCGCGCAGGCCGTAGTTCATCGAGCAGTAGCTGCGCGAGCGCGTGCCTTCGTAGTCGACGCCGAGGCCGCCGCCGACGTCGACGGTGTCGATCGGGGCGCCGAGCCGACGCAGCTCGACGTAGAAGCGCGCCGCTTCGCGCAGGCCGCGCGCGATTTCCTGCACGTTGGCGACCTGCGAGCCGAGATGGAAATGCACCATCTGCACGGCGTCGATGTGGCCGGCCTCGCGCATCATCTCGAGCGCTTCGAGCACCTGCGGCGTGGCGAGGCCGAACTTGGCTTTTTCACCGCCGGTGTTCTGCTGCGTGCTCGCCGATTCCGAGGCCAGGCGCACGCGCAGGCCGATGATCGGCGCCACGTTCAGCGCCTTGGATTCGGCGATCACGATCGGCAGCTCGGAGAGCTTCTCGACGACGATGTAGACGGTGTGGCCGAGCTTCTGCCCGATCAGGGCGCGGCGGATGTAGCCGCGGTCCTTGTAGCCGTTGCAGACGATGATGCAACCGGCCGGCGCGAGGCCGAGCACGGCGGCGAGCTCGGGCTTGCTGCCCGCTTCGAGGCCCGTGCGGTCGCGGCCGTGGCGCACGATGGTCTTCACCACGTCGGCCTGCTGGTTGACCTTGATCGGATACACGGCGGTGTAGCGGCCCGTGTAACCGAGATCTTCGATCTCGTGCGCGAACGCGCCGGTCAGCGCGTCGACGCGGTCTTCGAGAATGTTGTTGAAGCGCACGAGCACCGGCAGTTCCAGGCCTTCGAGCGGCAGGCGCTGGGCGATTTCGTGCAGGTTCACCGCGGTGGTGTTGGCCTCGCGGAACGGGCGAACCAGCAGGTCGCCGCCTTCGCTGACGTCGAAATAACCCTCGCCCCATTGCGGCAGGTTGTAGAGCTCGCGGGCGCGGGCGGCGGACCAGGGGGCTTGTTTCATCGTGACGATCGGGCCTCGGGCGGACGGCGGAAGGTTTTGCGGGGCGCGCATTGTCGCAGCAATGTCACCCGGGGGCAGCGGGCCAGCCTTTATACTCGCGCCTCTTTACGTTGCGTGATGGAGTTTTGCATGGCACTGGACAAGTCCTGGTTCACCGAGCCGGTCGAAGCCACCGGCACCGCGTTCTCGCTCAAGCTCGGCGAGAAGCTGCACGAGGAACAGACCCCGTACCAGAAGATCGAGATCTTCAAGACCGAGAGCTTCGGCTATCTGATGACCATCGACGGCTGCACGATGGTCTCCACGCGCGACAATTTCCTCTACCACGAGATGATGTCGCACGTGGCGCTGAACTCGCACCCGAACCCGAAAAACGTCGTGGTGGTCGGCGGCGGCGACTGCGGCACCCTGCGCGAAGTGCTCAAGCACCCGGAAGTCACCAGCGCCACCCAGGTCGAGATCGACGAACGCGTGACGCGCCTGGCCGAGCAGTATTTCCCCGAGCTCTGCACCGCCAACGACGACCCGCGCGCGACGCTGTTCTTCGGCGACGGCATCCAGTGGATGAAGGATGCGGCGCCGGAATCGATCGATCTCATCATCATCGACTCGACCGACCCGGTCGGACCGGCCGAAGGCCTGTTCGGCCGCCGCTTCTACCTCGACTGCATCAAGGCGCTGAAGCCCGACGGCATGCTCGTGCAGCAGTCGGAATCGCCGCTGCTGCACCTGGAGCTGATCAAGGAAATGCACGAGACCATGCGCGTCGCCGGCTTCGCGCAGACCCGACTGTTCCATTTCCCGCAGCCCTTGTATCCGTCGGGCTGGTGGTCGGGTTCGATCGCGAGCAAGTCGTCGGCCCCGCTGGTCGAGCGCCTCGACGCAGCCGCCGTCGCGAAGCTCGACACGCTGTACTACAACGCCGCGATCCACCGCGGCGCCTTCGCGGTACCGAACTACGTTGCCAAGGCGATCGGCCCGGCCTGAGCCGGACGGCTCGGCTCAGGGCGTCCTGCCCTGGGCATATAGCTGGCGAGCGGCGTCCGGCGCGCAATAGAGCCGGGCGTCGCGCTTGGTTTCGGCGATCGCCAGGCCCGCCTGCCTGCTCGACATCGCGTAGACCTGTCCGTCCGGATCGCGGCCGAACAGCTGCACGGCCGAGCGATACGCCTGCAGCCGGGCGCCGAGCTCCGCGCAGCGCGCGCCGACCCGCTGCGCGTAATCGGCCGGCACCGCGGCGCTTGCCCAATCCGGCGCGGCCGCGATCACGCGCTGGTTGATGACTTCGCGCGTGACGAGCTGGCCCGAGACGCTGCGATCGTCGTAATGCGTCTGTCCCTTCGCGTCGACCCACTTGTAGACGCCGGCGTTCGCGGCCGGCACGGCCAGCGCGAGCAGCGTGACGAACAGCCAGTGGCGGGGACTTGGACGCATGGTGCTCCGAGTGTGGCGACAGGCGGGTTGGCCGCCGGTCGGGCCTGGACGAGCGGATCGTCCGCGACGATGACCGGACCGCATCGCCCGATCCTACAATCGTCCGCAGTTCTCCGCCGGAGCGTACTCGTGAGCCTGGGTGCCTTGCTGCTGCGCTTGCTGTTGCTCGCGGGCATCGCCGCCGGCGCGGCGCAGTGGTGGCTGCTGCAGCGCGCCGAATTCGTCGCCCAGCAGATCGCCGCCCAATGGCAGGGCTATGGCCGGCTGCATTACGAGCGCATCTGGGTCTGGCTCTGGGGCAGCGGCTCGGTGTGGAAGCTGAGCTTCGAGCCGACCGGGCTTACGCAGGCTGCGCTCGGTACGCCGCTCGGCTACCGGCTCAGCATCGGACGGCTCGACTTCGACCGTCCGAGCTTCGCCGACGACGGCAGCCTGGCCGAGCTGCGCCTGCGCTACACCGATCTCGCGCTGCCGATGGAAGACGCCTATCGCCTGCGCGGTCGCCAGGCTCCGCCGGCGCTCGCTTCGCTCGGCTACGACGCGCTGCATCTGGATGGACGGCTGCATTGGCGGCAGGTCGCGGCTTCGGGGCTGCTACTGCTCGACGGCGATGCGCAGGGCGCCGATTTCGCCAATCTGCGCTTCGGCCTGCAGCTCGACGCGGACCTCGGCCGGCTGCAGCGGGCTCCGGACCAGATCGGCCTGCGCAGGCTGAACCTCGAGATCGAGGATCGCGGGCTGATGCCGCGCTACCGGCAGTATTGGGCGAGCAAACTGCAGCTGTCGCCCGAGATGGCCGCGCAGGCGCTCATCGGCGAGCTCGACCGGCGAGCGGCGCACGAACGATGGAAATGGGATGACGCGTCCAGCGCGGCGCTGCGCGCCTACATTCGCGATCCGCGGCGGGCGGCGATCGATCTCGATCCGCCCGGCGACGACGTGATTCTCAGGGACCTCTCGCTCTACCGGGTCGGCGACTGGCCGCAGCTGCTGGGCTTTCGCTTCCGCCTGATCGAGCGGACACCGGAGCCCGCGCGGGGCTACGGCTGAAACCAGGCGAGCGGATCAGACCGCGTTGACGCCCGCTTCGCCGGTGCGGATGCGCACGGTCTGGCCGAGGTCGTAGACGAAGATCTTGCCGTCGCCGATCTGGCCGGTGCGCGCGGCCTTGGCGATCGCGTCGATGGCGGCATCGACGGTTTCGGGGGCGAGGGCGACTTCGAGCTTGATCTTGGGCAGCAAATCGACCGTGTATTCGGCGCCGCGATAGAGCTCGGTATGGCCCTTCTGGCGGCCGAAACCGCGCACTTCGGTGACCGTCATGCCCTGGACGCCGATATCGGAGAGCGCCTCGCGGACCGCGTCGAGCTTGAACGGCTTGATGATGGCGATGAGCATTTTCATGGCGGGCTCTGCGACAGGCTGGGGGAATGTGACACCAGTCTAGCCAATGCCCCGCTTTAAGTAGAAGTCCGCATTACTGCGAGCGCGCCGCCAGCCCCGATCAGTGGCTCGTGGAAGGCGCCGCCGGACGGGTAAGGCCGTCCTTCGCCCGAATCTTGAGCTCGTCGAGCCGCGCATCCTTGCGCGCCCACAGCTCGCTGACCCAGTTCTGGAAATCGGCGCGGAAGCGCGCGTCGTTTTCGTAGTCGCCATGGACCATGGCCTGCGGAATCGGCCGTACTTCGGCCTGCAGCACCAGCGTCTGCTGCTGCCCGCAGAGCCAGCTCCAGACCAGGCTGCCGCCCGCCTTGGCCGGTGGCTTGTAGGCGATGCTGACGTCGACGAGCCCGGCGAACTGCTCGCCCATCGCGTTGAGCGTGAACGACAAGCCCGCCGATTTGGGCTTGAGCAGATGGCGGTACGGCGAGCCGCTCGCGAGGCGCTTGTGCTCGGTGATGCGGGTGCCCTCGAGGAAATTCACCGCCGCGATCGGCTCGCTGCGGTACTTCTCGCAGAACTCGCGGGTCGCGCGCAGGTCGTCTTCGCGCAGCCTGGGGTTTCTGGCCACGGCTTCGCGCGAATGCCGGCGCATGAACGGCATGTCCAGGGCCCAGCAGGCGACGCCGACGATCGGCACCCAGATCAGTTCGCGCTTGAGGAAGAAGCGTGGAAACCAGGTGTGGCCGTGCAGCGCGTCGGCGAGCACGAGGATGTCGGCCCAGGATTGGTGATTGCAGACGATCAGGTAGCTGCGGCCCGGCTCGATCCGGCCATCGATCTCGATCTGCCAGCGAACGTCCTGCAACAGCCGGTAAATGAGCCCGTTGAAGAGCACCCACAGATCGGCGATGGCGAGCAGGTAGCGCGTCGCCTGGCGGCGGACCGCTGGAATCGGAACCAGCGCCTTGATCAGGATTCCGGGCGCCAGCACGGCCCCGATGCCGATCAGGTTGACCAGCATCAGGCAAACCGTCAGCACACCGATCAGCGGCGCCGGCAATAGCATCGACAGCATGCGACCTCCTGCTCGAAAACTCCGGCGGCCGTCGGCCAGCCGTCCCAGCAGCCGTTCTTATCGGTGATAAGCCGGGCTCAGCTCGCGAACCGCTTCGATCATCGCGCCGGCGTGCTCGGGCGGCGTGTGCTGCAGGATGCCGTGGCCGAGGTTGAAGACGTGGCCGCTGCCCGGCCCATAGCTCTCCAATACCGCGGCGACCGCTGATCGGATGCGCTCGGGCTTGGCGAACAGCACGGTCGGGTCGAGGTTGCCCTGCAGGGCGACACGGCCGCCGACGCGCGCGCGGGCATCGGCCAGATCGGTGGTCCAGTCGACGCCCAGGGCGTCACAGCCCGTATCGGCCATCTGCGACAGGTGCTGGCCGCCGTTCTTGGTGAACAGGATCACCGGAATGCCGGGCGCCTTGGCCTTCAGCGCGGCGACGATGCGCGCCATCGGCTCGAGCGAGTGGCGGCGATACGTGGCCGGTGGCAGCACGCCGCCCCAGGTATCGAACACCATCACCGCGTCGGCGCCGGCCGCGATCTGGGCGAGCAGGTACTGGGTCACGGACTGCACGAGCGTGGCGAGCAGGCGATCGAGCAGATCGGGGTCGCCATAGGCCATCGCCTTGATCTTCGCGAATTCCTTGCTGCCGCTGCCTTCGACCATGTAGGTCGCGAGCGTCCACGGGCTGCCCGAGAAGCCGATCAGCGGCAGCGAGTCGCCCAGCGCCGCGCGAATGCTGCGCACCGCGTCCATCACGTAGCGCAGCTCGCCTTCCGGGTCCGGCACGCCGAGCCTGTCGACGTCGGCGGACGTGCGCAGCGGGCTTTCGAAGCGCGGGCCTTCGCCCTCGGTGAACGACAGGCCCAGGCCCATCGCGTCCGGAATCGTCAGGATGTCCGAGAACAGGATCGCGGCGTCGAGGCCGTAGCGCGCGATCGGCTGCATCGTCACTTCGCAGCAGAGCTCGGGGTTGCGGCACAGGTCCATGAAGCCGCCGGCCTTGGCGCGGCTCGCGCGGTATTCGGGCAGGTAGCGGCCGGCCTGGCGCATCATCCAGACCGGCGTGCGATCCACGGGCTCGCGGCGCAGGGCGCGCAGGAAGCGGTCGTTGGCGAGGGTTCTTTGTTGCGCGGCTGGGCTGGCGTTCATCTTTCTATTGTTGCTGAGTCTGCGGCGGCGCGCTCTGCGGCGGCGTCTCGACGTTGACGATGACCGGCGTCGAGTCGGCCGACATCGGCAGGTAGGGCTGCTGGTCGATCACCGCGGTATCGGCGAAGCGCAGCCGATGCAAGCTGTAGGCCGCATAAGCCGCCAGCACCAGGAAGATCGACACGTAGAGCCCGCCCGGGCCGATCAGGCCCATGAGCGCGGCGCTGCACAGCGGGCCGACGCACTGGCCGATGCCGTAGCAGAGCAGCAGGCTGGCGTTGGCGGCCACCGGATTGCGCCCGGCGGTGCGGTCGTTGAGCCGGGCGAGACAGGCCGGATAGAGGCACGAAGCGGTGGCCGTGAACAGCATGCTCGCTGCGAACAGCATCGCCAGCGACAGCTGCCCGAGCGTCGCCGCGAGCAGCGAGGCCGCGCCGACCGCGATCGAGATGCCCAGGATCACGCGACGCCGGTCGAGCCGGTCCGACAGCCGGCCGATCGGGTACTGCAGGACCATCGAGGCCAGCACCGCGAACGCCATGTAGCGCGCCACCGTATCGAGGTCGTGGCCGAGCTGCTTCACCGAGATCGGCGACAGCTGGTAGAACGAGGCCATCGCGAACCCGGCTGCGGCGGCCCCGAGCACGCTGATGCGCGAGGCTTCGAACAGCTCGCGAAACGCGAGCCGGCCCGAGGCCGGAATCGGCGGCGCCGGCCGCGAGGTCAGGCTCAGTGGCACCGACGACAGCACCAGCAGCCCGGCCGCGAGCATGAAGACGCGCGCATCGCCGGTATCGAACACGCCGATGAACAGCTGCCCGCCGGCGCCCGCGAGGTAGTAATTGACCATGTAGAGGCTCATGAGCCGGCCGCGCCGCTGCGGCGTCGCATGCGCATTGATCCAGCTTTCGAGCACGATCAGCAGCAACGCGCCGCAGAATCCCGAGATCGCGCGCAGCACCATCCACAGCAGGTCGTCGAGGAAGGCCCCGTGCAGCAGCGCGCAGCAGCAGATCAGCGCGGCGAAGGCCGCGAACACGCGAATATGGCCGACGCGTCCGATCAGCCGCGGCCCCATCAGCGAACCGAGCATGAAGCCGAGCGAGTAGAACAGCAGTACCAGGCTGACATGGGCCGAGCCGAAGCCGGCGGCGGAGAGCGACAGCGAGAGCTGCGTGCCGAGCAGCATCTGCCCGGCGACGAACAAGGCCGCAGCGGCGAATACCGAGATGGCGGAGAGAACGAGTGCGAGCATGCGGCGTGATTTAATATCGACTAAAGATATTTAAATCGCTATATATTCAACATTGAGCCGCTATTGTCACATAGCCGGCGGAGTGGGAAGTGATTATTTATTGTAATGAAGAGTTTTTTGAATTAGATAATCACACGAAAGTGCGAGATAGAAGATGCATAACTGAAACTAAGTTCTAGTTTTAAAAACTTAACCAATCCTGTTAAAGCTAAGATTAAATCTCATAAATTGATATTTAAATAAATTTAGCAGAGTAAGCATATAAATAGTCACAAGTGTTCTTGATTATTTATTGATTGAAGATATTTAAATAGATCGATAAAAACATCTTTCACAGGAACTCGACGATGCTCATGCTCAACTAGGATGGCGGTTCGGTCAGGCTCGCGCTGGCCTCGGCGGGCGTGTTCTTCCTGAGCGGCCTGCTGACCGGCGTCTGGAAATACGCGCACATGGCCCGCACGCCGGCCGCACAGGCTCCGGTCTACGTCGACATCGCCCACCGCGCCGCGCTGTTCTACAGCTTCGCGGCGCTGCTGATCGCGGTGTTCGCGGGGCTGTCGGCCTGGAGCGAGCCGGTGAACTTCTGGGCAACGGCGGCTCCGCTGGCCTTCTTCGCGCTCGCGATCGGCGGCTACGTGCTGCACGGCCTGCTCGGCGATACCGACAACCAGTTTCGTCGCCCCCATCGCATCGGGGCCTTGCCATTACCGCGTCATGCGCTGCTGCTATTCATGGCGACGTTGACGATCGCCGAGATCGGCGGCTTCGTGGTGCTGTTCGCGGGGCTGCTGCGGCGTTTCGGCTGGGTCTAGGTTCGAACGCAGGCACCGCCGGGACGGCGCCCTGCTCGTGCGGCGAGCCGCAAATTGGGGACACGATGGGACGTAAATGCATCGGCCGCTGGGCGCGCCGGATGGCGGTGCTGTTCGCGCTGGGGTCCGGGCTGCTTCAGGCCGCGCCGGACCCGTCCGTCTACGGACGCTTTCCCGAAGTCGAGCTATTGCGTATCGCGCCCTCCGGCAAGCGCTACGCCTTCATTACGGTGGCGGGCGACAAGCGCCGGCTTGGTGTCGTCGAGGCCGGCGGCAAGCCCCTGTTCGCGACCGATATCGACACCGCCAAGGTCCTCAACCTGCACTGGGCCGGCGAGGATCACCTGCTGGTCACGGTCAGCACCACCTATCGGCAACCGTCTTACAGCGCCAGGGACAACGAGCTCACCAGCGTGCTCGACGTCGATCTGCTCAAACAGACATCGGCGGGGGTGTTCGATAAAGCCAGCACGGTGGGCAAGGTGGTCCTGGGCAGCTACGGCAGCGGCGAGGTCGGCGGTCAGCGCTTCGCTTATTTCGGCGGCCTGGCCTACATCCGCCGTGGCGATGGCGGGCTGGGGCCCGACCCCGAACATCTCGGCCGCAACCTTTATCGCGTCAATCTCGCGGACGGCAAGGCCGCTCTGCTCGCCTACGGCGACCAGCGTTTCTACGACTGGGCGTTGACGCCGCAGGGCGAGGTGGTCGCGCATTCCGAACACGACGGCCGATCCGGCGATTGGGCGCTGTTCGAAGGCAAGACGGGCAAGCACCGATTCCAGCGCCAGCAGGTGTCTGCGGGTGAAGTCATGCTGCTCGGGCTTGGACGCACGGCGGATCACGTGCTGGTGAGCGACAGAACCGGCGAACGCGTCGTCTTGCATGAAGTCGAGGTTGCCAGCGGCCGGTCCGAAGCATTGTTCGGCGATCGCAGCGTCGAAAAGCCGCTGTTCGATCCCGAGACCGGCCTGCTTCTCGGCGCGCTCGTCACCGAAGAACCGGGCGCTGCGCTGTTCGACGCCCGTCTGCAGGCGCGCTATGAGGCGACGCGTAAGGCGTTTTCGGGTTTGCAGATGGAATTGGTCTCGTTCACGCCCGACTTCGACCGGATGATCGTCTTCACCGACGGCGGCGACGACTCCGGCACCTACTGGCTGGTGGACCCGCCGAACCGCAAGGCCGACCCCATCGCCAGCGCCTACAGCAGCATCGGCCCGGCTGCCGTCGGTCCCACGTCGCTGCTGCGCTACAAGAGCGGCGACGGGCTGGACATCGAGGCCGTGCTGACGCTGCCGCCGGGCGCCGCGCCGGATCGGGCCTTGCCGCTGGTGGTGATGCCGCACGACCTGCCGGTCGGCGAATCGGGTGGTACGCGCGATCGCTTGGGCTTCGACGCGTGGGCGCAGGCATATGCGGCGGCGGGCTACGCCGTGCTGCAGCCCAATTATCGCGGCTCGTCCGGCTTCGGTCGGTCGTTTCTGGAAGCCGGGTACGGCCAATGGGGACGGTCGATGCAGACCGACTTGTCCGATGGCGTCCGTGCACTGGCCGACGCCAAGCGCATAGACCCCGCTAGGGTTTGCATCGTCGGCACGGGTTACGGTGGCTACGCGGCGCTGGCTGGCGTCAGTCTGCAGCGCAAGATTTATCGATGCGCGGTTTCGGTGGACGGCGTCGCCGACCCGGCCGCGTTCCTGCAATGGAAGTCGCTGGGGCTCGATCCCTCCAGCCGATACGCTCGCGATCTCGAGCGCAGGTTCGTCGAAAAAAATGCGGAGCTGCGTAGCGTCTCTCCAGTCGAATTCGCAAAGCAAGTCGACGTGCCGGTGCTGCTGATTCATGGCCGCGGCAACACCGTGGTGCCGATCGCGCAGAGCCGGCTCATGGAAGCGGCGCTGCGGAAGGCTGGCAAGCCGGTGACCCTGATCGCCCCCGACGACAAGGATCAGCGCCTGGCACGCGAATCCACGCGCATGGCGACGCTCAAGGCTTCGCTCGACTTCGTCCGCGAGCACAACCCGCCCTGAGCGCCGCCGCGCGCCGCTCGACTCAGAGCAGCTTGACCTCAAACCCCACGATCACGCTCGCGCCCGGCAGCGGCGCCTCATCCTTGATGAACGAGGTGCTGCGGCGCGCTTCCTCGTCGAGCAGGTTGCGGCCGCGCAGGTAGATCGAGGTGTTCGCGCTCGCCAGCGGCAGCGTGTACGCGAGGTCGGCGTTGAGCAGGGTGTAGCCGTCGGTCTCGGTTTCGAGTGCGGCGACGCGATCCTGCTTGGCGACGCGGATCAGATCGAGGCTGCCCGAGAGCGGACCGCGATCGGCCGTGAGGCCGAGGCCGAAGCGCATCGGCGTCATGCGCGGCAGGTCGTCGCCGCCCGAGAGTTCGCCGTAAGCCGCATCGCCGAACAGCCGGCCTTGCAGATTGATCGGTCCTTGCAGCAGCGCGTAGCCGATCTCGCCTTCGACGCCGTAGAAGTTCGCGTTCGCGTGGCGATAGCGCACGAGCAGCAGCTCGCCGTTCGGATCGAAATTGCCTTCGTCGTCGACGCGATCGGCGATGCCGTCCGAGCTCGCCGTGCCGCTGCCGTCGGCGTTGAGGCCCTGGTCGGTTTCCTGGCTGAAGATGTAGTCGTTGATGCGCTCGTAATAGACGTTCGCACGCCATTGCAGGCGGCCCGCGTGCTTGTCGATGCCGATCTCGAAGTTGTTCGCGGTCTCCATGTCGAGATCGGCGTTGCCGCGCTCGAAGGTTTCGGTCGCGCCGTGCGGGCCGAACGAGTAGAGCTCCTCGGTCACCGGCGAGCGCTGCGAACGTGTCGCGTAGGCCTTCAGGTGGTAGTCGTCGCTGAGGTCGATCGTGGTGCCGGCCGAGAACGACAGCGGTGTGAAACTGCGCGTCGGCAGATCGTCCGGCTTGCTCTGGTTGCGATCGATGCGCGCGCCGACTTCGAGCTTGCCCCAATTCACCGGACGCTCCTCGACGACGAACACGCCGAGGCCCGTCGAAATCGTCGGCGGCACGAAAGCCTCTTCGCCGATCGCGGAGAAATCGCGATGCCCGTACTGCACACCGAACACGCCGCGCCAGCCCGCGATGGCTTCGTGCACGGCTTCGAGGCGCGTGTCGCTCTGCTGGTTTTCGAAGCGCGTGCCGGGCTCGCCGGGCGCTTCGAATTCGACGTGCTCGTAATCGTTGTAGCCGCTGCGCAGGCGCAGCGAGACGATGCCGGGCAGCGGATTGTTCAAGCGGCCTTCGATGTCCCAGCGGCTCTGGCTCATGTCGATGAAGGCGGTTTCCTCGACCGGCAGATCGTAGACCGAGACCACGCGGCTGAAGCTCGCCGCGAGCGAGCCGCCGTCCCAGAACTGCGCGGCCGACACCGAGCCCGAATCCTTGCGCGTGCCGCTGTTGGCGAGCACGCCGTGGCTGCCGGTCCCGTCGGCGTTGGCATAGCCCGGAATGTCGTAGTCGCCCGCGCGGCGGCCGGCGATGTCCGCATGCAGCTGCGTTCCGTTGTCGGACTCGCCGAAGCCGTAGCCGACCGATGCGCTGCCGAAGCGCTCGTCGCCGTTGCTGCCGTAGCCGCCGCCCGCTTCACCCGAGAGGCCCGGCGTGACCGAGCCCGGCAAGCGATCGTCGACCACGTTGATGACGCCGGCCGACGCGGCGCTGCCGTAGATCAGGGTCGCCGGGCCCTTGAGCACTTCGATCTGCGTCGCATGCGCCGGATCGATGGTGACGTCGTGGTCGGTCGATACGTCGCTTGCATCCATCGACGACACGCCGTTGGACAGCACGAGCACGCGCGGCCCGCCCTGGCCGCGAATCAGCGGGCGTCCCGCGCCGCGACCGAAATCGG
Source organism: Hydrocarboniphaga sp. FW305-C-57 (assembly GCF_058783045.1). Taxonomy (NCBI): domain Bacteria; kingdom Pseudomonadati; phylum Pseudomonadota; class Gammaproteobacteria; order Nevskiales; family Nevskiaceae; genus Hydrocarboniphaga; species Hydrocarboniphaga sp. FW305-C-57. The sequence continues at coordinate 81,221 of NZ_JBYSYG010000004.1, read as the reverse complement.
TCGTCGATACGCCGAGCTGGCGTTCGAGCGTCTCGCCGATCGACGCCCCGCGCTGGCGATCGAGTTCATCGCCCGCGAGGATCTCGACGGGCTGCGTGAGCTCGTCGGCCGCGCGTGCGAGCGGATCGGCGGTCACGATGATTTCGGGTACCGCGCTCGTGTCGTTCGAGGCGACATTCGTGTCGGTATCGGCCGCGAACGCGGTGTGGAGGGGCGCGGCGAAGGCCAACGAAAGCGCGCTCGAAAAGGCGGAGCGTCGAAAAGTGATGAATGCGGAGCGGCGAAAGATCGGCGACATGGAAAAAGTCCTCGCAAAGCGCACGCGGCCACCGACGAATGCGAGCGTCGACGCTCGATCGGATGTGAAGGCCTGCTGCACGCCGGATGAAATCAGAAACCGCGGCGAGACGCGTCAGCGCGCCTCGCCGTAGTGACGAAAGCGGATCAAGCGGCGAGGAAGGACGGCGGAGCGCGAGCGCGTGGACGTGCGCGCCGCAGTTCGGCGGTCGCGCTGGCGGTGATCGCCGGCGGCGCTTCGGTGCCGAAGCAATGCGCGATGAGCGGTGCGGCCGGCAGCGGTGCGGCCGAATCGAGCCCCGAATCGAACAGACAGATCGCACAGGCCTTTTCGGGTTCCAGCGCGGGATGCTCGAGCGCGTGCGCCACCGACAGCCACTGCGTGAGCAGCAGCGCGAACAGCAGCAGGAACGGAGGAAGGCGGCGACGCATGGCGTCAGTGTAGGGGCGCTGGGTCGAGGATGTCGCGTGGTCGATCGATACCGGTGCATCGCCGATGCAGCCGATCGCCGCTCTGACAGCACCCCGAAGATTTGGTTTCAGGAGTCCATCTCTGGGTTCCGAGACTTGCGCAATTCGACGGAAAGCCGCGACACTTCGTGTCCTCTCGTGCAAATCCATCGCCGCGACCCGCTCAATCGCCGATGCGCCTGACCTCCGCCCGCAAGCTGTTTCTCGCTCTGGCCCTGTTGCTGGGTCAGTGGCTGCTGGCCGCGCATACCTTCGAGCATCCGGCGCTGGCGGCCGATCATCAGGATTGCCATCTGTGCTCGCACGTGCAGTCGCTCGGCACGGCGCTACCGCCGGCCATCGCGATCACGCTCGTGCCGACTTCGCACGAAGTGCCCGATGCGGCGCCACCCGTACTCGTCTCGGTCGCGAGCTGCGTCACCTGCTTCATTCGCGGTCCTCCTTCGGCCATCCCGGCCTGAGAAGACCTTCGCCCTAGCCTGCGCATTCGCACGATCGTGCGAGTTGCTGCGCGGCATTGAACCAGCGGTTCTCCTCACGGCCTGCGCCTTGGCGGCCCTGCGCCCGCACGCTTGCGAAAGCCAGCTGCGAACGCGGCTCGCCGCCCAGTACCAACATCTGCACGGATCGACAGGCTTGCTTGCGAGCAGCCCTAGCTCCGCGCGTTCGTTCGCCGTATTCGAGGATCGATTTCTATGTCGTCCGCATTGCATCGCGCTCATGCGCCTGCAGCGGGCATGCGAGCATCTGGCGCTCGCATCGCTGCGCTGCCGTTTCAATCTCCCTCCACTTCATCTCGAAGTTCGCTACCCGTGTTTCGCTTGAGCTCGCTCGCGCTCGCCCTGAGCTGGAGCCTGCCCGCGCACGCTCAGCAGGCCGAAGACGACGACACGGCGGTGCCGACCATCGTCGTCGAGGCGAGTCCATTCAAGCGCAGTTCCGAAGAGCTCGTGCAACCCGTCGATGTGCTGTCCGGCGAAGCGCTCGAACGCCGTCGCAATGGAACGATCGGCGATGTGCTCGCCGATCGTCCGGGCGTTTCGAACGCGAGCTTCGGTCCAGGCGTCGGCCGTCCGGTCATTCGCGGCCAGGGCGGGCCGCGCGTGCAGATTCTCGACAACGGCATCGGCACGATGGACGCCTCGTCGATCAGCGCCGATCACGCGGTGGCGGTCGATCCGCAGAATGCGGAGCAGATCGAAATCATCAAGGGCCCGGCCACGCTGATCTATGGCGGCGGCGCCTCGGCCGGCCTCGTCAACGTGGTCGACGATCGGCTGCCCGACGCCGTCACGCCGGGCCTGCGCGCGGGCGGCAACTTCTCGTACGGCAGCAATGCGGATGAGAAGACGCGCTCGGCCAAGCTGCGCTACGGACTCGGCCAGTGGCAGTTCGGCACGCAGTATTCGCTGCGCACGGCCGGCGATTTTTCGGTGCCCGGTTTCGCCACGCGCCAGCATGAGGAGAGCGAGCACGCGCACGAGGAAGACGAGCACGACGATCATGCGCACGAAGAAGCCGACAGCTTCAACATCCTCGACAACAGCAGCCTGCGCACCGAAAGCTACGGCGCGTCGACGGCCTTCGTCGGCAGTCGCGGCATGCTCGGCGCGGCGGTGACACGCTTCGAAACCAACTACGGCGTTCCGGGCCATGCGCACGAGCATGGGCATGAGCACGAAGAGGGCGAGGAGGAGGAAGAAGAAGCCGGCCACAGCCACGAAGGCGTGCGCATCGACCTCAAGCAAACGCGTGTCGATCTGCGCGGCAAGCTCTACGCGCCGCTGAGCGGCTTCGAAGCACTCGAAGCCCGTATCGGCGTCAACGACTACCAGCACAAGGAGATCGAGCAGAGCGGCGCCATCGGCACGCAGTTCGATGTCACCGAAGTCGAGGCGCGCCTGCAGCTGTCGCACGAGCCGCTCGGTGCCTGGAAAGGCGTGACGGGCCTGCAGCTCACCGATCGCGATTTCGAGGCCGTCGGCGCCGAAGCCTTCGTGCCACCGACCCAGACGCGCGGACTCGGCGTGTTCCTCGTCGAGCAGCGGCCGTTCGGCGAGGGCCACAGGCTCGAACTCGGCGGACGCGTCGATCGTGTCGAACACGAGATCGATGGCGTTTCGAACGCGCCGTTCGTACAGCGCGATCAGGGTTTCACCACGTACAGCCTGTCGGCCGGCAGCGCGTTCGCGCTCGGCGAGCACCTGCATCTGCGCCTCAACGCGCAGCGTGCGCAGCGCGCGCCGTCGACCGAAGAGCTCTACGCCTACGGTCCGCATCTGGCGACGAGCTCGTTCGAGCGCGGCGATCAGTCGCTCGATCCCGAAACCGCGAACAACCTCGAGCTCACGCTCGGGCGCGACAGCGGTCGCTTCACCTGGGAAGGCAGCGTCTACTACAACCGCATCAACCGCTACGTCTACCTGCAGGAAGTCGACGCCGGCCTCGATGCGGACGGCAGCGGCACCGCGACGAGCGACGGCTTGGCCGATCGGGTCGACGAATCCGGCCAATTCGATGCCGAAGGCGAGCTGTTGCTCGTCGATCATCGGCAGCGCAACGCCGAGTTCTACGGCGCCGAAATCCAGGCCGGCTACAAGCTGCTCACGAGCGGGCCGCTCAAGCTCAATCTGCGCACGTTCGGCGACGTGGTGCGTGGCGAGTTCACGAGTGGTGGTGACTTGCCGCGCATCACGCCGGCGCGCGCAGGCATCGGCGCGGATGCGCGCATCGGGGCGTTGACGGGCGACATCTCGTATCAGCGCACGCTGCGGCAGGAGCGCACGGCCGCGCTCGAAACCGATACGCCGGGCTACGACCTGCTGTCGGCCGATCTCGGCTACGTGCTCAAGTTCGGCGCTGCGCAGGCGACGTTCTACCTGCGCGGGCGCAACCTGCTCGACGAGAAGATTCGCCTGAGCACTTCGTTCCTGAAGGACGTCGCGCCGCTGCCCGGACGCTCGATCTTCACGGGCCTGCGCATCGACTTCACGCCACCGGTCTGACGCTCATCCCGTAATTCACACCGCTTCTTCGAATCGGCCTGCGGGCGCCGAGGAGCCTTCGCGCGCCCGGTTCGATCTCTCTATCTGGAGTACACATCCATGTCCCGCAACACTTTCGCCCGTTCCCCGCTTTCCGCCGTGTTCGCCGCCGCCCTGCTTGCGCTCGTCGGCTGCAACGACAAGGACACGCTGCCTCCCGTCGACGATCACGATCATGATCATGTCGAGACCGCAGGCCGCCTCGTGGTCGGCCAGGCTTCGCCCGCCACCGCGCATGTCGTCAATCTCGACGATGGCAGCACGCTCAAGTCGCTGACGCTCGATTTCGCGGCGAGTGCGATCTACGCGAGTCCCGATCGCCGCTACGCCGTGCTGCTGCAGCGCACGAGCGATCAGGTGCAGTTCGTCGACGGCGGCTTGTGGCAGGAAGATCACGGCGATCATCTGCACGACTACGCCGAAGATCCGCTGCTGCTCGCGCTCAAGCTGCAAGGTGCGCGCCCCACGCATTACGAAGTGCACGACACGCTCGCCGCGCTGTTTCACGACGGCAATGCGGCGACCTCGCAGAACGCAGGCGTCACGGTATTTTCCGACGCGAGCCTCGGCAGCTCGGCCACGGAAGCCAAGCTCGACCTGCCGATCGCGATGCACGGCACCGCCGAGCCGCGCGGTAATTTTCTGCTGACCACGCATCGCGAAGCCGGCACCGAAAGCACGCTGCCGAGCGCGGTGGATCTGTACAGGCGCAACGTCGCGAGCTACGACTTCGTCGAACGCATCGCCGAGCCCTGCCCGGGTTTGCATGGCAGCTTCTCGAATGACGACTACACGCTGTTCGGCTGCACCGACGGCGTGCTCGTGGTCGAGCAGAACGGCGAAGCGTTCACGGCAAGCAAGATCGCCAACGTCGCCGGCATGGCGGCTGGCGCGCGCATCGGCACCGTGGTCGGACATCACGATCTCGCGGGCTTCGGCGGCTTCGCAGGCAACGATCTCTACGCCATCGATCCGGCCGCCGGCAGCATGAGCCGCGTCGACTGGTCGGCCGGCGCCGCGGTGACCAGGATCGCGCATGCAATGGACGCGGAAGGCGAGCGCTTTCTGATCCTCGACAGCGCGGGCACGCTGCGCGTGCTCGATCCGGAGAACGGCTGGGCCAGCCTCGGCTCGCTGCCGGTAATCACGAGCTTCGCCGAGGGCCAGCCGCCGGTGATCACGTTGAGCCAGTCCGAGGACCTCGCCTTCGTGACCGACCCGGCCGATCGCAGCATCGCCGTGATCGACCTCGACACGCTGGCCCAGCGCGAACGCCTGCGCTTCGACTTCGCGCCGAGCGGCGTGACCTGGCTCGGGATTGCGGAGGAACACGCTGCGCATTGAATCTTTTCATCAGCTCTCGTAGCCCGGTTGCAACCCGGGTTTCACCCCGGGCTACGAGGCTGATTCAGCTGGGAGCTTCGACCAATAGGCGACCAAGGCGGTCAGGACAAACTAAATTTTCCGTGGAGAGAAGGGCGTGGTTGCTCAAGTAATCTGATTATTCTCAGTGTGCTGATGCGCTCATGCACGGCATGCCAAGCTTGTAATGCTTGGAGGCATCTTGATATGGCTGCCGCCTCGTCGTGACGCCACGATTACGCCGTTATCAAAGGATGACCGCGTACTTCTAATCAATTCGGAGCACCAATGAAGAAGAACAACCAAGACTTGATAGCACTTACTTACCGAGTGTCCCTACAGCGTTGGCGCGAGCTGAAAGATTGGGCCAGAGATGAGCGTAATTCGATCCAGGGTCTCGTAGACGAGGTCGTCGGAAAAGCGCTCGCGGCGCGCAGAGGGAAAGACGTGATGCATGACATTTCAGAATCCTGTTACCCACCCGCTTTAGGAAAAAGTGCTACAGCTTTATTCAATATCGAGCAGAGGTCGAGCAAATGAATGTAGCCGCACACTTTATCTTAGGCATTAGCATTTACTCGTTCGCTGCCAACAGCTCTGCTATCGACATAGACACCAGTAAATATTTCGCTTTCACTCGCGGTGGTTGGGGCGCCTCCTATCTATTTCTTTCCAAAAAAACTTGCGGGCTAAATGCGACTGAGGTTGCGGCTTACAACAAAGCGGCTTTAGACCGTTGCGCGGAAACAGGCGGGAGAGGTTGTACTTTCACCGACGAGTCGGAGCCTAAATGGAAATTAGGAAACACAGTCGAAAATCGCTACGGCCATGACATTGGCTTCTGTTGGCGAGAAGTAAAAGCGAGGGTAGCAGGAGACACTTTTGTTGAGACGATAGCTAGCTGTCAGCACGGCATATTCGGAAACCCACAGAGTGAGCTGGTGTGCAGCCATCCTTTGAAAGAGCACTTCATTTCGACGTCAAACCTACCGCCGTCGCCTTCGCCGCCACTGCCGGCAGAGTTTGATTAGCTTAGGAAACCGCAAAATGAACGCTAGAAAATTGACCGTAGATCGGATACTCGCTTTGTGGCTGTCTCGACCGACAGGAGAGCGCACGTCAGCTCATATGTTGGGGTTCTTCGAATGGCTTGAGCGTGAACGACCGGACCTGCAACTCAAAGACAAGCCATGCGCAAACTATCAGCATGTCATGGAAGTGATTCGGCCCCATGCGAATTGATTGAAGGCTAAATGCGCAACACTACGTTACCGTCAATGGTCGTGCGCCTCGTGTCGTTGTGTTAGTAGCTAGATGTTGAAGTGTCTTCTTTAGCCGCTGGGCCCAAAAGGCTGTCAGCTCGTATTCGCTACGTGGATATCGGCCTTAGCTGGCACTGGAGTCGGAGGCGCCCAATGCCAGTCGTGAACCACTCGGCAAACCGATCCCTATCGCCCGCTCGCGAAACCACGCCAGCGCCTTGCCGTCGTCGCCTGCGCGCCAGGCCACGCGCAGCAGCGCCGAATCGCGATCTTCTTCCACCGCCTTGATGCGCAGCCGCCCGGCCGCCACATGCGGGGCGACGAGGTGTCTGGGCAGGTAGCCGACGCCGAGGCCGGCGATCTGCGCCTGCAGCTTGGCCGCGAGCGTCGGCACGATCAGCGTGTCCTGGTTCGGTTGCACGCCGAGGCTGCGCGCCTGCAGGCGGCGCGAGCTGTCGGCCGCGACGATGCTGCGATGGCGCGCGATCACGGCCGCCGGCAGTGGCTCGGGCGCATCGGCGAGCGGATGCGTGGGCGCGACCGCGTAGACGAAGTCGAGCCGGCCGAGTTCGACCGAGCGCAGGCCGAAGCCGTCCGGTGCGTCGCCCGGGGCGGCGATCGCGAGGTCGGCGCGCTTGTCGATCAGCGCATCCCAGGTGCCGCCGAAGATTTCCTGCGTGAAGCGCAGCCGCGTGCCGCTGGCCAGCGCGTCGAATTCGCGCACGAGGTCGAACAGGCCTTCGATCGGCAGCACCTCGTCGTAGGCGATCGTCAGCTGCGTCTCCCAGCCGAGCGCCACGCGCTTGACCCGGCGTTCGAGCGTTTCGGCCTGGCGCAGCAGGTCGCGGCCCTGGGCCAGCAGTTCATGGCCGGCCGGCGTGAGTTCGGCGCGCTTGCCGCTGCGGTCGAAGATGGCGACGCCGAGGTCGGATTCGAGCTTGTTGACCGTGTAGGTCAGCGCCGACGGCACGCGGTGCAGGCGCTCGGCGGCGCGCGCGAAGCTGCCCGATTCGATGATCGCGTCGAGGGTTTCGAGGGCGTCCAGGCTCAGGCGCATGCGGGGTCTTGGTGGTTCAACCAGATTGAATGATCCGGTCAGAACATTCCGGTTTCAAGGCTGGCTTTCAGAGCCTAAATTGCACTTCAGGACTTTTGAAGGAGTAACCACCATGCAGCAGATTCGTTCCGCCGCCGACCGTGGCCATGTGCAGCACGGCTGGCTCGACAGCCACCACACGTTCTCGTTCGGCGGCTATCACGATCCGAAGTGGATGGGCTATTCGGCCCTGCGCGTGATCAACGACGACCGCGTCGACCCGGCCGCCGGCTTCTCGCCGCATTCGCATCGCGACATGGAGATCATCAGCTACGTGCTCGACGGCAGCCTCGGACATCGCGATTCCACCGGCGGCGGCTCCACGCTGCAGCCCGGCGAGCTGCAGCTGATGTCTGCCGGCAGCGGCATCACCCACAGCGAGATGAACGCCTCGACGCGCGACGAAGTGCATTTCCTGCAGATCTGGATCACCCCGAACGTCGGCGGTGTGGCGCCCGGCTACCAGCAGAAGCCGCTCGATCACGAGGCGCTGCGCCAGGGCTTTTCGACCGTCGTCGCCCCGGCCGCGGAGAACGCGCCGTTTTCGATCCACCAGGACGCCCGCCTGCTGATCGCCTGGCCGTCGGCCGGCACCGAACTCAGTCAGGCGCTGAACCCGAAGCGCCCGCACTATCTGCACGTGGCGCGCGGCAGCATCAAGCTCGGCGAGCGCGAGCTGTCCGACGGCGATGCGCTGATGCTGGCCGACGAAAGCGAGCTCAGGCTGACCGCCGAGACCGACGCGGAGCTGCTGCTGTTCGATCTGCCCGCGGCGTAATGCTGCTCCCTTCTCCCGCCGGGAGAAGGTGCCCGAAGGGCGGATGAGGGACTCGCAGGATTAGCGAAGCCTGGTTGTGCCGGAAAAGCCCTCACCCTGACCCTTTCCCGGAGGAAGAAGGAAAAAAAGCTCAAACCGGCCGGGCCGCGAGCCCGTCGAGCTCCCGGGCGATTTCGAGCAGCCGCTTCTGCAGATGCCGACGCTGGGCGTCGGTGGCGAGTTCGGAGAGGTCGGCGAGCATCGCGCTGCGGGCGGCGCGTTCGGCTTCGAGCTCGGCCCGGTCCTCGGGCGCGAGCTCGGGATCGATGAACAAGCGCGCCAGACGCTCGCGGAACTCGGGCTCGCCGCGCCCGGCGAGCAGCTCGCGCAAGGGCTGCAAGGCCGAGGCATCGGCCGGCGGCAGCTTGCGCACGAGCCCGGCGGCCCATTCGCGAATGCGCTGGCGCTGCTCGGGCGTGACCGAACCGGCCCAGTCGTCGAGGCGCTCGATCGATTCGTCCGCGCGCTTTTCGCGCCATTGATCGTCGTCGAGCTTGAGCGCCTTCTTGCGCTCCTTGGCGTTGCGCGCCGCGAGCTCGGACAGCAGATCGTCGACCTGCGCGTCGTTGAGCGTGGCGACGGCCGAGGCGAAGCCGTCGAAGGACTGGTTCGCGAGCCGCACCGTATGCGCGCGCAGCCGTTCGGTCAGGGCCTCGACCTGGTCGGCCGAGACCGGCAGTGCCGCGGTTTCGGCGAACTCGCGCAGATCGTCCGCATAGAGCTTGAGCTGGGTCTTGCGGTGCCAGCGCCAGAGCTCGGCGAAACGCAGGTCGAAATCGGCCCGCTGGGATGGCGTGAGGTCGATATAGCGGCCCACTTCGAGGTGCACGAGGGTGTCGAGCCGGTTGTAGATGAGCCCGAAGCTGCTGCAGCCGCTGAGCAGCACGACCAGCAGCGCGGCGCCCAGCCAGCGCCCCGCGCGGATCATTCCGCCACCCCGGTGCGAGTCGGCAAAGCCAGTGCAATCAAGAGCATGCAAGTTCGTCCGCGGTGGGGTCGGTATCGAGTCGCGTATTGAATGGTGACATCGGCGCCGCCATCTCCAGCTGGATTCCATTCAGTGCCACGAGCGAGAATGCCCGGCTCTGTGTCCGTACGACAGCCTTCTCGACACTCTTCACGGCCCTTCGTTTTTGTCTACTCCACGAACCTCGCCCACCGCTGAACTGCGCAGCCAGCTGCTCGCCTTGCTGGCGCCGGTGCGCGAGCGCCTGCTCGTCGCCGACCTGCGCCGCTTCGACGGCCTGGTGCGTCGCGTGGCCGGCGGCCAGAGCGTGGACGCGGTCCGCTTCGAGCGCGACCTCGCGGCCGCCGTGCTGCGTGCCGAGAACCGCCTGCGGCTGAAGCCGGCCGTGATCGATTTCCCGCCCGACCTGCCGGTGTCGCAGGCCCGCGAGACCATCGCCAAGGCCATCGCCGAGCATCAGGTCATCGTGCTGTGCGGCGAAACCGGCTCGGGCAAGACCACCCAGCTGCCCAAGCTCTGCCTCGACATCGGGCGCGGCACGCGCGGGCTGATCGGCCATACGCAGCCGCGCCGGCTCGCGGCGCGCAGCGTGGCGAACCGCATCGCGCAGGAACTCGGCTCCCCGCTCGGCCAGCTGGTCGGCTACGAAACCCGCTTCGACCGCCGTGTCTCGGATGCGAGCCTGATCAAGCTCATGACCGACGGCATCCTGCTCGCGGAACTGCAGCGCGACCGCGAGCTGACGGCCTACGACACGATCATCATCGACGAGGCCCACGAGCGCAGCCTCAACATCGATTTTCTGCTCGGCTGGCTCAAGCGCCTGCTGCCGCGCCGGCCCGACCTCAAGCTCATCGTCACCTCGGCGACGCTCGATCCGGAGCGCCTCGCCAAGCATTTCGGCGGCGAGCAGACGCCCTCGCCGATCCTGCTCGTCGAAGGCCGCACGTTTCCGGTCACCACCCGCTACAAGGAGCCCGATCCCGAACTCGATCTCGAAGGCCAGGTCGCCGACGGCATTGACGAACTCTGGTCCGGCGGCGGCCGGCCGGGCGACGTGCTCGTGTTTCTTCCGGGCGAACGCGAAATCCGCGACCTCGCGCGCTCGCTGCCCGGACGCTTTCCGCGCGCCGAAGTGCTGCCGCTGTACTCGCGCCTGCCGGCCGAGCAGCAGGACCGCGTGTTCGGTCGTGGCTCGGCGCCGCGCATCGTGCTCGCGACCAACGTCGCCGAAACCTCGGTCACCGTGCCGGGCATTCGCTACGTGGTCGACACCGGCACCGCGCGCATCAATCGCTTTTCGACGCGCCTCGGCGTGCAGCAGCTGCAGATCGAGCCGATCAGCCAGGCCGCCGCGAACCAGCGCGCGGGCCGTTGCGGACGCGTCGGCCCGGGTACCTGCCTGCGCCTGTATTCCGAGCAGGATTTCCTCGGACGCGACGCTTTCACCGACCCCGAAATCCTGCGCTCGAACCTCGCTGGCGTGATCCTGCAGATGGCCTCGCTGGGCCTCGGCGACGTCGATGACTTCCCGTGGGTCGACCCGCCCGAGAATCGCCACGTCTCCGACGGCTACCGATTGCTGCAGACGCTCGGCGCGCTCGACGACGATCGCAAGCTGACCTCGCTCGGGCGCGACATCGCGCGCCTGCCGCTCGATCCGCGCATCGCGCGCATCGTCGCCGCTGCAAAAGGCGCGGAGCGTGACGCCGTCTGCGTGCTCGCCGCCGCGCTGTCGGTGCAGGACCCGCACGAAGTGCCGCCCGACCAGCAGACGCAGGCGCGGCAGAAGCACGCGCTCTGGCGCCACGCGCGCTCCGATTTCTACACGCTGCTGAACCTCTGGCGTCTCTGGCAGCAGTGGGGCGAGGACTCGTCGAACCGTGCGCTGCGCAAGCTCTGCCGCGAGCATTACGTGAGCTATCTGCGCATGGAGGAGTGGGAGGCGGTGTGGCGGCAGATTCGCGACCTGGTTCGCGTGCCGTCCACGCAAGCAGCCGCTTCTTCCCCTCTCCCGCGAGCGGGAGAGGGGAGCTGGAGTCCCGAAAAGCTCGAAGAGCTCTACCCCCCGATCCACAAGGCCCTCGCCGCCGGCCTGATCGATCACATCGGCCTGAGATTGCCGGCCGAGAAGAACGAGCGCCCGGAGTTCCAGGGCCCGCGTGGACGGCGCTTTCGCATTTTTCCGGGTTCGACGCTCGCCAAGAAGCCGCCCGAGTGGGTGCTGTCCGCGCAGCTCGCGCAGACCAGCCAGCTGTTCGCGCGCATCAATGCCGACGTGCGGCCCGAATGGCTCGCCGATGTCGGCGAGCACCTGGTCAAGAAAACCGTCACGCATCCGGTCTGGAATCCCGAGCGCGGCGACGTGCAATGCACCGAATACCACACGCTGTTCGGCCTGCAGCTGCTCAAGCGCAACCGGCACTACGGCTCGATCGATCCGGTCGAGGCGCGGCGCATCTTCATTCTCGAAGGCCTCGTGCGCGGGCAGTGGACGGCCAAGCCGCGCTTTTTGACCGACAACCTCAAGCTCGTCGCCGAAGTCGAGGACAAGGAAGCGCGCCTGCGCCGCCCCGATCTGCTCGCGGATGAAGCGCAGCGCTACGCCTTTTACGATGAGCGCATTCCGGCCGACGTCTGCACCGCGTCGAACCTGAAGATCTGGCTGCGCCAGGCCAGTGCGGACAAGGGCGATCCGGGTCGCGTGCTGCGCATGAGCGAGACCGACGTGCTCAAGCCCGGTGCCAACGCGGACGTCGAGCAGCTGTTCCCCGATCTGCTGGCCATCGGCCGCCACACGCTCGAACTCACGTATCAGCACGAGCCCGGCGAGGACGAGGACGGCGTTAGCTTCCACGTTCCGCTGACGATGCTCTACGAGCTGCCCGACGAGCCCTTCGACTGGCTCGTGCCGGGCTTGCGCGCGCAGCGCATCGAAGCGCTGATCCGCAGCCTGCCGATGCAGCTGCGCCGCCAATGCACGCCGGCCGCCGAGTATGCGAACGCGCTCGCCTCGCGCATGCAGAGCGTCGACGAGGCCGAGCACAAGGACTTCCTCGTCGCCATCTGCGCGCACATGCGCTCGATGACCGGCGTACCGCTCAAGCCCGAGGATTTCGACGAGAGCAAGCTGCCCGCGCATTTGAAGCCGACGCTCGTGCTGTGCGATGCGCACGGCAAGCAGATGGCCAAGGCCGGCTCGCTCGCCGAGCTCAAGCAGCGCTACGCCGAGCCCGCGCGCAAGGCGCTCGCCGATACGGCCAGGCGGGACGACGATGCGCGCCGCTGGACGCGAGACGAGGTGCGCGATTGGGATTTCGGTGATCTGCCGGCGTATGTGGATCTGGCGAGCGGAGCGCGGGCGTATCCGGCGCTGACGGTGGAGAACGTCGCAACGCGTGCAGCCAATGGCAAGAACGGCTTGTCCCCTCTCCCGCTTGCGGGAGAGGGTGGCGCCGCAGGCGCCGGGAGAGGGGCTGCCCGAAACGCGGATGCTCGATCGACGAAAGTCCCTCTCCCCCCGGCTGCGCCGGGACCCTCTCCCGCAAGCGGGAGAGGGGACAAGCAGGCGCCACCAGCTGCCATTTCGGCGGCGCCAGCACGCTCGAAACTCAGCCCACCCGCCGCCACCTCGAACAACGGTGCCGGTCGCAACGACAGCATGCGGTCCGCGCTGTTCTCCGCGCTCTCGGGCCGCACGCTGCCGACCGAGGCGCCGATTGCGCCGGCAGCGAAGCGCGCAGCCGAAACCGCCGTGAACAGCGCGGCCGCCACCACGAACGCAACGACCCCGAACGACGTCCCGGTCGCCGCGCTCCCACGCGTGCCGGCAAACGCCATCGCCGGCCACGGCGAAGGCCGAGTGCGCCTCGCGCTGTTCGAATCGCCCGCCGCGGCCGCTGCCGCGCATGCGATCGGCGTGCGCGAGCTGCTGCTTGCGCGCCTGTCCGACCGCGTGCGCGATCTGGTCAAGACCGCCAGATCCAAGCTCGGGCTCACGCTCGTCGGTAGCGTGCATGCGCCCGAAGTGCTCGCCATTGCCGTCGCGCGCCGCGCCGCCGGGCAAAGCTGGCCGCTCGCGACGCTGCGCAGCGAGGCCGCGTTCAAGGATGCGCTGCAGCATCGCGGCGATTTCGGCCGCCTCGCGGTGAAGCTGCTCGACGATGTCGTCGGCTGGCTGCAGAGCGCACACGCGCTGCGCCGCGCGATCCGCGAGCAGCGCAATCGCTGGCCCGAGTCCTTGCACGACATCGCCGCGCAGATCGACACCTTGCTCGCGCCGGGCTTCATCGAAGCGCTGCCCGAAGCGCAATGGTCGCGCGTCGCGGTCTGGCTGCGCGCGGCCGACATTCGCCTGCAACGCCTACCGAACAAGCCGCAGCGCGATGTCGAACTGAGTGCTCCGATTCGCGAGCTCGCGGCCAGGCTGCCGTCGCCGTTTCATCCGGCGCGCTGGCTGCTCGAAGAATGGCGCGTGGCCTCGTTCGCGCAGGAGCTCAAGGCCGTCGGTTCGCCGACCGCCGATCGCGTCAACGCCGCATTGAGGGAAGGCGGATGAGCGAGCGCGGCGACATCGAAGAGATCGAAGCCGTACCGCGCGCGGTGCTCACGCTGCGCCAGCAGCCTTATCTGCGCACCGTGCGCCAGCACACGCTGCGCGCGACGGCCGCCTATGCGCGGCTGTCGTTCGACTACGGCGGCTGGCGCATTTCGGCCGAAGGCGATCTGCACGAGACGCGGCACGCGGCCGATGGGCACGACGTGCAGCTGCGCCGCAGCCGCTCGCTCGAAAACGAGGCGCGCGAAGCGCTGGAACATCTGAGGCTGACCGATGCACGGCTGATCTCGACGCGCATCCGTCCGCTTGGCCCGGGCTTCGTCGCGGGCGATTACGTGTTCGAACGCGCGCACGACGAACTCGCCGACGCCGATCACTGGCTCGTATTGCTGCCGCGCCTCTCGGCCGCGGGCTTCAAGCTCGAGTTCGACGCGGCGTTTCCGTATGCGGTGACGGGTGAACCCGATGCCTGGCGCGCGGACGTCGAGCAGGGCGACAACCAGTGGTTCGACCTGAGCCTCGGCATCGATGTCGACGGCCAGCGCGTCGACCTGTTGCCGATCCTGCGCAAGCTCATCGCCGATCCGGATTTTCCGCTGCGCCCGCTGCGCAACGAGGCCGAGGACGCGGTCTGGCTCGTCGCCATCGATGCGCGCCGACGCGTGCCGCTGCGGCTGTCGCGCCTGCGCGGCCTGCTCGAACCGCTGCTCGAATGGCTCGATACTCCAGCCGACAACGGCCGCCTGCGCCTGAGCAAGCTCGAGCATGGCGTGCTCGACAAGATCGAGCGCAACGGCGTGCTGCGCAAGGGCGGCGAAGACCTGCGCCAGACGCTCGAAACCCTGCGTGCGAATGCGGCCGCCGCCGATGCGCCGCCGGGCTTCAACGCACAGCTGCGTCCGTATCAGCGCGAAGGTCTCGGCTGGCTCAACTTTCTGGCCGAAGCCGGCATCGGCGGCATCCTCGCCGACGACATGGGCCTCGGCAAGACCGTGCAAGTTCTGGCTCATGTCTTGTCGGAGAAGCAGCGCGGACGCATCGGCGGCGAAGCCGGCCCGGCGCTGGTGATCTGCCCGACGAGCCTGGTCGGCAACTGGCGTGCGGAAGCGCAGCGCTTCGCGCCCGACCTGCGCGTGCTCGTGCTGCACGGCAACGATCGCAAGCGCAAGTTCAAGGCGATCACGCACGTCGATCTCGTCATCAGCACCTATCCCTTGCTGGGCCGCGATCGCGAGGCGCTCGCGGCCCAGCGTTTCGCGCTGCTGATACTCGACGAGGCGCAGGCGATCAAGAACGCGCGCACGCTCGCGGCCAAGGCCGCGCGCAGCTTGCGCGCCAAGCGCCGCCTGTCGATGACCGGCACGCCGATGGAGAACCATCTCGGCGAGTTGTGGGCGCAGTTCGATCTCGTCGAACCCGGCCTGCTCGGCGACGAGAAGCGCTTCGTGCGCCACTACCGCACGCCGATCGAAAAACATGGCGATGCCGAAGTGCGCGACAAGCTCAACCGGCGCATCGCCCCGCTGATGCTGCGCCGGCGCAAGGAAGATGTGCTGCTCGATCTGCCGCCGAAGACCGAGATCCAGCGCCTCGTCGAACTCGAAGGCCGCCAGCGCGAGCTCTACGAAACCCTGCGCCTCGCGCAGCACGAGCGCGTGCGCGAGGTCGTCAGCGATCGTGGCGTCGAAGGCAGCGGGATCATCGTGCTCGATGCGCTGCTCAAGCTGCGCCAGGTCTGCTGCGATCCGCGCCTCGTCAAGCTCGAAGGCGCCCGGCGCGTGCCGCAGTCGGCCAAGCTCGACCTGCTGCTGACGATGCTGCATGGCGTGGTCGACGAGGGCCGGCGCGTGCTCGTGTTCTCGCAGTTCACCGAGATGCTCGACCTCATCGCCGAAGCCTGCACGGCTCAGCGCATCGAGCACCTGATGCTGACCGGCCAGACGCATGATCGCGAAGCGGTGGTCGCGCGCTTCCAGAACGGCGAAGCGCCGGTGTTCCTGATCAGCCTCAAGGCCGGCGGCATGGGCCTGAATCTCACGGCCGCGGACACCGTGATCCACTACGATCCGTGGTGGAACCCGGCGGTCGAATCGCAGGCCACCGATCGTGCGTATCGCATCGGCCAGGACAAGCCGGTGTTCGTCTACCGGCTGATCTGCGCGGGCACGGTCGAAGAGAAAATCCAGGCCTTGCAGGCGCGCAAGGCCGAACTCGCGCGCGCCGTCTTCGATGGCGGCGCGACGAGCGAACTGCGCTTCGACGAGGCCGACTTGGAAGCGCTGTTCTCGCCCCTATGACTCGACAACAAAAAGAAAATTCCAGGAGAAAAACGAGATGATCGACCCCCACGTCGTCGAAGCGCGCGTCGCACCCGAAGGCCGGCTGCGCGTGCTCTCCAAATCCGAAATCGCCAAGCTGCTCGACAGCGGGACGAGCGGCCTTTATCCGGTGTTCCGCAACAGCGCGCTCGCCGTGCTCAACAGCGGCAGCTTCCTCGACGACGGCAAGGAGCTGCTCGAGCGCTATCCGGAATTCGACATCCATATCGTGCAGGAAGAGCGCGGCATCAAGCTCGAAATGACCGGCGCACCAGCGATCGCCTTCGTCGACGGCGAAATGATCCGCGGCATTCGCGAGCACCTGTTCGCCGTGCTGCGCGACATCCTGTTCACGAGCTCCGAGATCGTCGAAAACCCGAGCTTCGATCTGTCGACTTCCGAAGGCACCACCGACGCGGTGTTCCACATCCTGCGCAACGCCGGCCTGCTGCGTCCGCGCGTCGAACCGAACCTCGTCGTCTGCTGGGGCGGGCATTCGATCTCGCGTGAGGAGTACGACTACAGCAAGCGCGTCGGCTACGAATTGGGCCTGCGCGGCCTGAACATCTGCACGGGCTGCGGCCCCGGTGCGATGAAGGGCCCGATGAAGGGCGCGACGATCGCGCATGCCAAGCAGCGCATCCGCGGTGGCCGCTACATCGGCATTTCCGAGCCCGGCATCATCGCGGCGGAATCGCCGAACGCCATCGTCAACGAACTCGTGATCTGCCCGGACATCGAGAAGCGGCTAGAAGCCTTCGTGCGCGTGGGCCACGTCGTCACCGTGTTTCCGGGCGGCGTCGGCACCTGCGAGGAGATCCTGTATCTGCTCGGCATCCTGCTGCATCCGGACAACGCGCAGACGCGCTTGCCGCTGATCTTCACCGGGCCGGCGAGCGCGGCGGCCTACTTCCAGCAGATCGACGAATTCATCCGCATCACGCTCGGCGAAGAGGCGCGCAAGCTCTATCGCATCATCCTCGACGATCCGGCCGAAGTCGCCAAGGTGGTCGCCGAGGAGATGCGCAACGTCAAGCAGCTGCGCATGCAGGCCAAGGACGCGTACTACTTCAACTGGGGCCTACGGATTCCGCACGATCTGCAGCGTCCGTTCGTGCCGACGCACGAAGCGATGGCCAGGCTCGACCTGCATCTCGACCAGCCCAGGCACCAGCTCGCGGCCAATTTGCGCCGCGCGTTCTCGGGCGTGGTCGGCGGCAACGTCAAGGCCGATACGATCAGGGCGGTGCAGAAGTTCGGTCCGTTCGAGATCCACGGCGATGCGGCGCTGCTCAAGCCGCTCGACGCGCTGCTCGAAGCCTTCGTCAAGCAGAGCCGCATGAAATTGCCCGGCAAGGCCTATGTGCCGTGCTATCGGCTCGCGGTGTGAGAAAATCCACGCAGCTCTTCACGCAGATTCCGCCATGACCCGCTCCGCCATCGCCGCCCAAGACCGCCTGATCGCCGCCCTCGACGTGCCCGACGCCGAGGCCGCGCGCGCCCTCGTCGGGACGCTCGGCGACGCGGTGAGCTTCTACAAGATCGGCATGGAACTGTGCATGGCGCCGGGCTTCTTCGAGCTGCTCGACTGGCTCAAGCGCGAACGCAAGAAAGTCTTCGTCGACCTGAAGTTCTTCGACATTCCCGAGACGGTGTCGCGCGCGGTGCGCAATCTCGCCGAGCGCGGCGCGGACTTCTGTACCGTGCACGGCAACCAGTCGATCATGCAGGCCGCCGCAGCCGGCAAGACCGGCGATACCAAGGTGCTCGCGGTGACCGCGCTGACGAGCCTCGACCAGGGCGATCTCGATGATCTCGGCTTTAGCTGCGACATTCCGACGCTGGTGCTCTCGCGTGCGCGTCGCGCGCTGCAGGCCGGTTGCGACGGCGTGGTGTCGTCGGGCCTCGAAGTCGCCAAGCTGCGGCTCGAAGCGCCGAAGGAGCTCATCTGCGTGACGCCGGGCATTCGACCGGTCGAGAACCGCGTCGTCGCCGACCAGAAGCGCATCATGACGCCGGCCGATGCGGTCAGGGCCGGCGCCGATTACCTCGTGATCGGTCGCCCGATTCGCGATGCGGCCGACCCGCGCGCGATGGCGCAGGCGATCCAGCGGGAAATCGCAGCGGCGCTCTGAGTTCGCTCAGGATTCGAAGAGGATGGTGGCGTAGTCCATGGCGCCATGCAGGATGTGCAGAATGATCACCTGCTGGCCGTCGATGCGATAGAAGATCTGATAGCTGCCATGCACGCGACGCCGAATGCCGGACGGCTCGTAGCGAGTGAGTTTCGGAAATGCCAGCGGCATCTCCGCCAAGCCAAGGCATTTGTCACGCAGCTCGTGGATGAAAGCGAGCGCTTTGGAAGGGTTGTCGCGCGCGATGTAGTCTGCGATGCCTTCGAGATCACGTTCCGCCTCCGCCGTAATGCGGACCTTCACGCTCCGTACTTTTTGGCGAGGCGTTCGAACACCGCTTCGGCCGGCTTCGTGCGGCCTGCGTCGGCATCGGCGACACCGCGTGTGATCGAGGCATCGAGCGCTGCAAGACGCGTTTCGCGATCCTGAATCAGCCGTACACCTTCGCGCAGAACTTCGCTTTTCGAGCCATAGCGGCCGGAGTCCACGAGTTGCTGCACATAGCCTTCGAGCTGCTTTCCGAGGTCGGCACTGATCATTGTGTGAGCCTGCGATGGTTGAAGCTCAAGCGTACGCGCGTTATCAATAGTTATCAAAAATGAGCCGTCGAATGCGAATCAGCCGTTGTCCGCGAACTCCGGATACAGCGTCATGCCGCCGTCGACGAACAGGGTCTGGCCGGTGACGTAGTCGGCGGCGTCAGAACACAGCCAGACGGCGGCCTGGCCGATGTCTTCGGGTTCACCGATGCGGCCGTACGGAATCAGTTCGAGCAGCTTCTCGCGCGCTTCGGGCGTCGCCCAGGCCTCGCGATTGATCGGCGTCCTGATCGCGCCGGGGCCGATCGAGTTGATGCGGATGCGCTTGGGTGCGAGTTCCTGCGCGATCGATTGCATGAGCAGCTTCACGCCGCCCTTGCTCGCGGCGTAGTTCGCGCGCTCGGCCCATGGAATCACCTCGTGCACCGAGGACATGCAGACGATCTTGCCGAGCGCCTTTGACACCTCGCGCGGGCCGCGGCGCAGGAATTCACGCGCGGCGAGCTGGCAGCACAGGAACATGCCCGTCAGGTTCGTACCAATGACCTCGTTCCAGTCGGCCAGCGACATGTCGACGAAGGCCGCGTCGCGTTGCAGGCCGGCGTTGCTGATCAGGATGTCGAGCGTGCCGAACGCCGCGACGGATTGATCGAACAGCGCCTGGACTTCGTCGGGCCTGGAAATGTCGGCCTTGATCGCGAGCGCAGAGCGTCCGAGCGATTTGATCTGCGTGACGATCTCGTTGGCGCCCTCGGCGCTCGAGTGGTAGGCGACGACGACATCGGCCCCGGCGCGGGCGAGCGCGAGCGCGACGCCGGCACCGATGCCGGAGCTGCCGCCGGTGACGAGGGCTTTCTGTCCTGAGAGAACTTGCGCTTGCTTGGGCTCGGTCATGAGCGTGTTCCGGTCGGCGACGATGCGACGGAGCATGCAAGTTCGAGCGCGATACAAAACTGAACCGCTGGTAACGAAGAGCACGCGGGCGCGATTCGCGCATGATCCGCCTCAGATCCGGTTGTCGTCGCGCCGAAGGTTTTCGCGAAAGCGTCGCAGCAGCTTGAACGGCCCGGTGAGTACCGGCCATTTGGTAGAGAAGCGTCCTCGCTTACCGGGCTTGCATTTCAGATGCCTTCCGATGGACTCGTGTCCTTTCGAGTGGCACGCGCCTCACGGCGCGAGTTCGGTTTGTGCGTGGTGCGCGACAGCAGCAGCGTGTAGCCCACGCAGTAGACGATGTTCGGAATCACGCCGACGGCGAGCGTCAGCAGGATGTGCGGCGTGCCGACGATCAGATGCGCGGTGATCAGCACCGAGTAGGTCAACGTGAGTCCCGCGCAGAGCGCGAACGCCATGCCTTCGAGCCGCGTGCGTCCGAGGCTGAAGAAGTAGCGCATGTTGGCCGCGTCGCAGTACGTCAGTGCGGTGCTGATGACCCAGTGCGTGAGCCCCGAGCGGATCGCGAGCGTCGGGCTCGCATGCCAGTTCACGCAAACGGCCCAGATCGCGTAGACCATCGCGCCGAGCGCGGCCCCACCGAGCGAATCAGTGAGCCAGCGCAGCTTGCGCATGTGCGGCGAGGTCGTGGTCGGCGCCGACTTCATGCGCCGCTCCCGATCACACTGCGCAGTCGACCGCGGGCAGCACGACGAGCCCATTCCATCCGGTCTCCGGAACGCTTCGATACCCGCCTGCGAGCAGCCGGGAAAGGCGCTATCGCAACGCAGTAACGCCGTATCGGGCATGAATTCAGATTCATTGGTTTAAGCGGGATCGGGAATGGAAAAACGGGAATCGTCGAAACGAATCCCTTTCTTCAACGATTCCCGACTCCCGATTCCACGCTTCCGAATTTCTCTCTCACGCGCGGCGGAATGTCCGCCACGCGCACGAACACCAGGCCGTCGAGCGTGCTGCCGAAATCGGCGTCGACGTTGAAGCCCGCGAAGCGTCCGTTGAGTTCGACGTAGTGGCGCACGAGCACCGGCAGGCCGACGCCGCGTTCGAGCCGGGCGAGCACGCGCGAGAGCAATGACGGATCGGCCAGCGCCGATACCACGTTGCGCGTTTCCTCGGCCGTGCGCGGCTGCTGCGGCGGCGTGCGCGGACGCACGAGCGCGGCGAGTTCCGCGTCGCTGTGATGCGCCGACAGCGCCGCTTCGATGAGCGCCTGGCCGGCGGCGCTGTAGCTCGGGCTGATGCTCACCGGGCCGAACAGGCAGCGAATCTGCGGTTCGCGATCGAGGATCGTCGCGATGCCGCTCCAGAGCAGGCGCAGCGCGCGGAAATTGCGCTGCCACTCCGGGCGCACGAACGAGCGACCGAGCTCGATGGCCGGGCCGATGCGGCGCAGCAGGCGCTCGTCGTAGTCGAACAGCGTGTGCGTGTAGAGCGCGGCCACGCCGCGCCTGGGCGTCAGCGTTTCGGTGAAGCCGAGCCGATACGCGCCGACGATTTCGCGCTGCGTCTCGTGCCAGACGAACAGATGCTCGTAGTGCGCATCGAAGGCGTCGAGATCGCGTGCGCGGCCGGTGCCTTCCTGCACCTGGCGAAAGCTCAGCTCGCGTAACCGGCCGATCTCGAGCAGCAGCTGCGGAATCTGCGCGGCGCGGGCGCGGAACACGCTGAAATGCGGCTGCGAGACGAGCTTGCATTCGGCCGGCAGCGCGGCCACTTCGGCGGCCAGCGTGTCGGCGTCGATGGCGTCGGCGAGGGGCGCCTGTGCAGCGGTTGGTGCGAGCCGCGAACGGCCGCCGAGCGAATAGGTCAGCAGGCGCAGATAGGCGGTCTGCGTCGACGGCTCCAGGCGTTCGAGTTCGGCGGCCTTGATCGGCTCGCCGACGTGCAGCTTCACGACGTCGCCGCGCTGGCGCAGCAGATCGCGCGCGAGGCAGGCGGTGCGCAGGCGCGGATGCAGCGCCCCGGCGAGCAGCGAACCCCAGGAGGCATGGCCGCCGATGCGCATCGGCAGGATCTGCGCCCCGCTGCGCCGCGCGAGCATCGCCACGCTCTCGGCCCACGGCGGATCGGCGATGCGCTGACCGCGCCAGTCCCAGCGGCTGACTTCGCCGGCCGGAAACACCACGAGCGCGCCGCCGCCCTGCAAGTGGCGCATCGCCATGCGGATGCCGGCCGCGCTTGCGCCGCGCCGGAACACGTCGATCGGGGCTATCAGCGGGGCGATCTCGGGCACGCGGCGCAGCAGCGTGTTGGCGAGCAGCATCAGGTCCGGTCGCCGCGGCAGCAGCAGGTCGGCGAGCACGAGGCCGTCGGAGGCGCCGTAGGGATGATTGGCGACGATGATCAGCGGGCCGCTCTGCGGAATCAGCGTCGGCGAGCCCGAGGCCAGCACCCAGCTCAGATCGATCTTCTCGAGGGCGAAGCGGACGAAAGCCTGCGGATTCAGGCCGCTCGGCGCTTCGCGGTACAGCCGCGCGATCTGGTTCAGGCCAGTCGCGCGTTCGGCCATCGCGCTGAGCCAGCCCAGTCCGGGCGGGCGCGGCAGCGACAGCAGGGTGTCAGCCTCGGACATCGGGGCTCCTTGCTCGGGGGTGTTGCGGCCGCCTGACCGAAGCGGCTTGCTTCGTGCCGGCGGCCGATTGTGATTATTT
This sequence comes from Hydrocarboniphaga sp. FW305-C-57, assembly GCF_058783045.1. Taxonomy (NCBI): domain Bacteria; kingdom Pseudomonadati; phylum Pseudomonadota; class Gammaproteobacteria; order Nevskiales; family Nevskiaceae; genus Hydrocarboniphaga; species Hydrocarboniphaga sp. FW305-C-57. The sequence continues at coordinate 58,747 of NZ_JBYSYG010000004.1, read as the reverse complement.
ATCGACTTCCATAGGGTACAGGAACGCCCGCTTGGACGCCTTGGCCGAGGGATCGTTCAGCGGCGGCGCGCCGCGATTCAGCCGAAGCGGAAGTCCAGCCCGGTTTCGCCCAGATAGATTCCAGCGCGGCCGAAGCGGCGTTCGATGATGCGCCCGGCGCCGTCATGGCCGATCGTCACCACCGTGCTGCAGCGCGTGCCGTATTCCGGGTTGCGGATGAAGGCCGGGGCGACCAGGCGTTCGCGCTCGAGTCCGACGCCGGTGTCGGGCAGTTCGTCGTCGCTGGGCTGGTGTTCGTTGGCGAGCGCTTCGAACAGCGGCTCGACGCGGTCGTCCGCAGCCTGCAGCCAGCCGGCGAGCGCCTCGCGCAGTGCCGTGGTTTTGGGCCATGGCGTGTCGAGCGCCGCGTTCGAAAGCCCGTAGACGCCCGCCGCGAGCGACTGCGCGTGCGCGCTCGGCTGGTTGCTCGCGTAGACCGCGTGCTCGCGATCGAACAGCAGCAGGTTGCAGCCGCCGTAGCGCGGCAGTGTCGGCACGAGCGCGTCCGCATGGGCCTGGGCGGTTGCATCGCCGCGCAGGAAATCGCTCGTGAGCTTGCCGCGCGAGAGCAGGCCCGGAGGCGGCGGCTCGGGCAGCCGCACATTGGTCACCGCGGCAAGCCGTCCGCGCTCGGAAACGCCGAGCCAGGTGCCGAGCGCCTGCAGATCGCGACCCGCGAGGGTCTCGGGCGCCTCGTCCCAGCGCGCGAGCGCGGCGCTGGCACGGCCATGGAATTCATCGCGATTGCCGGCCAGCACGAGCCGGTAGCGCGGGTGTTGCCAGGCGAAGGCGATGAGGCACATGAGTGGATGAACGATCCTCGGCGGGCGTGCGCGCATGCTAACCAAGCTGGCGGCGTGGCGTGTTCGAGAGGCCGAGAAGACCGTGCTCGCGAAGCAAGGCCTGCCGAGCGTAACGGGATTTGCATCAGCTGCGACTTTCACGCGCGGCACTGGCCGTGGCTCGCATCTCGTCGCACATTTTCAGCGCGGATTCGGAGAAGCGCTCTGCTGGCACGTTCGCCGTCACGGCGTCCACCAGATTCATTACGCCAATGAGGTTCCTCGACACCCGATGCCGAATCCCGCTCTCGGTTCGGATCGCAAACCAGGGCCCGTCCAGCTCCACCTTCCTGATATGCCTCCATTCCACGTTGATCGGAGGATGCATCACGCCGATGTAATCGAAGCCCGTGGGCCTCAGGCGTAAGGTCAGGCGACGCGCGCCTCTGGCGAGAAGGAGGCAGGCGACGGCGATCGGCAAAGTCAGCAATGTTGCGATAGCGGCCAAACCACCGCTGCTGAGAAGCGCGAGAGAGCAGAGCGACATGCAGATGCCTGAGGCGGCATAGAGATAAAACGACTCCGCCGGTGGCTTCAGGACGCACGGATCGTCTGGCGGACGGATGTAGTAGCGCCGCGATGCAACGCGCTCGATCCAGCGCGTGAGCGGTGGTCTCAGAAGCGCGGTAATGAGCGCGGTAACAAATGCGGTAGCGACTGCTTCGCTAAACATCGAGCGGTTCTGCCGCGACGATTTGGCCAAGCTGTCGATTTGATCCGATAAACGTCTCGCTCGCCATTGTCTGAGCCAACTTCTTCCAAAGCTCCAAAGCGTGGGTACGGATCAGCCGGACGCGATTTCGTCATACCCACGCCCAAGAAACTCCAGCAAACAAAACCCGTTCCCGAACGGATCGGCGAAATGCGCGATGCGTCCCCAGTTCGCCGTTCGCATCGGGTCTTCGAGCACGGCTCCGGCGGCGACGGCCCGATCGATCGCCGCAGGCAAGTCATCGACCACGAAATCCAGGTGCACCGGCGTCCAGTGCCGCTGGTAGCTTCGCGTCTGCCCGCTGGTCGAGCAGGCCTGCGTGCCTGCCACCTTGACCAGCAGATAAATCGGCGCCTCGGCCCCGAGCAGCTCGATGCCTCTATCGCTGAAGCGACGCCCGATGCTCAGTCCGAAGGCCTGCGTATAGAACGCGATCGCGCGCGGCAGATCGTCGACGTCGATGTTGACGAGCAGCCGCGCGCCCATCAGCCGTGCGCCTTGTGCTCGCCTTCGTCGCGCAGCGAGAACGGGTTGAAGCTCGTGTTGGCGTCGTAGGTGTCGACGCCTTCGGCGCGCTTGAGCGCGTTGACGACCACGTAGGTCACCGGCGTCAGCACCACTTCGAGCAGCACCTTGAACGCGAAGTTGAACAGGATCGCGCTGATCAGCGCCTGGGTACTCCAGAGGCCCAGGAACGAGATCGGGTAGAACAGCGCCGAATCGGCGAACTGGCCGACCACCGTCGAGCCGATGGTGCGCGACCACAGGTGCTTGCCCTTCGTCCAGACCTTCATCTTCGCCATCACGAAGGAGTTCAGGAAGTCGCCGACCCAGTACGCGACCATGCTGCCGACGACGATGCGCCAGGTGTTGCCGAACACGGTTTCGAGCGCGGGCTGCAGCGTCCTGTTGTACGGATCGTCGGCGACCGGCATGGCGAGCACCACGTAGGTCATCACGGTGGCGAAGATCATCGCCGCGAAGCCGGCCCAGATCGCCCGGCGCGTGCGCGCGTAGCCGTATACCTCGGTCAGCACGTCACCGAAGATGTAGCCGATCGGGAAGAACAGGTTGCCGGCCGAGAACGCTAGCGTGCCGATCAGCGGAAAGTCGTACTCGCAGACCTTGCCGGGCCCGATCAGGTTGGAGCACAGCAGCACGGCGACGACGCCGCCGACGAAGAAGTCGTAGTAGCGGAAGCTCTGCATGGGGCCGGCAATCGGAGGAGCGCTACGGTGCGCCCCTCCAACCTTAACAGACCGGGCGCGAGGACTGAGGCCCCTTCTTTCAGCGTGCAAGCCGCCCGCGCGTCAGCGCTTCGCCAGCAGCAAACTCTCCTCGATCGCCTCGCGCCGCCATTGAGCGGCTTGCGGCAGGCGCGTTCGCAGGTCGCCGGATTCCGGCGCGCGCAGCCAGCGCGACTGCTTGAGCCGGCGAATGATGGCGGGGATGTCCGAGGTCGGCTCGATGCGCTGGTTCCAGAGCGCGAGCAGCTGGTTCACCGATTGCTCGCGCGATTCGGGCGTGTCGGGCGTGGAGATGTTGAGCGGCAAGGTCGGGGTGACGAGGATGATCAGCGATTCCTGGCGGCGCAGGTCGGTGCTGCGCCGGGTGAACCAGTTCGCCACCGGCACGTCGCCGACGCCGGGCACTTTCGAGAACGACTTGTCGTTGACCTGCTCGGACAGCGCGCTGAGCACGAGCGTCTGCCCGAACTCGACGTCGGCCGTCGCTGACACCGACTGCCGGAACGTGGTCAGCGAGCTGTCGAAGTTGCCGATCTGGTCCTGTGACAGGAACGAGCGCGCCGCATCGAGGTTGAACACCACGCGCTTGTCGTCGATGAACTCGGGCGTCACCTTGAGCTGCACGCCGACATCGATCGGCTGCAGCTGGCCGAGGTTGATGCCGCTGACCGCGACGTTGAGCGTGCGCCCGGCGAAGAACTGCGATTCGCGGCCCAGGTGCGCGGTGATCGAGGGCCGCGCGACGACGCTGTAATACTGCCCCGAGTCGTTGAACAGGTTGAGGCTGTAATCGAGCTGCGGCGTCGAGATCTGCGAGGTGATCGTACGCGTGCTTTCGCGGCCCAGGCTGCCGCTGATCTGCGAGAGCGTGTTGGTGTAGCCGTAAAGCACGCGCAGGCCGTCGAACAGGTTCACGCCGCGATTGGCCTGATCGAGCACCGAGTTCAATAGGATCGTCACTTCGACGACGACCTGATTCAGTGCGCTCGCCGGGTTCTGCGCCAGCGGCGCGAGCGGAGCGGAGTTCCCGCTTTCGTCGCCGATCGGCGTCTGCCGCACGGCGGGCGCCACTTCGAGATATTCGGCGACGCGGCGCATGGCGTAGCGCGCATCGGCGTCATCGCCGCTGGCGACGAGCTTCTGCGTCATCACTTGCGCTTCGGGTTCGCCTGCGACCGCGAGTGCGAAGGCATTCAGGCGGATCGATTCGCGCTGCTCGGGCGCAAGCGCAAAACTGCGTTCGGCGGCCAGGCGCATCAGCGGCAGATCGCGCCGGTAGTAAGAGGCGACGCCGAGCCCGTAGAAGGCTTCCCAGCGGCGCGGTTGATCGAGCACGGCCTCGGCGAAGCGCGATTGCGCCACGCGGTAATTGCCGCGTTCGAGTTCGATGTAGCCGAGTTGCAGCAGCGCCCAGTAATTGCCTGGCGCGAAGCGCTCCGCGTTCGCGTAGCCGACGGCCGCGAGATCGAGCCGCGCGCGATCGCGCTCGCGGCCGATGCCTTCTTCGGTCAGCGCATGCAGGAACTGCAGCTGGCCATTGCGCAAATCCTGCTGCAGCAGGCGCGCGATCGGCGCTTGCGCCTGTTCCCACTGGCCCGAACGCAGCGCTCGTTCGGCGAGCGGCCAGTCGGAAGGCGGTTCGTTGTGGGTGTGGCGAGCCACGCTGGACGCGCAGCCGGCGAGCGCGAGCGTGGTGGTGAAGACTGCGCATTGCATCAGCGATGCGCGCAGCTTGCGAGGGTTCAGGCGAGGCATGGCGTGAAGATCCGTGAGCGAGTCGAAGTCGAGCGCAAATCAATCGCAGCGATACAGATTCGGACGGCCGATGCGATCCCAGAATCCGGCGCGATGGCTGCGGTTGGAGCAGCAGAAGTCGCGATCGTTGCGATGCACGCCGGCACCGTCCCGTGCGCAGTAGTCCGGGCGACGCACGCTGCCGGTGGTGTTCTCCACTTCGTCATTGACGTTGCGCGTCCACTGGTAGCTCCACATCGCGCGATTGACGGCGCGGGCCCACTCCGAGCTGCAGCGATTGTTCTCGGGCGAAGTGCCACACATCACGCCATTCGGATTCGCGGCGCAGCAGGGGTCGTGCGTCATGCTGCCGCCGCTGACCTTGCAGTTGGCGCGATCGGCGCCGTTGGACGCGGGCAGGCACATCGCCACGCCGGCGAACTGGCCTTGATGAAAGCCACCGCATTGCTGGCCGACGGCGCCGAAGCAGCGTTCCGCAAGTGCCGGCGTGGCGCTGCCGAGCAGTGAGAGCAACAGTAGCGAACCCAGCAATTTGCGAGCGTGCGTGAATATCGTCTTCATCGAAAGTCTCCGTTGAATGCTGGGCTTTTCAGCGCATGCGCTTGACGGTCGAGCCGTCGGCGGCCTGCAAGGTGTCGTCGTCGACGAACTTGACGAGCATGGTTTCGCTCGCATCGGACTTCTCCGATTCGGGCTCCTTCTGGTCGCGTTCGATCTTGAGTTCGAAACCGGCCTTGTCCGATTTGCCGATGCTGTAGCGCCCCTGGTTCGACTGCTGATCCTTGAGCGGCTTGAACGCGCTGTCGCGAATCGCGGTGACGTAGCGGCCATCGGGACGAAACTCGATCATCGTGGTTTCGCTGATGCCGGTTTCCTTGTCGGTGGTCGTGCTGCCCCAGCGGCCGAGCAGCAGCTTGGCGGCATCGATGGGCTTCTGTGCAACCGCGATGGCGGGGATGGACGACGTCGCGAGAATGACCGCGGTGGTGATGATCAGCTTGAGCTTGGGCATGCGCGCTGCTCCGGTGTGGGAACGGTGTTTCGGATGAACTTCGAAAGCGGTGTTCAAGGCGCGACTTCCAGCACCAGCCCGACGCTGCCGCTGACGCTCAGGTTGTCGCCGCCGTCTGGATGGCCGTTGCCCATGGAGATGCAGTTCAAGTGCAGATCGTGAACGCCGGGTTCCAGCAGTCCTTCGGTGGGGCCGAACTGAATCAGGCCGTCGCGCTTGTTGGCGGCGGCCGTGAACAGGCGATCCAGCGAGAGCTCCAGGTTTGCGTCGCCGCGGCCTGCGCTGGCGGAGCCGCTGACGCCCGTGATGCGATAACGCAGCGGCTTGTCGCCCTCGACGACGAACTGCACGTAGGCGTTGCCGTTGCCCTGGCTGTCGGTGGCGAAGCCTTCGGGCGTTCGTGGCACCGTGCCGCTGGTGTCGCAGTTGAGCGTGATGGCGCCGACGCGGCCGTCGCTGCGATCGAGATTGAACGAGGCCCCGCCGACCGTCGATGCGCTGCGGCCCTCACCGCTTTTCTCAGCCTGCACGGTGAAGCCCCCGTTGCTGCGGAAACCCGTCTCCGGTGTGTCGGTCAGCGTAGCGCGGCGAATCTCCGCAGTGGTCGAGTCGACGCTGCCGCAACTCGCGCCGCTGCTGCACGACTGTGCACGGGCGAAGGCCGATACGCCGGTTTCCTGGAGCAGCGCGGTCGCGGTCGGCGGTGGTTCCACGGTCACGCTCACCGTGCCTTGTGCGCTGCCACCCTTGCCGTCGCTAACGGTGTAGCTGAAGGCATCGTCGCCGACGAAGCCGGTATTCGGAATGTAGCGAACCGCATCGCCGGCACCGACGATCTCAGTGCGACCGTTCTGCGGCTGCGTCACCGCATCGACGCTCAGCGCATCGCCGTCCGGATCGGTGTCGTTGGCGAGCACGTCGATCACCTGCCCGAGACCGTTGCCGACGGTTTGCGCCGCATCGGCTACGGCCGTCGGCGGCTGGTTGTCCGCACGCGCGGTGTCGAGTTCGAGCGCGGTCAGCTCGAACGGCAGCTTGCGTGTGATCACGAAGGAGCTGAACTCGCCGACTTCGCCTGCATTGGGCGCGGTGAAGTCGAAGCGAAACGCGGTCTGGTCGTCCTCTGCGGTGATGCGGCTCACCTCGTTGAGCCCGCCGGAACGGCGCATCAGCACCACTTCCTTCACGTTGTAGTCGCCGAGGAACGACACTGCTTCCGAATCGAGATCGAGTTCGAAGCGCACCACGTCGCCGGTGACGAAGCTCGCGCGATCCGCGCTCAAAACGCCGGTCGGTGATTTGGCGAGATCGACCTGCGACAGAAACTCGAGCCCGGTGAGCCGGATGATGTTGAAGAGCTTGGCGAGGCCTTCGATACCGGTGCCGAGTCCGGCGCGAAACTCCGCGAAGATGCGGTAGTTGGATTTGTAGAGCGGATCGGCCAGCTGCGTGGTCTTGGGCGCGAAGCTGCCGAACAGTCGCGGCCCGGCCTTCGCTTGAAACGCGTTGAAGCGCAGCGATTTGAGCAGCGGGTTGCCGAGACTCGCGCCGACGGTGGCCGAGGCGAGCACGCTCGGCTCCAGTCGCAGGTCTTCGATGCCGGGCAGGTTCAGCGTCGGCGTGATGGTGTTGGTGAGGTCGCCGGCTTCGGCAACGAAGCTGCAATCGCCATTGCATTCCAGGCCGACGCGGCCGTTGAAGCGGGTTTCGTTCTTGAACGAAATGCCCATCGTCGCTACGGTGATCTTGCCGCCGATTTCCAGCGAAACGCCGACTGGCACCAGACCGCTGATGATCATCGACAGCGCGCCGCCTACCGGCACGCGGAAGGTGAACAGATCGGCCTTGCATTCCACCTTGCCTTCGAACGCGGCAACGATGTTGAGCCCGCCTTCGACGGTCGCCACCGGCGAGGCGCGCACGAGCAGGCGTTCGAGTCCGCGTGCTTCGGTGTAGAGCACGTCCAGGCTCGGGTTGATGGTCACGCGCAAGGCCGGCGGAGCCAGGATCGAAATCGGCAGCGGCGAGCCTTCGCGAAAATCCGGAATGAAGACTTCGCAGCCGCGAGCCAGCGTCGAAGTGCCGGCCGCCGCCCCAACTTTGGCGATCAGCGCGTCGGCGGCCGACGCGCGTGGCGTGAACGAAAACGTGTTGCCCTCGCGAGCGATTTCGTAATCGGCCGCGATCTCGTCCGGAATGTCGACCGGCGCTTGCGACAGATCGAAGACCTGGTTGATTTCCAGCCCCGGAAACAACTCGTTCAGGGGCGCGAGCGTGAGCGTGAGTTCGATGCCTTCGGGGCGCGTCCGCGTGGAGACCACGCGACCGGCGACCGGCTCCGATCCGGTGCCGACGACGAGCGTTCCGGGCTCGGGCGCCGCAACGCCGCTGACGATCACGGTGTAGGTGTTGTCGATACCGGGCTCGGCGTCCGGATCGGTTTCGAGCGCGCCGCGAACCACTTGCGAGTCGTCCACCAGCAGCGTGTCATCGGCGACGCCGACCACGGCGGCCAGCAGCGGAGCCGAATGCAGCGTTCCGGTGGTCGCGACGATCTGGCTCGATCCGCTCGCCGCTTCGGCCTTGAGCAGACCGCTCGAATCGATCGACAGCCGACCGCTGTCGGAGCTGCTCCAGCTGACCGGCGCTTCGATCGTCGCGCCGGACGCATCGAGAACGCGCGCGCGCAGCAGCCGAGTCTGCCCGCGTTCGGTCAGCAGCAGGCCGGTTTCGATGATCTCGATGCGAGCGGGCACGGCAGTGACGGGCGGATCGACCGGCGTGGTGTCGTCGTCGTTGTCTCCTCCGCCGCCACTGCAAGCCGCCAGCGTGGCCAGCGCGATGGCTGCGAGCAGCGAGCGCCATCTCGGGCGTCGTGCATCACGATCCCTGCGATCCTTGTCGATGAACATGTTGCGATTCCTTTTGCTTGATGCGGCGCCTAGCGGCAGCGCAGCTTGTTGACGCCTTGCAGGTCGCGCTCGGCGAGCGCGCTGGCCGAGCGCGAGCAGCACCAGCGTTCGTCGCCGGGCGCGATCACGCTGCCGGTCGGGGCGCACAGGGCGTTGAAGTCGGCGATGCCGCTGCGATTGGGTTTCTGCGGATCGAGCTTTCGGGTCCAGTACAGGCCGTGCGAGGTGCGCTGCTGCGACTTCTCCCACTCGTAGGCGCAGTAGGCCGCGGCGCCAGCCTTGCCGGCGGCGCAGCCCTGGCCCTGCGGATGCGCGGCGCAGCAGACGTCGTGCTCGATGCTGCCCGCGTGCACCATGCATTCGAGCTGCCCGCCAGCCGGCTTGCAGTAGGCCGGCTGGCCGCCGCCTCCGGTGGCACAGCCTTGCCCGGCCGCGCCGAAGCAGGCGCCCGGCACGGCCGTCTGCGCCTGCGCGACGGTCGAGCCGAGCAGCAGGCACAGCAGCAGCAAGGCAAGGACGGCGATCGGGCGCATGGCGGGCTTTGGGCTTGGCTGGCCTGGCCGGCTTACATCACGTAGTACTTGCCGCTGCAGGTCGAGTAATAGACGCGTGCGTAGCCGCAGGTGGCGCGGCCGCCGCTGTCGTAATTGCAGTGCTCGGCGGTGAAGATCAGCACCGCGCGGCAGGGCGCGGCGTCGGCGGTCGGCAGCACGAAGTCGAGCAGCGCGGTGAGTGCCTGCGCAGGCTTCGGCGCGAGCGACACCGGCTTGAGCTTGGCGCACTTCTGCGCCTCGGCCGGCAGCTTTTCGAACGGCGTTTCGGTGCCGGCCTTGCCGTCGAGGAACAGTCCGCTGCTGACAATCACGCCCTTCTTCACGAGCGCGCGGGCTTCGAGCAGACCGGCCGAAGTCTTGGCCGCCGAGGTCACCTGCTGGCCGTCGGGCAGCTTGGTCTTGGTGCCGGCTGCGAGCACTTCGACCTCGTAAGGCTCGTTCACGCATTCGGCCTGTGCGGTTCCGGCGAGGCCGAGCAACAGGACGGCGAGCGGCAGCAGCAACTTGGATTTGCGGGACATGGGCGGTCTCCTTCTAGATCGATCCGTGAGGGCGGAGCTCGGTGTCGGCTCCGGCATCACGACGCTAAGGCGCGGAGCCGCGCGAATCCGGACCGAAGCCCGATCGATTTCCGACCATTTCCCGACCATTGCGGCGGCGCCGTTTCGCGTGCTCGCGCGAGCGGTCAAACTTCGTCCCCGATCAAGGACCTCCCGCCGTGACCGAGACCTCCGCCGCCGACAGCCCCGACGCCAAGGCCCGCGCCCCGCGCTGGCGCTTCGGCGATTGCGTGCTCGACGGCCGCACGCTCGAACTCACGGTGCGCGGCCAGCTCGTCAGGCTCGAGCCCAAGCCGCTCGACATGCTGATGTTCCTGCTGCGCCACCCCGACGAGGTGCTGACCAAGGACGAGCTGCTCGAAGGCCTGTGGCCGGGCCGCATCCTGTCCGAGTCGGTGCTGACCAAGTGCGTCGCCAAGCTGCGCCAGGGGCTCGGCGACGAGGCGCAGTCGGTCATCAAGACCGTGCACGGCTTCGGCTACCGGCTGATCGCGCCGGTGACGGTCGAGCACGACGCCGCGCCGCTCGCCGCGAGCACCGAGCTGCGCGCCGGCCTGTCCGCAGGCGGGCATCCGCCGCAGCGCCCGCTGTGGGTGCTGCGCGAGGCCATCGGCGCGGGTGGCGGCGGCGAAGTCTGGCTTGCCGAACACGCCAAGACCGGCGAGCGGCGCGTCTTCAAGTTCGCCACCGACGCGGCCGGTCTTTCGGCGCTCAAGCGCGAGGTCACGCTGTTCCGGCTGCTGCAGGCCACCTACGGCCCGCGCGACGATCTGCTGCGCCTGCTCGACTGGAATTTCGAAGCGCTGCCCTACTTCGTCGAGGCCGAGCATGTCGCTGGCGGCAGCCTGCTGCAATGGAGCGAGCGGCGCGGCGGCCCGGCGGCGGTGCCGATCGCCCAGCGCATCGCGCTCGCGATCCAACTCGCCGACGTGCTCGCGGCGGCCCACGCGGCCGGCGTGCTGCACAAGGATTTGAAGCCGGCCAACGTGCTCGTCGCCGGCACGGACGCCGAACCCCGGCTCAAGCTCGGCGATTTCGGCAGCGGCCGGGTGCTCGATCTCGCGCGGCTCGAACGGCTCGAAATCACGCGGCTCGGTTTCACCGCGATGCCGGCCGACGACGAGGCCGGCACCACGCCGCTGTATTTGGCGCCCGAACTGCTCGCCGGCCAGCAGCCGACCGTGCAGTCCGATCTCTACGCGCTCGGCGTGATGCTGTACCAGCTGCTGGTCGGCGACTGGCGCCGGCCGCTCGCGCCGGGCTGGGAGCGCACGCTCGACGACGAGCTGCTGCGCGAAGACGTCGCCGCCGCCGCGGCCGGCGATCCGTTGCGGCGGCTCACCAATGCGGCCGAGCTCGCGCGCCGCTTGCGCGAACTCGACGAGCGCCGCCGCCAGCGCGAACACCAGCGCGAGCTCGAAGCCGAAGCCGCCAAGCTGCATGCGGCGCTCGAACGCAGCCGTCACCGGCGCAAGCTGCAACGCGCGATCGCCGCCGTGCTCGCGCTCGGCCTGGGCCTGTCGAGCTGGGGCTTCTGGAACGCCCGCCAGGCCCAGCACCGGGCCGAAGCCGCTGCCGCCGAAGCGCGCGCCGCCGTCAGTTTTCTGGGCGAAGACGTGCTCGCGGCCACCGATCCGTTCGGCGGCGGCCGCCCGACCCTGAGCATCAAGGGCCTGCTCGACGAAGCCGCGCCCAGGCTGGCGACGCGGCTCGCCGACTATCCAGCGATGCGTGCCGAAATGGGCCTGGCGATGGGCCGCGCCTACGAAGGGCTCGGCGACTGGCCGAAGGCGCGCGAGCGGCTCGAAGTGGCGCTCGCCGAAGCCGAGGCCGCGCACGGCGAGAACTCCGAACTCACGCTGACGATCGCCGAGCGGCTCGGCTCGCTCGCGCTGCTGCAGAGCCGCTACGACGATTCGGAATCGCTGTACCGGCGCGTCTACGACACCCGGCGCGCGCAGTTCGGCGAACTCGACGCGCGCACGCTGTCGGCGCGCGACGGCCTGGCCTGGCTGCAATACGAGCGCGGGCGCTATCCGCAAGCGGCCGCCTTGTACGAACAGCTCGCCAAGGACTATCGCGGTGCCGACGAAGCCGGCCTGACGAGCGCGCAGTGGAGCCTGGCCGACTGCTATCTCGAGCTCAATCGCACGGCCGAGGCCGAAGCGCTCATGCGCGAGGTCATCGCCACCACGAGCCGGCTGCAGGGCGCGGAACATCCGCGTGCGCTCTGGCAGCGCACCACGCTCGGCGATGCGCTGATGATCCAGGGCCGCTGGGACGAGGCCGCGGCGCTGTTCGACCAGGCCTACGAAGGGCTCGCGGCGACGGTCGGCGAAACCCATCCGTACACGCTGACGGCCCTGCACTATCGCGGCCAGCTCATGCTCGAACGCGGCGATCCGGTCGCCGCGCTGCCGCTGCTGCGGCGCGCCTACGAGAACCGCGTACTCGCGCATGGCGTCGATCACGTCTGGGCGCGCTACTCGGCGAATCGGGTCGGCGAAGCGCTCGTGCAGCTCGGTCTCGCGAACGAAGCGCTGCCGCTGCTCGAACGCGCGCACGAACAGAGCGTGAAGGCGCAGGGACCGGATCATCCGAACGTGCTGCTGATCCAGCGCACGCTCGCCGACGCGCTGATCGCGCTCGGCCAGTACGAACGCGCCGACGGCCTGCTCGTCGAAGGTCTCGCGCATGCGCAGCGTGTGCTGCCCGAGAACAACCTGCGCATCGGTTATCTGCACGAAAGCCTCGGCCATCTGCGCGCCCTGCAGAAACGCCATGACGAAGCGCAGGCGCAATACGAGGCCGCGCGTGCGCTCTACGCGAAGGCGATCGGCCCGACGCATCCGCAAACCCTGAAGCTCACGGCGCTCGCGCAGCGCTGAAGGCATCGCAGCCTGGGACACGAGCCTTTGCGCGCTCGTGTCATCGCGCAGGCTTCGCGCGATCGACCCCATGTCACGATGCGCATGAACGCGATGCCGGCAGGAACCGCCATGACGACGCTCCGCATTCCGCAAAGCTGGGAGGACATTTCGCCAGCCTGGATCAACGCGGCGATCGCCGCGCGGCACCCGGACGCGCGCGTGGAGCGCGTGGAGATTCTGAAGCGCGACGACGGCACCAACCGGCGTGTCGTGCTCGGTCTGAGCTACGCCGCAGGCCGAGGGCCGCGGACGCTGTTCCTGAAATCCAACGATCCGGCGCATCGAGAGGTGCATCTGCGCAACGGCAACCTGTTCAACGAGGCCGATCTGTTCGCCTCCGCAACGCCGTTGCCGGTCGATCATCCGGTCGTCTACCAGGCCATCGCCGATCGCGAGCAGGGAGGCTTTTTGCTCGTGATGGAAGACCTCATGCAGCGTGACGCCGATCCGCGCGACGCCACGCGTCCGATGAGCGCGCAGCAGGTCGCCGATGGCGTTCGCGGGCTCGCGCGCCTGCACGCGCGCTACTGGAATTTTTCCGCCGAAACGCATCCGGCGCTGGGCTGGGTGAAGACCTGGGAGGCCAGCGAAGGCTGGAAAGTGGGCCTGCGCAAGCGCATTCCGATCGGCCTCGAACGCGCCGCGCGGCTGCTGCCGCGAGCCGTTTCGAGCTACGGCAGCGAACGCATCCTCGATTTCTGGTCCCGCTACGTCGACAGCCTCGGTCGCGGTCCGACGACCCTGCTGCATGGCGATGCGCACATCGGCAACACCTACGTGCTGCCGGGCGATCGCGTCGGCTTTCTCGACTGGCAGGTGGTCCGGCGCGGCGAATGGTCGCAGGACGTCGGCTATTTCATCGCGGGTGCGCTGACCGAAGCGGATCGACGCGAACACGAGAAAAGCCTGCTCGCCGAGTATCGCGACGCACTGGAGCTGCCCGCATCGCAGCGGCCCGGCGCGGCGCAGATCTGGAACCGCTACCGCGCCTCGCAGGCTTATGGCCTCGCGATCTGGCTGTCGACGCTCGGCACCGACGGCTGGCAAGCGCCGACCGTTTCGCAGGCGCTCGTGCAGCGCTATGCGAACGCCTTCATCGAACTCGATTCGGCTGCGGTGCTCGACGAATGAGCCGATCGGCGCCCTGCTCGAAGACCGGCCGGAAGAAACCGCTCTCGTAGCTGACGCTGCAACGCGTGTCTTCGGCGGACTTGAAGGCGGTGCCGAGCGCCCGGTGCTCTAGCGCAGAGTAGGACGCTCGTGCGACGAAGCGGCGGATGCGTCTTGTTCGTTGGCTGCCGCATGGGTCACTCTAGTCTTGCTGAAGGCCACTAACAGTGGACTGGCGGCTAGCGGAGGACTGGGAGCCCCGCGTTTAACTGAAAATCGGGGACGACTGACATGCTGCGCATGCTGGCCATTTTGCTGTTCTGTGTTTCTCCGGCCGCATTTGCCGGCGTTACCGTGCATTACTCGGGAACGCTCAAGCCAGGAGTCGAGCCCAAGTACGTCCTCGACCAGGCCGCCGCTTTCGCCCGAACGCAGAAATGGGCGTACCAAAGCGCAAGTGGCGAACTGACGATTTTTCCCGATGCTTGGTGTGAACCGATCCACCTCAAATTCACCGGCGCGATGCTGGCGGAAGATTTCGTCAAGACCCAGTACGCGCCGCCGACGGTGCACGTTGCCGTCATCGACTTGTTCGGCGCGATAGAGCCGTCCTTCGCGGCACTCGAAATTTTCGACGAAGGCGAATACTGGCAAAGCCGAGATATCGCGAAGCTCAAGGCGAATTCGAGACCGTCAAGCTCATGGCGATCGAGGCCCGAAAGTCGCAGCCCGATCTCGTCGGCCCGACCAAGCTGCCGGACGGCCGGATCATTGATCTGCATTCGCCGGGTGCCATGCAGTCCATTGCTGCTTCGTCACAGGCGAGACTTGCTCGAATTGGTCCGCTGCGCCTTCGCTGGGACCTGAATTGCCAAACGAAGACCGATGAAAGAACGATCTCGATGGACTGCGCGGACGGCGAACACGTGATCGTCAGCAGCATGCGACCACGCTCGGATTCGCCGGACTCGCAGACATCGACTGCGATGCTGTCGATGGCGCAGGACATGAGCCAGAAAGCCATGGTTCCGTCGGCCGAGAAGAACGGCAAAGTCATCAAGCCCCTGACCTCGGCGAACGTGAACGACGCCGTGATCTACTCCACCGCGAGCCAGGGCAAGCGGCTCTTCAAGGAGTATTACCTGCTGCAATACCTGGTGGCCGGGCGGGGTGGAGTGGTGTTTTTCACGATCGAGGGGTTCGGAAACACGGCTCGGAAGATGGCGCAGTTCGACTCGCTGTTTTCGACGGTTCGTTTCGATTGATTCAACGAGCCGCTTGAAGCGGCATAGAGGAAAGGGCGATGTCGGGGGGAATGAAACGTGCCGATAGGGCCGCCGTGCGGGCGTCGATCGGGAGCGGCTTGGTCGCATGCGGACTTCTGCTGCTCGGCGCCTGCGCGCCGCTCAGCAAGGACCAGTGCAAGACCGCGAACTGGCAGCAGATCGGCTATCAGAGCGGGGTCAACGGTCGCTCGCCCGCGCGTTACGAAGAGGAGCGGCTGGCCTGCGCCGAGCACGGCATCGGCTCCGACGAAACCGGCTGGAAGATCGGCTACACGCAGGGGCTCGGCGTTTATTGCACGGCTGCGAACGGCTACGACATCGGCCGCCGTGGCGGTAGCTACGGCGATGTCTGCCCGGCCGATCTCGATGCCCGCTTCCGTCCGGCCTACCAGGACGGCCGTCATGTGGCCGATCTGCTCGCCGCGCTGAACCAGCGCCGCTCGCGCCTGGACGACATCGGCCGCATCCTCGCCGACGACGACCAGCGCGCGCGTGATTACGTCGCGCTGATGCGCAAGAACCCGCAACCGCCACCGCCGCCTCCCCAGTTGCTCGAACGGCGGGCCCGGCGCGACCTCGAGCGCGAGTACGACTACCTGCGCAACGAGCACGAAGGCCTGCGCCGCGATTTCGAGCAGAACGATGGCGAACTCAGCGCCCGCTATGCGGTGCCGGTGATGGCATACGACGGGCTGTAAGGGCAGCCGGCACGGCGGCGTTGCGCTCGGGATTGATCGGCCATTTCGCCAAGCAGAAGCTGAGCAAGGTGAATGGCCTGTTCGGCAAGATCACCGGCATGGCGGTGGCGCTGGCCTCGCGCTGATTACCGTAAAAACCGCCGTCGCCGACGGACGCACGAAAAGACCTCGTCGGGGTGATTTGCAGGCCCTGTGCTGGCGTCGGATCGCGGCGCGCGGGCCTGGATCGCAGGGCATCGGTTCGACAGACCGGCCAAATGCGCGTACCGTCTCCCGCGCAAGTATCAGGCAGTGTATTCAGCTAGTTGGCGCCACGGCGGTTCTTCGGCGCGAAATTCCAGATGCGTTCCTTGACCGTTTGCGCCCTGCGGGCGGTCTGCCCGTCTCTCTTCATCAGGAACACATCACATGAGCAATACCCTCACCGGCACCGTCAAGTGGTTCAACGACGCCAAGGGCTTCGGCTTCATCACGCCGGCCAACGGCGGCGAAGACCTGTTCGCGCACTTCAAGGAAATCGTCGGCGACGGCTTCAAGTCGCTCGCCGAAGGCCAGCGCGTCGAATACGTCGAAGCGCGCGGCCCCAAGGGCATGCAGGCCACCAAGATTCGCCCGGTCTGATTGCCGGCAGCCGTAGTGGTGGCGCGATGCGACGCGCCGCCGATTTGTACGCGGCATGGCCGCGATCCATTCTCAGCCAGGAGATTTCCGCATGAGACCCAAGAACAACCGTAAGCCGCTGCTCAACGACACGCCTAAAGTGCGTCGCGCACCCGGCTCGCCGACCAAGAGCCAGCTGCGCGCGCACGCCGATGCAATCGCGCAGGCGCGCGTCGCCAAGTGGAAGACCGTGCTCGGCATCGCCGGCACCACCTGGAGCAAGGTGCACGCCACCGAACTGAGCCGAAGCAATGGCGACGTCAACGTGCTCGCCGGTCTGGTGCAGCTGCGTCATGCGCTCAGCCGCCAGGAAGCCGACAGCCAGGTGAAGGCGTTCTACGATCAGCACATGCAGATCGCGCCGATCGCCTTGTCGAGCTTCGTTCCGGCGCGGCCCGTCGTCGCCGAGCCGGTGGCGTCCGCACCGCTCGAAAGCGTGTAGGCGTTGGGTATGGGCCGCTGAACCGGGCCCACGAAAAAGCCGCCTTTCGGCGGCTTTTTCGTTTGCGGCACGATGCCCTTCGGCGAATCAGTGCCCGCCGCCGTCCAGTGATTTGACGGCCTGGATCATCTGCACCATGACCTTCTGCGCGTCGCCGTAGACCATGTTGGTGTTGTCGGCGAAGAACAGCTCGTTCTCGACGCCCGAGTAGCCCTTGCCCTGGCCGCGCTTGACGACGTAGACCTGCTTGGCCTGGTCGACGTTGAGGATCGGCATGCCGTAGATCGGGCTGCTCTTGTTGATGCGCGCGGCCGGGTTCACGGTGTCGTTGGCGCCGATCACGATGGCGACGTCGGCTTCCTTGAACTCGCCGTTGATGTCTTCCATGTCGTAGATGATGTCGTAGGGCACGCCGGCTTCGGCGAGCAGCACGTTCATGTGACCGGGCATGCGGCCCGCGACCGGGTGGATCGCGAACTTCACTTCCACGCCCTGATCCTGGATGAGCTTCACGAACTCGAACAGCTTGTGCTGCGCCTGCGCGACGGCCAGGCCGTAGCCCGGCGCGATGATGACCTTGCTCGCATAGCGCATGTTGATGCCGGCGTCGCCCGCATCGACCGGCTTCATCGAGCCCTTGATCTCGCCCTGCTGTTCGTCGCCCGCGGCGCCGAAGTTCGAGAAGATCACGTTGCTCACCGAGCGGTTCATCGCCTTGGCCATCAGCAGCGTCAGCAGCGTACCGGCCGAGCCGACCACCATGCCCGCGATCATCAGCGACGGGTTCTGCAGCACGAAGCCTTCGAAGCCCACGGCCAGACCCGTGAAGGCGTTGTACAGCGAGATCACGACGGGCATGTCGGCGCCGCCGATCGGCATCGTCATGAGCACGCCGAAGACCAGCGCGAGCACGAAGAACGCGGCGGTCATCCAGACCGGCGCGTGGCCGTGCGCGATGAGCGCGATGTACAGGCCCAGCGCGAGCGTGGCGAAGAACACCGTGCCGTTCATGAGCTGCAGGCCCGTGAAGCGCCAGGTGCCGTTCACGCGGCCATCGAGCTTGGCCCAGGCGATCAGCGAACCCGACAGCGAGATCGCGCCGATCAGCGAGCCGATGATGGTGACGACCAGCGGAATCGTGCTGTGCTCCGCGCTCGTGCGGAACAGCTCCACCGCACCGATCGCCGCTGCCGCGCCACCGCCCATGCCGTTGTAGAGCGCGACCATCTGCGGCATTGCGGTCATTTCGACCTTCTTGCCACTGGTCCAGGCCCAACCGAGGCCCAGCACGAGCGCGACCGCACCGAGGATGACGTTGACGGTCAGATGCGGCTTGGCCGCTTCGGAGACGCCGAACACGTAGAGGAAGCTCGCGAGCACCGCGACGAGCATGCCGAGACCGGCGACGCGAATGCCCGAAGCCGCCGTGACCGGCGAGGACATGCGCTTGAGGCCGTAGATGAAGAGAAACGCCGCCGCGAGGAACGCCGCGTCGATGATCAGAGTTGCCGTGGAAAGAGCGTTCATGTCGATCAGGCCTTCTTCTTGTCCGACGACTTGAACATCTGCAGCATGCGCTCGGTCACCACGTAGCCGCCGGCCGCGTTACCCGCGCCGAGCAGCACGCCGACGAAACCGATCACCTGCTCGGTGACGGAGGTGGCGTTGAGCAGCGCGTACAGCGCGCCGACCACGACGATGCCGTGCACGAAGTTCGAACCCGACATCAGCGGCGTGTGCAGGATCGACGGCACGCGGCCGATGATCTCGTAGCCCGTGAAGGCTGCGAGCATGAAGATGTACAGCGCAATGAAACCGGTCAGCATGACGCGCTCCCCTTAGCTTTATTAGCCGGCAACCGCTTTGGCAGCGGCTTCGTTCTTGATTTCGCCCGCGTGCGTGAGGCAGCTCTTGGCGAGCACCTCGTCGTTCCAGTCGATGCTGATCGCCTTGTCCTTCAGGAACAGCTCGATCAGGTTGTACTGGTTCTTCGCGTAGAGCTCCGAGGCGTGCTCGCCGAGCAGCGAAGGCACGTTGAGCGGACCGACGATGGTCGTCTGGCCGACCTGCACAGTTTCGCCCGGCACCGTGGCTTCGGTGTTGCCGCCGCCTTCGGACGCGAGGTCGATGATCACCGAGCCCGACTTCATGCCGTCGATCTGCGCCTTGGTGATGAGCTTGGGCGACGGACGGCCCGGAATCGAGGCCGTGGTGATGATGATGTCGGCCGCCTGGATATGCTTGGTGACGACGGACGCGATCTTGTCCTTCTCTTCCTGCGTGAGCTCACGCGCATAACCGCCGGTGCCGCGCGCGTCGACACCGGTGTCGATGAACTTGGCGCCGAGCGATTCGACCTGCTCCTTCACTTCCGGACGCACGTCGTAGCCTTCGACCTTGGCGCCGATGCGGCGCGCGGTGGCGATGGCGGACAGGCCGGCGACGCCGGCGCCCATGACCAGGATCGTGCCTGGACGGATCGAGCCCGTCGCGAAGGTCGTCATCGGCATCATGCGGGCGATGTTGATCGAGCCCAGCAGCACGCCGTAGTAGCCAGCCAGCGCGGCCTGCGAGGACAGCGCGTCCATCGCCTGCGCGCGCGTGATGCGCGGAACCAGTTCCATCGCGAAGGCCGTGATCTTGCGGTCGCGCAGCGCCTTGGTGATTTCGACTTCCTTGTGCGCGTAGACGAAGGACAGCAGGATGCTGCCTTCCTTCATTGCATTGATGACTTCGAGCGAAGGCGGCTGCACCGACAGCACGATGTCGGCGTCGGAAACCAGACCCTGCGGGTTGGCGGCGAACGTCACGTTCTTGTAGGCGGCGTCGGCGAGTTTCACCGCGGTGCCCGCTCCCGACTGCATGTGCAGCTCCGCGCCCAGCTTCGCGAGCTTGTCCGCAACGACCGGCACCAGGGCCACGCGGCGCTCGTTCGGGCGGGTTTCCTTCAGCACGGCGATTTTGACCGGCATTTAAGACGCTCCCCTTCGACCAATTTTGAATTAGTGGTTTTGCGCTGCGGCAATCGCTCACGCGGCGTTCAGCAGGCAAACGGGGCGAAGTCTAGCCCAAGCCTGCGCTAGGGGAAATTACCTATTCCGCCAGCAGGGCTGGTCGTCTGCATCAACGCCGCTCCATGTGGGCTGTCGAGCAGCAGGTAAATGGCGAGTCCCACGCCCAGGCAGCCGAGCACCAGCGCGAGCAGCGACGCGACCGAGCGCTGGTATCGGGCCGGCAGATCATGCGGCGGCAGTGTCGCCGTGAACTGCCGATGCTGCAGCAGCGCCGCGAAGATCGCGAGCGCGCCAGCGAGCGTCAGCGCGACGCCGAGTAGCAAGGAGGCTCCGTGGGAGTGCTGCGCCTGCACGGTGGCACCGCCGAGCAGGCGCAGGAACAAACCGAAGCGGGCGACGACGAAGCCCAGGCCGATGATCGCGATGCCGGTCCGGATCCAGGCCAGCAGCGTGCGTTCGGCCGCGAAGTAGACGCGAGGGTCGCGGTCCACAGCGGCGCTGCTCGGCTCAGGCCGGCGGGTGCTGCTGAGCCTTGAGGAGGTCGCGGATTTCGGCGAGCAGCTTCACGTCGGGCGGCGTCTCGGGCGGGGCCGGCGTGGCCTCGGGCGGCGGCGGCTCGGGCTGCTTGAGCGCGTTGATGCCCTTCACGAGCGCGAAGATGGCGGCCGCGACGATCAGGAAGTCGAACACGTTCTGCACGAACTTGCCGTAAGCCAGCACCACCGCGGGCGAATCGCCGACGGCCTCCCGGAGCGTGATGCCCAGGTCGGAGAAGTTCACGTTGCCGATCAGAAGTCCCAGGGGAGGCATCACCACGTCCGCGACGAGCGAGGACACGATCTTGCCGAAGGCCGCGCCGATCACCACACCGACCGCGAGGTCGATGACGTTGCCGCGCATTGCGAACTTCTTGAATTCTGCCGCCAGGCTCATGCGAGTGACTCCTTTTTCTTGAGCGATGGAAGTGTGCGCGACGGGCTAGAGACAGCTCGGAAGACCAGTCGCCAGGTCAGGATAACGCGGTGTCACGCCGAGTTCGCGGCGCATGCGATCGGTGACGAGCCGCTTGGATTCCTCGAGGAAAGAAAGCATGGCCGGTGTGAACGTGCGGTTAGCCTCTTCGAGACTCACGCGCCGGGGCTCGGGCAGGCCCAGCAGGGCGGCGCAGCGGCAGAAGTAGTCGGTCATCGTCGTCGGCGAGCCGTCGCTGACGTTGTAGGCCGCGCCCGACACGCCGCGCCGCATTGCGGCGACCGCGACGCTCGCGAGATCGTCGGCGTGGATGCGGTTGGTCGGCGGGCTTTCGCGCTCGTCGATCACCGCGTGGCCGGCTTGCAGGCGCGCGATCGGCAGGCGGCCGGGGCCGTAGATTCCGGGCACGCGCAGGATCACGGTTTCGGTGCCGTGCGCGGCCGCGTGTTCGGCGAGCGCGCGTTCGGCATCGAGCCGACGGCGGCCGCGATCGCTCTGCGGCTTGAGCGGCTCGCGCTCGTCGATCCAGCGGCCCTCGCAGTCGCCATAGACGCCGCTGGTGCTGATGTAGACGATGCGCCGGGGCCGGTTCGCCGCGAGCCAGCCGCGCAGGCGCGGGTCGCCGGCGCCGCTCGCCGGCGGCGGGGCGAACCAGTAGACCTGATCGGCGCCGTCGTCGATGGCGGGTTCGTCGAGATCGCGCTGCAAGGGTTCGATGCCGGCCGCCGTGAGCGCCGCCGCACTGGTCTCGCTGCGCACCTGCCCGCGCACGGCCTGGCCGTCGGCGAGCAGCCGGGCGCCGACGCGCTGGCCGATGTCGCCGCAGCCGATGATGAGGATCGGAGGAATCATCCCGGCATCCTAGGGGACTTTCAAGGGAGCGGCTTGTGCATCTCTCTCCCATCGGGTGAGGGACCGTCCGCAGGAGCGAAGCTTGGCCATCACGGCGAATCCCTCACCCTAACCCTCCTCCCGGAGGGAGAGGGTATTGCTTGCTTTCGCGACTGTGCCGGGCGGCGGGTAAACTGGTGCCCTTGCGACTCCCGGGTCGTGTGTTCCGACCGTTTCTTCCGATGAAAGCCCATTTGCAGTCCCTCATGAGCCAGGCGGCGACGACCGTGCTGGCCGAAGCGCAGTCTCAGGCTGCCCTGCCCTCGACCTTCCAGATCGAGGCGACCAAGGACGCCCGGCACGGCGATTTCGCGAGCAACCTCGCGATGCTGCTCGCCAAGCCGCTCGGCAAGCCGCCGCGGGCCGTCGCCGAGGCTCTGATCAAGGCGCTGCCGCCATCCAGCCGCGTCGCCAAGGTCGAGATCGCCGGGCCGGGCTTCATCAACTTCACGCTGGCGGCCGATGCCTTCCAGGCCATCGTCAGCGACATCATCGCGGCCGGCGCGGCGTACGGCCGCAGCGAGGGCGCGAGCCGCGGCAAGCTCATGGTCGAGTTCGTCTCGGCCAACCCGACCGGCCCGCTGCACGTCGGCCACGGCCGCGGCGCGGCGGTCGGCGACGTGCTCGCGCGGCTCTACGAGGCGGTCGGCTACGAGGTCACGCGCGAGTTCTACTACAACGACGCGGGCGCGCAGATCAGCAATCTCGCGGCTTCGGTGCTCGCACGCGTGAAGGGCCTGACGCCCGACGACGCAGGCTGGCCGGCCGACGGCTATCGCGGCCAGTACATCGCCGACGTCGCGCGCGCCTACATGAACGGCGAAACCGTCACCGCCGACGATCGCGAGGTGAAGGGCAAGGCCGACGCGGACGACGTCGATGCGATTCGCGATTTCGCGGTCGCCTATCTGCGCCGCGAGCAGGACGCCGACTTGAAGGCGTTCGACGTCAAGTTCGACGTCTATTACCTCGAATCTTCGCTCTACAGCGAGGGCAAGGTCGAAGAGACCGTCAAGGCGCTGATCGCGAGCGGTCACACCTTCGAGGAAGGTGGCGCGCTGTGGCTGCGCACGACCGACTTCGGTGACGACAAGGACCGCGTCATGCGCAAGACCGAAGGCGGTTACACCTACTTCGTGCCCGACGTCGCCTATCACCACGTCAAGTGGAATCGTGGCTACAAGCGCGTGGTCAACGAGCAGGGCGCCGATCATCACAGCACCATCACGCGCGTGCGGGCCGGCCTGCAGGCATTGAATGTCGGCATTCCGAAGGGCTGGCCGGACTATGTGCTGCACCAGATGGTCACGGTCATGCGCGGCGGCGAAGAGGTGAAGATCTCCAAGCGCGCGGGCAGCTACGTGACGCTGCGTGATCTGATCGATGAAGTGGGCCGCGATGCGACGCGTTACTTCCTGATCGCGCGCAAAGCGGACTCGCAGCTGACCTTCGACATCGACCTCGCCAAGTCCAAGTCCGACGAGAACCCGGTCTATTACATCCAGTACGCGCATGCGCGCATCTGCTCGGTGTTCCGCCAGGCCGCCGAGCGCGGCGTGGCCTTCGATGTGGCCGCAAGCAGCGCGCACCTGTCGCTGCTGACCGAAGCGCCTGAAAAGGAGCTGCTGACGCATCTCGCCAAGTTCCCCGAAACCGTCACCAATGCCGCCGAGCAATCGGCTCCGCACGCCATCGCCTTCTACCTGCGCGATCTGGCCGACCTGCTGCACAGCTATTACAACGCGATCGATGCTTCGGGCCAGCGCATCCGCTTCCTCGTCGACGACGCGAAGCTCACGCAGGCGCGCCTCGCGCTCGTGGCGGCGACGCGGCAGGTGCTGCAGAACGGCCTCGCCCTGCTCGGCGTGAGCGCCCCGGAGCAGATGTAAATGGCCTCGCGCGACTACGCTGCGCGCAACAGGAAGTCCTCGCGCGGCAAGCCGTCCGGCGGTGGCGGCCTGCCGGGCTGGGTCTGGGCCTTCGTCGGACTGTCGGTGGGGCTGGCGATCGCGGTGTTCGTCTACATCTCGCGGCCCACCGAAACGCCGCTGCGCGGAACCTCCGCCTCGCTCGACGTGGGCGATCCGGAAACCGCGTCGGAGCTCGTCAACGGCAAGCGCTTCAAGCCCAACGAGATCGAGGACATCGCTGATCGCAAGGCCGCCGCAGCCAAGGCCAGGGCGAAGTCGCAGGCCGAAAAGCCGGCCGACAAGGACGACAAGATCGCGGTGCCGCCGAAGGAAAAGTCGCGCTTCACGTTCTATGAACTGCTGCCGAGCCAGGAAGTGCTGGTTCCGAGCCAGGCCGACGGCAAGACGCGGCCGGGCGCGGCGCCTCCGCCCGCGAACGCCGCGACGCCCGGTTCGAGCACCGCCGCGAACGCGCCGGGCGCCGTGAAGGCGCAGCCCGGCAGCGACACCTTCATCATCCAGGTGGCCTCGTACAAGTCCGAGGCTGAAGCCGAGCGCCAGAAGGCCGCGCTCGCGCTGATCGGCGTGGAATCGCGCATCGAGAAAGTGACGATCGACAATCGCGACACCTACTACCGCGTGCGCGTCGGTCCGGTGAAGGACGAAGCCAAGGCTCGCGACACGCTGGCCCAGCTCGAGTCCAATGGCATCAGCGGAATGCTCGTGCGGGTGAAGTAGCAAACACACAAATGGAACCTTCGCCCAAGCGCACAGCTCGGGCGAAGGTTCGTAGCGCCGGGGGCGGGTGCGATGAGCAAAGGGATTTGGGGGCTGCTGCTGGGCCTGACGAGTGCATTCGTCGCGGTGCCGGCTTTCGCGGCAAAGGATGCGCATGACGCAGTGGAGCGCATCGAGCGCGGCAACCTGGTGCTCGAAGACCTGCCGCCGGTGCCCGACGAAATCGCCGATCGCACCTATCGCTATCAGCAGACGCGCTCGGCCGTGCTCGCCGGCTGGCTCGGCCGCGCCGAAGACGGCCTGCTGATCAGCACGCGCTTCGGCGACACCGCGCAGGTGCATCGCGTCGCCAAGCCGGAAGGCATGCGCTCGCAGCTCACTTTCTTCGCCGAGCCGGTGTCGTCGGCCGTGCCGGCGCCGGACGGGCGCAGCTTCCTGTTCACCAAGGACAGCGGCGGCGACGAGTTCTACCAGATATACAACTTCGACCTGGCGACCGGCGACTACAGGCTCGTCAGCGACGGACGTTCGCGCAACACCGACGTGCTGTGGTCGAACAAGGGCGATGTGTTCGCCTACTCGACCACGCGCCGCAACGGTCGCGACACCGACGTCGTCATCGGCCATCTCGACGGCAGGCCCCTGCAGCGTGTGAGCCAGCGCGAAGGCGCCTGGGCTCCGCTCGACTTCTCGCCGGACGACCGGCGCCTGTTGCTGCTGCACTACATCTCGATCAACCAGAGCGAGCTCTACATCGCCGATCTCGGCAAGATCGACGAAGAAGGCCTGCCGGCGCTCACGCGCTTCCACGAGACCGCCGAGCCCGTGAGCTTCACCAACGCCCGCTTTTCGCGCGATGGCCGCGGCGTCTACACGGTGTCCGACGAGGCCTCGGATTTCCAGCGCCTGCGCTACGAGAAGCTCGACGGCAACGCTGCGCGCGTGCTGACCGACAAGATCGAGTGGGACGTCGAAGGCCTCGAGATTTCGCGTCGCGGCAGCTACCTCGCCTACATCGTCAACGCCGATGGCATCAGCGAATTGCGCGTGATGAACCTCAAGACCGGCAAGCTCGTGCCGGTGCCGAAGCTGCCGATCGGCGTGGTTCACGGCCTGAGCTTCGATCCCAAGGGCAGGCAGCTGGCTTTCAGCTTCAACAGCGCGCGCAGCCCGACCGACGTGTTCTCGTTCGAGATCGGCAGCAAGGCGCTCAAGCGCTGGACGCGCAGCGAAACCGGCGGACTCGACGCGAGCCGCTTCATCGAACCCGAGCTCGTGCACTTCAACAGCTTCGACGATCTGCGCGTTCCGGCCTTCTACTACCGCGGTGTCGGCGAAGGCCCGCGCCCGGTGCTGATCCAGATTCACGGCGGGCCGGAGGCGCAGGCGCTGCCGACCTTCAACCCGCTGATCGAGTTCTACGCGCGCGAGCTCGGCATCAGCGTGCTGGTGCCGAACGTGCGCGGCTCGTCGGGCTACGGCAAGCGTTATCTGGAGCTCGACAACGGCTGCAAGCGCGAGGATTCGGTGCGCGACATCGGCGCGCTGCTCGACTGGATCGCCCGGCAGCCCGAGCTCGATGCGCGCCGCGTCGCGGTCATGGGCGGTTCCTACGGTGGCTACATGACGCTGGCCTCGATGACGCATTTCAACGATCGCCTGCGCGGTGGCATCGATATCGTCGGCATCAGCAACTTCGTGAGCTTTCTGAGCAACACGCAGGACTATCGGCGCGATCTGCGGCGCGCCGAATATGGCGACGAGAGCGACCCCGAAATGCGCAGCTTCCTCGAGTCGATTTCGCCGCTCACGAACGCTGCGCGCATCACCCGGCCGATGTTCATCGTGCAGGGTGCCAACGATCCGCGCGTGCCGCGCAGCGAGGCCGAGCAGATGGTCAAGACCATCCGCGCGAACAACGGCGGCACGGTCTGGTACCTGATGGCCAAGGACGAAGGCCACGGCTTCGCCAAGAAGGCCAATCGCGACGTCTACAACAACGCGGTCGTGATGTTCCTCAAGCAGGTGCTGGTCGATGTGGACCAGTACGAGGTGCTGGTCGAACCGGCGCCGGCTCCGTAGGGTTTACGGACTCCAAACCCAGTCTCGCGTTTCGTAGCCGTAGTAATCGCGCAGCAGCTCGTAGAGCTCCGCGTGATGCTGCGCGAGATCGGCTCCGCGCTGGATGAAGGCTTCGGTCGCGACGCCGAAAAACTCCGCGGGACTCTCGGCGCCGTAGGGATCGAGCACGGGCGGCCGGCGATGGCGTTGCAGGCGTTCGAATTCGCGCTGCATCACGCGTGACCAGCGCTCATAGTTCGGCAGATTCGGCGCGCCTTCGAACGGCGATTCGTCGTCGAGCTGATGCGCGAACTCGTGCACGACCACGTTGACGCCATCACCCGCGAGCGCGGCCTGCACGTCTTGCCACGACAGGATTACGCGATCGCCGTGCCAGGATTCGCCGATGCGCTCCTGCGGCTCGTCATCGACGAGGCCGAATTCGTCGGGTTCGTTCACCGGCACGAGAAACGCGGCGGGATACAGCAGCACCGCTTTCACCGCGGGAAACAGCTGCGCATCCGCTCGCAGCACGAGCAGGCAGGCGAGACCGGCGACGACGAGCTTCATCTCGTCGGTCACTTCCAAATCGTCGCAACCAATGAAGCGCTTGCTCGCTAGAAAGGCGCGCACGCGTTCGGCATGACGTTGCCGCAGCTCGGGCGTGAGTTGCGCGAGCACTGGAAGCTGGGTCCGCAATTCGGTTTCGAGATTGACTTCGAGTTCGCTGCGCAACTTCGGCGTCTGCGCCGCCGCGCGTCTCGACAGCGCACGCAGCGTCGCCAGCGGCCCGACGATCAGCGCGATCGCGACGACGATCGCGACGATGGCTTCCTGCGACATCTCGATCGCGCCAGCGCTAGACTGCTTGCAGCTTGGCGAGGCCGAGCACGAGCCGCTTGACGCCCGAATGGCGGAAGCGGATTTCGACCTGCGCCTTCTCGCCCTCGCCTTCGAACGACAGGATCGTGCCTTCGCCGAACTTGTCGTGCATGACGCGCTGGCCGAGCTTGAAGCCGCCGTAGTTCGGCACCGCGATCGCTGCGCTGCGACGGATCGGCGCGGAATAGCCGCTGCCGCTCGACGATCCACCGTAGGAGCTGCCGCCGCCATAACCGCCACCGCCGTAGCGCGAAGACTCACGCCCGGCGCCGAAACTCGGCGGCCGCAGCACGCCCGCGCGCGGGCGCGTTTCCATCACGCATTCGGGCGGAATCTCCTTCAGGAACTGCGACGGCATCGCCACCTGTTCGACGCCATGCAGGCGCCGGATCTCGGCGTAGCTCAGGTACAGCTGCTGGCGCGCGCGCGTGATGCCGACGTAGCAGAGCCGGCGCTCTTCCTCGAGATTGCCTTCCTCGACCGCGCGCATCGACGGGAACAGTCCGTTCTCCATGCCGACCATGAACACGATCGGGAATTCGAGGCCCTTGGCCGCATGCAGGGTCATGAGTTGCACGGAATCCTCGCCGGCCGCGGCCTGGCCCTCGCCGGCCTCGAGCGCCGCGTGCGCGAGGAAGGCCGACAGCGGATCGATGCCTTCTTCCTCCTGCTCGGGCGTGGGCTTCTCGAAGCTGCGCGCGGCGCTGACGATTTCGTCGAGGTTCTCGAGCCGGCCCTCGGCCTGTTCGCCTTTCTCCTTCTGGTAGTGCTCGCGCAGCCCGCTGTTGGCGACGACCACGTCGATGAGCTTGCCGAGCGCCATGTCGGCGGTCTGCGTGGCGATCGATTCGACCTTGTTGACGAACTTGTTGAGCGCGCCGGCCGAGCGGCCGACCAGCGCCGGTTCGCGCACGGCCGTCGCCCACAGCGAAGTGCCCGATTCGCGCGCGGCGGCGCGCAGCTTTTCGACGCTCGTCGCGCCGACGCCATGCGAAGGCGTGGCGAGTGCGCGCTCGAAGCTGATGTCGTCGTCGCGGTTGCGCATGAGCCGCAGCCAGGCCAATGCGTCCTTCACTTCCATGCGCTCGAAGAAGCGCAGGCCGCCGTAGATGCGATACGGCAGGCGCGCGCGGATCAGCATTTCTTCGAGCACGCGCGACTGCGCGTTCGAGCGATACAGGATCGCGAGGTCCGAATAGCGATGCGGCCCGTTGATGTAATCCTTGATGCGATTGACGACGAACTCGGCCTCGTCGTACTCGTTGAACGCGGCGTAGAGCGAGATCGGCGCGCCTTCGGAGCCCTCGGTCCAGAGGTTCTTGCCGAGACGTCCATTGTTGCGCTCGATGAGCCCGTTCGCGGCCTTGAGAATGGTGCCGGTCGAGCGATAGTTCTGTTCCAGGCGCACGATCTCGCAGCCGCGCAGGTCGCGTTCGAGCCGCAGCATGTTCTCGATCTTGGCGCCGCGCCAGCCGTAGACCGACTGATCGTCGTCGCCGACCGCGAACAGCACGCCGCGATCACCGACGAGCAGCTTGAGCCAGAGATACTGCAGCGTGTTCGTATCCTGGAATTCGTCGACGAGCACATGGCGGAACTTGCGCCGGTAGTGCGCGAGAATCTCGGCGTTGTCGCGGCAGAGTTCGTAGGCGCGCAGCAGCAGCTCGGCGAAATCGACCACGCCCTGTGCTTCGCATTGCTGCTGGTAGGCGGTGTAGACGCGCACGAGCGCGCGCTGCGTGAAATCGCCGAGGTCGTCGAAGTGATGCGGACGACGGCCTTCTTCCTTCTGCGAATTGATCCAGTGGGTGACCATCTTGTGCGGCCACTGGTCGTCCGGCAGGTCGAGCTGCTTGATCAGGCGCTTGACCAGGCGCTGCTGATCGTCGGCGTCGAGGATCTGGAAATCCTGCCGCAGCTTCGCCTCCTTCCAGTGCAGTCGCAGCATGCGATGCGCGATGCCGTGGAAGGTGCCGACCCAGAGCTGGCGCACGGGTGTGGTCAGCAGCTGCTCGATGCGTCCGCGCATTTCGTTCGCGGCCTTGTTCGTGAAGGTGACCGCGAGGATCGACAGCGGTGAGACATCTTCGACCGCGATGAGCCAGGCGATGCGATGCACGAGCACGCGCGTCTTGCCGGAGCCGGCGCCCGCGAGCACCAGGCGATGCTCGGGTGGGGCGGTGACGGCCTGTTTCTGCGCATCGTTGAGTGAATCGACCAGATGCGCGACAGCGGAGAAATCGTTCATCGGGGAAGTTTACCGGCCACGGTTCAGGCGTGCGTCACAGCGCTTGTCTTAACTGACGCTCGCCGAACATCGACCCAGGAGTCGCCATGAAGATCGTCCACCGCTTGAGCCTGCTGCCGTTCGCCGCCGCCATCGCGCTGTCGGCCTGCAAGCAGGAAACCCCGTCCGTGACCTCCGCTTCGCCGGCGGCCGGCATGTCGACCAACGCGCCGACCAGCGCCTCCTCGGCCACCGCCACGCTGTCCCCGACCGAGGGCAAGACCGCGCAGGGCACGCTCAAGTTCGAGGCCGGCGACGGCGGCGTGAAGGTCAGCGGCTCGCTGTCGGGCCTCAAGCCGGGCGCCGAGCATGGCTTCCACGTGCACGAGAAAGGCGATTGCAGTGCGCCGGACGCAAGCAGCGCGGGCGGTCACCTGAACCCCGATCAGCAGCCCCACGGCAACGTCGCCCAGGGCCCGCATCACGCCGGTGACGCGCCGAACGTGAAGGCCGACGACAGCGGCAACGCCGAAGTCGGCGTGACGCTTCCAGGCCTCGAAATCGGCACCGGCGGCGCCAAGGACGTGATCGGCAAGGCTGTGGTCGTGCACGAAGGGCCCGACGATTACCAGAGCCAGCCGGCCGGTAATTCGGGCGGGCGGATCGCCTGCGGCGTCATCAACGGCGGCTGATGCGTCGAAACCCCATTCCCGCTCCGGCGGGAATGAGAGGGGGCTGCTGCGCTCGGCAGCCGGGCAGCCGCTCTCAATTGAGAATCCGCGGCACCGCGAGACGGAACGGGGCAATCAGCGCCTCGAACGGCTCGCCATCCTCGGGAACCATGTGGAAGCTGCCGTGCATGGTGCCGACGGGCGTCGTCAGCGGACAGGCGCTGGTGTACTGGAACTGCTCGCCGGGCGCGAGCCGGGGCTGCTGGCCGACCACGCCCGGGCCGCGCACTTCCTCGGCGCGGCCTTCGCCGTCGGTGATGATCCAGTGCCGCGATTGCAGCTGGGCCGCGACGCTGCCCTCGTTGCGGATGGTGATGTGATACGCGAAGAAGAAATGCGCGCGCTCGGGCTGCGACTGCTCGGCCACGTACTGCGGCCTGACCACGATGCGTATGCCCCGCGTGACGGTGTCGGACATCGTGGCTCTCTCCCGTGAGCGCGGCGGTGAAGTCGGTGGAACTCAGTACATGCCGGTCAGCAGCTGGGCCGATTCCGACATCATGTCGCGGCTCCACGGCGGATCGAAGGTCAGTTCGACGTCGGCCTCGGTGACACGCGGCACTTCGAGCGTCTTGGTCTTGACGTCGTTGACGAGGATCTCGCCCATGCCGCAGCCCGGCGCGGTCAGCGTCATGCGGATGTAGGCCTTGCGATTGCTCGCGTCGAGCGGCTCGAGCCGGCATTCGTAGACCAGGCCGAGCTCGACGATGTTGATCGGAATCTCGGGGTCGTAGCAGGTCTTGAGCTGGGCCCAGACGGCTTTTTCGAGTTCCTCGTCGGAGGCATCGTCGGCCACTTCGGGGCCGCGCAGCACTTCCTTGCCGAGCGCGTCGGCGTCCGCACCGTTGATGCGGAACAGATGGCCCTGGACCTGAACCGTGAAGCTGCCGCCGAGCGCCTGGGTGATCTCGGCGCTGGCACCTTCGGGCAGCTCGACCTTGGTTCCGGCGGGAATCAGGATGGCGACCACGTCGCGGGTGAGGGCGACGGTTTCGTTGGAATCGGACATGGAACCTGCTGCTTTCGCGATCGAATCGCCGGTGCCCAATGGCGCCGGACGGCACCGGGAAAGATGGTGCCAGGGAACCGAGTTTAAACCCCCGGGGTCCGAGTCGCATCCAAGGCGCAGCTTGGGGCCCGCAGAGGGACGGGACGAGGGGAGACCATGAAAACGACACGATTCTCGGCCCGCAATCCGGCCGCGATCGCCGCGGCGGCGTTGATCGTGCTGCTGTTCGGCCTGCTGTCGCTGACGCGGCTGCCCGTGCAGCTGCTGCCCGACACCAAGAACCCGCAGATCTGGATCAGCGTGAACTGGCGCGAGGCCGCGCCGAGCGAGGTCGAGGAGGCGCTCGTCGAGCCGATCGAGGAGGCCATGCGCGGGCTGTCGGGCATGACCGAGATGCGCTCGCAGATCAATCGCGGCGGCGGCGGGGTGTCGCTGACCTTCGAGATCGGCACCGACATGACGCGCGTGATGCTCGACGTGGTCTCGCGCATCAACACCCTGCCGCCGCTGCCGCCCGACGCCGACGAGCCGCAGGTGTTCGACGGCGCGCCGTGGAACCGCGAGAACGCGGCCTCGATCCTCGTGCGTCCGCTGCCCGGCAACGACACCGCCGACATGGCGGCCGCGTACCAGAAGCTCATGGAGGAAGTCGTCGAGCCGCGGCTGTCGCGCGTCGAGGGCGTGAGCCAGATCAATCTCGAGGGCGGGCGTCCGAGCGAGGTGCAGATCCGCTTCGACGCGCACCGGCTCGCGGCGCTCGGCATCACCCCGCAGCAGCTCGCGAGCACCGTGATCGCGGCGCGCGACACCTCGGCCGGCTTCGTCAACATGGGTCGCCGCCAGTTCACCGTGCGCGTGACCGGGCGCGAGCCGATCGCCGACCTCGGCAATCTGATCGTGAGCTGGAACGGCGAGCGGCCCTTGTACCTGCGCGACGTCGCCGATGTCGGCGTCGGCCTGCAGGACCAGCAGGCCTTCTCGTTCCGCAACGGCGTGCCGGGCTATTACCTGACGATCCAGCGCAACTCGACCGCGAACATCGTCACCGTGCTCGACGGCGTCAAGGAGGCGCTGGCCGAGCTCAACGCCGGGCCGCTCGCGCGCGAAAAGCTCATCGCCGACCTGTCCTGGGACGCGAGCATCTACGTGCACCGGGCGATCGGCTTCGTGCAGGAGTCGCTCGTGGTCGGCATCCTGCTCGCGGTCGGCGGGCTCTGGTACTTCCTGCGCGGGCCGCGCGCGCTGCTCGTGATCGGGGCCACGATTCCACTGTCGCTGGCCTTCGCGGTCATCACGCTGCATCTGCTCGGGCGTAGCCTCAACGTCATTTCGCTGGCCGGCCTGGCCTTCTCCACCGGCATCGTCACCGACGCCGCGCTGATCGTGCAGGGCAACATCATCCGCTTCCTGCAGCAGGGCAAAAACGCCTGGGACGCGACCATCGAGGGCACGCAGGAAGTCATTCCGGCGCTGTTCGCCTCGATGCTCACGAGTGTGGCGATCTTCCTGCCCGTGCTGTTCATGCAGGGGCTCGAAGGCCAGCTGTTCAAGGACCTGGCGATTACCATGAGCGTGAGCCACGCGGCCTCGCTGTTCGTGGCGATGACGGTGATCCCGGCCGCCAACCGCTGGGCGCTCGCGCGCCAGATTCCGGCCGACCAGCACGAGCACTGGTGGAAGGCGATGGCGCACAGCGCGATGCGCGCGACCGGCTCGACGGCCCTGCGCATGGCCTGGATCGGCGTGCTGGTGCCGGGCTGCCTGCTGTTCTGCTGGTTCGCGGCGCCCAAGCCGGATTATCTGCCGGTGGCGCAGACCGACAACGTCTGGGGCAACTTCCGCACGCCGCCGGGTGGCAACATCGAAACCGTGCGCCACGAAATCGCGCCCAAGGTCATCGAGCGCCTGCGTCCGCACCTCGAAGGCAAGGCCGAGCCGGGCATCAAGTACTACAACTTCTCGGCCTGGGGGAACGGCGGCGGTGGCCTGGTCGTCGCCTACGCGGCCGATCCGCGCCAGACCAAGGACGTCGTCGAGCTGCTGCGCAACAAGATCCTGGTCGACCTGCCCGACGTGCGCGTGTTCGCGAGCCAGGGCTCGCTGTTCAATCTCGACGGCAGCAACGCGCGCAACATCGAGCTGTTCCTGCAAGGGCCCGACCTCGATGCGCTCATGGAGGCCGCGCGCGTCGCCGAGCGGCTGATCCCCGAGGCGATTCCGGGCACCTTCCCGCAGAGCCTGCCGGCCTTGCAGCTCGACCAGCCCGAGCTGCAGATCAGGCCCAACGAATGGCGCGTCTCGCGCGCCGGGCTCGATCGCAGCAGTGTGTCGAGCGCCCTGCGCGCATTCACGGGCGGGCTCTGGGCCGGCGAATACTTCGACGGCAACGAGCGGCTCGACATCATCGTGCGCAGCCAGGACTGGCACACGCCCGAAGAACTCGCCGAGCTGCCGATCGCCACGCCCGGCGCGGGCATCCAGCTCGTCGGCGAGCTCGCGCAGATCAGCCAGACGGTCGGCCCGGCGCAGCTCGCGCGCTTCAACGGTCGGCGCACGGTGTCGGTGAACTTCGAGCCGCCCGACACCATGACGCTCGACGAGGCGGTGGCGATCCTGCAGGCCAGGGTCGAGCCGCAGCTGCGCGAGACCATGAGCCCGAGCATCCAGCTCAGCTACGGCGGCAAGGCCAACGAGCTGCAGCTCGCGCTCGGTTCGATGGCGACCAACTTCGCGCTCGCCCTGCTGATGCTCTGCGCGCTGATGGGCGCGCTGTTCCGCAGCCTCTGGGACGCGCTGCTCGTGATGCTCGTGATTCCGGTCTCGATCGCGGGCGGCGTCGCCTCGCTGCGGCTGATCGGCGTGTTCGATTTCCAGGCCATGGACCTGCTGACGATGATCGGCTTCATCATCCTGCTCGGCCTGGTTGTCAACGCGGCGATCCTGCTCGTCGACCAGACGCGCGCGCGCGAACACGCCGGCATGGCGCGCATCGACGCGGTTCGCGAGGCGCTCGAAACGCGCGCCCGGCCCATCGTGCTGTCGACGCTGACCGCCGTGCTCGGCATGGCCCCGCTGATCCTGATGCCGGGCCTGGGCTCGAAGATCTATCGCGGCCTGGCCGCGGTGGTCTCGGGCGGCATGATCGTCGGCACCGTGTTCACCTGGTACCTGATGCCGGCGCTGCTGCGGCTCGGCGAAGCGCGGCATCCGGCGCGCGAGCCGGTGGCCGCCGAGGCCGAGGTGCTCGGCGCATGAACATCCCCTTCTCTTTCGTCGATCGGCCGCGCCCGGCCGGTGGAGTGCGCTGCATGAAGAAAACCCTGATCGGTCTCGCGCTGTGTGTTGTGGCGAGCGCCCACGCGCAGCCCGAGCGCCCGGCTTCGGCGGTCGAAACCGCCTCGGCGACCTTGCGCGACATCGCGCCGTCGATCACCGCGACCGGCCAGGTGCAGTCGCGCTCGGGCGCCGAGATGGCGGCCGGCACCAGCGGGCCGCTGGCCTGGGTTGCCGAGCCCGGAACCGCGGTGAAGAAGGGCGAGGTGATCGCCCGGCTCGATACCGGCGAAATCCGGCTGCAGCGCGCCGAGCAGGGCGCGCGGCTCACGCGCAGCGAAATCGCGCTGCGCCAGGCCGAGCGCGAGCTCGAACGCCTGCGTGCCTCGGGCACCGCGGTCAGCCGCTACCAGCTCGACCAGGCCGAGAACACGCGCGACCTTGCCAAGAGCGATCTCGAAATCGCCCGCGCGACCCTGCGCCAGACCGACGATCGGCTGGCCCGCGCCGAGGTGCGCGCCCCGTTCGCGGGCGTGATCGCCGAGCGCCTGCGCCGCGAGGGCGAGGAGATCAATCGCGGCGACGTGATCGCCCGCCTGCAGGACACCGAGCACCTCGAACTGCGCCTGTTCCTGCCGCTGCGGCACGTGCGCGCTATCCAGCCGGGCAGCTCGGTGCAAGTGCAACTGGCGCCCGATCGCGCGGTCGCGGGCCAGGTCCGGGCGATCGTGCCGGTCGGCGATGCGCGCACGCAGAGCTTCGAAGCCCTGATCGACCTGCCGCAGCAGGAGGCCGGCTTCGCGGTCGGCCGCAGCTTGCAGGTGGTGCTGCCGCTGGAGTCGCCGCAGCAGAAGCTCGCGGTGCCGCGCGACGCCGTGGTGATACGCGAGGACGGCCTGTCGGTCTACGTGGTGCGCTCGGGCAAGGCCGCGCGCGTGCCCGTGAAGACCGGCTCGGCGCAGGGCGAATGGGTCGCCGTCGAAGGTCCGCTGAGCCCGCAGGAGGCCGTGGTGGTTCGCGGCGCCGAGACTTTGCATGATGGCGATCCGGTCAAGGTGATCGGGGAACATCGCCCCGGCATCACCGGTCAATCGAAGAACAAAGGACTGTCCTGAAAAAATGAAGACTGCAACGAAACGCGCCATGAGCACTCCGCTGAAACCCTCGATGAAATTCCCGATGAAGAGCCTGCTGCTCGGAACCCTGCTCGCCAGCTTCAGTGCCGGCGCGCTGGCCCAGGCGACCGGCTTGCCGCCGCCGCCCGAGCGCCCGCGCTTCGTCGCCGTGAGCGGCGACGGTGAAGTCTCCGCGGTGCCCGATCGCGCGCGCCTGCAGCTCGGCGTGACCCAGCTCAGCGCCGACGTCGCCACCGCCGAGGCCGAGGTCAACAAGGTCGTGCGCGCGTACCTGGCCGAGGCCAAGAAGCTCGGTGCCAAGGACGAGCAGATCACCACCACGGGCGTGAGCATCCAGCCCGAATACGTCTGGGACGAGAAGGAGCGCCGCAACCAGCTGACCGGTTACCGCGTGAGCCGCGACATCGAAGTGCGCATCACGAGCCTCGACAAGCTCGGTGCCTTCCTGCTCGCCGGGACCAAGGCGGGTGTGAACCAGGTGCAGCCGCCGCAGCTCGAATCGTCCAAGGCCAAGGACCTCGAGAACCAGGCGCTCGCCGCGGCCGCCAAGGACGCCCAGGCCAAGGCCGCGCTGCTTGCGAGCACGCTCGGCGTGAAGCTCGGCGGCCTGCGCAGCATCGCCGAGAACGGCTCCTCGCCGCCGGTGCCGATGGTCAAGGCGATGGCGATGCGCGTCCAGGCCGCCGACGGCAACGCCGAAATGGGCATCAGTACCGGCGAAATCCGCGTCCGCGCGAGCGTCAACGCCGAGTTCGACCTGGCGCCGTAGGCTTCTCCAACTCCCTCTCCCTCCGGGAGAGGGCTGGGCTAGCGCGGCGAGCCCTCACCCTCGGTCTCTCTCCTGGCAGGAGAGGGAAGAAAAGCCGACCCGAAGCCGTCCCGGCTGGAAGCCGTGATCCGGCGATGCAATAATCCCCGGCTCTTTTCTCCAGCCGGGGCTGCCAAGCCGGCCATGACCTCCTCTATCAAAACCGAAGCGCCGCTGGTGGGCGTGATCATGGGTTCCCGTTCCGATTGGGAGACCATGGCGCATGCGGTCCGCGTCCTCGAGAACCTCGGCATTCCGTACGAGGCCAAGGTCGTTTCGGCGCATCGCACCCCCGACCTGCTGTTCGACTACGCCGAAAGTGCGGTCGCGCGCGGCCTGCAGGTGATCATCGCGGGTGCCGGCGGAGCCGCCCATCTGCCGGGCATGTGCGCCGCCAAGACGCGCCTGCCGGTGCTCGGCGTGCCGGTGCAGTCCAAGGCCTTCAACGGTCTCGATTCGCTGCTCTCGATCGTGCAGATGCCGGCCGGCATTCCGGTCGGAACCCTGGCCATCGGCGTCGCCGGGGCCACCAACGCCGGCCTGCTCGCCGCGAGCATGCTCGCCACGCATGACGCGGCCCTCGCCACCCGGCTCGAAGACTTCCGCGCCCAGCAGACGAGCAAGGTGCTCGACGATGCGCCGCTGAGCCTGCCGCCGTTGGCCTGACGTCGAAAGAAACCTCATGAAGATCGGCATCCTCGGAGCCGGCCAGCTGGGCCGGATGCTTGCATTGGCGGGATACCCGCTGGCCATGCGCTTCGTCTTCGTCGATCCGGCCGAAGACGCCTGCGCCGCCGCGCTCGGCGAGACCCTGCAGGCGCAGTACCTCGACGAAACCGCGCTGCAGGGTTTCTGCGAGCGCTGCGACGTCGCCACCTTCGAGTTCGAGAACGTGCCCGCGCATACGGCCGAGTTCGTCGCCGCGCGCCGGCCGCTGTATCCGCCGCCGCAGGCGCTCGCGACCGCGCAGGATCGGCTCAACGAGAAGAAGCTGTTCGACGACCTCGGCATTCCAGTGCCGCGCTACCTGCCGGTGGCGACGCGCGAGGCGCTCGACATGGCCGTGCGCATCACCGGCCTGCCCGCGGTGCTCAAGACGCGCCGCATGGGCTACGACGGCAAGGGTCAGGCGGTGCTGCGCAAGCCCGAGGATCTCGACGCCGCCTGGGCCCAGCTCGGCGCCCAGCCGCTGATCCTCGAAGCCTTCGTGCCGTTCGAGCGCGAAATCTCCTGCCTTGCCGTGCGCGGCCGCGCGGGCGAGCTGGCGTTCTACCCGGTCGTCGAGAACCGCCATCGCGATGGCATCCTGCGCCTGTCGACGCCGCAGCTTGCCGATCCGCTGCAAGCCCAGGCCGAGGATTACGCGCGCCGGGTGATCGAGAAGCTCGATTACGTCGGCGTGCTGGCCTTCGAATTCTTCGTCGCCGACGGCCAGCTGTTCGCCAACGAAATCGCCCCGCGCGTGCACAACTCCGGGCACTGGAGCATCGAGGGCGCGGTCTGCTCGCAGTTCGAGAACCATCTGCGCGCGGTCGCCGGCCTGCCGCTCGGTTCGACCGCCGCGCGCGGGCATTCGGCGATGGTGAATTTCATCGGCTCGGCGCCCGACACCGCCGCGCTGGCCGCGATCGAAGGCGTGCACGTGCACTTCTACGACAAGGCCGCCAAGCCCAAGCGCAAGGTCGGGCATGCGACGGTGACGGCCGCAACCGCCGAAGCGCTCGCCGAGCGTGTCGCCCGGCTCAGCGACTTGGCCGACGCGGCCGAGATTTAGCGGTCGTAGGGCGGCTCTCGACCCCGCCCTACAGCTTCAGCGCCGCGCTGACTTCGAGCCAGAGCTCGGCATATGCGTTCAATGCGTAATCATCGCTCGGCGCATACGCCGCGAGCGGGGCGCGATGCTCGCCCATGCGCTCGACCATCGACGAATACGGAATCACCGACTGCGCCATGCCCTTCATGAGCTCGGGCGGCTGCTCGATGAGCTCGCGATGCAGCGAGCGCCGGCGATCGGCCATCGAATAGAACGGCATGAGCTTGCGCAGCGGAAAGCCTTCCTGCTGGAAATATTCGCGCAGCTGTTCGTAGGCGCGCAGCGACAGGTGCGTCGGCACCACCGGAACCAGGATCAGGTCGGCCGCGGTGAAGACGTTGTCGGCCAGGTGCGACAGCGCGGGCGGGCAGTCGAGCACCGCGAGCGAATACTGCTCGGAGAACGGCTTGAGCAGGCGCTTGAAGGCCTCGCGCGGGGGCTCGACCTTCTTGAGCAGGATGTCGAAGTAGCGGTAACTGAACTCGGCCGGGATCACCGAGAGTTTTTCATAAGGCGTGGGCCGCACGAGCCGGCCGAGTGGCGTGTCGCCCGCGAGCACGCTCTTGGCCTTGGCGGCCTGGCCATCGCCGTGCAGATACCAGCTCGATGCGGCTTGCGAATCGAGATCCCAGACCACCGTGCGCAAGCCGCTGGCGGCCGCGAAGTAGGCGAGGTTGACCGCTCCGGCCGATTTCCCGACGCCGCCCTTGATGTTGTAGAGCGCGATGGTCTTCATGCGCTGGCGCTCGTCGCGAGGGGACGGCAAAACGGGCTGCGCAGCAAACCCCGAGGCGAACCGTGATCGGCAAAGTCCATGTCGCTCTCCGCATCGACCGCGTGCTGCACGTTCATTTGGCAGCGGGTTTCGATTTGATAAACGGCTGCGGCCGACTGAACCGCTGCTTTCAGCGGGCCTCATCGGCGCAAGGAATTTACCCAGGAGATTACTAGGATGAAAGCTAAAAAGCTGCTGATGCTGGCTGCGCTTGCTGCTCCATTGGCGGTGCCGGCGCTCGCCCAGGCCAATGAGCAGGGGCACGTCGATGCGTATTACATCCCGTCGAGCAACTTGGACATCGACGGTGTGGGGGACGACGACGGCGATGGTTTCGGCGTCAAGGGCATGGTCCCGCTGGGATCGAATTTCTTCCTTAACGGCGAATACCAGTCGGTCACGCTCGATGATTCCGATTGGGACGTCGACCAGTTGCGCCTCGGCGGAGGCTGGCAGACGCCGCTGGCGACCGGCACGTTCGCGGTCTACGGTGAGTACGCCAACATCGACCTCGATGGTTCGGAAGCCGATGGCCTCGGCGTGCACGGACGCCTGGTGTTTCCGATCGCCCCGTCGGTGAACATCTACGGGCAGGTCGGCTATCTCTGGCTCGAGGACGACGACAACTACGACATCGACGGCCTGGAATTCCTGATCGGCGCTTCGGTGGACTTCACGCCGAACATCGGCGCCTTCCTCGATTTCCGTCAGAGCAACCTGAGCGCCGACACCGGCTTCGGCGACCAGGATTTCACTTTCCAGGACGTTCGCGTCGGTGTACGGGTGCTCTTCTAAAAGAGAGTGTTTCCCGCATCAAGAAGTATCGAGAAGCCCCGGATTTTCCGGGGCTTTTCGTTTGCGGAACATACAGCCCGAGTTCAGCGCCCCGGTCTCATCCTCCGCAGCCGTCGCCACCAGTCAAGCAAGACGTCACAGGCGACCGGATGCCCCTCATAAGGAGAGATCAATGCAAAGCCTCAGGAAGTTTCGCCTTTCCCTCATCGCGGCATCGGCGCTGGTCGCCGTGCCCTTCACCGCTGCTCAGGCGGCCGCCGATCTGGACGGCTACTGGATTCCGTTCTCGTCGGCCAAGATCGGCAGCGGCGACGACGCGCTGGATTTCGATGACGGCGATGGTTGGGGCGTGAAGGGCAAGTTTGGCCTTTCCGACCTGTTCTTCCTGAGCGGTGAATACGAGAAGAACAAGTTCGACGACATCGGCGTCGACGGCGGCTTCCTGGGCGGCGACGGCGCTGCCGAGCTGCGCACCGAGCAGTATCGCGGCGGCCTGGGCTTCCGCTTTCCCGAAACGCCGTTCTACACCTATGGCGAATACATCGGCTTCGAATCCAAGGTTCGCGTCGAACTGCCCGGACCGTTCGGCTCGGTGGAGTCCGACAAGGACAAGTCCGAAGGCTGGGGCGGTCATCTCGGCGCCCAGGGCAAGGTGCTCAACGACAAGCTCACGCTGATGACCGAGATCGGCTACGTCGACATCGGCGACGTCGATGGCCTCGAAGTCACGGCCGGCGGCGCGGTCGAGATCGTCAAGCATTTCTCGATCTTCGCCGACTATCGCTACACCAGCCTCGCGGGCGGCAACAATCCGGACGTGCGCCTCGACGAGGCTCGCCTGGGCGCTCGTTTCAGCTTCTGAGGCTCGGGCCTTCTCGCATCGCAGCAACGAAAAAGCCCCGCTTCGGCGGGGCTTTTTCGTTGAGCCGACTCGCGGCACCGGCATCCGGGGCCGAACTTGCGGCCTGCGGCGGCTGCAGCCCTACTCGTCGAGGAAGCTGCGCAGGTAGTTCGCGCGGCTCGGGTGACGCAGCTTGCGCAGGGCCTTGGCCTCTATCTGGCGGATGCGCTCGCGCGTGACGTCGAACTGCTTGCCGACTTCCTCGAGCGTGTGGTCGGTGTTCATGTCGATGCCGAAGCGCATGCGCAGCACCTTGGCTTCGCGCGGCGTGAGGCTCGCGAGAATCTGGTGCGTGGCCTCGGCGAGGCTCGACGAGGTGGCCGATTCGAGCGGCGACACCGCGGCGGTGTCCTCGATGAAATCGCCGAGGTGGCTGTCCTCGTCGTCGCCGATCGGCGTTTCCATCGAGATCGGTTCCTTGGCGATCTTCAAGACCTTGCGGATCTTGTCCTCGGGCATCTCCATCTTCACCGCCAGCTCTTCGGGCGTGGGCTCGCGACCCATTTCCTGCAGCATCTGGCGGCTGATGCGGTTGAGCTTGTTGATCGTCTCGATCATGTGCACCGGGATGCGGATGGTGCGCGCCTGATCGGCGATGCTGCGCGTGATCGCCTGGCGAATCCACCAGGTCGCATACGTCGAGAACTTGTAGCCGCGGCGGTATTCGAACTTGTCGACCGCCTTCATGAGGCCGATGTTGCCTTCCTGGATCAGGTCGAGGAACTGCAGGCCGCGATTCGTGTACTTCTTGGCGATCGAGATGACCAGGCGCAGGTTGGCCTCGACCATCTCCTTCTTCGCGCGGCGGGCCTTGGCCTCGCCGACGTTCATGCGGCGGTTGATGTCCTTGATCTCGTC
This sequence comes from Hydrocarboniphaga sp. FW305-C-57, assembly GCF_058783045.1. Lineage (NCBI taxonomy): Bacteria > Pseudomonadati > Pseudomonadota > Gammaproteobacteria > Nevskiales > Nevskiaceae > Hydrocarboniphaga > Hydrocarboniphaga sp. FW305-C-57. The sequence goes on along the minus strand of NZ_JBYSYG010000004.1, from coordinate 17,194 downwards.
GACCGCGATCAGGAATTCGTTCTCGATCTTGGTCAGCTGGCCGAGCAGTTCGACGATCTCGTCGCGGCGCGTGGCGAGCGTGGCCGAGTACTTGCGCTTGGCGCGGATCGACTTCTCGAGCCAATCGTGATCGTCAGGCTTGGTGCCCTTGTACTTGCCGAGGAATTCCTCGCGCGACATGCCCGCGTCGATCACGCAGATGCGCATGACGCTGCGCTCGATCTCGCGGATGTTCTCGATCTTGTTGCGCAGGTTGCGGTTGATCTCGTCGACGATCTTCGGCGACAGCTTGAAGGTCATGATGAGGTCGGCGACCGCTTCGCGCTTGCCGAGCGTCTTCTTGTCGTCGGCGCCGGTCTTCTGGAGCGCTTTCCAGGCGGTGTCGTAGAGGCCCTGCAGCTCTTCGAACTTCAGGCGCGCCTCTTCCGGATCGGGACCGGTGTCAACGGCCTCCTCTTCCTCGTCGCCGCCCGCGTTCTCGTCTTCTTCCTCTTCTTCCTCTTCCTCCTCGACCGGCGGCGGCGGCGCTTCGGCGACCGGCTCGGCGTTCGGATCGAAGAAGCCGGTGATCACTTCGGCCAGGCGGCGCTTGCCCTCGCCCACGGAAGCGTAGGCGTCGAGCAGGATCTTCACGGTTTCGGGGTAGATCGCCATCGCGTAGAGGGCTTCGTTCAGGCCCTCCTCGATGCGCTTGGCGATGCGGATTTCACCTTCGCGGTCGAGCAGTTCGACACTGCCCATCTCGCGCATGTACATGCGCACCGGATCGGTCGTGCGGCCGAACTGATCGTCGCTCGCGGCAAGCGCGGCGGCGGCTTCCTCGGCGGCGTCTTCCTCTTCTTCAGCCGAGGCGACGACGGCGGGCTCGGAGAACAGCTGGCTCTCCTCATCCGGCGCTTCATCGTGCACCTGGATGCCCATGGTCTGGATCATGCTGATGACGTCGTCGATCTGCTCCGAATCGACGACTTCCGGCAGATGATCCGAGACCTCGGCGTAGGTCAGATAGCCCTTTTCCTTGCCCAGGGCGATCAAAACCTTGATCTGGGATTGCTTCTCGGCGCTATTGCTCATTCAGGTGCTCGTATCGGGGCAGGCCTCGGCCCGTTGCACTGGGCGGAGAACTGCGTATTTTACTGGACGATGCTGATATAAGGCCAGCATCTTGTGTCAACAGGTGGGCTTAGACCGCAGGGCGGCTCGAAAGTTGGCGCGTCAGTTCGGAGGCTTCGGCGAGCTCCGCCGTGCTGAGCGAGCGAATCTGCGCTTCGGCGAGCAGGTGGTCGCGCCGCGTTTTGAGCGCGCGGCGGCGCAAATGGTGGATCACGTCGGTGAATTCGCGTTCGATCGCGGCGTCATCGAGCTGTACCTCCTGCCGCATGAGCTGTTCGAGCGCCGTCGCCTTGGAGGTTCCGCGCCAGTACTCGAGCAGCTGCCCGGCATTCGCGCCCTGGTTCTCGTGGAAGAAATCCAGGGCCTCGACCAGGGCGGCGATGCCGTGGACATCCGCGCTGGCCAGCAATTCGAGCTGGTCGACGCTATCGGCCATATCTGGGCGCTCGAGCAGCAATTGCAAGGCCCTGCGCACCGGGCGGGTGCCACCGGCTTCGAGGCGCGGCGGAGCCGATTTGCGCGAAGCCGCGTAGGCCGCGGGCGCCTGTTCCGCGGATGCCGGCGTGGCTACCTGCAGGTCTTCGCGCCGCAGCCGCGTGAGCCGGGCGAGCTCGTCGATCATCAGCGTCTGCAGCGGGCCCGGACGCAGCTTGTCGAGATGCGGCTTGGCGAGCGAGGCGAGCTTGGCGCGGCCATCGAGCGTGCCGAGGTTGGTCTGCTTGGACAGCTCGCCGAGCAGGAAGGCGCTGAGCGTCTGCGCCTGCCCGATGCGCTCGCGAAACGCCTCGGCGCCGATTTCCTGAACCAGCGTGTCCGGATCGTGGCCTTCGGGCAGGAACATGAACACGCACTCGCGGTCGCCGTGCACCTCGGGCAGCGCCTGTTCGAGCGCGCGCCAGGCGGCCGAGCGGCCGGCGCGATCGCCGTCGAAGCAGAACACCACTTTGCGCGTGGACTTGTAGAGCAGCGCGAGGTGATCGCGCGTGGTCGCGGTGCCGAGCGTGGCGACCACTTCGCGAATGCCATGCTGGGCCAGCATCACCACGTCCATGTAGCCCTCGACCACGAGCAGCTGCGGCAGCTCGGCCTTGGTCGACTGCTTGGCCTCGTAGAGCCCGAACAGGTTGCGGCCCTTGTGGAACAGCGGCGTTTCGGGCGAGTTGAGGTACTTGGCCGGATCGCCTCCGAGCGTGCGCCCGCCGAAGGCGATCACGCGACCGCGCGTGTCGCGGATCGGGAACATCACGCGGTTGCGGAAGCGGTCGTAGCAACCTCCGCCGTCCTTCTGGATCAGCAGCCCGGCCTCGATCGCGTGCTTGGGATCGCTGAAGAAACGCGTCAGCGCGTCCCAGCTCTCCGGCGCGTAGCCGATGCCGAAGACTTTCGCGGTATCGCCCGAGACGCCGCGCTGTTTGAGGTAGTCGACCGCCGGCTGATGCTTGCGCAACTGTTCGCGGAAGAAGCGCTCGGCCGCGGCCATCGCGTCGAGCGGGCCGTCGAGCACCAGACGTTCGAAAGCCCCGCCGCCTTCGCGCGGCACTTCCAGGCCGGCGCGCTTGGCGAGTTCCTCGACCGCCTCGACGAAGGTCAGGCGGTCGTACTCCATCAGGAAGCCGACGGCGTTGCCGTGCTTGCCCGAGGAGAAGCAATGGAAGAACTGCTTGGTCGGCGAGACGAAGAACGAGGGCGACTTCTCGTTGCTGAACGGCGACAGCGCCTTGTATTCACGGCCCGCGCGCTTGAGTTCCAGGCGCGAGCCGATCACCTCGACGATATCGGTTCGCGCGAGGAGGTCGTGAATGAAATTTTGAGGTATGCGCCCGGACACGGGGCGAGTGTAGTCCGGCGCCTGGGCGCCGGATATGCGATCAGCCGAGCTTGGCCTTGATCAGGCCCGACAGCTTGCCCATGTCGGTCTTGCCGGCGACCTTGGGCTTGATCCAGCCCATGACCTTGCCGATGTCCTTGCCGCCGACGGCGCCGGTCTCGGCGATCGCCTGGTCGATCAGGGCGAGCACTTCGGCCTCGAACAGCTGCTGCGGCAGGTAGCCCATCAGAACCGCGATCTCCGCGGCTTCCTTGTCGGCGAGGTCCGGCCGGTTGCCGTTGCGGAACTGGCTTTCGGCGTCGCGACGCTGCTTGACCATCTTCTCGACGGTGGCCGTGACCACGGCGTCGGTGACCTCGATCGCGTCGATGACTTCGCGGTTCTTGAGCTCGGAGCTGAGCATGCGCAGCACCGACAGGCGATCTTTTTCGCCCGCGCGCATGGCCACTTTCACGTCATCGAGGACGCGAGTCTTGAGATCGGACATCGGAAACTCCGTAACGTGAAGGGATGCAGCCCGAGCCGAGAAGGCGAATGCGGCTGCCGATCGAGGAACCCGCGCGCTCGGCGCGGGGCCCTTCACGCGGGTCAGGCCTTAATACAGGCGCTGACGGCGGGTGACGTCGCGCGAAACCTTCTTGAGCTGGCGCTTCACGGCGGCAGCGCGCTTGCGCTTGCGCTCCTGGCTCGGCTTCTCGAAGAACTCGTGCTTGCGCACGTCGGTCAGCACACCGGCCTTTTCACAGGTGCGCTTGAAGCGGCGCAGGGCAACTTCGAAGGGTTCGTTTTCGCGGACGCGGACAGTCGGCATAAGGTGAAGCTCGCTCTTGACACAGGGCTGGGCCCAAAGGGGCGGCGATTTTATGCGCGAGCCGCGCGCAATGCAAAGCCCTGCGGGTGGATCGCGGCTCGCCGGCCGCCGCGGCGATGGGCACAATACGCGCCCCATGCCTGTCCTGGCCCTCGAAACCTCCTGCGACGAAACCGCCGCTGCCCTCTACGACGGCGAGCGCGGATTGCTGTCGCACACGCTGCATTCGCAGATCGCGCTGCATGCGCAATACGGCGGCGTGGTGCCCGAACTCGCTTCGCGCGATCACATTCGCCGCGTCAACGCCCTGCTGCGCGAGGCCCTGGCGCAGGCGAACCTGCAATTCTCCGATCTCTCGGGCGTGGCCTACACGGCCGGACCGGGGCTGATCGGGGCGCTCATGGTCGGCGCCTCGGTCGCCGCCGGCATCGCGCTCGCGCACGATTTGCCGCTGATCCCGGTCCACCACATGGAAGGGCATCTGCTCGCGCCGATGCTCGAAGACCCGAAGCCCGAATTCCCGTTCGTCGCGTTGCTGGTGTCGGGCGGGCACACCTTGCTCGTGTCGGTCGAAGGCGTCGGACGCTACACGCTGCTCGGCGAAAGCCTCGACGACGCGGTCGGCGAGGCTTTCGACAAGACCGCCAAGATGATGGGCCTGCCGTATCCGGGCGGTCCGCACCTGGCCCGGCTCGCCGAAGGCGGTACGCCCGGGCGCTACAAGTTCCCGCGCCCGATGACCGATCGTCCGGGCCTCGATTTCAGCTTCAGCGGGCTCAAGACCGCGGTGCTGACCGCGCTGCCGGCCGACGCGAGCGAGCAGGACAAGGCCGACATTGCGCGCGGCTTCGAAGAGGCCGTCACCGAAACCCTGGCGATCAAGTGCGATCGCGCCCTGCAGCAGACCGGCCATGCGGCGCTGGTCGTCGCGGGCGGCGTCGGCGCCAACCAGCGCCTGCGCGCCCGGCTCGCCGAACTCGCCGGGCGTCGTGGCGCGGGCCTGTTCTTTCCGCGCCCGGCCTTCTGTACCGACAACGCAGCGATGATCGCCTACGCCGGCTGGGCCCGCCTGGCCGAAGCCCGGCCGGCCGCCGGCAAGCTGTTCACCACCGCGCGCTGGCCGCTCGAATCGCTGCGCCCGCCGTCAGCCTCGTCATCTGCCGTATCCGTGGGAGCTTGAGATGGACACCGTCTTCATTCGCGGCCTCAAGGTCGAAACCATCATCGGCGTGCACGACTGGGAGCGCGGGCTCATGCGTCCGCTGGTCTTCGATCTCGACCTCGGCACCGATTTCAATGCCGCCGCCGCGAGCGACCACGTGCGCGACGCGCTCGACTACTCGGCGATCCAGGCCACCGTCGAGAAGGTGGCCACCGAATACCGGCCAGCGCTGCTCGAAGCCCTGGCCGAGAAGCTCGCGCGCACGCTGTACAAGGACTTTCCGCTGCTGATGAAGCTTCGCCTGGTCATCCACAAGCCCGGCGCGATTCCGGTGCAGGACGTCGGCGTGGAGATCGAGCGTCGGCGCGAGGACTACGCGGCCTGCGGAATGCGCTAATTTGGTGCGCCGTCAGCCGGCCAGCAAGATGGCCGCAAACTGCGCCAAGTCGTCGTACACCGGTACGCCCTCGATGGCATGGCTGCTTTCGGTGCGCCGCCCATTGCCGGTTCGCACCAGAACAGGGCTTGCGCCGGCTGCCTGCGCAGCCTGGATGTCCGAATAGCTGTCGCCCACGAAGTAGACCTCGTCGAGCTTGATCTGCAGCCGCTTGGCGAGGTCGCGCAGCATGCCCGGATTGGGCTTGCGCATCTCGCTCGCATGGTCCGGGTGCTCGGGCGCGAATTCGATGCCGTCGATGCGCCCGCCGAGTTCGGCGCAGAGCTTCTGCAGCCGGTCGTGGATCGCGAACAGGGCGTCGAAATCCATGTAGCCGCGTCCGATCGCGGACTGGTTGCTGGCGATGTAGATGCGCCAGCCGGCCTGCGAGAGCCTGGCGATGGCCTCGATGCTGCCCGGAATCGGCCGCCACTCGGCCACCGACTTGATGTAGTCGTCGGAGTCCTCGTTGATGACGCCGTCTCGATCGAGAAAAACGAACTTCATCGCCGGTCGAGTCCGATCAGCCCGGCAGCAGCGACAGGTCCGCGACCTCGCGGCACAGCGCATCGAGTTTTGCCAGCAGCCCCAGGCGGTTGCTGCGCACCTGCGCGTCTTCGGCCATCACCATCACCGCGTCGAAGAAGGCGTCGACCGGCTGCTTGAGCGTGGCGAGTTCGCTGAGCATGGCGCCGTAGTCGCGCGCCGCCCGCAGCGGGGCGAGCGCGGCTTCGACGCGATGCAGGGTTTCGAACAGCGCGTGTTCGGCCGGCACTTCGAAGCGCTCGGGCTTGATCGCGGTCGGCGTGTCGCCGGCTTGGCGCAGGATGTTGCGTGCGCGCTTGTCGGCGGCTGTTAGCGACTTCGCCTCGTCCTTCTGCAAGAAGAAATAGACCGCTCTTGCTCTGCGATCGATATCGAGTGGGACGGTGCTGCCGGTCGCCAGCACTGCCTGTTGAATTTCGGCGACAGGCCAGTCGCGAAGATCAACGGTGACTCCTGAAGGGCTGTCTGGAAGTCTCGATGCATGTTTCGCGTCGAGCTGCTTGGAGGCGTCCCACAGTCGATCGGATAGCAGGGACTCAAAGCGGGCAACACAAAATAGCCACAGATCGTCGATCGTCGCTTCGGCGCGGGTGCCGGCCGGCTGGGCGATCAGCGCCTGCTCGATCAGATCCTGCAGATCGAGGTCGAGCTCGCCTTCGACGAGGATGCGCAGCGCGCCGAGCGCGGCCCGGCGCAGCGCGAACGGGTCCTTGCTCGCGGTCGGCTTCTGGCCGATCGCGAAGATGCCGGCCAGCGTGTCGAGTTTGTCGGCGAGCGCGACGATCTGCCCTTCACGCGTCGACGGAATCGGCGTGCCTTGCTGGGTCGGCAGGTAGTGTTCGCGAATCGCGGTCGCCACGGCCTGCGGCTCGCCACCGGCGCTCGCGTAGTAGCCGCCCATGAGGCCTTGCAGCTCGGGGAATTCGAAGACGACTTTGGTGACGAGATCGGCCTTGGCCAGGTCGGCAGCGCGGCCGACGTCGGCGACGAGCGAGGCGTCGACGAGCGAGGCGATCTTCTGCGCGAGCTTACTCACGCGCGCGGACTTCTCGGCGATGCTGCCGAGCTCCTTCTGGAAGGTCACGTTCGCGAGCTTCTCGACATAGGCCGACAGCGGCTGCTTGAGATCCTGCTCGTAAAAGAACAGCGCATCGGTCAGGCGCGGGCGCACCACGCGCTCGTTGCCGGCGATCACCTGGCCGACGTCGGACGATTCGATGTTGGCGATCGTGATGAAGAACGGCAGCAACTGAGTGTTGGCTGCGTCCGAAAACAGCGTGAAATAGCGCTGGTTGGTCTCGACCGTCGAGACGATGACCTCGGGCGGCAGGCGCATGAAGCGCTGTTCCATGTCGCCCGCGATGACGACGGGCCATTCGACGAGCGCGGTGACTTCGTCGAGCAGGTCCTCGGTGATGCGCGCGTGGCCGCCGAGCTGGGCGGCCTTGGATTCGATCTGCTTGCGGATGTTGTCGCGGCGCGAAGCGAAATCGGCCCAGACGTGGGCCTTGCGCAGCGCCGCTTCGTAATCGCGCGGCTCCGACAGCGCGATCGCGGCCGGCGCGTGGAAGCGGTGGCCGTAGCTGATGCGGCCCGATTCGAGGCCGAAGCGGCTCAACGGCACCACGTCGCCGCCGAGCAGGCACAGCAGCCACTGCACCGGGCGTACGAAGGTCTCGGTGCCCGAACCCCAGCGCATGCGCTTGGGTACCAGCTCGTCCATCTGCTTGAGCGTCTCCTCGAAGATCGCCGGCAGCAGCTCGGCGGTCGGTTGGCCGGGCTGGGTCCTGGAGAAGTGCAGCTTGCCGTCCTTCTCGCCGATGGCCTCGATCTCGACACCGCAGGAGCGCGCGAAACCGAGCGCCGCCGGCGTCGGCTTGCCGTCCTTGTAGGCGGCGGCGAGCGCCGGGCCCGAGCGCTCCTGCAGCTGGTCGGGCTGGCGCGCGCCGACCTCGTGGATCAGCACTGCGAGCCGGCGCGGGGTAGCGAAGCTTTCGACCGCGCCGACGCCGACGCCACGACGAGCCAGGCCGCCCGCGATGCCGTCGGTGAGCGCCTTGGAAAGGGGGGCGACGAAGCGGGCCGGCAGGTCTTCGGCGCCGAGTTCGAACAGCAGGTCGAGCGGCATGCGGTGAAACCAGAATCAAAGGGGGCGCAATTGTCGGTGATCGACCGGGCAGCGCCAACTGTGGCGTCGGCGGACCTCGCATTTCCCTTCGCCCTCCGGGAGAAGGGTCGCGTAGCGACGGATGAGGGATTCGCAGTGATAGCGAAGCTCAACGATCACGGAGAATCCCTCACCCCGACCCTCTCCCGGAGGGAGAGGGGGAACGGCGGCCTTACGCCCGCAGATCGAAGCGATCGAGCTCCATCACCTTGTTCCAGGCGCTCACGAAGTCCTTCACGAAAGCGCCCTGGCTGTCGTCGCTGGCGTAGACCTCGGCGATCGCGCGCAGCTGGGCGTTGGAGCCGAACACGAGGTCGGCGATCGTCGCGGTCCAGCGCAGCTCGCCGCTCTTGCGGTCGCGGCCTTCGAACAGGTGCGGGTCCTTGTCGGTCGGCTTCCAGACCGTGCGCATGTCGAGCAGGTTGACGAAGAAATCGTTCGTCAGCGAGCCCGGGCGCTTGGTGAAGACGCCGTTCTTCGACTGCCCCGCATTGGCGTCGAGGGCGCGCAGGCCGCCGACCAGCACGGTCATTTCGGCCGTGTTGAGCTTGAGCAGGCTGGCCTTGTCGATGAGCTTCTCGGACACCGAGGTTTCGAGGCCCTTGCGCACGTAGTTGCGGAAGCCGTCGACCACCGGCTCGAGCACGGCGAAGGACTCGGCGTCGGTCTGCTCGGCCGAGGCGTCGGTGCGGCCCGGCGTGAACGGCACCTTCACGTCATGGCCGGCCTTCTTCGCGGCCGCCTCGATGCCGGCAGCGCCGCCGAGCACGATCAGGTCGGCCAGCGAGATCTGCTTGCCGCCGGTGGCACTCGCGTTGAAGGCTTTCTGGACGCCTTCGAGCGTGCCGAGAATCTTCGCGAGTTCGGCCGGTTGGTTGACCTCCCAGTCCTTTTGCGGGGCCAGGCGAATGCGCGCCCCGTTGGCGCCGCCGCGCAGGTCCGAGCCGCGGAAGGTCGAGGCCGAGGCCCAGGCGGTGTTGACGAGTTGCGAGGGCGACAGGCCCGATTCGAGCAGTTTGGTCTTGAGCGTCGCGATGTCGCCGGCGTCGACCAGCGCGTGGTTCACGGCCGGCACCGGGTCCTGCCAGATCAGGTCTTCCTTCGGCACGAGTTTGCCGAGGTAGCGGACCTTCGGGCCCATGTCGCGATGCGTGAGCTTGAACCAGGCGCGCGCGAAGGCATCGGCGAACTTGGCCGGGTTGGCCATGAAATCGCGCGAAATCTTTTCGTAGACGGGGTCGAAGCGCAGCGCGAGGTCGGCCGTGGTCATCATCGGCTGGTGGCGCTTGCTGGGGTCGTGCGCGTCGACCACAGTGCCGGCGCCGGCATCGCCCTTGGGCTTCCACTGATGCGCGCCGGCCGGGCTCTTGGTGAGCTCCCACTCGTAGCCGAACAGGGTTTCGAAGTAGCCGTTGTCCCAGGTCGTCGGATTCGGCTTCCAGGCGCCTTCGATGCCACTCGTGGTGGTGTGGCCGCCGATGCCGGACTCGAACGTATTGGCCCAGCCCAGGCCCATCTGCTCGATGTTCGCGCCCTCGGGTTCGGCGCCGACGAGCTTCGGGTCACCGGCGCCGTGCGCCTTGCCGAAGGTGTGGCCGCCGGCGACCAGCGCGACGGTCTCTTCGTCGTCCATCGCCATGCGGCCGAAGGTGTCGCGGATGTCGCGGCCCGAGGCCACCGGGTCGGGCTTGCCATCCGGGCCTTCCGGGTTCACGTAGATCAGGCCCATCTGCACCGCGCCGAGCGGGTTTTCGAGCACGCGATCGCCCGAGTAGCGGCTGTTGGCCTTGTCGCTCGTGGCGAGCCATTCGGTTTCGGCGCCCCAGTTGGTGAAGCGCGGCTCCCAGACGTCGGCACGGCCGCCGCCGAAGCCGAAGGTCTTGAAGCCCATCGATTCGAGCGCGACGTTGCCGGCCAGGATCATCAGGTCGGCCCAGGACAGCTTGCTGCCGTATTTCTGCTTGATCGGCCAGAGCAGGCGACGTGCCTTGTCGAGGTTGCCGTTGTCCGGCCAGCTGTTGAGCGGGGCGAAGCGTTGTTCGCCGGCCGAGGCGCCGCCGCGGCCGTCGTGGATGCGGTAGGTGCCGGCCGAGTGCCAGGCCATGCGGATGAACAGCGGGCCGTAGTGACCGTAGTCGGCCGGCCACCAGTCCTGCGAATCGGTCATCAGCGCATGCAGATCCTTGACGACGGCGTCGAGGTCGAGCGACTTGAAGGCCTTGGCGTAGCCGGCCGAATCAGCCGATTCCGGACCGGCGGACGGCGTGTTGAGGATGCTCAGATCGAGGGAATTCGGCCACCAGTCCTTGTTGGTACGGACCGCCGGCTTGGGGCTGGAGCCGCCCGCGGCGGAACCGGAAAAGGGGCACTTGGCATCGTTCGACATTGGTTTCTCCTGGCAAAAGTGGCGAGGTGTGCGCCCACGATAATGCGCGTCCAATGTTAAATAAAATTGATCTTAAATTATTGAACGATTGTGTGAGACTATTGGAGCGGCCGAACCGAGGCTAGGCGATCAGACGTGAGTTTCGCTGAACCGCTGTTGAAGTACGAGAGGCGGTTCAAGCGGCCTTGCCGGCCGGCAGCGGCGCGAAGCCGGCGATGCGGGCGCGCGAGTTGTAATAGGCCTCGGCGCAGCCGCGGGCCAGCGTGCGCACGCGCAGGATGTAGCTCGCGCGCTCGGTCACGCTGATCGCGCCGCGCGCGTCGAGCAGGTTGAAAGTGTGGCTGGCCTGGATCGTCCGTTCGTAGGCCGGCAGCGGCAGCGGCGTCGGCAGGGCCAGCAGGCGCTGGGCCTCGGCCTCGGCCTTGGTGAAGCGATCGAACAGGGTCGCGGTGTCGGCGTGCTCGAAGTTGTAGGTGCTCTGCTCGACTTCGTTCTGATGGTAGACGTCGCCGTAGGTGACCTCGCGGCCGGTCTTGGGGTCACGCGACCAGACCAGGTCGTAGACGCTCTCGACGCCCTGGATGTACATCGCCAGGCGCTCGAGGCCGTAGGTGATTTCGCCCGACACCGGCTTGCACTCGATGCCGCCGACCTGCTGGAAGTAGGTGAACTGGGTGACTTCCATGCCGTTGAGCCAGACCTCCCAGCCCAGGCCCCAGGCGCCGAGCGTGGGCGATTCCCAGTTGTCCTCGACGAAGCGGATGTCATGCACGAGCGGGTCGAAGCCCAGGACTTTCAGCGAGTCCAGGTACAGCTGCTGGATGTTCGGCGGGCTCGGCTTCATGAGCACCTGGAACTGGTAGTAGTGCTGCAGGCGGTTCGGGTTCTCGCCATAGCGGCCGTCGGTCGGGCGGCGGCTCGGCTGCACGTAGGCGGTGCTCCAGGCTTCGGGGCCGAGGGCGCGCAGGAAGGTTGCCCAATGGAAGGTGCCGGCGCCGACCTCCATGTCCAGCGGCTGGACGATCGTGCAGCCGTGGCTGGCCCAGAAGGTCTGCAGCTTGAGGATCAGGTCTTGGAAGGTCATGACGGAAAGTGGCGTGCAGCGGGGCCGCGGAGTATAGCGACTGGGCATTCCATACCGGAGCGGATCGTCATCGGCTGCGGCTATGATCGGAGCCCATGAACGACCTCGACGATCTGTTCGCCAGCAACCGCCACTGGCGTGAAGCCCGGCTCAAGGAAGACCCGGATTACTTCAACAAGCTGGCCGCCCAGCACGCGCCGAAGTATCTGTGGATCGGCTGCGCCGACGCCCGCGTGCCGGCCAACGAAATCCTCGGCCTGCCGCCCGGCGAAGTATTCGTCCATCGCAACGTCGCCAACCTCGTCGTCCATAGCGATTTCAACGCGCAGTCGGTCATCCAGTTCGCGGTCGACGTGCTCAAGGTCGAGCACATCATGGTCGTCGGCCACTACGGCTGCGCCGGCGTGCGCGCGGTCGTCGAGGGCGCCCGCGGGCTCGGCCTCGTCGAGAACTGGCTTTACCACGTGCGCGACGTGCAGGACATGTATATCGACCAGCTCAGCGTGATCGCCGAGCTGCCGAAGCGCCACGACCGGCTTTGCGAGCTCAACGTTCTCGAGCAGGTCATCAACGTCTGCCAGTCCGACGTCGTCCAGAGCGCCTGGGAGCGCGGCCAGCCGCTCACCGTGCATGCCTGGATCTACGGCGTCGGCGACGGCCTGCTGCGCGACCTGAACCTCACCCTGTCCACGCGCGACGGCCTCAATGCCGCTTACCAGGCGGCGGTGAAGGCGACGCTGGCCGGCAATGGCACCGAGGTTGTCAGCCCGTCAAGCTGACTGCACACTGACTGCCCCTTGCGGCTACGCCCTATGCTTAGATGATTTCTCTGGCATAGAACGTGCTGCGCTCTGCCCCGCCGAACCGGGGCAGGGGGCTCCCGCAGCGGCCCATTCAAATCCACCCCCGACCCTTGCAGGAGAAGACATGTCTTCGGGTAAAGAAGTACTGAAACTAATTTCCGAAAAGAGCGTGAAGTACGTTGACTTCCGCTTCTGCGACACGCGCGGTAAGGAGCAGCACGTGACCGTGCCGGCTTCGACCGTCGACGAGTCCGTGTTCACCGACGGCAAGATGTTCGACGGTTCGTCGATCGCCGGCTGGAAGGGCATCAACGAGTCCGACATGATCCTGATGCCGGACCCGAGCACCGTCTTCATCGATCCGTTCTTCGAAACGCCGACGCTGGTCATCACCTGCGACGTCATCGAGCCGGCCACCATGCAGGGCTACTCGCGCGACCCGCGCTCGCTTGCCAAGCGCGCCCAGGCCTATCTGGCCTCGACCGGCATCGCCGACACCGCCTACTTCGGCCCCGAAAACGAATTCTTCATCTTCGACTCGATCCGCTGGGATTCGGGCATGAAGGGCTGCTTCGTCGAGATCGACGCCGAGAACGCGGCGTGGAACTCCGGCAAGGTCTATGAAACCGGCAACACCGGCCACCGTCCTGGCGTGAAGGGTGGTTACTTCCCCGTCCCGCCGGTCGACGCGCTGCAGGACATCCGCTCGGCCATGTGCGACACGCTCGAAGAAGTGGGCATGTCGGTCGAAGTGCACCACCACGAAGTGGCCACGGCCGGCCAGTGCGAAATCGGCGTCAAGTTCGGCACCCTGCTGCAGAAGGCCGACGACGTCCTCAAGCTCAAGTACGTCGTGCAGAACGTGGCTCACTCGTTCGGCAAGACGGCCACCTTCATGCCCAAGCCGATCGTCGGTGACAACGGCTCCGGCATGCACGTGCACCAGTCGCTGTCGCTGAACGGCAAGAACCTGTTCTCGGGCGACGGTTACGGCGGCCTGTCCGAAACCGCGCTGTACTACATCGGCGGCATCCTCAAGCACGCCAAGACGCTCAACGCCTTCACCAACCCGGGCACCAACAGCTACAAGCGCCTGGTTCCGGGCTTCGAAGCGCCGGTCATGCTGGCCTACTCGGCCCGCAACCGCTCGGCCTCGATCCGCATTCCGTACGTCGCGAACCCGAAGGGCCGCCGCATCGAAGTGCGCTTCCCCGACTCGACCGCCAACCCGTACTTCGCCTTCGCGGCGATGATGATGGCCGGCCTCGACGGCATCGAAAACAAGATCCACCCCGGCGATCCGTCGGACAAGGATCTCTACCATCTGCCGCCGGAAGAAGATGCGCTGATCCCGCGCGTCTGCCACAGCCTCGACATGGCGCTCGAAGCGCTCGACAAGAACCGCGCGTTCCTGACCAAGGGCGGCGTGTTCACCGACGATCTGATCGACGCCTACATCGAACTCAAGATGCAGGAAGTCACGCGTTTCCGCATGACGACGCATCCGATCGAGTTCGACATGTATTATTCCTTGTGAGCGAAGCTCACAAGGAATAAATACGGCGCACCGTTTGGCCGCCGCATCGCAAGCGATGCGGCGGGTTGCACCGAACGGCGTTGGTCGATGCTGCAAAAAAGCCCCGCACTTTTGGCGGGGCTTTTTCGTTATCGAGGATGCGCGACTTCCACTCAGCTGTCCTCAAGAAACTGCAGCTGCACCGGCTTGCCGGCTTCCTGATTCTTCGCTGGCAGCGCACGAACGTACTGTCCGTTCGACTGCAGCAGCCAGCTCTGCGCGCTGTCGGCCAGATAGGCTTCGAGCTGTCCGAACACCTTCGCACGCAGCTTCTTGTCGCGAATCGGAAACGCGATCTCGACGCGCCGATACAGGTTGCGCTCCATCCAGTCCGCGCTCGACAGCAGGATCTCGCCGGTGCCGTCGTTGTGGAAATAGAACACGCGGTGATGTTCGAGGAAGCGCCCGATCACCGATCGCACGCGGATGTTTTCCGATAGCCCCGGCACGCCCGGTCGTACGGAACACATCGCACGCACGATCAGGTCGATCTGCACGCCAGCCTGCGAAGCCTCGTAGAGCTTCTTGATCATCTCGGCTTCGACCAGCGAATTCATCTTGGCGATGAGCCGCGCGGGCTTGCCCTTCCTCGCATTCTCGATCTCGCGATCGATGCGCGCCATCATCTGCTCGAACAGCGTGAACGGCGATTGCAGCAGGCAATGCAGCTTGCCGATGCGGCCGAGGCTCGTGAGCTGCAAAAACACCGCATGTACGTCGCGGCAGACTTCCTGATCCGACGTGAACAGGCCGTAGTCGGTGTACATGCGCGCCGTGCGCGGATGGTAGTTGCCGGTGCCCAGGTGGGCGTAATAGCGCAGGCCCGGTGTCTTGCCGCCGGTGGCTTCTTCGCGGCGCACGATCAGGCACATCTTCGCGTGTGTCTTGTAGCCGACCACGCCGTAGACGATGTGCGCGCCGACTTCTTCGAGCTTCTCGGCAAGGCTCAGGTTATCGGCTTCGTCGAATCGCGCGCGCAACTCGACGACGACGGTGACTTCCTTGCCGTTGCGCGCCGCTTCCATGAGCGCTTCGACGACCGGTGACTTCGCGCCGGTGCGATACAGCGTCTGCTTGATCGCGAGCACCTTCGGATCGCGCGCGGCCTGGCGCAGCAGCTCGAGCACCGGCGTGAACGAATCGTAAGGGTGATGCAGCAGATGATCGCGCTCGCGAACCGCGGCGAACAGATCGCCCGTGAGCGCCTTCGGCACGCGCGGCGTGAATGGCGTGTACTTGAGTTCGGGCCGATCGACCTGGTCCGGAATCGCCATCAGGCGCATGAGATTCACCGGGCCGTTGACCTGATAGACGTCGGCCGGCGTGAGCTGCGTCTCCTTCATGAGATAAGTCCACAGCGGCTCGGGGCAGTTGTCGGCCACCTCGAGCCGCACGGTGTCGCCCCACTGGCGCTGCGACAGCTCGTCTTCGAGCGCCTCGGCGAGATCGGTGGCTTCTTCCTCGTCGACGAACAGATCCGAATTGCGCGTGACGCGGAACTGATAGCAGCCCGTCGCCTGCATGCCCGGAAACGCGTCGTCGACGTAGGCGTGAATCACCGAGGACAGGAACGCGAAGTCGTGCGGCCCGCTGCCCGGCAAGTCCTTCGGCAACTGGATCAGGCGCGGCAGGGCGCGCGGCGCCTGCACGATCGCGAACTGGATGTTGCGGCCGAACGCGTCCTTGCCCGACAGCGAGACAATGAAATTAAGCGACTTGTTGAGCAGGCGCGGAAACGGATGCGCCGGATCGAGCCCGATCGGCGACAGTACCGGCAGCAGCTCGGTGTTGAAGTACTGGCGCAGCCAGGCTTCCTGCTCGGGCGTCCATTCCGAGCGGCGCAGAAAGCGGATGCGCTCCTTGTCGAGCGCGGGCACGAGCACGTCGTTGAAGACGCGGTATTGCTCGTCGACGAGCGTGTGCGCGCGCGTGCTGATGGCGCCGAGCGCTTCCTGAGGCGAAATGCCGTCCGGTCCGCGCTGCACGGTGCCGCCGGCTTCCGCCATCTGCATGAGGCCGGCGACGCGAATCTCGAAGAATTCGTCGAGGTTCGAGCTCGAGATGCACAGGAACTTCAACCGCTCGAGTAGCGGAACGCTCTCGTCCTTGGCCTGTTCGAGCACGCGCTGGTTGAACTCGAGCAGCGACAGCTCGCGGTTGATGAAGAGATCGGTGGCTTGGAATTCGAGTTTGGAGGGAGCGTCCATGGCATTCATTTTGAGGGGCAGCGCTCGCTCAGTAGAGAGAGTGGCCGTGACAGGCTCGTTACATGGCGAGCCTGGGTTCATTCATTGCGCGATGAGCGCGAGAGCCCTGTCCGGATAATCGGTGAAGATCCCGTCGACGCCCAAGGCGCGCAAGCGAAGCATGTCTTCCGGCTCGTTGACCGTATAGACGTAGACACGCCGTCCCTGGTTCTTGATGTCGGCAACCAGGCGCTCGTCGACGAACTCGTCGGACAGGTTCACGCATTCGGCCTGCAGCTCCGCCGCGCAGGCCGCCCAGTCGAGCGGCACACCGCAGAGCAGCGCCCCGATCGGCACCTGGGGCAATAGCTGGCGGAACTCGTAGAGCTCCGGCAGATGGAAGGACGAGACCAGGAACTGCTCGGGTGTCGCATCGGCTTCCAGGCGCTCGAGCAGATGAGCGGCGACCGCTGCGGCCGTGCCGGCGCCGGTCTTGAGCTCGATGTTGACCGGAACCCGGCCTTCGACGAGATCGAGCACTTCGCCGAGCGTCGGAATGCGCTGGCCCTGACCCGCATCCAGGGCGCGCAGCTCCGCCAGGGAAAGGGCGTCGACTCGTCCGTGCCCGTTGGTCGTGCGATCGACGCGCAGATCGTGAATGACGAGCAACTCGCCCGAGTGCAGCTGCACGTCGATCTCGACCATGTGCGAACCGAGCCGGATGCCCGTGTCGATCGCGAGCAAAGTGTTCTCGGGAGCATGCCCGCGAGCACCACGGTGGCCGATGACGGTGAAGAAAGGGTCCGCTGACATGGCTTCTCCTCTGCTGGCGGCTCTATATAGATAGTCATTGTGCGCCCGAGCGAGCCGGCATGCGGTACCTGCTGCTTTTTTGCCCGCCCCAAACGCACGGCGCCGCCTTTCAACCTGCGCAATGATCTTTTTGAATATATAAATCCTTATAAATCATAGATTTGATAAATAGCGCAAAAAACGTTGTTGACGGGTTTCGGGAGTTGCGTAGAATGCGCCTCCCTGGTGACGGCGACGCGGTTTGAAGCGAAGCTAAAGCCCTGATCTTTAACAGAATAAGCAA